>NZ_RCUA01000020.1 GCF_003731635.1 Marisediminitalea oceani | reverse complement strand
CATATGAGCCCAACTCCCGTCAATAGGTAATAACAATTCTCTGGCTGCGTCAGCAGCCAGTTCAAGTCCCTGTGCTAAACCTCTTAACTTCATCTGTCATGGTCATCGTCAGGCTTCGCCTGCGGCAAACACATATAGAGGCTCTCTTAGTGCGATCTCATCGCTGCCTGCTGCCGGGCAATCCGTGGCGGGCGCAGGGGCACTAGACATTCATCGGTTAACCTGATGCTGGCACTATTCAAAACGTAATGGCTGATTATTCTCGCCAGTTAGTGGAAGGCTCAGTGCAGGTGCAAGCGATTTAGCACAGGGTATTGTTGCGCAACAGGCAGATGTCTAATCAAAGCGTGGTGGCTGTGGACACCGGTATAGTTCATCACATTGCAGGTTCACATGCCTAAATAAGTGATAAACATGATACTCGCCATTCGACCAGTTAGATTTTCAGCTCATCTGCCTGCGCGACTTACCCTGCTAAAAAGCGTTCACTGTCGAACACCGTTTTATTCTTCAACATATAATACATGCATCGCCCGAGTTTATGGGCCAGGGCCGAGAGTGCTTTTGCTTTACTCATGCGCTTTTGTAACTTAGCGAGATATGCTTGTGCACGTGGGTTGCCTTTCAAGAACAACACCGCTGCTTCCGAGAATGCCCACTTAAGATGTGCATTACCGATTTTATTGCCCTGAGTACCGTATGTTTTGCCTGCTGATTCCGCTTTGCATTTGACCAGCCGTGAATAGGAGGCGAACTTCTGAACACTCTCAAAGCGTTGGATATTGCCAATCTCGTAAAGAATTGTCAGAGCCAAAACCCGTCCGACACCCGGCAATGAACGTAGCAGATGATAGTCACGGCCGTTGTCATTTTTAGTTATCTTCTCTACATAACATTCGATACTGCTAACTTCATGGTCATAAATTTCAATCAGACGCAGATTCATATCCACACTGCGTTGTACCAGTGGGTCAGGAAAATAGCCGCGCATAGCATCCCGGCCCGTGGTGTAACTTAAATCTGATTTTTCGGGAAGAGGCAGGTTGTACTGGGCAAGCGCATTCTTAACAAAGGCTTTTAATTCAGCACTGTGGCGCATGGCATGGGTTCGTCTTCGTAATAAGTCCCGGATAGCCCGTTTTTCCTTCGGATAAACATAAGCCAGAGGGAAATTGCCGCCCCGCATAAGCTTGGCAATTTTATACGCGTCAATTTTATCATTTTTGGTTTTGCCGCCATGAATAGCTTTCATGTACAAGGCGTGGCCAAGAATAAAGTCGATGTTGTGCTGTTCGCAAAAATCACTGAGCCAATACCAGCAATGCATACATTCGGCACCGACTATGATATTCCCCAGATAGGGAGAAAGCAGTGTTAAAAGCTGTTCAGGCGAGTCTTTAATCTTCTTGTGAACCAGAATGTCGCCACGCTCATCGAGGATGCAAACGTAGAGCATTCGCGCATGAAGATCGATTCCGCAGTAAAAAGGATGTAAGTTAGTATAAAATTGCATTGAGTCTTCTCCGTTTGGGTTTGGTCGCCTTCCAGCTTAGCCAAGAAATTGGCTAAGCTGGGGAGAAGGCTCAATAAGTATCAACCTGCTTCAGTAGGTAGTGATCATTTAAGATAGGTTTTTGCCTGTATTGCTAGCGGTTAACAAAGGAAATTGTTTATACCGTTTTGTTGGAGTCGCCGACGACATAGTTGGGAATATAGCAACAAACCTCTCCGTGATTCATTTCAGTCTCGCTATCCGTAGCATTCCTCATACTGAGACATGCCAATGGCATTCTGGTTATTCGTCACCCCGCATTACCAACCTTACAAAATTGTAAGGGCACAACATCAAACTAACAAATGCGTTATGCAAACGTTAATTAAAATCGCTAAAAATTTACATGAAATATATAAATATCAATTAAAACAATAAGATAAAATGTTGGCATGATACCTGTATTAAGTTAATGGATTGTTGCGCTCAAGGGCGCTTAGAAGCTCATAGTGGAGAACAGATTATGGCGATGACAGGTGTATTACGTCCAGGACATGTAGCTGTACGGGTATTGGACTTAGATGAAGCCGTTAAGTTTTACGGTGATGTCATGGGGCTGGTCGAGACCGGTCGTGACGACATGGGGCGGGTTTATTTTAAGTGTTGGGATGAACAGGATCACAGCAGCTACATCATTCGTGAAGCCGAGCAGGCGGGTGTCGATTTTGTCGGCTTTAAAGTGCTTGATACAGCCACCCTCGATAAACTTGAGAAAGGCTTAAACGCCTATGGCGTTGAAACCCGCCGTCTTGAAGCCGGTGACTTGCTGGAAACCGGCGAGCGCGTGCGCTTCACCCTGCCTTCCGGCCACGAGTTTGAACTCTATGCTGAGAAAACCAAAGTAGGCAACGGGATGGGCCTGACCAACCCGGCGCCCTGGTATACCCAGAGTGAGCATGGTATCGCGCCGGTGCGTCTGGACCACATGCTGCTGTACGGACCAGACATCGCCAAAGTGAAAGCGATTTTTGAAGACGTCCTCGGCTTTTTCCTGGTTGAGCGCGTGCTTGCCGAAGACAACGAAACCGAAGCGGGTATCTGGCTGTCCTGCTCGCACAAAGTGCACGACATTGCCTTTGTGGAGTATCCCGAGCCGGGCAAACTGCATCACACCTCGTTTTTAATGGATAGCTGGGAGCGTGTGCTGCGGGCCGGTGACATTATGTCGATGAACGAAGTGGCCGTGGATATTGGCCCAACGCGCCACGGTATTACCCGCGGCTGTACTATTTATGCCTGGGATCCTTCCGGCAACCGTTTTGAAACGTTTATGGGCGGTTATCACCCTTACCCTGATTACGAAACCATTACCTGGACCTGGGATAACTTCGCGCAGGGGCTCGATTACCCGCAGCGTAAGCTGCACGAGAGCTTCCTGACGATAGTGAGCTAACGGCAAACCTGGAAGGACAAATCATGAACGACAGTATTGCGGCCCCGAAAGAGCAGTTCGACACCTCGTTACATTACGTGCGTGTGACAGGCAAACGAGACGACGGATTTGTGGAGTTTGAGTTTAGTGTAGGCCAGCCGGAGGTGGCACTGGAAATGGTGCTTAAACAGCAGGACTTTGAAAAGTTTTGTGAAGAACAAAAGGTGACATTCCTCGATGAGGAAGCGGCTCCCTCCGACGATGAAGAAAAGAATGCATTCCAGTGGAGTCTCCACGACGCTACCCACCACTTTCGTGACGAGTAGATAGGCAAGTTTAGAGGAAAGAATTATGCAAATCGATGTACAAACGGTCAATATTGAACAGAAAAATCAGACCTTTAGCCATTTAAAGAAGCGCTTTGGCGATAAGAAAATCCCATCGCGGTATCAGGAAGCCAGCTATGACCTGCAGGCCGAAGAGAATCTGCATTATCGCCCGACCTGGGCGCCAGAGCAGGAGCTTTACGATCCGAATTTAAGCAAAATTCGCATGAACGACTGGTATGACTTAAAAGATCCCCGTCAGTTCTATTACAGCACCTACACGCTGAATCGTGCCAAGCAACAGGAGACCATGGAGTCTAATTTCAAGACGGTTGAGTCGCTGAACCTGATTGAAGGCATGCCGGACCCGGTTCTGGCTGTGGCGCAGGACCTACTCATTCCGTTGCGCCATGCCAATTACGCGGCCAACATGAATAACACCCTGGTTTGCGGCTACGGTTATGGCACGGTGTTTACCCAGCCCTGTGTTTATCACGCGATGGATAATTTAGGCATTGCCCAGTACCTGTCTCGTCTTGGCCTGATGATTGGAGATGTGGAATCCCTCGAAGCAGCAAAGCAGGACTGGATGGACAGCGATGCCTGGCAACCGCTGCGCCGCTCACTGGAAGATCTGATGTGTGTGCGCGATCCGGTGGAAGTATTCATTAAACAAAACTTTGTGCTGGATGGCCTGCTTTATCCGCTGGTGTATCAGCGCATTGTCGACCAGAACCTGGTTGAGCAGGGTGGTTCAGGCATTTCAATCCTTACCCAGTTCATGACTAACTGGTATCTGGAGTCCAAACGGTGGGTGGACTCGGTGATCAAAACTATGGCGTCTGAATCTGCAGAGAACAAAGCGGTTCTGGAAGAGTGGATCGACAGCGCCGCTAATCACTTTACCTCGGTATTGCTGCCAGTGGCAGGGTTAGCGGTTGCAGGTAATCAGGCCGACGAACTGGTTAGTGAAGCTCACGACGAATTATTACAGCGCGCTAAAAAAGCCGGTTTGTTTAAGTAGGAAGCATCATGTCTAGAGTATTTATCATTTTACAGGCCAATGAAGAGACCCGCTCGATTGTGGAAGCCATTGAGCAGGATAACCCGGATGCCGAAGTGGTACACGAGCCAGCTATGGTGAAGGTACAGGCCGAAGGCCACCTGGTGGTGCGTCGCGAAACCATTGAAGAAGAAATTGGCCGTGAGTTCGATATGCAGGAACTCAACATTAACTTAATCACGCTCAGCGGCAACGTCGATGAAGACGAAGACGCTCTGACACTCACCTGGAACAGCTAGGAGACTATCGTGGATATTAAAAAGACCCCGAAGAAACTTAACGTAAAAGAGAAGTATCGCTTAATGACCCGCGATCTGGCCTGGGAGCCAAGCTATCGCGACGAAAAAGAAATCTACCCTTATGTGGATTACGAAGGCATTAAGGTTCACGACTGGTCCAAGTGGGAAGATCCGTTCCGCCTGACCATGGATGCGTACTGGAAGTATCAGGCCGAAAAAGAGCGTAAATATTATGCAATCATCGATGCCCACGCGCAAAACAACGGCCATCTGAATGTGACGGATGCGCGGTACTTAACCGCAATCAAGTTGTTCCTGCAGAGCATTAGTCCGGGTGAATATGCGTCTCACCGTGGTTTTGCCCGGGTTGGACGTGAGTTTGCCGGCGTCGGTCCACAGGTGGCTTGTCAGATGCAGTCGATTGACGAAATCCGCCATGCACAAACCCAGGTTCACGCTATGTCGAACTACAACAAGTTCTACAACGGCTTTAAAGATTTTGCCAATCAGCGTGACCGGATCTGGTACACCTCAGTAGCCCGTTCATTCTTTGACGATGCCATGTCGGCAGGGCCATTTGAGTTCCTGATCGCCATTGGTTTCTCATTCGAGTACGTACTGACCAACCTGCTGTTCGTGCCGTTTATGTCAGGCGCTGCCTACAACGGTGATATGGCCACCTGTACTTTTGGTTTCTCGGCACAGTCAGACGAAGCCCGTCATATGACACTGGGTCTGGAATGTATCAAGTTTATGCTCGAGCAGGATCCGGACAATATTCCAATTGTGCAGAAATGGATCGACAAATGGTTCTGGCGTGGTTGCCGCCTGTTAACCCTGGTTGCGGCCATGATGGATTACATGCTGCCTAAACGCGTGATGTCATGGCGCGAAGCGTGGAATATCTATGGCGTGGAAAATGGTAACGCACTGTTCCGCGATCTGGCTCGCTACGGCATTAAACCACCGATGCACTGGGACGACGTTGAAAAGTCAATCGATCACACTTCGCACCAGATTATGCTGGGCCTGTATCAGTGGAAATTTGGTACGGCGTTCCATTCCTGGACACCGACTGCCAGCGACATTGAGTGGCTGAAAGAAAAATACCCGACTACGTTTGAAAAATACTACCTGCCGCGCTGGGAATACGCCATTGCGCAGAAAGAAAACGGTGGTGAGTACAATAACTTTGGTTTACCCAAGCTGTGTCAGACCTGTCAGTTACCTTGTCTGTTTACTGAGCCGGATGATCCAACGCAACTGGCGCACCGCGAAACAGAATACGAAGGCGAGAAATATCACTTCTGTTCGGATGGCTGTCAGCATGTGTTTGAGCAGGAACCTGAGAAATATGTTCAGGCCTGGTTACCTATGCCGTCTATGATGCAGGAACCGTTAAAAGGCGACCTGGCCGCGTGGATGGAGTGGGCAAGCCTGGAGCCTACGGCAGCGGGCGAATATGCCAGCTCAGAAGACAAAGCCAACTTTGAGAAATGGCGCAAGCAGGTGTCGACCGACTAATCACCGTCTTTAACCGCTGCCCGGCCAATTCGGGCAGCCTAAGCCTGCCAGCGCAGGTGTAACAGGAGAATTATTATGGCAGTTGTAGCAAATGGCGAGTACAAGTTCCCGTCGCGAGACAGAGTAGAAAACTACTATGGTCATCAGTTGTTATTTGCATGCTGGGATCATCACATGCTGATGGCGGCGCCTTTTATGTTATTTGGTGCGCCGGATCAGAAACTGGGTGACATTATTGAACAGCAGTTAAAGCCACTTATGCAGCCGGATCCCGATTTCGACAAGATTGACTGGGACGCTATTGAGTGGACCAAAAGTGGTGAACCATGGACGCCCGACTTTAATAAAACAATTAAGCAAAATGGCCTGGTGCATAAAGAGCAATTCTGCTTTAAAACCCCTGGCTTGTCGACACTGGTTCCGCCTCAGGGAGAATAACCATGAGCTTTGAAGTAACCATTGAGCCATTGGGACAAACCATTGAGGTAGAGGAAGAGCAGACCATTCTGGATGCCGCGCTGCGGGCGGGGATTTACCTGCCCCATGCCTGCTGCCACGGGTTGTGTGCAACCTGCAAGATTGATGTGCTGGACGGCGAAGTCGATCACGGTGAAGCCTCCAGTTTTGCCTTAATGGATTTTGAGCGCGATGAAAATAAATGTCTGGCGTGCTGTGCGATCCCGGAAAGTGATTTGGTGATCGAAGCGGAGATTGAGGAAGATCCTGACTCCCGTAACCTGCCGGTGCAGGACTATCAGTGCACGGTAAGCCGCATCGAAGAGTTAACCCCCACCATTAAAGGTATCTGGCTGAAGATAGCAGATGCCGATGGTATTGAGTTTCAGGCGGGTCAGTACATCAACCTTAATCTGCCGGACGATATTGGCAGCCGGGCTTTCTCGATTGCCAGCACACCAGCGGAGCCTGGCGAAATTGAGCTGAATATCCGTAAGGTTCCCGGCGGCGTGGGAACGGCCTATATTCACGATGAGCTCAAAGAGGGCGATGACATAACCTTTAGCGGACCCTACGGACGCTTCTTTGTGAAAAAATCAGCCGACATGCCCATGATATTTATGGCGGGTGGTTCGGGGCTATCCAGTCCCCGTTCGATGATAATGGAACTGCTTGAAGAAGGTTGCGAGCATCCGATCACACTGGTCTACGGTCAGCGCACCCGGGAAGAACTTTATTATCACGACGAGTTTCTAGCCCTGGCTAAAAAGTACGCCAACTTTACTTATATTCCGGCGCTGTCTGATGCCGGTGACGATGGCGTCTGGCAGGGAGAGGTGGGTTTTGTTCACGAAGCCGCTCAGCGTGCGTTTAATGGCGACTTCAGTGGCAATAAGGCTTATCTCTGTGGGCCACCGCTGATGATTGATGCCTGTATCAATACCTTAATGCAGGGGCGCCTGTTTGAACGGGATATTTATACGGAGAAGTTTATTTCCGCCGCGGATGCACAGCAGGTGCGCAGTCCGCTGTTTAAAAATATCTGATTTGTGTCTCAGGGAAGTGATACGCATTTGCGTAGACTTTATCACCATCAATGGTTGTTTAGTTGTTATGAGTGGTTGTTTTAGACGGTTGTTATAAATAGTGCCGCAATGTGTGCTGCGCCCGCCCGGGCAGGCGCCTTGCGGCATTTTGTTTTCAGTGGCCAGAAGGCGGTTAGCAGGGCTATTTGGAAGAGAAATATAGTTATACCTTTAAAGTATTAGGTTGTCTTTCAAATGGTATTAGACGGTATGGTGTTGGGAATTTACACTGACTTTAAGTGTTATTGAGTTGTAAATATTAATTTAAGGGCTTGCGTAGCCTAAAGTGAGAGTCCGATATGCGCCAAGTAGAAAATTTTATCCGCGGAGAGTTTGTCGCAGCCAGAGATGGCAAGCGCTTTGACAAAGTATCTCCGGTGACCGGCGAAGTTATCGCCAGCATTGCCGAAGCAGGACGTAGTGACGTTAATGAAGCCGTACTGGCGGCCAAAGCAGCGCTGCAAGGCGAATGGTCTACCTTTACCACTAATCAGCGGGTGGAAATGCTGTATGAAGTGGCTGATGAAATCACCCGCCGCTTTGAAGATTTTGTGGAAGCCGAAATGGCCGATACCGGTCAGCCTTCTAATGTTATGCGCCATGTCTTTATTCCTCGCGGCGCGGCCAACTTCAAAATCTTCGCTGATACTATCAAAAATGTCCCCACCGAGAGTTTTATGCTCGACACGCCGGATGGCGCAGGCGCACTGAACTACGGTGTTCGCACACCTAAAGGCGTAATTGGCGTTATCAGCCCGTGGAACGCGCCGTTCATGCTGATGACCTGGAAAGTCGGCCCGGCACTGGCCTGCGGAAATACCGTGGTAGTCAAGCCATCAGAAGAAACCCCACTGACCTCCGTACTACTGGGTGAAGTAATGAATAAAGTGGGCGTACCCAAAGGCGTTTATAACGTGGTAAACGGTTTCGGCCCGGATTCAGCTGGTGCATTCCTTACCGAACACAAAGACGTTGATGCCATTACCTTTACCGGTGAAACCCGCACCGGTACCGCCATCATGAAAGCCGCTGCCGAAGGCACCCGCGATGTGTCTTTTGAAATGGGGGGTAAAAATGCCGGTATCGTATTTGCCGACTGCGACTTTGATAAAGCCATTGAAGGCATCTCCCGCTCGTCTTTCTTAAACTCCGGGCAGGTGTGTTTAGGTACCGAGCGGGTGTATGTGGAGCGCCCGATTTTCGACAAGTTCGTGGCCGCACTGAAAGAAAAGGCCGAAGCGGTTAATTACGGTAAGCCCACCGACGAAGGCGTTAACTACGGCCCTTTAATCAGTAAAGAGCATCAGGATAAAGTCCTGTCTTACTATAAAAAAGCGGTAGAGGAAGGCGCCACGGTGATCACCGGTGGTGGTGTACCCGAGGTACCAGAAGCGCTCAAAAACGGTCACTGGATCCAACCGACTATCTGGACTGATTTAGCCGATGACGCCGCTGTAGTAAAAGAAGAGATTTTTGGCCCTTGTTGTCACATTCGCCCCTTCGACAGCGAAGAAGAAGTGATAGGCCTGGCAAACAGTACTGATTACGGCCTGGCAACCACCATCTGGACCAAAGACCTGCCGCGGGCACACCGTATGGCGGCCAAAATCGATGTGGGCATTTGCTGGGTAAACAGCTGGTTCCTGCGCGATCTACGCACCGCATTTGGTGGCACCAAGCAGTCCGGTATAGGCCGTGAAGGCGGCGTGCATTCCCTGGAGTTCTACACCGAGCTGCGTAACGTTTGCGTGAAGCTATAGGAGCGGTCAGACATGGATAATTCACAAATTAAAAAACTAGGTAATGCGTTGTATGAGGCCATGGTGTCACGCAACACGCTGGTGCCGTTTACCGAGCAACACCCGGATATTACTTTAGAGCAGGCTTACGAGATTCAGTTGCAATATATCCAGCGTCGCCTGGACGCCGGTGAGAAAATTGTAGGCAAAAAAATTGGCGTCACCAGCAAAGCGGTACAGGATTTTCTCGGCGTCTTTCAGCCAGACTTTGGTCAGCTCACCGACAAAATGGTGTACCAGGAAGGCGAAACTATCGACCTTAACGAGCTTATTCAGCCTAAAGCAGAAGCGGAGCTGGCCATTGTGCTCAAAGAAGACCTGATTGGCCCGGGCATTACTGCGGTAGACGTGATCCGTGCCACCGATTATGTGAGCCCGTGTTTTGAAATTGTCGACTCACGGATCACCGACTGGAAAATCAAAATTCAGGACACCGTGGCCGACAATGCCTCTTGCGGTGTGTATGTGGTCAGTAACATCAAAGCCGATCCCCGCAAGGTGGATATCACCATGGCAGGTATGACCCTGTACAAAAATGGTGAGCTATTCTCTACCGGTGTGGGCGCAGCAGTACAAGGCTCGCCTTTTAACGCGGTGGCCTGGCTGGCCAATACTCTGGGGGAACTTGGTATTCCGTTTAAAGCAGGCGAGGTGATCCTGTCCGGCTCACAGTCTGCCCTGGTACCCGTTACCGATGGTGACGAACTGGAGTGTTACATCGCCGGCGTGGGTGGTTGTAAAGTGAATTTTGCCGGGAGCACAAAAGTATGAAAACCAGCTTAACCCAAGAACAAATTATCCGTTTCTGTGAGCGAGTGGAAGGTGCTCAGCGCCGTGCGAATGATATCGCAAAACTCACCAACGAATACCCAGAAATGACCATTGAAGACGGCTATGCTGTGCAGAATGCCCTGCGTGCCCGGTTCATAGAGCAAGGCGAGAAGCTGATTGGCTGGAAAGCAGGCTTAACCTCAAAAGCCAAAATGGTTCAGATGGGCGTGGATAAACCGTCAATTGGTTTTTTAACCGATGCCATGTCACGGCCGGAAAATACCGCCATCAGTACCCACGATATGGTGCATCCCCGGGTGGAATGCGAAGTGGCGTTTGTCACCAAGGCCGACCTGAGCGGCCCGGCCTGCACGCGCGCCGATGTACTGGCGGCAACCGATTTTGTGATGCCAGCCGTTGAGGTCATCGATTCGCGCTATGAAAACTTTAAGTTCGATTTACCCAGTGTGATTGCAGATAACAGTTCATCAGCCCGTTTTGTGGCGGGCGGTCGTCCACGTTACGTTGATGATATCGAAGTCGATGGTATTGGTGTCGCCATGGAGCTTAACGGCGAAATTGTTGAAATGGGCTCTTCTGCTGCGGTAATGGGTCATCCGGCCGATGCGGTGGCCATGGTCGTCAATATTCTGCATGACATGGGTGAAACCCTGCCAGCCGGAAGCTTTGTGATGAGTGGCGGAATTACCGCTGCCGTGGCGGTGAAACCTGGTGACAACGTGATTGCACGCTATCAGGATTTGGGCAGCGTTAGTCTGCGTTTCGAATAAACCCGCTAATTGAACGGAGAACAACCATGCCAATAATCGAAATGCACCTCATGACAGGGCGAACGGAAGAACAAAAATGCAATGCCGCCAAAGCCGTTACCGACGCGCTGGTATCGTCGCTGGGCGTTAAACGTGAGTCAGTGCGGATCCTTATAACTGAACACGGTGAACACGACTTTTTCGTGTCCGGAATGACCATGAAAGAGCGCAGTCAGGCTCAGCAGGCAGCCCAACAACCACTGAATGCAGAGGGGAAATAGCAATGAAAAAGATTAAATGTGCGTTAATTGGTTCGGGCAATATCGGTACCGACCTGATGTATAAAGTGATGCGCAGCGAGTGGCTGGAGCCGGTCTGGATGGTGGGTATTGACCCTGAATCCGAAGGCCTGGCCCGGGCTAAAAAAATGGGGCTGAAAACCACTGCCGAAGGCGTGGACGGACTGCTTCCTCATGTGGAAGAAGACGGTATTCAAATTGCTTTTGATGCCACCAGTGCTTATGTACACGCGGAAAACAGCCGTAAGTTAAATGCCAAAGGGGTGATGATGATTGACCTCACCCCGGCGGCGATCGGTCCGCTGTGTGTACCGCCGGTCAACCTGAAAGAGCATGCCGACAAGCAGGAAATGAATGTGAATATGATTTCCTGTGCCGGTCAGGCAACCATTCCTATTGTTAACGCGGTAGCACAGGTACAGGGCGTGGAATACGCCGAAATTATTGCCAGCCTGTCGAGTAAATCCATTGGTGCGGGTACCCGCGCCAACCTGGACGAATTTACCTATACCACCTCCAATGCCATTGAAAAAGTGGGTGGTGCGAAAAAAGGCAAGGCGCTGGCCATAATCAATCCCGCTGATCCTCCGATCATTATGCGTAACACCATTTACTGCCTGACCGAAGGCGAACCCGACGAAGTGGCGATCCGCGACTCAGTACTGAAGATGATTGAACAGGTTCAGAAATACGTGCCCGGTTACAAGCTGGTGAATGGCCCGACTTTCGAAGGCAACAAAGTGGCGGTGTTTATGGAAGTCGCTGGTCTGGGTGATTACCTGCCGAAATATGCCGGTAACCTCGACATTATGACGGCGGCGGCTACCCGCACCGCAGAAATGTTTGCCGAAGAAATTGCCAACGGCACTATCACGTTAACCCCGGTGGAGGCAGCGTAATGAGCAAAAACATTATCTTACATGACATGTGTCTGCGCGATGGTATGCACGCTAAAAAGGAGCAAATCAGTGTAGAACAAATGGTTAAAGTCGCAAAAGCGATGGACGACGCTGGTGTACCCTACATTCAGGTTACTCATGGCGCCGGGTTAGGCGGAAATTCGCTGCAGCATGGCTTTGCCCTTGCCAGCAACGAAGAGTACATCAGTGCGGTAGCAGAGGCAGTAAAACAAACCATTATCTCGGTACTGCTTATTCCTGGCCTTGGCACTATGAAAGAACTGAAGTCGGCCCACGACAATGGCGCGCGCAGCGTTCACGTTGCTACCCACTGTACCGAAGCTGACACCTCACCTCAGCACATCGCTTTTGCGCGTGAACTAGGCATGGATACCTCCGGCTTTTTAATGATGTCGCACCTGAATACGCCAAAGGGGCTTACTGAGCAGGCATTGCTAATGGAGTCTTATGGTGCCAATACCGTATACATCACTGACTCAGCCGGATTTATGCTGCCGGAAGATGTCACTGAAGTGATTAGCCGTCTGCGCGGTGAACTTAAGCCAGAGACCGAAATTGGTTTCCATGGCCATCACAACATGGCGCTGGGCGTATCGAATTCGGTAGCGGCAATTAAAGCCGGTGCTACTCGCATTGACGCGTCTGTTGCCGGACTTGGTGCTGGCGCAGGTAATACGCCATTAGAAGTACTCGCTGCTGTGCTTGAGCGAATGGGTATTCCTACCGGCCTGGATCTGTTCAAGCTGATGGATATCGCCGAAGACATCATTACCCCCATGATGGACCATATGGTTCGCATCGACCGTGACTCGCTGACGTTAGGTTATGCCGGGGTTTACTCAACCTTCCTGTTGCATGCCAAAAAGGCGGCCGAGAAGTACGGTTTATCAGCCCGGGATATTCTGGTTGAGCTGGGGCGTAAGAAGATGATCGGTGGTCAGGAAGACATGATCCAGGATACCGCTATGACGCTGGCCAAAGAGAAAGGCCTGTTAAAAGAAGCTGTTTAAAAAGGTACATTATGCCTGATAAAAATCTTGCCATCGTTGTGGGTGCAACCGGTACCTTCGGCGTGGAAATCGTCCGACAACTTATCGACAACGGCCTGCATGTTCTGGCCGTTGGCCGCAGCGCCGACTCGCTGGCTAGTTTAACTGAACAATTTAGTGACGTTAGTGTGGTGCAGGCTGATATCAGCCAGGATAGCGCCATTGAGGCGATTAAATCTGCCATTACCGGTCCGGTAAAAATGGTGGTGCATGGCCCTGGTGTGGCCGTTGCCGGGGGCATTCTGAAAGCGCCCACAGCAGCCATGGTGGATGCGGTCAATATTAAAGTAGGCGGCATCTTACGTCTGAGTCGTGCTGCCGATGAACACTTTAGTGACAACGCGCGCATAGTCGCCATCGGCGGGCATTATGGCCTTGAGCCGACTGAATATGCCGCGTCTGCGGGTGTGGCTAATGCCGCACTGGTCAATGTTATGCGCCAGCTTTCGCTGGCCTATGGACGCCGCGGCATCAGTGCCCACACTATTGCGCCGGGTCCCGCCGACAGTGAGCGTTTGCGCAATGTAGCGGCGGCCCGGGCCGAGCAACGTGGTATCAGCGTGGATGATGTACTGGAAGAGTTACTGGAAGAGTCCTCGGTGCATCAGTTTACCACCGCCGAACAGGTGGGCTGGGCAGTGTGTAACTTGTTGGATGATCGCGCAATCGGCATGACCGGTTCAACGATTATGCTCGACTCTGGTCGTCGTAAAGGGTTGCCGTAGGCAGCCCTTCATCGTTTAAAGAATTATCCGGGAGTACAACTATGCCAATTGTTAAATTTCACCTTGCTGACAAAGATATCAGCGATGGCCAGATTGAGTCGGTGGTTGAACAGGCCACGCAGATTTATGCCGAGGTACTGGACAGTCCGGTTGAACGCATTCGCGTGTTTGTCGATCTGCACGCACCAAACCTAATTGGTGTGGGCGGCAAACTGGTAAGCAAAGGCGGGAAGAATGCCCCGTTTTTTGAGTTCATTGTGATGAAAGGGCGTTCCCTTGAGCAGCGCCAGGCCATTGCTGAACAGTTTACTGACATGCTGGCAGCCACGCTAAAGGTTGATAAGGCCGATATCCGTGGCAACTGCTATACCGTTGAGCCAGAGAATTGGAGCATCGCCGGTAGTCTGGCATCTGAAATCCGCAAAGCCGAAATCGAGGCCAGAGCACAAGCTGGCGCATAACCAGCATTAAAGCGCGTCGGGGCAGGGGAGAGCACAATGACCTATACAATCGACATTCTGAACACCCAGGAAAGTTACTCCTGTCGTGCAAGTGAATCGTTACTGGATGGCATGGCGCGCCTCGGACGTAAAGGGATCCCGGTGGGCTGCCGGGGCGGCGGTTGCGGGATTTGCAAAATTCAGATTGAGACTGGTGAGTATACGGCAAAAAAAATGAGCCGCTGTCATGTGAGTGAGGAAGAACAGGCTGCCGGCGTGGTGCTGGCCTGTAAGGTGTTTCCGCAGTCTGACATAACCCTGCGGGTAATCGGTAAATGCCAGCGTCAGTTTGAGCGCAAATGTGTTAAAGCGGAAACCTTCCTGCTGGCGACCAGTGAGAGCGGAGAATAGTTATTTTTTAGTAAAGAGCACGAGGTGCGGATAATTTGGACATTATCAACACTTTTTTTGACAGGGCGCTTGCGCCCTGTTTTTTTGCTGAAAATATTTCAGGGTGCCTGCCATAATTGCACGCTCACTATACGGTTTTTTACAATGCCGTTATTTTATTTAAGTAAAAACAGCAGCTTATAACCTGGCGCAAAGATTGTATCGTGTTTAGTGAATGTAAGAAAAAAGACGGGGTACAGTATGTCTGAGTCTGACCAAAACTATCGTACAAAATTGGTGAATGCGGAGCAGGTGCAGGTTGCATCAGTCTTCGATTCAAAGCTCAATGCTAATAAAGCTATTGAACAAGTGGTGCGTGGCACCGACGTAGAATCTCAGCAGGTTACGCTGATTGAACCTGATGACAGCGACTTTAATCGTAAGCTGGAAGGTGACAGCAAGGCGCTGGGTAAAATGATGTGGTATTCGCACTTGCTGCTCGGCGCAGCAGGACTGGTGGTAGGGCTGATTACCGCCTATTTGCTGGTTAATATCGGACCTGCGCTCACGCAGCAGAATCCGCTGGCAACCTATATAGCGGTGATTTCGCCGGGTATTTTTATCGGCCTGTTTGTGGCAGGTCTGCTGAGCCTGAGACCTGATCGCACGCAGATAATCGAAGTGGTCCGCAAAGCGGTTAAGGCAAAGCACTATGCCGTAGTGGTAAACCTGAAAAATGGCCAGTCGGTGTCAAAAGTGCGTGATATGTTTAGCCGCCACAGCAATCAGGTGGTCGAATCGATTCAGTAAATCACCGATACCCTTTATATAGCAACCAAAACACTCACAATTTGTGAGTGTTTTGTCGTACCATAGCCATAACTATTGTTTTCACACAGGCATGTTCATTATGGCTATTCATGAAATCACCCACCCACTTATTCAACATAAAATTGGCCTGATGAGAGAGGCTTCCATCAGCAGTAAGGATTTTCGGGAGCTGGCAGGCGAAGTAGGCAACCTGTTAACCTACGAAGCCACACGCCATTTGCCGGTTGAGCTGGTAGACATTAAAGGCTGGACCGGTGAAAGCCTTAAAGTTAAAAGCATCAAAGGCAAAAAAATTACCGTAGTGCCTATACTCAGGGCCGGCCTGGGTATGCTCGACGGCGTGCTGAACCTTATTCCCAACGCCAAGATCAGCGTGGTGGGGTTATACCGTGATGAAGAGACCCTGCAACCGGTTGCTTATTTTGACAAAGTGGTAAAAAACATCGATAAGCGCACCGCGCTAATCGTTGACCCCATGCTGGCCACCGGCGGTACGCTGATTGCCACTATCGACCTGCTGAAACAAAAAGGCTGTGAAAAAATAATGGGGCTGTTTCTGGTCGCAGCGCCAGAAGGTATCGCGGCGGTAGAAGCTGCGCATCCCGACGTTGATATTTACACCGCATCCATAGACGATCGACTCAATGAAAAAGGCTATATCCTGCCTGGTCTGGGCGATGCCGGCGACAAAATATTCGGTACCCGCTAAATTTGTATCCCACCCGAGCCACACTGGCTTGCCCTTAAACAAAAGGTTAAACGATTTAGAACGCTTAACCTTTTGTTTTATGCTAGAATTATTTTTAACATTTTTTTAAACTTAATGAAATTAAGTGCGTCTTAAGATACATTAAGAAGATTGCAGCAATGTGCTCGGTTGGGAATAGTTGATAACGTTATGAAAAAGCTTACTTTAAAAGATGTTGCTAAGCAGCTCGGTGTTTCTACAGCGACTATTTCTAATGCGTTTAATCGCCCGGATCAGTTATCAGCGAATAAGCGCACCGAGATCCTCGAGGCCTGTAAAGAGATTGGTTATACCGGCCCGAATCGCGCAGCCCAGATCCTGCGTAAGGGACAGTCAAACATCGTTGCTCTGGTACTGGCCGACAGCCTCGACTACATGGTAACCGATCCGGTTGCTAACACCTTTATTCAGGGCGTATCGCGGGTACTGCGTGAGAATCAGAAACACCTGCTTTTATATGCCGGTGACTCCGACACTATTACTGATGTGGTGGATTTTGTTGACGGGTTTATTTGTTATGGTGCGCCGCGAAATGGCGCCTTATCAACTCAGTTAAATCAGCAAAGTAAACCAGTCGTCACGGTCGATTTTAACCTCGAAAACCGTCCGGCAATTAACATCGATAACGAAAAGGCCAGCTACGAAATAGCTAAAGCGGCCCTCAGACCGGGCGATCGCGCGGCGATTCTCGGACTGCGCCTGATTGATTCGCCCAGCACCTGCCGCATTTATGACAGCCCGCTGCTTGACGCTGAGTCATCCATTACCCATCGTCGTCTGGACGGGTACTGCCGCGCATTAAAAGAAACGGGTATTGAAGTGGCAACCGACTGGATCTGGAACTTGCCGGAAAACGCCGGTATGTATGCTGTTCAGGCCGCCAGGGAAGTGCTACAAAGTTCGCCGCGACCCGATGTTATTCTGTGTATGAGTGATATTATTGCTCTTGAGTTATTGCAGTGCGCGCTCACCATGGGAATTGATATTCCCGGTGAACTGCGGATCACCGGTTTCGACGGTATTGAAGAAGCCGCCCGGACTCGCCCTTACATGGCAACCGTATGTCAGTCGAGTGTGGAGAAAGGAATGGAAGCCGCTAAACTACTGTTGTCTGGCGACAATACCTCGATGTCGCTGCCATACGAAATTAAATTAGGCGAAACCATCTGATTTAGCCCCTGGATTGGACCGGGCTTATCAATCCGGTTCAATCTCGTGAGCAACCTGCCCATGGGCCAGCAAAGAGAACAGGCAGGTACCGCCAGCAATATTGCCTAATAACGTGGCAAATATGATGTTAGCGGCATGACCAACAGTAATTTCTCCCTGCATAGCCAGCAGAAAAAGCTCCGTAGACCCGGCAATCACGTGGGTAAAATTGCCTATGGCAATCAGGTAAGTAAACATCACAATCACGAAAAATGCAGCGTCCTGCACTGACGGCTTCATCCACACAATGGCGGCAATCAGAAAGCCAGAAATGATGCCATATGAAAACGCCTCAGAAAATGCTAATTCGGCGTAATGCCGGGATATCGCATTCATACCTTCGATATACTCGGTTGGCACCGCATGCAGGCCGTACATCATGAAGGCAGCCAGCAGCGTACCTGCCATATTGGCCACAAATACGATACCCCATAACCGGCCCAGGCAACCGAGCATATGCCAGGAACGATGGGTGAGTAAGGGTAAAATAACAGTAAGCGTATTTTCAGTAAAAAGTTGTAACCGGCCCATAATGACCAACACAAACCCCACCGTATAACCGAGGTTTTCCAGTGCAAACTGGCTGTCTGAGCCAGCAAATACAGTATGCAGAATGCCTTCGGCAAGTACCGAGGTCGATATGCCGATGCCAGCCGCCACACCCGACCACCAAAGTGACATAAAAGGCCGCTTGAGTTCTTCCAGTCCTTCGCGGTGGGTTACCGCGTAAAGCGAGACCGAATTTAAACTCTGGTGCTCACGAATATCCTGTTCTTCTTCTTCGGTTAAGGGCGAATCGTCATGTTCACTAGCTTGATGTGTGTCTCCTGACATCAGTTGTCCTTACTAAACGTACAAAAAGATTTGAATTATCAATCTAGTACGTTTAGAGAGGCGAATTCGATTAGTTTCCAAATTAACCAGACCTCGAGTGAGGCAGGCAGAACCGTAATAGAGGTTTACTGCGGTTTAAAATTCAGTAAACAGCCTTCGAAAAACGCTGCCAGCTGATTTTGTTTATATAAATCTGTGGTGGTAGCGCCTTTTTCGAGCGGCGGGAATGCGCCGTAACCCGCCAGTAAGCAGTGCCAGGAAGTATTGCCAAAGTGGGAGTCGAGCTGCTGGCGCTGAATTTCCTGGCCCAGGTCGCCCCGGCGATACCAGACATTGAACAAATGCAGTAACGAGTCAGACAGGTTCTCGTTATGTTGATTGGCCAGCCAGTATTCGCTGTCAGAACGGGTATTCAGGCGGTAGTGCGCCACGATATAATCCCGTACCCGCTCGAATCGTTCGCTGATGAGCTGGTTATACGCACTGCGCTGTGTCTCAGAAAAGCCGTCCTCATCAACGTGATCGAGAAAAATCTCTACACTGGTTTGTACCAGATGCAACGCTGTGGCTTCAAGTGGCTCAATAAACCCCTGTGATAAGCCAACGGCGAGGCAATTATTAGCCCAGTGGCGCTCTACCTGCCCAACGTTCATGGTGAGTTTACGTAACGCAGCAGAGTCCTCATCCACGCCTAAGTGGCGACACAATTCACTGGCGGCCTGTTCGTCACTGATAAAGTCGCTGCTGTAGACATAGCCATTACCCGTGCGGTTAGTCAGCGGGATCTGCCACGCCCAGCCGGCAGATAACGCCGTAGCACGGGTTTCAACGGGGAGTGTAGTTTGTGCCGGGGTAGGGCAGACCACTGCTGAGTCGTTAAACAGGTTGTCTTTAAACGACTTAAAGTTAACCCCTAAGGTTTTTTGCAGTAGTAATGATTGGAAACCGGTGCAATCGATAAAAAAGTCGCCTTCAATACGCTCGCCTTCTTTACTGTGTAGCGCGGCAATCTCGCCGTTGGGATGACATTCTACGTCGGTAATGTTGAGCGCTTTATGCACCACGCCCAGCCCCTGGGCATGGCGTTTTAGAAACTCGCCAACCAGGCCTGAGTCGAAATGGTAGCCGTACTCAATACGAAAAGGAAAATTCGGCGGGGTCACCGGGCTACGCTGATGTTTGGCCAGCCAGCCGTTAAACAAAAACTCATCAGGGCGGGTGAGAACATCTTGCCCCATACGCCGGTGAAAGCAGTTCACGTAAAAGGAACGTTCGCTAAAGGTGTCGAGCTGGCTGATAAACGGGTGTGAGTAAGCGGGGATGTTCGCGCCCGGACTCCAGCCTTCAAAACGAATACTGACTTTATAGGTGGCATTACACGCGGGCATCCAATCCTGCTCAGCAATCCCCATGTCGCTGAAGAAGCGCTTTAAGGTGGGTGTAGAACCTTCACCAACGCCAATAATGCCAATATCCGGTGATTCTACCAGAGTGATGGTGACTGGCTGATTTAGCCAGCGCTTAGCCAGCAGGTTGGCGGTCATCCAGCCAGCCGTGCCACCGCCGGCAATAACAACTTGTAACGGTTTGGTACTCATGCGCTGGTATACCGCTCAATAAATTCGTCATGGCCTAGCAGCTTGGCGACCGGCTGCATTTTGGCTTGTTGAATTTGCTGCATGGCGCTGAGCAGGGTTTGATTATCCATGGCGTTCACGGCCCCGTGATAATCCCGGGGCGACAGACCTTGTCCCATCATCACCTGAACCCAGGAGGCATCACGGAAAATGTCATTCTGTTCATTGAATATTGCGGCGGTTTCCTTGAATGCCTCAATCTTTTGCGCCAGCCGCTCCGGGATAGTCATTTCGCGCATGGCTCGCCAGAACTTGCTGTCATCACGCTCATTGACATGATAATGCAAAATAATGAAGTCGCGGATGGTTTCAAACTCATCCTTTGACTCGGCGTTATACATATCAACCATGGCGGGTGAAATGCCCTGATTAGGAAACATTTTCATCAGCCGGATAATGCCTGACTGGATAAGGTGAATGCTGGTGGATTCCAAGGGCTCGAGGAAACCACTGGATAAGCCTATAGCCACTACATTTTTGCACCATTGCTGGTCGGTGCGCCCGGTATTAAAGCGGATAGTGCGAGGTTCGCCCAGCGCTTTAGTGTCGAGGTTACCGATCAGGGTCTCGTTGGCCTGTTCATCTGTGGTGAATTGCGAGCTGTAAACAATACCATTGCCGTTGCGGTGCGTCAGTGGAATTCGCCATTGCCAGCCATAGCTGTGCGCAATACTGCGTGTATAGGGCAGGGTTTTGTCAAAGCGCTCACTGGGCACGGCCTGCGCCGAGTCGGCGGGCAACCAGTGACTCCAGTCTTCATAATTGACGCCCAGGGTTTTTCGGATCAACAAGCCGCTTAAACCGGTGCAGTCGATAAACAAATCACCTTCGACTTGCCTTCCATCAGTTAGCTGCAAGCCGGTGATAAAACCGCTCTGGGTATTTTGCTGAACATGCTCAATAATGCCCTCTGAGCGTTTTACCCCGCCTTGCTCTGCAAAACGGCGCAGGAACTGCCCGTACAGCGCTGAGTCGAAGTGATAGGCGTAGGGCATGTCATAGAGCGGATTCTGAGTATTAATTTTATTAAACTTGCCCTGTTGGCAGGCAAGGTAGTTCAGATCAAAGTCCCAGAAAGATTTGTCTAGACCGGCTTCTTTAGCTTTCAACCAGTAATGGTGGAAACTACAAAAACCCATGGTGGTGCCGGGCGCACCAAAGGTGTGGTAGTAGCTTTCGCCAGGTACGCGCCAGTTTTCAAACTTAATGGCCAGCTTAATGGTACCCTGGGTTTCCCTCAGGAAAGCCTTTTCGTCGATCCCTAAAAAGCGGTTAAAGGTTTGAATCGGTGGGATGGTTGCTTCGCCAACGCCCACAATTCCAATTTGCTCTGACTCGACAAGTTCGATTGCGACACTTTTACCCAGTACTTTGTTGAGCAGCGCTGCGGTCATCCAGCCGGCGGTGCCACCACCGGCAATGACTACTTTTTTTATTGCATCAGGCATGAATCATCCTCAGGGCATGTTTTCATCGGTTTGCTTTTGACTCTAGTGAATTTAAAGGGAAAAGCAAACCGGCTGTAACAAAAAAGCCCCACAAAATGCGGGGCTTTTGAAAAGCTAAAGCTTAGTAGAACGAGTAGTTGAAGTTCAGCATGTAAGAAGGACCAAACTCACGACGCAGGGTCACGATGCCGTTGTCGTCGATGGTTTCTTCTTTTTCATCTGTCAGGTTAGTGCCCTGCAGTGAAATACGCAGGCCTTCCAGGTACTCAATACCACTGCCTTCGAAGTCGTAACTGATTTGCGCATCAACCTGAGTGATCTTGTCACGGGTTGCTGTTTCAATCTTGTTAGAACCACCACGCTGGTAAGTAGCAAATTCAGAGCGGTCAGTCGCGGCTACCCGAATTTCTAAACCATCCATTTCGTAGTAAGCAGTCAGTGACAGAACCTGGTCAGACTGACCTGGAATTGGGTTTCCATTTTCCAGTTCTGCATCGATAATGGTTGCAGAGCCGGCAAAACCAAAGCCTTCCAGTGCACCAATAAAGTTACCCAGTGGAATATTGGCGGTTAGCTCGGTACCTTTTACTTCACCTTCCAGACCATCCTGGAAGTACTCAAAGTAACCAAAGTCCGGCGGCGTCGCTAAATCACCCGCATCGTAAGCCACGTTATCCGGACCATACAGACCAGTGGTCTGGATAATACGATCATGGAAGCCAGGGATAAAGTAGTTGGCGCCATTGTTGGTTGAATCGTTGGTAAAGTCGATTATCTCACGGGCGTCGTCTGTCCAGTTAACCAGGTCTTTGTAGAAGAATGTTAATGCTACGTAACCTTCGTCGTCGAAGTACTTCTCGAAAGACAAGTCGAAGTTATTAGCTTCAAGTGGACGTAACGTTGGGTTGCCTCGGAATTTGCTCCATGGTGAACCGTATTCATCTACATCTGCCTGGCTGTTTGGAATGGTAATTAAGTCAACGTTCTGGTCGAACTTAACAAAACCTGATGCCTTCATCTGATCGATACGGGCACGGCTGATGGTTTTGTTGGCCGCGACACGAATGAACTGGTTGTCGTCAACTTCAATGCTTACGTTCAGGCTTGGCAGGAAATGGCTGTACTCATCGCCTTCACTTAAGATGCAGTCTGCATCCACCTGGCCGTCATCATTGTCATCACAGACGGCGAAGTTTGAGCCGACAATGCCTAAGTAACCTGTAGAAGACTGCGTCGTATCCACATACTGCGCACCAAAGTTACCGATAACCGGGAAGCCATTGATTTCGGTTTCAAAATCAAACTTGGCGTAAATCGTAACGACTTCTTCATCGACAGTGTAGGTATCACCTAAACGATCCGGTTCAAGTAAACCTGCATCATTCAGCGTATATTCGCCGTCGTTGTAGGGAGCGAAACCGTCATAAGCGACTACCTGACCAAGACCAGCCCAGCTCAGATCGGCCAGTCCGTTATACAGATACTCTGAAGGAATGGCTTCTGAATAAGGATAGGATGAAGCGGTCGCAAAGAAACCTTTATTGTCTTTCATCTTGTAGCGATCGCTGTAGTTAACTCCATACTTGATTTTGTTAACAATGCCCCACTCTACATAGCCTTCTGCTTCAACACGTACGGTAGTCAGTTCTTCTTCAAAGTCTGCGTAGTTTAAGAAACCATCCTGAGCATTTAAATAACTGAATGGAATGGGGTTGCCATCCTTGTCGGTAAATACTGTGTTTACGTCAGTGGCAAACTGATCGGCAATGTTCGCCATACCGCCACCCCATTGTTGGGGGCCGGTAAGTTGTAGCAGAGCAGGATCAGAGAAGGCTTCAAGGCCCGTGCTGCCAGTGAAGAATACCCCGTCAGCGCTCATTTGGAACTGGCGGGTGCCGAAGGTATCGATGGCACCGTTACGGGCTAAACCGGCGTATGATTCACCGCGCAGGTCGCGCTTTTCTGACTGGCTGTTTGCCGCGTCAACCATTATCGACCAGTTATCGTCAATGTTGTATTTAACATTCAGGCCAAGGGTTTGCAGTTCGCCGTCTTTTTGTGCCGGGTCAGTACGCAGAACCGGGTTTACGCTAGCCTGAGTACCAGAAACATTAATACCTGAGCCTGACAGTGATCCTTCTGCAGCATTGAAAGGTTCGATGAAACCACGAATAACGCCTGAATCTGAGTAATCGATACTCAGCGCATCCACGACGATGTCGAGGTTATCGGTAGGGCGCCATTGCAGTACCGCTGAAATAGTGTCACGGTCCAGCTCACGGCTGATGGCCTGTGTATCCAGACCTGACGGTGTAATTTGGCCATCGTCATTGGCACTGTATCCCCAAACACCGTATTTACGTTCGTTACGTGGTGATTCGGTAGTGGCAAGTGCTACAGCGATACCCACGGTATCGTCAGCAAATTTCTCAACAAATGATAACGCCAGACGCTTACCGGTGTTGTCGAATTCCGGGTTATCGGAATCGTTACCGCCCATTTCGTATACGCCGGTTAATGTCAGGGTTTCCTGAGCAGCAAGCGGACGCACGGTTTGCAGGTCAACCGTACCACCAATACCCTGAACCATCAGGTCGGCTTCAGTGGTTTTATAGATGGTTGCACCGGTCATGATTTCAGAAGGGTACAGGTCGTATTCAACGCCGCGGTTGTCACCAATACCGATTAGCTCACGGCCATTTAAGGATGTACCGGTGAAATCTTCTTTAAAACCACGAACAGAGATACCCGAAGTCCGGCCGCCAACGCGCTCACCGGCAAGACCTGGCAGACGTGCCAGTGATTCTGCGATTGATGAATCCGGCAGTTTACCGATGTCTTCAGCAGAAATGGCTTCAACAATCGACGTGTTGTCCATCTTGATGGCCTGAGCACGCATCAGTGAGCCGCGAATACCTTTTACTGCAATTACTTCTACATCAGGCTCACTGGCGCCGTTATTTTCTTGTGATAACGCGTGGCCTGAATACATTGCTGAGGTCACAGCCAGTGACAACAACGCTGGTTTAAAAATGTGTTTAGTCTTCATGTTTAGTGCCCTAACTAAAGTTTGAACGGTGCAATCTTGTTACATCGATGTTAACAATAGTTAAAGTGTTGTCAGACGTCAAGCGATTTTCTTAATCAATTAAGTAAATTAATTTAACTTTATTTACTGTGGCTTAGTGGCAGTTCTTGTAGGTCGCTTATCCGGTTGGCTTTTTTCGATTAAGTATGATTATTAAAAATAAGTGAATAGCGAATATTTTTTACATTTATAATTATGCATAAATAAAGCTGATGCCTAACTAATGGCACCTAGTAAAGGTAGAACAAAAGTCACAAAAGTATAAATTTACACGCTGAATTTTTTTCTGCTCCTGTAAAGGGAAGTAGCCGTGTTGAAAGGCGCTGCAAAAAAGCCCCGAACCAGCATTGAAAGCGTTGAATTAACTGGGCAATCCGAACGTGGTTTGGTAGCTTAATAATTTGTTGCAGGCGACAACCAGTCAGGCATCAACGGCCAGGGAGTTTGAACAGTGAAATTATTCGGTGGGTTATTTTTCTTTATCGTTATCGCGATTGTTGTATTTGGTTGGCTCAGTAGTGGACCGGGCTCAGATGCCGCGGTGGGTGAAATGCCACAGCCCTCCCTGAGTTCTGAACTTGTTAAGCCCGTTAAGCGACATTACGAACCGGTGTCAGAGCGTCACTTTAAAAAACCGCAAGTAGAGCCTGTAATGCTACCGGGCATAGGCCGTACCGATGTGTCCTGGGGTTCGGTGGGGAACGATCCGGCGGGAAATATTTATGTGGGTCTGGCTGAGTCTTACGGCGATCCCAGAAGTGCATACCTGGTGAAGGTCAATGCTGCTGCTCAGCCAGCGGTGATGGGGGATGTGGTCAGTGAACTCAAGCGCGAGGGAGTAGGTCCGGCGAGCCAGAGTCAGGGCAAAATTCACAGTCAGATTGTTGCTGCCAATGATGGCTATCTTTACTTTTCCAGTTTTGATGAAGCCGGTGAGACAGATGTGCGATTGCCTGATTATGGTGGTCATCTGTGGCGGGTAAATACCCAATCCGGACAATGGGAGCATTTGCTGGCCACCCCGGAAGCGTTAATCGCGGTTAACACTGATGGCCGCTATGTTTATGCGCTGGGTTACTGGGGACATGTGTTGTATCAGTACGACACGCAATCAGCAAAAGTTAATAAGACCGAAGTGGGCTCGGTGCCTGGTCATGTGTCACGCCAGTTTCTGGTTGATGGTAAAGGCCATGTTTATGTGCCCAAAGTATCGCAAAGTGGCATTAACGAAGAACCTTCGGCGATGCTGGTTGAATTTGATCAGAACCTCAATCCGGTGACCGAATATCCGCTACCCGATTATCAAAGCCAGGATATGACCCGGTACCGGGGCATTATAGGTTATACCAATATGCGCAACGGTGATGTGTATTTTACGTTGGGGCAGGGTTATCTGCTGCAGGTGCAGGCTGATGAATCGGGTGCTGAAAAACTGATAAATCATGGTTTGTTTAACCCGGCCGGTGAAGCCAATATTCCCAGTTTGTTCACGGTTGATGGTGAACAGTTTGTCATGGGGGTCAGTCGTCGTTCGGGGGCGGATCCTGAGTGGTTAATTTACGAGAAAATATCTGGTGCAACGGTTAATTATGCGATGCCAGAGCTGAATGATTTTCTGTTTTTTGGCACCGAGGCCAAGGATGCTGCGGGTAATTTTTATCTGGTCGGGCGGGATACCAAGACCCGCAAACCGAAAGTAGTTAAATTAACATTTCCGGAATAAAAGAGCGCCCTAAGACGGGCGCTGCATCAAATGTCATGTTGCGCTGTTATTACTAGCGCTTGTTGACTGAGCTTTTACAAAGCTGATCGCCATAATAATTATTGGCATAATTACAGTTTGATTCTGCCTCGCGTTTTTCAGCCGCGATACGTTGTTTGATTTGATTGATTAGTTTACTCATGTGTCTATCTCCTTATTGGTTACAGACACTATATGAGTAAAACTGAGTCTAATATATCTATTAATAGTGATTAATCTGATAGTTTTTCTGAATCATTTTTGTTGAAGTACATATCAGTGTATTCGTGAGACTGCTTTTTCTTGTCTGTGAAGGGGTACAAGCTGAAACCGGTCACTTCCCTTTTTGTGTTCACATCGAAATGAATAAATGCATCGCTGGCGGCATTCTGGTTATCCCAACGGATCACAAACGTGTGATCAGCAAATGCTTCCAGGCTGCCGGTTAAGGTGGTCATTTTTTCGGACTGGATCCGCAACTGGCCGTTTACCATGGCAATGGTCAGTTGCCCGAACCACTGATCCGAGAATTGCCCGGCATAGGCAAGTGGATCCAGAATAACTTCTCCTGTTCCTTCAGGCACAGAATGGTTGGCCAGGTAAATGGCTTCGCGCTCGGCCTGATAGTCTTTTAAGGTTTGAACCCAGTTGGTTTTTTCCTGCGGTGCAATGTAAGCTTTAAGAATATGCTGCATTACGGCACTGCGGGCACCATAGTTTGAACCGTTGTTTAGCAGCACAACGCCCAGTTCCAGGTCGGGTACCAGAGCTACATAGGCCTGATAGCCTGACAAAGTACCGGTATGCGATACCACTTTATGGCCATACACATTGGATAACCGCCAGCCAAGTCCGTAGGATTTGAGGCTGGTGTTGTCCCACTCTTCATCAGTGGTAGATACCGGTAGCACCATATGGGCTTTTTGCATATAGGCAATCTGCTCAGAGGTCAGCAGAGTCTCGCCGTCAGCTGTCTGGCCATCATTCAACCACATTGCTACCCATTTGAGCATCTCCTCTGCGTTACACACAATGCCTCCTGCTGCGGCTGAAACCAACTCGGTGCCGTTAATAGCGTTACGAGGGATAGCGTATAAACCGCGCTCATCATTATGACCGTAACTCATGGCGGCATTTTGCAGGGCTGCGTCATTCAAATCGCCGGCGAAGCATTGCATTTCTAACGGTGCAAAGATTTTTTCCTCTATCACCGAGGCGTAGGGTTTACCATAAAGCTGCGCAACAATTTCACCGGCTGTAATAAACATCAGGTTGCTGTAAGCATATTCGCTGCGAAAGCTGCTGACCGGCGTCAGGTAGCGCAGGTTATGAATAATCTCCTCACGACTGAAGCCGCTCGGCTCCGGCCACAGCATGCTGTCGCCTGCTCCGCTGGCGAGCCCGGAACGGTGGGTTAACAGGTCCAGTAAGGTGAACTCACGGGTTACCCAGGGATCCTGCATTTGAAACTCTGGCATGATGTCGGTGACTTTGGTTTGCCAGCTCAGGGAAAATTCATCGATTGCCATAGCCAGCGCTGCTGCCGTAAAGGCTTTGGACGTTGAGGCTAAACGGAAATAAGTGCTTTCAGTAACCGGTAAATTGTTAGCCAGGTTGCGCTGCCCTACACCGTTAAGATAAATGGCTTCACCCTGATGAATGATACCAACCCCCATACCCGGGGTGTAAAACTCCGTTAATGCCTGTTCTATTACCGCAGTGGTGTTCTGAGGCGGGGCGGTTGGTTTGTCAGGCGTAGCAGAGCAGGCGGTGGTGGTTAATAGCACCAGGCCGGCGAGGAGTTGGGTAGCGCGAATGGCAGACATATTGATTCCCTGCAAATTGAATAATTTGGAATAATTTATTCAATTTGCAGGCTCGCGCGGCGATTGTCAATGCTATCTTATCCTTCGCTGCTTTTGGCAGGGTCCCACACAAGCGCTTTGAAATGTTTACGGCACATGGATTCGTAGCGGTCATTGCCGCCGATTTCTACCTGTGCACCACTGGTGACTGCCACACCGTTTTCGTCGATACGCACCACAAAGTTGGCTTTGCGGCCACAATGACACACGGTTTTGAGTTCAAAAAGCTTATCGGCCCAGGCCAGCAGATAGTGACTACCGGTGAAGGTTTCACCTAAAAAGTCGGTGCGCAGGCCATAGGCTAGAACCGGAATATCCAGTTCATCCACCACCTCAATAAGTTGCGATACCTGTGCTTTGGTTAAGAACTGAGCCTCATCAATAAAAACACAGTCAACGTAATGTTCGCTGTGCAGTTTACCAATGATGCTGAGCAGATCATCGTCTTCGCTGTATAGCCTGGCGTCGGCTTCCAGACCAATGCGGGAAGCCACTTTACCGCTGCCGAAACGATTATCCAGCGCAAAGGTAAAAATAAGCGGGTTCATGCCCCGTTCGCGATAGTTGTATGCCGATTGCAGCAATGAAGTTGATTTCCCGGCATTCATTGCCGAGTAATAAAAATATAGTTGCGCCATAATTTGTTCTACTTATTATCCTGCCAGCTAGTGTACCACTCCTGCAGGGCTTTTTTCTCTAGTGGGCGGGCAAATAAATAACCCTGCAGGCAGTCGACGCCCAGCAGTCTGAGCAGGCTGGCCTGTTCTTCTGTTTCTACGCCTTCAGCAACGGTTTTACAGCCAAGCGCTTTGGCCATTAATACTGTTGCTTTCACGATGGCGTCACTGCTGATAGCCATCTGCTGCACAAAGGCCCGGTCTATTTTCAGCAAATCAAAGTCGAGTGACTGGAGTAAATTGAGCGAGGAAAAGCCGGTACCAAAATCATCGATAGCAACCTTTACCCGCCGTGCTTTAAGTGCACTGATATTGGCGGTGAGTACTGCCATATCATCGGCAAAAATTGACTCGGTGACTTCCAGGTGCAGACGCTGCGGGGCAAGACCTGAACTGGCCAGTGCCCGGTCTACACAGGCGACAAAATCTTCACTGACCAGTTGCAACACAGAGACGTTGACCGAGACGCCAAAGGATTCATCGTCCCATTGGGCGGCATCAATACATGCCCGGTGTAACACCCAGGCGCCAATATCATGAATGGTGCCGCTTTTTTCTGCCAGTGGGATGAATTCATCAGGGCTTATCCAGGTGTCATTAAACTGCCAGCGTAATAGTGCCTCAATTGCCCATAAGCGATTTGATGACGCGTCGATAATAGGTTGATAGACCACCTGCAGTTGTTTTTTCTCTATAGCCTGGCGCAAGCCCTCGCGAAGTTGCTGTTCGTGGTGCATTTTGTCGTACAGGGCTTCTGTGTAAATACCTACCAGGCCCGGCGAAGTGCGCTTGTAGTGGTACATGGTCAGGTCAGCCAATTGCACCAGAGTCGAAGCCGAGTCGGCATGTAATGGGTACAGGGCAATGCCTATGGTGGCGTCGAGGGACAACGGACTGTTGGGAATAGGATTCAGTGTGGTCAGACTGCTTTTGATAGCCAGGGCTATGGCAACGGCGGTATCACCATCGGCATGGGGCAAAATAATAATGAATTCATCGCCGCCCCAGCGGCCAATACAGTTGGCTTCACAGTATTCGCTCAGCTTGGCGGCGACTTTGGATAACACTACATCGCCGGCCTGGTGTCCCAGACTATCGTTGATTTGTTTAAAGCCGTCGAGATCGATGAATAACACGGCCATGGAAGACTTACCCTGAGTCGCGCGCTCCAGAATAGCGTTGAAATTATGCATAAAACCAATGCGGTTCATTAAGTTAGTCAGCGGATCGCGATTGGATATGTCCTGTAATTCTTTGGTTCGACGGCTCACTTCAGATTCGAGGTTGCTGTTGGCATGGTCGAGTTTCTGGTTGGAGTCGAGGAGTGCCTGGTTGACTCTCCTGACCTCATTGCGCTCCTGACGCATCAGGGTAACTAACTCTTCGTTTTCATGCTTGATGGCTATGGCCTGCTTAGTGAAGTCATTTGCTTTCACTGCGGCACTGCACATGGCTACCCAAAACATAGTGCCTAAACCACCAAGCAGGGTAAATTGCTCGTCACTGTCGAACAGGGCGCGAACCGATAACGGCAGTAGCAGTAACGTTGTATACAGCAACACCAGCGGTAAATGAGAGGCCAGAGTGGTTGCTGCGCCGCCAGCCATGGCGGCAACAATGACCATTGTGGTAGACAGTTCAATTAATGACATACTTTCGTACAGGCTGACGCAGAAAAATGCCCATACCAGTCCGGAAAGAGTAGAGCCCAGTACAAATCGCATCAATGGCCAGTGCGGCGGGTAGTTGCTGTTGCGCAGGCGCAGGTACCAGTAGGCCCCGTCGAAGGTGCGCAGTAATGACAGGAACATCATGCCTGCCCATAGGGAAAACTTGTATGAGGCTATTTCGGGGTTGGTAAAACCAAAAGTAATGGCGCTGATACTCAGGATAGTCATCACCAGCCCGGTAAAAAGGTTGGCGTACAATAATTCGACAACTTCTCTGGTAGTCGTGATACTCGCTGATGAAGGCGGTGACTTGATCATGCTGCGTTTAATACTCAGTGTGCGGGCTACTCCGGGCCGTTTCCCGAAATATTCAGACGCTCCCCGCGCAAATTACAAATGCTGTTTGTTTTATAGTGTTGAGTTTAAGCAAAAGTAATGCAAGCTTATTTGACAGATATACGGCAAATTGTGTTGATAAAAACAACAAAGCCGGGCACAGGGCCCGGCTTTGAATTAGCTGATCGACGTTACTCAGGCAGCGTCTTTGGTTTCCTGACTGGGCGCTTCGGCTGAAATCAGCTCCAGGTCAAAGGTAAACTCATCAACACGCACTGCCAGTTTACGTTTCTCGTTGTAGTCGTGCAGGTCGCGGGCTTCTTCAGCTGTGACCACGCCACGTTCCTGTAGTTTATTAAGCGCATTCTCAAACGACAGGAATGGTACCACAGGCTCTTTGCGCAGCGCTTTTTGCACTTTGCCCAGTAACGGCAGCACTTTGTGCTTAGCTTTAAAGGCTTGCTCATTGATGTCGTTACCGTCGCCTGCAACTGGCTGCACCAGGTGGGTTAACTGCGCTTTCACGCTGTTGTCCTGCAGGGCTGCCATAGACAGCTCACGGATCAGATCATCGCTGATGGTGCTAACACTGCCGCTGTAAGTTGCGGTAAGCAAGCGCATAAGACCGCGGGTTGGTGTGTTCGGGAAGTTACGAACAAAGTTCACCAGGGCCTGTTCGGCCTGCTGTAGCGACCATTGCATTGCATAATCGAAATAAGGCTTAGCCTGCTGACGATCTTCAATGCGCTGCTCGTAAAAACGAATGGCTGCCATGGCACCATACAGGTAGCTCATGATGTCACCTAAGCGGGCAGACAGTAACTCGGCTTTCTTCAGATCGCCGCCCAATACTGCCAGCGACAAATCAGCCATAGGTGCCAGTTTGGCAGATAACGCATTCAGGCGTTTTTCGTAACCGCGCACTTCCGGCAGACTTGACTGCGCGCCACGTACAAATGGCAGGTAGCTGCTGAACAGACTGCGGAAAGCATTTTTCACGCTAAAGCCAACGGTTTTACGCAGCACTTTATTAAACTGTGCGTCAGCCGACTTTTCTTCGCTGTAGATCAGGTCAACCATCTCTTTTAAGTGCGGGTGACAACGCATTGCCCCCTGACCAAAGATCATCAGGTTACGGGTCAGGATATTCGCGCCTTCCACCGTAATGGCGATAGGTAATGCAGAGTATCCGGCTGCCAGCGTGTTTTGCGGGCCGCGCTGGATTGCTTTACCTGCCTGAACATCCATCGCTGCGTTCATCACCTGACGACCAATTTCGGTCATGTGATATTTGGCGATAGCGGTTACCACTGATGGCTTAAGACCTTCGCCGAGACCTTCAGTAGTCAGCACACGCATTGACTCACACAGGAAGGTTTTACCGGCGATTTCTGCCAGCTTTTCCTGAATACCTTCAAAACGGCCGATAGGCAGGCCGAATTGTTCACGAACAAACGCATACTCGGCAGTAGACTTTAACGCGCTCTGTGCTGTAGCGGTGCCCATTGCCGGCAGTGAAATACCACGACCCGCACCTAAGCAGCTCACCAGCATTTGCCAGCCACGGCCGATGTTTTTCTGACCACCAATGATAAAGTCCATTGGAATGAATACATCCTGACCACGGGTAGTACCGTTATAGAATCTGACGCCCATTGGGTCGTGACGATTGCCTAACTCAACGCCTGGGTGTGACTTAGGTAGTAGCGCACAGGTAATACCCAGTTCCAGTTTGTCGCCCAGTAACTGATCCGGATCGAATACTTTAAAGGCCAGACCCAATACCGTGGCAATAGGTGCCAGCGTGATATAACGCTTATCCCAGCTTACGCGCAGACCAATCACTTCTTCGCCGTTAAACTGGCCTTTGGTAACAATTGCTGCATCGGGGATGCCGCCGGCATCTGAACCTGCTTCAGGGCTGGTTAGGGCAAAGCACGGAATGTCTTTACCTACGGCCAGGCGTGGCAGCCAGTAATCCTGCTGCTCTTTAGTACCGTAGTGCATCAGCAACTCGCCCGGGCCTAATGAATTAGGCACCATTACGGTTACTGCCAGTGCGCCACTTTTGGCTGCAATGGTTGATACGATGGTCGAGTTGGCATAAGGGCTAAACTCCAGACCACCAAATTTTTTGGGAATGATCATCGAGAAAAAACGATTCTCACCCAAAAAATCAAGAATATGTTGTGGGATATGTTTTGAATTACCTAATTCAAAATCATCCACCATGCCTAACAGTTCTTTCACTGGTCCGTCCATGAACGCTTGCTCATCGGCACTCAGCTTGGCTTGAGGAACTGCTCGCAATGCCTCCATGTCAGGGGCTCCACGGTAAATGGAAGACTCTAACCAAATATCACCCGCATCCAGGGCTTCTTGTTCTGTAATTGAAATTGGAGGTAAAACTTTCTTCAAACTTGTTCTGATACTCATAACTCATCCGCTCATCTGACCAGTTGGTTTTGCAAATGATACAGAAAAAAAATTCAATTGCAAATATATTGTTAACCTCATGTATTTTATGGTTTATTTTTGTATTTCTGATGTGTGGTGAAAAAATATGGTGATAAAAAGGTGTCTTGGTGGGAGTTACTATTGATGGTTTTATGTTCAATTTAGGGGCTGGTTCTTACCGTTAAGGCGGCTATAGTTAGGTAACAAAACCTGTAATCATGCTGTGTAGCGCGGGGAGTAGTGGGTTGCCAACGCTTTAAACGTGCAGGCTTACTGTAATTTGTTTTCGATACCAGTATAGTATCTGCCAATAACTCTTTAGAAGCATAAAGGATTTCAATATGTTGGAACGTAAGCTTGTATTTGGTTCATTACTTGTCGGGTTATCTGTGTCACTACTGTGGCCTGCGGCGGTAAATGCCGATGAAGCAGAGGGATTGCGCATTGCAACTGAGAGAAAGTCGCGTAATTCAGGGTGGGAAGACACCGTGGCATCAACAACTATGGTATTGCGTGATGCCCGGGGTAAAGAAAGTGAGCGTGAATTACGGGTTTACACCCTCGAAAGAGCTGATGAGGGCGATAAGTCACTGACCGTGTTTGAATCGCCAGCCGATGTAAAAGGGGCCGCGTTTTTGAGTTTTTCGAATACTCTGACGCCGGATGATCAGTGGATGTATTTACCCAAGGTTAAGCGGGTCAAGCGAATTGCCACCCAGAATAAGTCCGGTCCGTTTATGAGCAGTGAATTTGCTTACGAAGACATGACGTCTTTTGAACTGGAGAAGTTTAAATTCGACTACACCGGCGATGATGAATTTGACGATCAGGAAGTATTTGTAGTGGAACAAACGCCGGTGGATAAATATTCCGGTTATTCAAAACAAATTGCCTATATTGATCAAGAGCATTACCGCTTATTGAAGATGGATTTCTTTGATAAAAAAGGCGACTTGCTCAAAACTCTGATCCTGGACGATTACGAATTGTATCTCGATGCTTACTGGCGTCCGCATACGTCTGAGATGTTTAATGAACAAACCGGCAAAAGTACCGCCATGTACATTAACGATATTGAATTTAAAACCGGTCTGAAAGACAGCGATCTCGACAAAGACAGCCTGAAACGAGCCAGATAATATGAAACTAACCAATGTTGCGGGTCTGCTGCTGGCCACCGGACTCCTGTCGCAGAGCTATCCTGTAAACGCTGAAGTAGAATATTCCGGGGTGTTCACCGTTGAACAGCGCTTTTTTCTGCAGGACGCTGCTTTTCCTGAACAAGCCCGGGCACAAACCTCATTAACTGTGACACCAGAGGTGTTTTACGACTGGAATGATGGTTATGACAGGATAACCTTCAAGCCTTTTATGCGGGTTGATCAGTACGACGATGAACGAACTCATGCCGACATCCGCGAACTAATGTGGCTGCACGCGGCTGATTCCTACGAATTTAAAGCTGGTATTGGCAAGGTTTTCTGGGGCCAGACCGAGTCGCTGCATTTGGTTGACGTAATTAACCAAACCGATGCTGTTGAACGGGTGGATGGCGAAGAAAAACTCGGCCAGCCCATGGTCAGCGCTTCCTATCTGATGGAAAGCGGTGCGATTAGCGTATTTGTGATGCCTTATTTTCGTGAGCGTACCTTTGCCGGTGAAGAAGGGCGTTTGCGTCCGTTGGTGCCAATCAACAATGACAATGCTGTTTATGAGTCGGAAGACGAGCAGCAAAATATTGATTTCGCCATTCGCTGGCAGCAAACCCTGGGTGACTGGGAAGTAGGTCTTTCTTACTTTGACGGTACCAACCGCGAACCGCTGTTACTGGTTGATGGCGCCATCGAAACTAACGATTTATTGTTACGACCTTATTATCAGCAGATGCAGCAGGTGGGTGCAGATTTACTGTGGGTCAACGGTGCTATGTTGTACAAGCTTGAAGCCATTCACCGGAAAACTGACCTGCAGTCCTTTTATGCTGCAGTGGGCGGCTTTGAATACACCACAGTGGGAGTTTTCGATTCAGTGTACGACATTGGCTGGTTAATGGAGTACCAGTACGATGAACGCGATAACAGCTTTTTTGCACCGGCCCAAAACGATTTAATGGTGGGCTTGCGCTGGGTGTGGAATGATCCGGACGGTACCCAGGTTCTGTTCGGTTATGTTCAGGATCTTGATGATACCAACACCTACAGCGGTTTCGTTGAAGCATCCAGCCGTATGACGGATAACTGGAAATTTACTATCAATGGCTATTTTTTCTCTGCTGATTCGCCAACCGACCCGTACTATGTCGTACGCCGCGACGATCACCTGGAAATTAACGTTGAGTTTTTCTTTTAAATGATAGCCGGGAGAAGGTTTATGAAGTTGAAATCGCTGTTAGGGGGATTGCTGGCACTGGTTAGTGCACAGTCGGCCCACGCTATCGAACGAATGTATGGGGTCATTGGAGCCGGATACTCTGATCTGGAATACCGACAAGCTCAGGATGAAGCTTTCAGCTACAAGCTTGTGTTAGGTCATCAGTTCCACCGGCAGTGGTATGTAGAGGGCGGCTATTATCAACTGGCCGATGTGGATGCCCAAACCGATGGTTCTGATTTCGGCTTGCAGTCTGACGCTCTTTATCTTGGCGTGTTAGGAAAAGCATCCCATCCGGTTGGTGAGTTGTTTTATCGGTTGGGCGTTGCCAATGTTAGCGTGCAAAGCGCAGAACTCAGTGGCAGTGGTAATTGTGAGGTGGGCGCCGCAGTGGCTGCTGCCGGCTCGCAAACCATTTGTGCTTATGATGAAAGCGTTGCTGCAGGAATCATTGGTTTAGGCTTTGATTACTATGTGGCCACCAAAACGTTTATCCGCCTGGAAGCCGAATATTTACGCGGTAAAGATGGATTCGATGCCAGTTTTGTATCATTGGGTGTGCGCTATAACTTTAATTAGCGTCTGACACAGGACTTATACAAGACTAATCCTTTGTAATCTAAAAGGCACTTTCGATGGTATAAAAACCAGGAGGTGCCTTTTTTATGAAAAACGAAATCGATTCAAAATTTGTCCTGCGGGTGTTTGATAAAATCCGCCAGGAAGGCGAAGAACACGAGGGAAAGTACCGGCTCGAAGGGGTGGTGGCGTATACCGACTTTGATGGTTATACTCTTTTCATTAATGACGCTAAAGTGGCCATGCAATTTGGTTTCCACAACCAGTACCACTTTGATTATCAAAAATCCGACGACTTTGACGCTTTTGAAAAGAAGCTGCGTAATATCGATAAATCTTATTAAGTCAGTTTCTGCATCATGCATTGTGGGTAATGCATGCGCGGTAAGTATTCAAAAAGACTGACTTAAGCTACAATGCCGTCAAATTTTGGCGGCAGAGACAATTGCTCTGTTCGCTCGTTAAAGTGACAGAGGACCATCATCTTGGCTGTAGCAATTAAGCCGCCCAAATTTTCATTGGCATTTCTTGGACCCCGCTACTGGTTGGTCTGGCTTGGCGTTATCCTGCTTTATGTTGTTACCTGGTTGCCTTTGCCGGCAATTCGCGGGCTGGGTCGCGGTACAGGCTGGTTGTTGGGTAAATTAGCAAAGTCCCGGGTGAAGGTTGCCCGGCGTAATATCCAGCTTTGCTATCCGCAGATGTCTGCCGAAGCGCAGGAAAAGCTGGTAAAACACAACCTCCGGCGAGCCGGGATGGCTGTTTACGAAACCGCTATGGGCTGGTGGTGGCCGGATTGGCGGGTCAGAAAACACGGTACGGTTGAAGGCTTTGAACATGTTGAAGCTATTCTGGCGGCCAACAAAGGCGTGTTTGGCATGGCGCTGCACAACATGAACCTTGAATTTGCCTGCCGAATTTTAGGATTGAAATATCCGAGCATCGCTTTTTACCGCAAACACAATAACCCGCTGATGGACTATTTACAGTATCACGGCCGGGCCCGCTCGAATAAATATATGATCCACAAGCGCAATGCCCGGGCGTTGATAGCAGCCCTGGACCAAGGCGAGCTTTGCCTTTACTTACCGGATCAGGATTATGGTCGCAATCAAAGTATTTTCGTGCCCTTTGCAGGCGTAAAAGAAACGGCAACTACCACCGCTACGATGATGTTTATAAGGCGCACAAACAGTGAGCCGCTGATTGTGACATCCCAGTACGCCGAGAAAGGCTACAAAGTAAAGTTTTATCCACCCATGCCACAGTTAAAAGAACTTGAGGATGTGCCGGCCCTGACTTTACTTAATCAAAACATTGCCGATATTATAAATGAGCAACCTGAAAGTTACCTGTGGATGCACAAGCGGTTTAAAACCCGTCCGGATCCGAACGCACCGTCTTTATACAAGTAGGGTTGGTTCATAACCAAGCAAAGTGGTCATGAAAAGAAGTGGTACACTTAACGAGATAGCTGTAAATCAGCGGTAGCTGGTTTTATCGACGAGAAGCAGAGAGCCTGAATGAACAAAAAGCCTACCTCTACCCTTTTTTGGGCTAAACACCTTGGCCTGGCGCTGGCGGTGATTATTGTGGCGGGTATTGTTATTCACCTGCAAATGAATATGACATCCGCCCCAACACCAGTAGACGCGCCGGAAGAGCGCTCTGTAGCCAAAGGCTTGTCAGACTTTTACCGGGAATTCAGAATGACGGCCAATGAACCGGAGCGTTCTGAAGGGGCTGATATGGTGCTTGATCTCACACCTTCAGAACAAAGCCTTGATGATCGTCTGCAATCTATGTCGAGTGCGCTGAAGCCGGTGGATAGCCGCTGGGAAGGCGAATACAAATACCGGACTTTCCGGGCTGGGAACACGCTGCGCGAAGCGATTTCATCCTATGCTGAGCAGGAAGGCATGCAGGTCATCTGGGATTTGAATCAGGATTTTGTGATCAAGCACCAGTTCCAGATGGACAACACGGTTGCCGGTTCACTGGCAAAAATTGCCAGTGCCATCGACAGTAATTTTGAAGGCAAGGTGGCAACCTTCGTTTGCCCCAAACAACGCTCACTGGTGGTGACTGAAAAAGTCACCGAATATCTGAGCACGCAATGCAGCCGGGTGGGCAGCTAAAGCTGTCCTCAGGCCTGAGCAAATGTTTGTTGCCACTGTGTGGTAACAAATTTTCTTACCGCTTCCAATTCCTCATTACTGTGGGCAAATTTTTCACCCGCCAGGGTTAACTGATGGTAATGGTCCCGTAACGTTAAGTAAGCGTTTTGCAGGTTCTTAGCCGCGGTTTTTGAGATGAGTCCGGCTTGCTGGACATGCTCAATAATGCGCAGGTTATCCGGCCATTGTGTGAGTGCAGGGAACTGATGGGAATAACCGAGCACCCAGAATTGCACCATAAACTCAATATCGGTGATCCCACCTTCACACTGCTTGAGATCCAAGCCGCTGGCCTGATTATCGAGCAGGTGGTCACGCATTTTCAGGCGCATCTTAACCACTTCCTCTGCCAATGAGGGTAACTCGCGCTGGCGCTGCAATACCCGGTTTCTGACCTGCTTAAATGCTTCGAGCAGTAGCTCATCGCCCAGGATGCTGCGGGCCCTGACCAGCGCCTGATGCTCCCATGTCCAGGCTTCCTGCTCCTGATAGTGTTCAAAACCGCTCAAATGACAACACAACAGACCGGAGTTGCCGGATGGCCGCAAGCGCAAGTCGGCTTCGTAAAGCTGACCAGACAGGGTGCGGGTATTTAGCAGGTGCATGATGCGCTGGGCCAGTTTGATATAAAACTGTTGGGCAGAAACCTTTTTAGCGCCGTTGGTTTCGCTGTCCTGCGGGGCGTTATGAATAAATACCAAATCCAAATCTGAGCCGTAACCCAGCTCATAGCCCCCTAACTTGCCATAACCCACGATTAAAAAGCCGGTTTCATCCTGCTGCAGGTGCGATGGCGCGCCGAATTTCTCGGTTAATTGTTGCCAGGCTGACTTAAAGACCGCCTGCAGCAACACTTCGGCTAGGACGGTTAACTTATCGCTGACTTTAGCAATGGGCAACGAGCCCGAGATGTCGCTGGCCGCTATGCGCAACTGCTGGCAAAGCTTAAACTGGCGCCACTGCTCCATTAGCAGTTCAGTGTCATCGGGCTCTACCCGCAACAGACTCTGGCGCAGTTCATCGTTGTACTCTTCGTATACTACCGGCAAACTTGTTTGTTGCTGCTGCAGATAAAGTGGCGTAAGCAATTCATCAAGTAGGAGCGGAAAACTGCGGATCTGTTCGGTGATCCAGGCGCTTCGGGCGCACAGCTTAATAAGCTGTTTGAGGACATCCGGGTTCTCATGTAACAAATCGAGATAAGTGGTACGTCCGGTAATGGCGCCAATAACGCTGATCAGACGCGGTAGTAGCTGAGTGATGTTAGTGGGGCATTGGCGGAGCATGTAGTAAATCATCTCCGGCATGAGTTTGCCCAGCGTGTCTTCGCCGCGCTGACCGATGCGATGCCGGCTCAGCTGTCCTTTGAAATCTCTCAGTTGTTCAAACAGCACCATAGCGGAGCTCTCATCGAGGGTATCGCTTAGCAAGTCACAAAACTCGTTTTCGGATACTTCCAGCAACCAGGCATCTTTGCATCGGCTGAACAGTGAGTCCTGCTCCTGTTGCTCGTCACCGGGTTCGGATACTAACTGATTAAACTGCTCATGAACCCGCTCCATCACCACCATCAGGGCGGATAAGAAGGTTTGGTAATCAGGGAACGCCATGACCTTTGCTATGACTGCCTGCGTCCAGCTATTTTCGGGTAACAGCTGGGTCTGCTCGTCATTAAATTGCTGCAGGGTATGCTCTGCCTTGCGCAGAAAATAATAATCTTCCAACAGCTGGTTGATTGCCTGGGATTCGATAATCTGTAATTCCGCCAGGCGGGTTAGTACCGGGTGTAATTCCCGTGATTGTAGTGTTGTTTCGCGCCCACCGTGGATAAGCTGAAAGCTCTGGGCGAAAAATTCCACCTCACGAATACCTCCGGCACCCAGCTTGATATTGCCGGTTAAGCGGCGCCGGCGCAGCTCCTTGCTGATCAACCGTTTCATGTCGCGAATGGCGTCGATGGTAGTGAAATCCAGGTAACGTCGGTAAATAAAGGGCGCCAGTATGGCTTCCAGCTGGCTGGCATAGCGGGATTCAGGGTTGAGGATACGTGCCTTAATCATGGCGTAGCGTTCCCATTGGCGGCCCTGATCCTGGTAATAATCCTCCAGTGCTCCGAAATGCGCCACCAGCGGACCGCTGTCGCCAAAGGGACGTAAACGCATGTCTACTCTGAAGACCTGGCCTAAAGGTGTGGTTTTATTCAAAGCGGCAATGAGTCGTTGCGCAAGCTTGGTAAAAAACTGCTGATTCTCGATGGGTTTACGGGGATGATCGGTTTCGCCCTTATACGGATACGAAAAGATAAGGTCGATATCGCTGGAAAAGTTGAGTTCCTTGCCGCCCAGCTTACCCATCCCCAGGATCAACATAGGTTGAGGACCATCAGGGCCCTGCGGCACCCCGTAGCGCGCCGAGTGTGCCTGATAAAGCCAGTTGTACGCGGCCATAATTAGTGTGTCAGCCAGTTTGCTGGTTTGGGTCAGGGAGGTCTGAATAGATTGCTGGTTAGTGAGATCCCGCCAGGCGAGGGCTGCCATTTGCTCGGCCCGGAACAGACGCAGGGCGACCAACAGCTTTTCTTCACTGTCGACCTCCGTGAGGCGGGTTTCAAACTCGCTGCAAACCTGGTCAATATCAACCTGTTTATGCCACTGATGCCTAACAATTCGGGTAAACACGTCGGGTTTGGTCAGTGCGATCTCGGCAACAAAAGGGCTTAGCCCCAAAATCTCCGTGATGGCTTCCTGATGCTGGTTTAACCATTCTGCCGGATAATCGCTATCCTGCAGTTTTTGCCAGTTTTCGTCAGCATGTTGTTGAATAATCCCGTTTATTGTTTTTTCCGTAGACATATTAACTTAGGATAGTGTGTTGTGAGTGTGAGTCTGGCACAAAGGTGGCCTTGCCTCCAGTGTTATGAGTGGAAACTCAGCGCTGATTAACCCGGAGGTATCACACCAATTATGAACACAAATTAGAGGTGTAAATGGAGACATTGGTCAAGCTGGTGCCACTGGCCCGGGATTTATGGGTGTATGTAGCAATTGATGTGGGGCTGGCGCTGTTGTTATTGCTCGTTATGAAATGGCTGTCCCGCTCCCGGGCCAAAGTCTCGGTGAGTGACGAGTTAGGCGTTAAGGATAACTTTGCTTTTGGAATAAGCGTTGCCGGCGGTATGTTGTCGCTTTGTCTGGTTCTCAGCTCGGTAGTTGGCCGTCATGTAGGGCAGGGGTATGAGCAAGCCGCTATAGGCATGGTGATTTTTGGCATTATTGGTATTTTATTGGTTAAGATGGGCCGATTTGCCCATGATAAAATCGTACTCGATGCCGTGGATACCCAGCATAAAATTAGCGATCGAAATGTAAGTGTTGCGCTGGTGGATGCCTCCAGCCTGGTATCCAGTGCCATTATCTTACGTAGCATAATGGTGTGGGTCGACGGCAGCGATGTAAATGCAATGATTGCGATTGTTACAGGGTTTCTGGTGGTACTGACCATCCTGCTGATCATGACCCGAATTTATGAAATGCGCTATGCCATGCAAAACCAGAATCACTCCTTCCAGAGTGCGCTGGATACCGGTCAGTTAGCACTAGCTGTGCAGCATGCCGGCAACCTGTTGGGCACAGCGATTGTGGTGTCTTCTGCCGGGGCCCTGTTGAGCTACAGCCCGGAAGGCTATGTGAGTAATGTAACCGGCTGGTTATTGACTAGCGTAGTGTTGTCTCTGTTATTGTGGATCCTGGTTGCGTTCAGCAAGCGTGCCATCTTAAATGGTATTAATTACCAGAAAGAAGTGGATGAACAACATAATGTGGGCGTTGCCGCCGTGGAGCTCACGCTCAGTATCGGCCTGGCTATGATTATTAGCAGTGTGCTGAGTTCATCTGCCGGATAGCCTCGTTGGTCAGGCGGGTTGCCGGCACAGGTAATTCGCTTTCTGTTCTGACCAACGCTTCTTTAGCTTGCCGGTTGCGCTGCTTTATCCAGGCCTCCAGTCTGAGCGCCTGAGATTTATCGTTCACCTCAAAAATGCAATAAAAGGAAAGTGGTGTTTTGCCTCGCAGCGCCTTAGCCCCACCTTTAATTGCGCCACTGTGTTGCCGCATACGCCTTTTAGGGTCGGTGGTAATGCCGGTATACAAAGTATTACTGGCGGTTTTAAGTAAATATACGTACCACGGGGTCATGAGTTGGCTCTTCGTGTCTGATCACTGTTATAATCCCGCCATTAGTGTATCGAAAAAGACAGAAATGGCACTCCCGAATTTTAGTCAAATCAAAGTATTAGTTGTTGGTGATGTAATGTTGGATCGCTACTGGAGCGGTGCAACGGCAAGGGTATCACCTGAGGCACCGGTACCGGTGGTTAACATTAACGACGCGGAAGACCGCCCCGGTGGCGCAGCCAACGTGGCGATTAACTTATCTTCACTGGGGGCTAAAGTCACTCTTTTGGGGATGACCGGTAACGATGCAAATGCGGATGCACTGGAAAAACGGCTGCTCGGCTATGGTATTGATTGTCATTTCAGCCGCTGTGACGGTTTCGATACTATCACCAAACTCAGAGTCATGAGCCGTAATCAGCAATTGCTGAGAATGGACTTTGAACGCTCTTTTGCCGATGTGGATAAAACATCGCTGGAAAGCCAGTTCACCGCAGCCCTGGCTGAACATGATTTGGTGATCCTGTCTGATTACGCCAAAGGTGCGCTAAGTAACCCTGCGCGCCTCATTGAGCTCGCCAACGCCGAAAATAAACCGGTAGTGGTAGATCCCAAAGGGACCGATTTCAAAAAATATCATGGCGCTACGCTTATCACGCCTAACATGGCTGAATTTACCGCCGTTATGGGCGAAGTAAAAAGCGAGCAGCAACTGGTGGAACTGGCTAGTAAGCTTTGTTCAGAACTGGCACTGGATGCGTTACTGGTTACTCGTTCCGAACAGGGGATGACGTTGTTTACTCCAGGTGAAACCGAGTTTCACCTACCAGCCAAAGCCAAGGAAGTGTTTGATGTCACCGGTGCCGGTGATACGGTCATCTCGACACTGGCAGCTTGCATCGCGGCGGGAGAGAGCCTGCAACAGTCTTGCGTAATGGCAAATCTTGCCGCCAGTATAGTGGTGGGTAAATTAGGCACATCAACGGTTACAACCACCGAGCTTGCAGTGGCTGCCGGTCAGCACAATCATCCGGATGGCGGTGTGATGACAGAGGAACAGCTGGCCCTTGCCGTATCGGCGGCCAAACAGCGCGGCGAAAAAGTAGTCATGACCAATGGTTGCTTTGATATTTTACATGCCGGTCATGTGTCTTATCTGGATGCCGCAGCCAAGTTGGGCGATCGGTTGATTGTTGCGGTGAATACCGATGCATCGGTACAGGCATTAAAAGGTCCGGGGCGACCCGTTAATCCGGTACAACGTCGCATGGCGGTGCTTGCCGGATTGAGCGCAGTTGACTGGGTTGTGCCTTTCAGTGAGGAAACTCCACAACGTCTTATTGCCGGAATTTTACCGGATGTGCTGGTTAAAGGCGGCGATTATAAGGTTGATGAGATCGCTGGCGGCAGGGAAGTGCTGGATAATGGCGGTGTGGTGAAGGTATTGCACTTCGAAGAAGGGGTCTCCACCACTGGCATTATTGAGACAATTGTAAAGCAACAAAGTTATGGTAAATCCTGACGATTTTCAGTGTTGATTTAATGCACACTTTGGCGCTTTAGGATAAGCTAGGGAAAACGCGTTGGGCGCATAAGGCGCGGGCGCAATAACAGCGGTAGAAGCATTACATGTACGAAAGTTATTACGGACTTAACTCCAAGCCTTTTCAGTTGACCCCGGATCCCGCATTTTTCTTTGCCAGTAAATGGCATAAGCGTGCGATGTCCTATTTACAGTATGGATTATCTCAGGCTGAAGGCTTTATTGTGATCACCGGCGACATTGGTACCGGCAAAACTACGATTGCCAACAGTTTGCTGGCTGATATCGAAGACGATATTGTCGCGGCGCAAATTGTTACGCCCAAGCTGTCCCCGGATGAACTGGTGAAAATGGTGGCGGCCAAGTTTGAAATTGATGTGGCCGGCAAAACCAAAGCCGACATTCTTAAAGATTTGGAAGGTTACCTGTTTGCTCTCAGTGCCCAAGGCCGTCGCGCTCTGTTGCTGGTGGATGAGGCTCAGAACCTGCCGCTGGAGACCATCGAAGAATTACGGATGTTGTCGAATTTCCAGCAAGCCGGAAAGCCATTACTACAGAGCTTTCTATTAGGGCAGGAAGAGCTTCAGCCGATACTGCGGGCGCCCAATATGGAACAATTTCGCCAGCGGATTGTGGCCTCCTGCCATCTGGCACCACTGACGCTGGAAGAGGTGCAGTCATACATTGAATATCGTCTGCAGCATGCTGGTTGGAATGGATCTCAGCTGTTCTCCAGTGATGCTTATGAACACATCTACAAGTTTACCCGCGGCGTACCGCGTAAGATCAATACGCTGATGGACCGTATCCTGTTATTCGGCTTCCTTGAAGAACTGGAAGTTCTCGATGAGCAAGCCGTCGATTCGGTTATCGACGAGGTACGAGAAGAAATGTTTGTGCCAGACGCTCCGGAAGTAAAAGAGGATGAAGAGGTCAGCGAGGAAGTGTCGCAAGACGCTCCGGATAATAGTCAGGAGGCTTCGGAAAGTGTTCCTCGTCAGCGACTCATTACGCCTAACGGAAACGAAGTGAAGGACGCTGAGTATTACAAAGCGATGTTAGGGGAGTTGGTAGATGCTCTGGACGATGCCATCAGCCACAAGATTAAGCTGACTCAATACATCGACAAGCTGCTGAAGAAAAAGTACCGGACGTATGTGCGACTCAAGTCGGATGATTAATTAATAAAAAAGCCCGTAAGGGCTTTTTTATTGTCTGTTACTTTGGAAGTTGTAGGTTAACCCCAGTGATATTCGGGTTTCGTTTAAATCAACGGCGTCTCTTCGAAGAACTTGATTTCCGCCACCATCAAGATAACGAACATCTGCATTCACTGATAAATTTCTGGAAAGGTTGCTGCGTAACCCGATGCTGTAAATTCGAGAGTTATTATCCCGGCTTTCACCATTCACTGTGAAATCCATTTTTGCAAATTGAATACGGCTGTAGACCGAGCTTCTGGCGCCAACTTGCAGACTGGCGTTTAATCCAACTATTCTTTGAATTTGCTGTCTGTTGTCAACACTGTAATCAGAATCCACATAGCGCGTATCGAATACTAATTTTAACCTACGTTGTTGATACCCAATACTACCACCAAGTTGGCGGCGAAGGATGACCTGGTCAGTTAACTCAGGTATAACCTGACTAAACTGAACAACTTGTTCTCCAGGTTGTAATTCATAATCAAGCGTATCAGGCTGAAAGCAGTCGATGATATCAACAGACCCGGCAGGGCAAACGAACGTACCGGCATCCACAGTATCAAAAATCATATTGGAAAACGTTGTGGTTCGCTCCTGATATGAAATGGTTGTGCGCAGACGTCTGGTTCCATGACTCAGACTAAACTGGCCAGCTTCCCCGTAATAACGCCGGCTATATTGCGCCTGCAGGTTGGTTCTGGGGGAAAACTGCCAACTGGTTGCCACGCCAACGAATGTTTTACCGTCATCTTCACCATCGGTAGAAACCTTATTCAGAGTCAGTCTGAAAAAGCGTTCTGCGGCTGGGCGGTAATTAAATCCTATTCCATAGGTATCAAACTTAGAGAACTGAGCTCCAAATCGGGCAGAAAAATTAGCCAGTTCTCCCTCTATGTCATTCTCTTCGTGTGTAGCAGTGGTTATTAGCCCTAGGTCACCGTAAACTCGGAAGCCAATTACGCCGTTAACCAAAACAGACTCAAACAATCCACGATCCTGACGATCAGTTCTACGATATGAGCCCGTGACATTCCAATAAATATTGCGAAACCAATCACCGTTGGTTAAATCAGCATTTACTGACACACCTGTTGAATCTATAAATCGATTGAATGTGTTGGTATTGTCTTCCGCTTCCTCTAATGAGTCATCAGACTCGCTCTCAAAATAAAGACCGGTCAAACTTAATCCCCACACATCACCGCGAGGAATATTTAATCTCGCACCAGCACTGTGAGAGGTAATTTTACTAAGGTCATCAGAGTTCAACAGGTAATCGGATGAGACATAGGTCTCCGGACGATAGGACTGGTACCTTTGAGCACCTTGCCCAAATATCTGAAATACATTGTCGATAATATTCAGATTACCTGCGTAGTTAAACTCGGTAAAGTTCGATGAGCGACTGCCTTCATCAACATCAAAGCGCTGATAACGCTGCGTCGCAGAGGCCGTAGCGTTTGCTTTTTTACTGGCATACACACCCGTTAGCGTTGGGGAGATCTGAATCACGTTTCGATCCTGATACCTGCTGTCCTCGCTATCAGTATCAAATGACTGATTGATCAAAGATGAATTTACAGCACCTCTGAACTGCACATCAGCATGCAAGTTAGCGCTGAAGGTCGCTCCTATCAGCGTTGCGATAATTGCCGGGCGAAATATATTGATCCTTTCCACAAGCTATCCTTTATCGCTGCTTATTTAGATGGCTCACTACCGTAGTAGTAGCCATAGTAATTGCCGTTATCGGCGCTTTCGTTAACTGCTTTGTTAACCACGAAACCTACCGCCATATCAGGGTTGAGCCGGTCGACGATATTATTGATATCATTTAACTTGGTTCGGCCTTCCTCTGTAACAATAACCGCCTGGCCGGCAAAACTTGCCAGTACTGCTGATTCATTAATACCGATTAACGGTGGCGTATCGATAATAACAATACGATCAGGATAGCGATTGGAGAATTCATCAATCGTGTAATTCATTCGCTCACTGGCTAGTAATTCAGTAGACAAATGGTGCGTTTGACCGGCCGGAATTATTCTCAATTTATCCACGTTAGTGCGATAAAGGACATCAGAAATATCCTTGTTTTCATCCAGCAGGTATTCCATTAGTCCTTCGCCAGGGTTTACCCTTAAGGTTCTGGTAACATTAGGCTTAAGAACGTCTGCATCAACTAACAGAACGGTTTTATCCTGCTCTGCGGCAAAACTTAACGCTAAGTTAATAGCGGTAAAGGTTTTACCTTCTGATGGACGCGCACTGCTCACCATAATGATGTTGCTGTTTTTTAGCGTCTTAGAGAGCGCGCCGAAAGCATTTCGCAAGAGTTTACGCTTGATTTCTCGGTATTCTTCGTTAATCAATTTACGCGCGTTGCTGACAGAAACAAACCCTCTTTCATCAAGCTCTTCCAGGTTTATGGTCAACCGTAGCGCTTCATTATCTGCATTAACCGCAGCACCTGGTTTTGATTTTGCGGTTGTTGAGGTTGGTGTTACCTGTTTCTCTGTTACAGGTGTTTGGACAGGCTGTTCAGCTTTTGCAGCTTGTTGCTTTTCCAGAGTTCGCTCAATGGTAGACGATTTCTTCTCTTCCTGGATGTCCTCTGCTTGTTGAGCGGCCTGTTTGGCTGCAGCTTCTTTTTGTCGCTGCAAGGCTTTTTCTATTGTGTTATTAGCCATTATAGGAACCTCTCTACCAGGTTAACATGCGCTACTTCTGCTGCCAGCAGAATAGCATACATGGTTACAATTGCCCCGGAGGATAAGATAAACAGGAACACTCGCATACGGTTTCTACGTTGGATCTGCTTCAGGTTTAAATGCGTTACCGCACCTAACACCGGGAACGATGTAAGGGATGTTAATTGTCTGCCACGAACCAACACTGGTCTGATTTGACTGATAGCGAAGGCTAGTGCAATGCCCATACCGAAGCCAAGCACAAGAATACCCGTGTAATATACAAGCCGTTTGGGTCCGGTAGGGGTATCTGGCACCAACGGTGGCTCGATGATTCTGAATTGCAACTCTTCGGACGATACATCGGCTCTACGAGAAAGCTCTGCAGCTTCTTTTCTACGCAATAGTTCTTCGTACTTCTGCTTGGTAATACCGTAATCACGGTTAAGCGCAGTAGACTCAGCCTCAATCTGTGGAACCAGGTCAATCTTGTTTCTTAATTCCTGGATCTTGGCTTCATAATCACTTTCTCTAACTCTCAGCGAAGCGATTTGCCCTTCCAGTCTGCTGACTTCGAGTTTTAATTCCGTAGCAAGAGGGCTCAGGTTAGTGTCATCACCATCTTCGCTGGTTTCACTAAAATAGGCTTTCAGTTCATCCTGGCGAGACTTTTCAAGTGACGCTAACAAGTTTTTAGCTTCAATTACGTCGGGGTGTTTATCGGTGAATCGCAACTTTAACTGGTCGATTTTCTCTTCCAGAGACTTGATTCTGTCATCATAGCGAGTGGTAATTACTGGCGTGTTGTCGCCCTGGCGCACATCAAATCCGTCAGTGGCGCGACCTGAGCTCATCTGACTTTTCAGTGATGTTACCTGCTGCTGTAATTCTCTAATTTGCAGTTGGGTACTTTCCAGATTACCGGTTGCCCCCTGAAGAGTAGAATAAAATGAACCGGATACCGGTAAAATATCGTTATAGCGTCGCTGGAAATCTGCGAGGCGTTGTTCAGCTTCGATTAGGCGCGTTTCATATTCTGAAATCTGCTCGTCCAGAAAGCGGCTGGCAGTATCGGTATCCCTTCGATTGTTGCCTAAGCTCCCTTCAACAAACAAATCGAGGGTTTCCTGAACCACTCGCTTGGCAAGTTCCGGGCTTTTATTAGAGTATGAAATATTATAAATGTTGTTTCTACCAGTCCTGTCCAGCTTGATGTTATCACTTAAAGCATTGATTAGCTTGGCATAACCATCAGCTGTATTAACTGTTATATCCAGATCTGACTCCCTGGCGATAATTTCAATGTTGGACCGACTTAGTAAGGTCTGTGCCATCATCGCAATTTCTTGCTGCGGATTGGTTTGAATTGCTAAACCGCTTAGCAAAGGTTGTAGCATGGAGCGAGTATCTACAAATACAACAGCCTCGGACTTATAAACGTCAGGCATCATTGCTACATAACCAAATCCAATAGGACAGATCAGCCACGAGCAAAGCATTATGTAGCGCTTTTTTAACCAGATCCCACGAATATAATCGAGGACCATCTCAATAGTTTGTTGCAATTCCTGCATGATTTCGTCCGTTTACCGCAAATTAGACACAGTGATTTTAGTTCTGCTTTCTAGAACCATGCTTCTGGAATAATAACGATATCACCAGGCAGCATATCGACATTCTTAGAAATATCACCATCTCGAATTAAATCGTCTATTGCGATTTCGTAGGTTCTCTGGCGACCATCAACAACACGGATAAGCTTCGCATTATTGCCGTTCGCAAACTCAGTTAAACCACCTACTGCAATCATTAAATCAAGCAGAGTCATATGCTCAGTGTAGTTAATTGCCGTTGGGTTGGTTGCTTCCCCAATTACCCGGACCTGTTCACTTAAAGGACCTGAAAAGCCATTTACGCTCACAGTAACTCGAGGATTATTGATGTAAGTTGATAATTTTTCTTCGATTTCTCTTGCCAGCATTGTAGGGGTACGACCTGAAACATCCAGATCTTCAACCAGCGCAGTAGTGACCTTACCATCGGGACGAACCACAAAGCTTCCCGAGATTTCAGGGTTCCGCCAAACAAAAATTGACACATTATCACCAGGGCCAATCAGATATTTGTAGTCATTAACATCCGTGGTGAGTGAGGGACGGGTGGTAGCCTGGGGCAGACTGCTGGTTCCACTACATCCGGTCAGTAAAGTTCCCAGTGCAGCTGCAACGAGTAATAACCTGGTATTTACCTTTTCCATGCTTTTCTATCCTGTACTTAACAAATTAATTGACGGGTGACGTCTCAACTTATCAGACTTTTTGAGTCAGTTGTTAAAATTTAGCCACTAATATAATGCGATAGTGTGTAATTAGTCTATCTCATTCAAAAAAAATGTCATATCATAAATCCTGACAGCGGAAATTACGTCAATAACAGGCTGGTAAAAGACAATATGGCAGTTGCAAAAAACAGACAAAATAAGCGTTCTAACGCGTTGGTTATCACAGAAGCTTTGCTTGTTTCGTACGTGGGTTACATTACCAGCTTTATCTTGGTTCAGCTAAATCTGATTGCTGAACCCGATATTGAAAATCTGACAATTAATATCTTTCTGATTACGCTTTCAGTGCTGCTCTGCTCATTGTCTGTGGGGCTTTATGAAGCAAAGCTCCGAGAGACTTTCAGGGGGATTATCCGGCGTATATTCGTAAGTTTGGGTCTGAGTTATTTCATCGTAGAAATTCTTACCGGCACTTTATTTGCCTCGCTGGATATGCATTCCTATTATCTACCTACCGCAATATGTCTGAATATCATCGCGCTGGTCTTTTTCCGCTATTTTACTAACCGTTTGGGCCTGCTGGGGCTTGGTCGCGTCCGCTTGGTTGTTCTGGGAGCCGGGGAACGAGCATCGATTATTGAAAAGCGAATGCGACGCGATGTTGACCGTCTGGGCTTCGAACTACTTGGTTTTGTACCCGTGCCGGGAGATAACCGGGAAGACGGGATAAAAAATGAAAAAATTATCCACGTTAAAGTCGATGAAAGTCTGCGTAATTTTGTGGTTGAAAATGACATTGAAGAAATTGTAATTGCCTGCGACCAACGGCGCGGCACTTTGCCTATAGAAATCCTCTTTGACTGTCGTTTGCGCGGTATCGAAGTCACGGATCTACTCGACTTTATGGAACGAGAGACTGGCCAGATTGCAGTGAACCTGATGTACCCCAGTTGGGTAATCTATTCCAACGGCTTCCATTCGCAAAACTACCTGCGTGATGCCCTTGACTATTCGATGAATGCCATACTGGCTTTATTTGTGTTGTTTTTTGCATGGCCGTTTATGCTCATTACGGCAATGATCATTTACCTGGATGACGGACGCAGAACGAAAACTTCGGTGTTCTATAAACAAGAACGTGTCGGGCAAAACGGGCGGTTATTTAAGATTATAAAATTCCGCAGTATGCGGCCCGATGCCGAAAAAGACGGTGCAAAGTGGGCAACCAAGAACGACAATCGGGTTACCCGCATTGGGGCTTTTATCCGTAAGTACCGAATCGATGAATTACCTCAATTGATCAACGTATTCAAAGGCGAAATGTCTTTCATCGGGCCACGCCCAGAGCGTCCGGAGTTCGTTGAACAACTTGTTAAAGAAGTGCCCTATTACAACCAACGCCACAATGTTAAGCCAGGTCTAGCAGGCTGGGCACAACTCAATTATCCCTATGGGGCAAGCGTTGAAGATTCCATGGAAAAGCTAAAATTTGATTTATATTACGTAAAACACCAAAGTCTGCTGTTGGACATTCTCATTCTAATAAGGACTGTTGAGATTGTTTTATTTGGCAAAGGGCGTTAGTTGTGAGTATTGCAGACCCTCGCTTAAATGCAATGACAGTAGATGTGGAAGACTACTTCCAGGTGTCTGCCTTTGAGTCGGTTTTTAAGCCTGAGGACTGGCCTGAGATCCCACTGAGAGTAGAGGATAACACTAACAGACTACTGGATATTTTTGCTGAAAATAATGTCAAATCGACTTTTTTTACCCTTGGTTGGGTGGGAAAACGCTGTCCGAATCTGATTAAACGGATTGTAGATGAGGGGCATGAACTGGCCAGCCATGGTTTAAACCACAGGCGTGCGACGACCATGGATCGCAAGGCTTTTATAGAAGACGTGCGAACCAGTAAGGCGATTTTAGAAGACGCTGGCGGTGTAGCTATAAAAGGGTATCGGGCCCCCAGCTTTTCTGTAAATGATAGCAACCCATGGGTTTACGAAGTTTTGGTGGAGCTAGGCTTTAGCTATTCCTCAAGCACCTATCCGGTTGTACACGACCTGTATGGCGTTCCGGACTGGCCACGATTTAAACATGAGCGACCTGAAGGCATCACTGAGATTCCGGTGCCGACAATTATCAAGAAAGGTAAAAATGTAGGTATTGGCGGTGGTGGTTATTTCCGTTTGTACCCCTATTGGTTATCGAGAAAACGAATCGAAAGATTTATGCAGACGGAATCTGCGCCTTATAGTTTTTATTTCCATCCATGGGAAATCGACCCCGATCAGCCTCGCATAAATGAGGCACCGCTGAAGTCGAAGGTTCGCCATTACATTAATCTGAGCAAAATGGAAGGCAAACTGAAACAACTTCTGGCTGATTATCGCTGGGGTACAATGCAAGATGCTTACGAACTTAAATAATATCGCGGTGGTAAATCATGCAGGAGCAAGCAGTCGCAGGTAACAGCGATAAGGATATAAATAAGGCCTTTACTGCCGTAATGGTACCCGTGATTCTGGTCTTATTGGGATGGGCTGCGGTATTTCATCAGGGGTTGGTTACTGCCATTACCATCTGGTACAACTCTGATATATTTAATCATTGTTTATTTGTCATCCCCGGCACTTTTTTTCTTATTTACCTTAAACGTAAAGCGTTGCTTGCACAGCCAATAAAGCCTAACTACTGGGTAGCGGTGCTTATTCTACCGGCTATTGTGCTTTATGGCATCGGCCTCGCCGGCGACGTGCAACTATTCATGCATGCAGCTATGTTTGGTTTGCTACCGGTACTCATATGGATGGTGCTTGGTAATAAAGCTGCGTGGCAAATTCTATTTCCATTGGTGTTTATCCTCTTTTGTATTCCTGTAGGGGAAGAGCTGGTTCCTTACTTGCAACAAATCGCTGCCAGATTTTCAGTAGACCTGCTTGAGCTATCCGGGATCCCTGTATTTCGCAGTGGACTTTACATTGAAATACCCAAAGGGCGCTTTTTGGTAGCAGAAGCCTGCTCCGGGATCAGCTTTTTTATTGCATCTTTGGTGATCGGTTGTCTTTACGCTTATCTCAATATGTACAGCCCTCAGCGACGAGCGCTATTTGTGTTACTGTCGGTTATATTTCCTATTGCTGCAAACATTATCCGAGTTTACGGCATCATACTGATCGCACACCTATCCGACATGCAGTATGCAGTAGGTGCAGATCACCTTATCTATGGCTGGTTTTTCTTTGCTTTTGTTATTGTATGTTTAATTGGGCTTGGCGAGTTACTGCGTGAAAAAGTAGCACCGCAACGCAATGATACAGTGCTTACTATTCAGTCCGGAGCTCCTATAACTGCAGCAAGAGGTGGCTTGATTTCAGTTGCTGTCTTATTAATGGCTGCCGCAGGGTGGTATCAGTTTATCGCCAGTGCTATACCCGATAAGCAAGTACAACAGTTTGAGTTCGCTAATAACCTGAGCAAACCGCTTAGCGAGGACGAAGTTTACTGGTTAGCGTGGAAGGCGAAATTCCGCTCGCCTACAGTAGAGCAGTATCAGCAACTCACCACACCTTATGATTCTCCGATCACTGTCTACCAGGGTTTTTATGCTGCGGGGGACGGTGAACTGGTAAGCTCGTTAAACCGTCTTTATGATCAGGACAGTTGGACCAGGGTAGAGGTAATTGACGTGCCGACTTCTGCGGAGTATCCGTTCGCTGTGGAATTGCTTTCCTCACCAGCCGGTAACTTGCGGTTGATAGCCAGTTGGTATGTATTAGCAGAAGATACCTTTGCCGGTAAACAACAAACTAAACTTCAACAAATCGCTACCACATTGGGTGGAGAGCCATCTCATGGCGCAGTCGTAATTATGTCGATGGAAGTGGAACGCCGTTTTCTACAAGCACAGCAACAGTGGTTCATGGATAAAGTGTCTCAGTTATACCCTGAACTCACACAGCAATCGCGTCTGGCCGGTAACTAACTGTGTCCAAACACATTGGCAGTCTGCGAGCCTTGCCTGGCTGGTTAAACCGGCTCGTGGTGTGGAGCCAGTTGCATGACGTAAAAGGCAAGTATGCTTTTTATCGGTGGATGTGTAAGCACTATTCAGATTGCTATGTATGTTATCAGTTCGAGCAGGCCAGTTTCGTTCTGCCGGTCGATGAGTGGTGCTTTTGGCTCGAGGGCGGGCCGGATAATTATTATCCGGATGAATTCGGCCCATTTTGCGATTTGCTCAACAACCTCGGTCCCTTTTCTTTTTTTGATTTGGGGGCTGACATAGGCACTGTGAGTGCACTGGTATCGCGAAACTGCGCAAGGCTGCAGAACATTGTGGCCTTTGAACCCAATCCTGGCTCTCACGCCATGCTTCGTCATAACCTTGCCGGCCTCAAAGTCCCCGCAATGCCAGTAAATCAGGCGGTTTCTGACTTTGACGGCATGGTGAGTTTCACTACCAGTAACAGTCAAACCGGCGACCATGAGGGCCATATTACGCCAGGCTCTATTGGAGATACCAGAGTAACTTCCATTGATAGCTATCTGACTGACAATGTTATAACCCTGGCGGATATACTGGTGCTTAAAATTGATGTGGAAGGCCAGGAAATTCCTGCTGTAAAAGGGGCTCTGGCGAGTATTCAGCGTGCCTCTGGCGTAGTGCTTCTGCTGGAGATACATCCCGAGGTACTAGCCTCCCAAGAGCAAACGCCTGAAGATATGTTTGGCGAAATTGAATCGATACTCGATGTGAGTTGGTTTGTGCCGATGTTCGGTCAGCGGAAGGTTGACAGACTGCAACCTTTTTTCAATCAGTTTCCGGCGCAGCAATACGACGTGATAGCATTAACACCATCCCTGCAGCATTTGCTTTAATTACGAGCCGGGTAAAGCGTATCAAACACTTGTTGTTGATAGTGCGCGGGGAAGCGTTCGATGATGGTTCTTTTAAGGGCCGGTGGCAGTTCGGTTAAGCGATAATTATCTTCTAACTCTGCACTTCCGCTATTACGTTTGCGGATTTTTTTATTCGTCCCGTTTTCTGCAATCAAAACGCCTTGGGTAGCTTCAAAGCGGTATTCAATGGCGTTGGGATACCCATGATGTTGGAGCCCCCAGTTTTGCTTAACAGTGGTGTCAGGGGAGGATTCAAGAATGATGCCGGCGTCGGCATAAGGATGATTGTTATCGGCGTGATAAATTATGTTGCCGCTAATCAACCCGCCCTGATTACCTCTGCCTCCCATACCAAAACCTATACCGCGGTCGCTGTTGATAATAACATTGTCGACTACCTGATTGTGACCACTATTATTCCACAAGTGAATAGCATGCTCAGCTACTCTGTCTGCGGGGCTGGCTATACCAAAAAACTGGTTGGAATCAATTAACCAGTGCTGACCAAGGTGTAAGTCCACGCCACCAATATAATACTGCGGTCCAATACCCTCTGTATAGCCGAAGGTGCAGTGACGGATAATACCGTGGTCTGCCGCAGTTGGACTATTAGCCCGGTGACTGACTTTAAGTAACTGTTCATAAGCATTCTGTAACACACAGTGCTCAATGACAGCATAGTCGGCATTGGCTTCGCCCACGATCTGGATAATATGATGGGGAGCTGATTCCGCGGTTAAGCCTGAAAATGTAAAGTGCTGCCCGGTTACCCTGATAAGGTTTTTAACCCGTTTGGATGGGACCATTCCCGCGCCACGCAGAATCGTGGTGGTGGGATCGCCAGAAGCTGACTTCAATGCAACATGATTGCCAGTGATATTCAGGGTCGAACTGAGCTGATAGATACCCTCGGCAATAAGGATAAGTGTATTGCCTCGCTGGTTGGCTTGTTTGACGGCTTTGTAAAGCCCCTGCTCAGTATCAACTTTGACGGTATATTGATATTGCTGAGAGATAGTTAAATCATCAGCCTGGCAAAAAGAAGCGAATAACATAAGAAAAGCCAGGCGGAATAAGCGTTGCATACTATGACTCCCCCGGGGGCTTACGGCTGCCGAGAACTTTAGCCGGATTACCACCCACAATAGCGTAGTCAGGTACGGGGTTGATAACCACACTCCCTGCACCAATCACACACTTTTTACCAACGTCGGCCATCACCAAGGCCCCGTTACCCAGCCAGCTATCCTCGCCAATAGTCACCTGAGTAAAAACGCCACCTTGTTCACGTAGGGGGGTATCCGGGTCTGAGAAGTTATGCTGACCTTTGCCGCTCATAATATGCACGGCGCTGCCTAATAAGCAGTTTTTCCCTATGGCGCATTTGCCTATATTGCATTGTGGTCCGATATAGGTACCTGCGCCGATTTGTGTGTCGTGTTGGGAGAATAAGGTACCGAAACCGATAACCAATTCCTGACTGGTGTGCTTAAAGATGAGTGAGTAAAACGCAGCTCTTAAATAGACACCCAGCATACCCGGCCACAGGCTCATTAACTGTGACCAACTGGTAGTCGCCTGATCGGCCCCCATCAATGCACTTTGTAGCTTAAATAACAGATAAAAGGGCAAGGAAAGGAACACGAACAATAGCCGTAAGAGCATTTTGACAAAGGCTTTCATTGAGGCGTCGCCTTATCGTTGTCGAGCAGTTGTAGCAAAGGGGTCAGAATGCCGTCCCAGGAATAGTGTTCGTCGATAGTTGCCAGGGCACTATTGCGAACAGTCTGGTAGTGGTGAGGGGCTGCCATTAATCGTTTGATGGCATCAAACATATCATTTGGCTCGTCACCGACCTCAATATTTTGCCCCGGCGTGCACTTTATACCTTCAGCTCCCATTGAGGTACTGACCACAGGTAACCCGCACGCAAAGGCCTGCAGGATTTTGTTCTGAATACCTCGGGCTATCCGAAATGGCGCAACAAATATGTTGCTCTCATGGAAGTAGGGCAATATGTCTTCTACAAATCCCGTGACTCTGACATTGTCTACGCCTTGCAACCTGGCGATAGCCGGGGTTGGGTTCATGCCGGCAATAGTCAGCGTAGCGTCGGGCCAATGAGTTAACACGCTCGGCCAGACCTCGTTATAAAACCACAACATAGCATCTACGTTAGGCGTGTAGTCCATTACACCGGCAAACAACAAATGTGGTGTTTTTACCTCAGCTGCTTGAGTCGCCGGATAAAATTCAGCCGGGTCAATTCCATTGCCAATAGATAACACCTCGGCTGCAGGATTTCCCGCTTGCTGTTTGTACAAATTAGTTTCTGGTTCGGCAACAAAAAAGCAAGCATCAAACTGTTCTCCAACCCGATTTTCAAGGCGTCTGACTAAACTGGCTTCCCGCTGATAAACCCAACGCATTGGCGGTTTGGTGTTGCGTGAATACTGAAGCCACTTGTGAGAATCCATGTCCATAAAATCCATGATAAGGCGGGGCCGCCTGGCTTTTTTTGCTAATGCCGTGGAACGGAAAACATAATTCGCCATACTGGAAGCAGTACAAACAATGGCATCAATATTTTGCCGCTCTAGTAAATCATCTATTTGTTTCTGTAATCCGCTACTGTAAAAATGCGCTTCACTCAAAGAGGTGTTACCGGCGATACCACTCATATAACGAAGCAGTTTGTGACTAAGCGCTTGACTAAGCGTGTGGCAGCCATATTCTTGCTCCAGTCTTTTGAAGTAATCGAGTTCGTCCGATTGTTCGTAAGGGGCAGCTACAGTTACTTCTATGCCATTACTGCGCAAAAAGTTTATCTGGTGGAAAGAGCGTAGTTTCTCTCCTTTATTTGGCGGAAAAGGTATCCGCTGGGCAAGGTACAAACAGTGCAAGAGTGATCTCGTTTAGTTGTTATAGGCATATGTTTTGATTAGTGTATTATGCTTTCTGGTGAATAAAAAGCCATAACGGCATGTGAATAACATTTCTGACATTGGCAGTATCTGAACGATTGCCGATTGCGTCGCAAGCGGTCTATAAATGCCCTTGCGAAGCAAATGCTTATTTACACTTTCCCGAGCCAACGCTATTCTGCAAAGAGTTGGTATTTCAATCATTTTTCGGAGTAACAATTGAAGACGCTGGTACTAACTCAGAACTTTCCGCCTGCATCCGGAGGCAGTGGTCGTTGGTTCTGGGAACTCTATTCACGTTTAGGCAGCGATTACATTGTTGCCGCCGACGAGATGACCAATTCTGAGGTATTTGATTCCAACGCGCCAATGGCTATTCATCGTCTGCCGCTTTACAGTCCACAATGGGGCGTAGCTAATCTGCAAGGCTTAAAATATTACTGGCAGTCGTTCAGATCGCTCAGGCGATTAGTGAAAGAGCAGGACATCAGCTATATCCATTGTGGCCGAGTCCTGCCTGAGGGGCTGATGGCATGGATGCTGAAGAAAACTCTGGGCATACCTTACCTGTGCTACGTGCACGGTGAAGATCTGGAAGCCAGCGCTTTATCCCGCGAATTAAACAGCCTGACCAAACTGGTGATGCGCAGTGCCGATAAGATAATCTGCAACAGCCACAACAGTGCCAATATTGTTAGTCGCGTGGATGACAGTGTGAATCATAAAGTCACAGTAATGCATCCGGGCGCTGACACAAACAAGTTTTATCCGGTTGAAAATAAAGATGAGGATTTTCTCTCCTCCATGGGGTGGGATGGGAAAAGTGTCATTCTGACGGTTGGTCGATTGCAGGCTCGTAAGGGGCAGGACAAAATGATTGAAGCCATGCCTGAGATTTTAAAGCGCTGTCCACAGGCTCACTATGTGATCATTGGCCATGGCGAGAGCCGTCCTCACCTGGAGTACTTGATTGAGTCACTGGCATTGCAGGATCACGTTCAAATGCTAACGGATTGTGACGATGAAACCATGATCAAATGCTATCAGCAATGTGATGTGTTTATTCTGCCCAATCGAACAGAGGGGCAAGACATCGAAGGTTTTGGTATGGTACTTGTGGAAGCGCAGGCCTGTGCAAAACCGGTCATTGCCGGTGACTCAGGTGGCACTAAAGAAACATTACTTGCCGGTGAAACTGGTGAAATTGTGGATGCCACTAAGGTAAGTGCCCTGGCCGACGTTATCATTTCATTTATAGAAAATCCGGCTCGCTGTGAAGCCTATGGTAAAGCAGGTCGAAAACATTCGGTTGAGGCCTTCGACTGGGACAATGCGGCAATAAAAGCCCGCTCGGTGTTTGCTTAGTAGGAATTAGTTAACTGAATAAAGGCAAGCTTAAATAGTTATCCGATTGATGCTTATTTGTGTGTAAATTTAATTCTTCTCATCTTTATTAATTCATTAAGTGTTTTTAACTGACTATAAAGTAACACAGGATTCGCACATCAACCTTTGTTGCTATCGGGCGATAATATACGACTGTAATATTGGGTAAAATTGTCTAAATAAGCATTGAAACTAAACTCGTTGACTACTCGTTCTCTCGCATTTTTAGCCAGCTTAGCTGCTTTTTCCGGAAAGTCTAAAAGCTGCAAAACGGCTTTAGCTAACTGCTCAGGCTCTTTTGCTTCTACCAATAAACCATGCTCATTATTTGTAATAGCTTCGGGTATACCGTTTACATTAGTCGTTACGATTGGCTTCTGCATAGCCATTGCTTCCAGTATAGAGACCGGAAAAGCCTCCTGATGCGAGGCACAGACGAGCACATCAATTTTTGACAATAACTCTCTTACGTTATTTACCTGACCATGAAAAGTAACTGAATTTCCCACACCAGTCTCTTCTGCATACGCTTTTAATAATTGTTCCCGGGGAGCTGCTAAAATGTCACCGCCGATGATATCAAACTGAGTTTCTGGTCGCTGAGCAAGAACTATTTTGGCCATATCAAGAAAATCTATATGACCTTTTCTCTCCTGCAAATTTGCCACTATGCCAATTCTCGGGCTGTCGTTATGACAGGCAACTGGTAAAAATCTATGGATATCGACGCCATTATGAATGACTTGATGTATTGCTTTCGGGCAAACGCTCGACAATGAATCTCCGGTGGCTGTTTTTAACTCTTTACTGCAGTATGCAAATGCGGTTGGCTTTGGAATACATCTGAAAAGCCAACTGACATAATCGTCTCTAACCGGGAAATGCATGTGACATAAAACGGGTATATTTGCCATTCTGGCAGCAGGTAATACTGCTCGGGCGCACCTTAAATCAGCACAATGCAGTAATTTAATCTGATGCTTTTTAAATACCTTAACAAGCCTGATAATATTGCGAATTGTTGCAATCGGCGAAGTAAGTTCAGGCTGCGCTAATTGGGTCACAATAACCTTACAGCCTTTGTTTTCGACTAAATCGCCAAACGGGCCATTTTCCGGAATGAGCAGAGCCGGGATATAAGTAGTGCTGGTGAGGAGCCCATCGATTAGGGCTTCAGACATCCTCTCAGCCCCGCCAATTTCTGAAACACTGTGCACAAAGGCAATCACTTTTGCCACTATAATCAGCCTTGTATCTAACTATTGAATTGATAATACGTTGTATCGGAAAGGAATACCACAGTGATGTCGCTCGTTGAAACGATGCTAAATTTGCTATAAGAGCGAGTTTGTTCTGTGCCTAATCAGAACAAACGTAAAATCATTGGCAGGCTACGAATGTCTGAATAATTAACAATACTTTTAATTATATTTATCAAACTTTTGGCGTTGGAAATATTTGCCTTAGGTTGAAGGTTTACAGAGAGATATAAAAGAGCTTAATATGCATTGATATAGTCCATTTTCCAGGAAATTGATTTTGGCTCCCCCAACCTCAGGCAATATTTGGGTGATTTTTTGTCTATATTCGAAGGATCGAGTGACGAAAAATCAACGAAAGCTGGAAGCACTTTTACAAATATTGCTTAAAAATCGTGTTGAAGGCATTGTTCTTGTTGATAATTCTCAACAGGATTTAGACTCACATATTGCCCGGTTCACCAACCTGTCTTCCAAAATATATACGCTCAAAGGCTCCAATACTTACGGAGAATTTTCAGCCTGGGTTGAAGGCATGGAAAAAGTAAAAAGTGAGTATGGCGCAAAATCATTTATCTTGTTTAATGACACAGTGTTTAGTCATTTTAAACTGTTTTACTGGAAAATTATAAATTTCCTCTGGCAAATCAGATACTATTCTCATTATGATAAGCCTGTTCAATTGGGTGAAAAGGTGAATTTGCCTTGTCGTTCGACCGTTATGGGAATGTCGCATCAACATTTTATTCGTTCTGCATTTTTTTACCTGAATCAACCAGCAAGCGAGCTCTTTATATCAGGCTGTCATGACGTGTTCGAATTGGCTGACTCGGCATTCGTTACGGAAAGCAGTTTTGAACTGCTCAGCCATTTTTTCAGTGAATCTGGTGCTTATTATGTTGGTAGCTGGCTTTTTTCGGGAGGCTGGTATGGTTCCAAGCCTTACAAAGATTTTGACCGGAGAATTTTAGAGTTGAAAGTCACAGCAATTGCTTGTGAACACCTGGCCTCTGCTAATTGCCTCGAACATGGAGGTAATGCTGCGGACTCCAACTTACAACGAAACTTTAAAGTGACCGAGCAATTATCATTATTCTGGAGTTTTATTGTGAAGCACCCATTGTTTACATTAGCTATGCTTCGAAAATTGAGAAGCTAATGTGCAAGCCAGGGATTGTTGTAGGCTTTTGTCATTTAATTAAGGTTTAAAATGTTTGTTTTTGTTTGTCCAATTCGCCACCCTGCTTCATCACATAACTACAACGACGTATTGTTTTATTTGCGCAAAACTGTTGAGTCTTTGAGTAATCAAAAAACATCCAGGCCTTACAAGATTATTGTAGTTTGCAATCAGGCACCTAATGAACCGGAGCTTTACCCAAATACATCTTTCGTTGAAGTTGATTTTGCACCGCCTGACGCCAATAAAGGCTCCGGCGTACCATTTGATTTGGTGAAAGAAGACAAGGGATGTAAGGTTTCAGTTGGCTTGTTGTATGCGAAACAGTTTGCCCCTGATTATGTATTTGTTATTGATGGCGATGACTGGTTCAATGTTGCAACCGTCGATTACATTTACCAGTCTGAGCCAAACGATCTTTATTATGCTAACAGTGGGTTCGTGGTGAACCTGGCTAACAACACCTATCTGAAAAAATACGGCATATGTCGTTACTGTGGATCTGCTTATATCTACAAATACAGCGCATTAATGGAGTTATCAGGATTATCTGGAATGGAATATCACGATAATCTGCAGAAAGAAGATTTCTTTGCCGTGGTTGATGAGTTCTTTTTAAAGCATATTATCGGTAACCACCGGCATCAGATTTACGCGTTTAGTAATAACAATTACGCCGTTACAGAGTTAAAAATTCCCGTGGTAGCCTGGATTCTTAATACCGGAGAAAACCATTCAGCACAGAACCCAGGAAATGACGGGCTTCAACTGTCGAAAGAATTTCTCGGGACGTTCGGGATTAGCAGTATAGAACCCAGCATTAAAACAAACGCCCCGATAACATGGGTTAAAGCAAAAATAAAAAGCTTACAGTCTTACCTTGGTTGGATTAAAACGGACAAGTCGAAGGAAAAAGTGTAAAGAACCTGACTTAATCTATGTCGTGATTATAGAAAGGCCTATCTGAATAATAGGTTTTCCTTCCGTATTTCACAGCAAGGTTTTCTTTTCGCAATGGGCGGCGTAAAAGAGTTTCTGCCAGTTTCAGAAGAATACCTCGAGAAGCGAATTTTTTAGACTCACTACGCAGATTCTGAAATGGAGGGTGGAGCTGAGTTACTTTCGTAACGCCCGCTTTGTTATCACCTTCCACTAATAGCTGGGCTTTATCCAAACTTATAGCGTAGTCGCCGGTTTCTATAGGAAGTTTTCCAGGCTCTACTTGCCAAAAATGTGAATCGGGTGGGAAAAAAAACGCCGTGGTAAGTGAACGTATAGACCAGAGAACGCTTCCTCTGCCACTGTAGTTTTCCATAAGATCCGGATGGTTACCATAGTAACCCTGAGTAAAGTTTCCCCCTTTAATACCGCCGTTTAAAGTAAAGTGTTGCCATATAACCTCGAGTGCTCTTCTGGCCACAGGCGCCGTAGAAGGGTCATATTCACATTGCAAAACTAAAGGCGCAGGTGCAGCATAGCGATACATAGCGCTTCTACCAAAAATTGGGATCCCTTCGGCAGCAAAGAAATACTGATAACCGTCAGTAAACTCTTTTAATGCTTGTCGGATAAAATCTGCTTCATGGTCGGGGTAAAACTTGTTAAACCAGAACAAGTAGTAGTGCATTTGCCAGGCATTGTAGTAGTCTAACAGGCCATTCTCGCCATCACCGAACCACCCATTACCCCGATAAAAAGATTTAAACTTTGCGAAGTCTTGTTCTATTTTCAACTGGCGATTCTGACAATGGGAATGAAGAAAAACATTGACCATTAGCCTGAATAAAACCCAGTTTCCGCCGTATAGTTCGACGTTATTGATATCGTCTATCCACTGATAAATAAGATGGAGCTGTTGCTGATTAAAACAATCCGGCTTGTTTTCTGTAAGTAACATTGTCGTCAGCGCGATGTCGCCAGCTTCGACAGCCCGTTGATCGAGATCCTGTATTTTCCCCCAATAGCCTTCACTATTGGGATCAACTCCGCTTGAAATACCATCTACTAGGTGACTATTGATATTAAATTTCTTGCCATTATTTAGCGTTACCGATTCGCCATGGCCTTTAGATAAAAACAGAGCTAACGTTGGAGCTGTGCGAGCAAAGCCCTCGAATGCTTCAACACCGACACCTCTCGTGCCTGCCACACCGGGATAAAGAACACCACTCTTTTCAGCGAGTTTGTAAGCGTCGATACCTTCAATGAAATAGTTTAAAACATTGTAATAATCTTCGAGTTGAAGATGAGTTTGGGATAATTGTTGTTTTAACTCTGAATCCAGGGTGGAAAATCGGTTATCGATTTCAACATCCAGGCTGAAGCTTTGTACGGGATAGAACTTCTTTAGTATTGGTTGAATTTTCTTTATCATGGTCACTGCTGGCTTCTAATTTATTTCCTGTACATTTATTACAATATTAGCCCGTGGCATTATAAAGCCAACTTAACGGGCGTTATATTTCCAGCTATCCGGTACCTTAAAACCAATCTCTTTTTCTAATTTGTCTATGTCATTTTTGAAATGGATATAATATTTAGCATTTTCTTCAGGTTTTACTTTCTTTTTTTCAATCAAAGAACTTTTAAAACGTTTAAAAAACTCAGTTTTTTTAATTTGAAGAATCGCTCTTCCCCAGCTCCTCTTGAAAAGGTAATTCTGTATCAGAGTTAAAGTTTTCGCAATTCTGTTGCTGCCGAAGCCAATAGAAGAAGCATTAAAATTACGGTTGGCGGCGGATGGAACGAATGATGAATCCACACCGATAAATGAAAATATGTTCTGTATCAATCCTATTGGATCGGTTTTAAGATCTTCGAAAAAAACTATTTTTACGTTATCCCGATTTATTTTCGAGAATAAATACTCTATTTGCTCACCATAGAGACTTTTCTCATAAGCGGCTGAATGATTTTCAATAGCTTCAAGTAATGTGTTATCACTGGTTACCCCTCGCTCTTTATACAGGTTATGGGAACTCCGTGTACGTTCTACCGGGTTTCTTAAAATAACTATTAACTTTATGTCCGGGAATGCTTCTGCGATGCCATCTATAGCCTCTCTCGATGACAGGTAGTCCGGGGTAATTTCACCGGATATCTTGTCAGTTTCTTTGAACTGGCTGAGGTATTCCGGTAGTTCAGAAAGTGGGCGTTTATTGAAAAACTGCATTTCCTTGCGAGGCATATAAATTTCAGGATGCTCAAGAAAGCACTCAAACATCCAACTGGTACCCGAACGTTGTGCACCAATGCCAATAAAGTGAGGTGAGGTTTTATTCATTTTTTTAAACTCAAATTATGAGCCGCTAGTGTAACACTCTATTACTAAACGTAAAGAGCGTGAAATTGACATGTAAATATCTGAAATAATACTAAGAATTTCCTGGTAATACCTTAAATTGCGCATCTGTGGGAATAATTCGTTGCTACTTGAGGCCGTCTAAGGTTGAATATGACAATCGTGAGTTAGCTCACCAGTGTATTACCCAATGATACTCGTAAATACTCAATTGAATACTACTTAGCGCAATCGCTGAGTCAACATGGAGCCTTCACCGTTATGCAGGTTGAGAAATGGTAAAAATAGCGCTTTATCTTGCATTGATAGTCAGTTTTTTCATGGTATTCAATGCGCCCTGGGTGGCGGCGTTGGTTTATTCCATTGTATCCGTCATGCAACCCCAATATATATGGTTTTGGGCGTTTGAGGACTTCTCAGCATTCAGGGTCTCGGCAGGGATTACCATCATTGCCTGGGCCTGGCATGTCATTAACGGCAATATTCGCTGGGAAGTATATGGTTCAGGTCAATTTAAAGGCATGGTTGCGCTCACGACTATTTTTCATCTTTCTAACCTGTTATCCCCTTACGATAATTACTTCTCTACGGTGAGCGGTGATATGGTTGTAGATATATTTACCACTATCACGATTATGTATTTTTTCGTACTGCCTTTGATTAATAAAGAGGACACGATTAAGTTTTTCGGGTTTATGTTTATTTTCATAACCGTTTACTACGCATATTGGGCTAATGATCATTATCTGAGCGGTAACTGGTCTCAGTTCGAAAACGGACGCTTACTTGGTCCCCGGAAAAGCCCTTATAAGGATGGAAATGTTACATCAATAGTACTCACCAGCGGGTTAGCGTTTGTAATGTTTGGTATTCGCTACTTCAAGCAGAAGTGGTTAAAATACTTCCTGATTATGACGTTACCTTTTATTTGGCACGCGCTGATATTGTTCGCTTCGCGCGGGGCTTTACTGAGTGCAGCTTGCGTCACGTTATTTTTTGCATTAGTGGTCAAGTCAAAATCCCTTAACGTAGTCATGGCGGTTGGTTTTGTAGCAATGCTGATTTATCAGGGAGGAATGCTGTTACAAAGAACATCCGCAACGGTGAGTCAGGTCCAGTCGCAGAGCAGTGACGAGCCATTAAACCCACGTCTGGTTTCCTGGTCTGTCGGTTTGGGAATTGCGTTTGAATATCCTCTGTTAGGAGCTGGGCCACAGAGATTCCAATATGCGTCGCAACAGTTATACCCGGGGAAATCCCCCCATGTTGCGCATAACACATTAATTAACTTTTCTGCGAATACCGGGCTGATAGCAGGTTTTATTTATTTATCCTTCTTTTGGCTTTCTTTTAAACAATACAGGTTTGTGCGGCGATTCGCAGAAGAAAATTCGACTTTTGATTATGTTAACCTGTCTTGTATGGGAGGTTTGGTTGGTTTTTTTGTAGGGGCATTCTTCCTCGATTTAATTATTTTCGAGCCGTTTTACTTTTTACTGATTCTAATCACAGCGAACTACTACTTGGTGAAGAACGCGGTAGAGAATAATACCGGAATAGAGGGGATCAAAGCGGCGGACCTCAGTGAGGATGATGCCAGTAACACTCAGAAGGTCACGGCATGAATGAACTTAAATACAATATTGTCATGTTCGCTTACAACGAGCAGGATAACATTGAAACCTCAATAACAAGTGTTTTTAACAGCACTGATGAATATTTGCATCGTTTTTACGTTATCGCGAATGGGTGTACCGACAACACAGTTAGTGTAGCCGAGGGGGTTAAGCAAAAACTCAATTTTGACAAGTTAACAGTGCATGAGATTGAACTTGGGGATAAATGTAATGCATGGAATACCTATGTGCACGAGCTTGCAGATGAAGTTACGGTGCATTTTTTCGTAGATGCTGATGTACGTTTCTCACCAGACTGCTTTCCGAAAATGGCCGAAAAGCTTCACGCCACGCCGGATCAAACCGTTATCATAGCCGGCATGCCCCTTAGTGGCAGAAACCTGGATTTTTATCGCAGCCTGGTAATTGAGCGGTCTTGTTTCTTTGGCAATCTTTACGGCATGAAATGGTCATACATACAACGCATACGTGAGAAGTCGTTTTACCTGCCGATAGGATTGAACTGGATCGATTCATTTTTGACAAAAGCGGCGAATACAGATTTAAGTTTCGGTAAAGAAAACCTGCCCAATAGAACCACCTGGCTAGATGGGGTGGGGTATGACTTCGAAAAGTTGTCTGTATTTAAGCTCAGCGATATCCGTCTGTATATAAACCGTATAGCCCGATATGAATTAGGTAAAATTCAGGAAGTGTTTCTGGATCGATTGCCCAGCGAACAGTGGCCGAGGGATATGACCCCGATTAATGAGCAGATTGACGCTGATTTTGATGCGCTGACAAAGCATCTTGGGCCCATAAAAAAACGAATGGTGCGTAAACGCCTTACACGTTTATTGAATAAAGCGCGGAATTCAATCTAACTTTCTGATCTTTTTTTTTTTAGTTTTATTGAGTTCCTAGTTCGAGTTATTACCCTATGCTAACTGCCCGCTCCGGAATTATAGCCAGCGCATTGTCAGTCCTAACCCAGGTGACAAGGCGTATGGTTGGTGTTGTAAGCCTGATTATTCTGGCTCGGATCCTGACTCCCGAAGACTATGGTCTTGTTGCTATTGCGCTATTATTCCTTAATTTTATAGATGTTATTTCAAGTACCGGCGGGGAAAATTATCTGTTGAGTAGAGAAGAATTGACAGACGAATTAGTTTATACCAACTGGACGCTTAATTTTATCTTAAAAGGCTGTCTGGCTTTATTAATGGCTCTCTCCAGTTACCCAATTGCTCAGTATTATGAAGACCCGCGACTGATGCCTATAATTCTGGTTTTCAGTTTACAATCTTTTATTGCTCAACTGGGCAGCCCAGGACTGATTTATAAGATTAAAAAGCAAGAGTTGGGTGCTATTACCAAATGGCAAATAATATCCAGATTTGTAACGACAGGGATTACTATCGGCATTGCGGTTATCTACGAAACCTATTGGGCGCTGGTACTGGGCCAGTTTATGGTAACGGTCAGTCAGGTATTATCAGGCTATGTCATCGCGCCAAAGATGCCAAGATTCTCGTTAAAAAATATTCGTCCACAGTGGGAGTTTTCAAAATGGGTTTTACCTCAGTCGGTGCTTAATTTTTTCAGAAGTCAGCTCGATGCGATGTTTGTGACGGTCACCTTTGAAAAGGCCATCGTTGGTGGATATAACTCAATGCGTTACTACGCGAACATACCTACCACCATGTTTATCAATCCGGCCAGTGGCCCATTGCTGACTCAATTCTCCCAATTCAAGAACAATCCAGGCTATTTTGAAAAGCAGTTGCAGGTTGTATTGTTTTTCATGTCTATGATTACCGCGCCCATAATTTATTTGATGAACGCCCATGCCGCTTATGTCGTGGAATTAATTCTGGGGCAGAAATGGGTTGAATATTCAGATCTGCTGGCAATATTTGCTTTCTTTACCATCGTGATGACGCTCAACAATATCCTCAGCCAAATCGTGATGTTAAAAGATCGTACGAGGTTATTGTTTGGTTATTCCATATATTCCACAATTGCCCAGGCGATAATGTTTGCTTCGGTCGATTTCACCAGCGTTAACCAGTTGGCGGAATACAAGGTGGCGCTTGATGTCTTTTCTGTGGTGTTATTCTTCACCATCGTAATATGGGCCTTTGTTGGCAAGCATGCGTATTTTGCGCTGGTAGCTCCGTTAGTACCGTCTGTCCTGACAATATCACTAAGCGGACATCTGGCTTTTATGGTAATACCCACCGTTGATTCATTCTTGACGCTGGCCGGGCATTCATTAATCACGGCCGCCTTATTCGGTATCATGCAGCTTATGTTGATTTTAGTGCTGCAAGGCCGGGTTTATTGTTTTGCTTACACAGTTAAATTAATGATGCCTGCCTGGCAAAAATGCCGGCGTATGGTGGATAGTGCGTAAAAGATCAAGTTTGGTAATATCAGTATTCAGGCTTAAAAACTGGTCCAGAGAATAGAATGACAACGACAAACAAACTAATGAGATGGCTTGCAGCGGTTCTGGCATTGCCTGGCCTGGCATTGTTAGCCCTGAATCTCTATGGTTTTACCCAGGATTTAAGGCCTGATGGGCTGACACCGGAAGTACTAAGGTTTGGTGATCAGGATCTCAGCTTAACGCCGCCTGAGTTAGAGCAGGCAATATTTCGTTTGTCCGATGAAACGGATCGACAATATGCTAAGCGCCTGACCCTCGACTTAGCCGCAGGCATTGCCCATGTGGAGTGGGAAGCCTTCGATCCCGATTTGTTTCACCAGCGCGTGCCGGTATGGGAAAACTATATCCTCCATCTGATGGGCGTTGTGACCAGCATACCTGAGTACCAGCGCTACCATTACGCAAACCCTTATCGCAGTATAGAGCGTGGCATTGGGATTTGCGGTGATGCTTCTATGACTCTGTCAGGCCTGCTTGATGAGCAGGGCATTGCCAACAAGATTATTACTGTACCTGGCCATGTAATGGTAGAGGCCTACTTTGATGGGGAGCCATTGCTTCTGGATGCTGACTTTGGTGTGGTACTAGAGCAGGGGATAATGTTTTATGAGCAAAACCCACAAGCTCTGATTAGTGCATACCAGCAGCAATTAGGACGGGTGAATGACGGTGAGCTTATGATTGCCGGTAATCTGATTAAAGACGGGTTTAAATACTGGAACGGCACGTCGCACTTTATTACCAAAAAATATTACTTTGAGAAGGTAGCTTATGTGGTCAAGTGGGCTTTCCCTGTTATTCTGCTGCTCATTGCAATGATAATCTGGCGTAAAACCGGACGAAGGTGATCCGGTTTTAACCAACGTTTACTGCCAGTGGATCATCACCGGGTTGGTAAAGAACTGATAGTGATGCTGCTCAGGTTGAATACTGCGTCCAAACCAACGCACCGCCGTAATGTTAGCATTGGCGGGTAGGCGTACCTCAAAGCTATGTTCCCGGCGCTGTGAATCAGGGAAAAATACTTCTGTTTGCACACCACTCTCAGTCACTATCACCGCCGTAACCTCGTCCAGTGACGTTTTAAAGCCCTGCCAGTCTTCCTCATTCAGCGTCACGGTAAGTTTGGCGGTGAGCGGTAAACGTGGACTGTCGATCACGTTTCCTGCCTGAGCGAGTGTCTGTCCATTGTCATTCTGTACCTGCGCACTCAATGAGGCGACAAATTTACCATGCTGGGCCCAGTAAATACCGCTAGCGAATCCGTTTAGCAGATCGTTGGTGCGGCGACTGCTGGCGTAGACGTGCGTGGTTGAAAACTCGCATGGCCAGTAGTCCATACGGGTATTATGGAAATCGGATGGCGCGCGAGCCGCAAAGGTTTGTAAGCCGGCCTGCAGCAGGGTGTCCCAATCATTGCCTGGAATAGCCACGGCAGGATCCCAGCCATGGCGGGTTTTAAAGCGATTATTATAAGACCCGTTATCTTCACCACGCTTTTTCTGATGGCCCGGCGCACCGGAAAAGCCGATGACGTAAGGAGTCTGTGAGCGCCATTTCTGCATATCGTGGGCATTTTCGCCGGGTTCTAAATCTTTGCGGCTGGGATGGTTATACATAACAACCGGCGGCGTCTCGCTATTTTCAAACTGGTTATTCAACCATTCCAGTGCCTGGCTTTCATCAATCGTGGTGGATTTAGTTTTGCCATAATGATCATACCGGTCTCTGAACAGGCTGATAAGCCGGTCATGATTCATCGATTCAGGAAGCAGTAATGTCATATGCTCGCGACCGGCAAACGGTGGAATATTCCACTCCAGGCCGGCAATCAGGGTTAAATCACTGAACTGAGACGAAGCATTGGCGAAATCCTGCCAGTATTCTGCAGAAAAGACCCCTTTCAGGTTATGATCGCCGTGGTCGGTAATAGCAACAGCATCACAGCCAAATTTACTGGCATTTTCTGCCAACTGAGTAATGCTGAAACGACCATCAGAAAACCTGGTATGGGTATGGGTATCTACCTGATACCAGTTACCACTTTGGGTAATCTGACCGGCTTTAACTGGTCTGTCATAGGTGGCAGTCGTAATCGCTTGTTGGCGTTGTGGCGTATCATTGGAGTAAACGGGTAAAGCCTGAATACGGCTATCTATCCGCGCTTCCATTTCCTGATACCTTGGATCGGATTCACTGCCAAATACACTGGCAAAGGTTTCCTCACTGAGTCCCTCCGGGAGGTCATGGAGTAAAGGAATAAACTGACTTTCACTGTCGATACCGGCTAAAACTTCCTGCACACGGCGAGCGTTGGAGTCACTGGAGATGGCGAAATCGGCCAGTTCAACACCAGCTTTATCAGCGGTAAGATCCCGGAAACTGTAGCCTGAGCCGCCTTTAGCAGAATCCATCACTTCTTTGAGTTTACCTATGTTAATACTCATTTGCTTTTCGCTGGCCAGCCGCAATGCTACTGAGTAAAAAAAGTGTAGACGAAGGTCCATCCGACCACGCAGGACATATTTTTTCGGCTGCATTAATGAGTAATCCACTGGCATAGCAACAATTCGCGCAAAGTCCGGAGCGCCAAAAGACATTGCCAGTGCCCATAAGGCCGCGAAATTTTCGTCGGTAGGATCTTCAGATGCCGATCGGGTTTTTGCCAGCAAAAAGGTTTTACCTACCATCTCTGCTGTCGTCGTAGTGCGCTCTGAATGAGATTGAATGTAGTCCAGATAAGTTTGAATGGTCTCGGTTTCTACGCCATTGATCTGCCGTAAATCCTGAACCATCTTAAAGGTGTCGGTTAGTCGTTGCTCAACCGCTGCCTTAAGGTTACCTGGCTTTTTAAAACGTACCACGACCTGGTTATTTTCCAGCTGCGTATTGGATAAGATATTATTCAGGGTGGTCAGTGCTTCTTCACCGAAAAGCAGTCGGGCTAGGCCCTTCGCGAAGTACTCGATAAGTTTACCGGGTACCGGCATGCTACCCAGCTTACACTGCGAAAATGTCATAGTGCCATTGAAATCAGGCATCAGCCAGCAACTGAAATTTACATACACCAAACCAGGGATAGTGGTCAGGGAAGAAGCGATAAGAATGCCATAGCTGCTGCTGTTCAACCGTAACTGTACTGCCGGCACGGTATAACTGACTGCATTTGAAATAGCTTCAAGGTGGTCGGCAGTTACCGAAATACTAACGTCTTCCCGGGATGACATTAACGGCTTTAGAATCTTGGCGGCACCTGAGCGCGCCTGTGCAGCCTGGCTTGGTGTCAGGTTGCTGGTGGGGATAACCAACGGCGAAAACGAAAAAATTAACGCCAGCAGGATAAGAATTACGCTGTATTTTATGATCCGCCCTTTGCGCCAGAAGGGCTTCTTGCTTGGCTTGCTTGCCGGTGTGGGAGACTGGTTAGGCATAATACTGACCGTTTTACTGTTCGTCGTTTACGAGGCTAGCCGTTGGTAGATGCTGTTAAACGCATCACACATAGACGTTACGCTAAAGCGTTTGGCAAACCGGCTTCTGGCCGCGTTGGCAAATTTATCATAAAGCGCTTTATCGCTGGCTACTTGTTGAATCGCGAGGGCAAAGGCAGTCTGATCGTCATTGTCCACCACCAGGCCGTTTTCGTTGTGGCCTATCACTTCTTTATTACCGCCGGCGTCAGTGACAACACAGGGTTTGCTGATAGACATAGCTTCCAGCAGCGTCATCGAAGTGCCCTCGCTGAAGGAAGACAGAAGAAAAATGTCCATGAGAGAGAGATATTGCGATGGCTGTGGCTGATAGCCGGTAAGTCTGACTGCATCAGTAATACCCAACTCGGTGATTCGTTGCTCAATAGCGGAGCGCATTTCGCCATCACCCACTATTACCAGCACAGCATTTAGTCCGCTATCAAGGCAGTCCCTGAAAGCGCTTAACATCATCAGGTGATTTTTAATGGGGTCAAAACGAGCAATGGTGCCTAACACAATAGCGTCTGGCTGAATCTTTAATTGCTCGCGTAAGGCGCTCAGTGATGACTGCTCAGCGGGCAACAGCGCCTGGATGCCGTTGTAGATCACCGATATCTTTTTCGCGCTTAGATTTTCGTGGGTGACCAACGCTTGCCTGGTGGCAGCGGAAATAGCCGTCATGCTGTCTGTCATAATCTGAAGTAGAGGGTTGACTAACTTACGCTTCCAGGTGCCAAAATCGGGGTAGAAACGACCGTGTTCGGTAAATATAACCTTAGTTTTAAGGCCGGCTGCAGCAATTACCCCGTAGACCCACGGAGTATACTGATGGCAGTGTATAATATTGATTTTGTGTTGTCGGATATGGGCCCTAATGGCTTTAATCAGCGCTTTGTCAAAACCAGGCTGGCGGGTGTGAGTGGTAATTTGAATGCCGTTTTGCTTGAGCATTTCCCCCCATGGGCCTAAAGTGCTCTCGATACAGAATATCGACATTTCAACCGAGGTCGCAGCAAAACCTTCAATCAGGTTTTTAATGACCATCTCGGTACCGCCAATTCGCATATCATAAGTGATATGCATGACCCTGGTAATTCCGCTCACGCAGCCTCTGCCTCACTTCCAATATAGCGTTGATACCACATTTCAAACATCAGCATACTCCATAGCAGCGTGCCATGCTGGTAACTGCCACTTTGATGTTGCTGCCAGAACTGACGGATCACTGCCGGTTTAAAGTACCGGCACAGGCCGTTGTTGTCTTTCAGGATGTAACTTTCGGCGATGGCTTTGATTTCATTTCTGAGCCAGCTGTCGAGCGGTACGGAAAAGCCCATTTTTTTACGGTACAGAATGTCGTCTGGTAGCAGTGGTTTAAAGGCTTCCTTGAGGATGTGTTTTTTCTCGCCGTCTTTAAATTTGAAGGCTGACGGCACTGTGGCTGCAAACTCAATGACCTCGCGGTCTAAAATTGGAGCGCGAACTTCCAGTGAGTTGGCCATGCTCATGCGGTCGACTTTAACCAGAATACCGCCGGGCAAAAACGTCGTTAGGTCGGTATAGAGTATTTTGGCCAGATGATCCGGTCCGTTGGCTCTGGCATAAGCGTCCAGGGTTATTTTACTCGGGTGGTAATCGCCCAGACGGTTGGCAAAATCCGGATCTACCAGCTGTTGCCAGTGGCGTTGGTCGATTTGTGCATTGGAAAGGTAAAAGCCCATCGCCGGATCGCAGGATAAGCTGTCACACAGGGATTTAGCCTTACGCAACACGGTAATCGATGAGCCTGCGCTAAGCAGGTTCGCCAGCCCGGGCAACACATTCTTGCGTATCCAGCCCGGTACTTTATTACGCAGATTATTCTCTACTGCGTCGACACTGTATTTCTCATAGCCGGCAAATACTTCGTCGCCACCATCACCGGCAATAGCTACTGTGACTTCCTGACGGGCCAGCTTGGACACAAAATAGGTTGGCACCAACGACGGATCCGCAAAGGGTTCATCAAAAAAACTGACAATATGCTCAAGGTTGTCGCTGACATTGTCATGAACAATAAATTCGTGATGTTCGGTGTGATACTGATCGGCCACCGCCTTGGCAAATTCCGTTTCATTGAAACGCTTTTCATCAAAACCGATAGAGCAGGTTTTTACTGGCGATTCAGATTGATTTGCCATCATGGCAACGACGCCACTGGAGTCAACACCACCACTTAGAAATGCGCCGAGTGGCACGTCCGCTATCATGCGTTGTTTAGTACAGTGCGCAGTAAGCTCTCTCAACTGATTGGTGAGAGCCTCTTCTGAAGTGTTGCTGGTGCGACTAAAATCAACGTCCCAGTAGCGTTTAATAGTCAGTTCGCCCCCTTTAAACAGCATATAATGACCGGGAGGGCACTTTTGAATATCGGTGAAAATCGTTTTTGGGTCCGGGACGTACTGGTAAGCAAAAAAGTCGTACACCGCATCGTCGCGGATGGACTTGCTGATAAAAGGTAATGGCAGTAACGCTTTTATTTCGGAGGCAAAAGCGAACTTGCCGTGCTGATGAGTGTAATAAAGTGGCTTTTTACCAATCCGGTCGCGGGCAAGAAAAACGCTTTGCTCAGCAGTATCCCAGATAGCCAGCGCAAACATGCCATTGAGCTTATCGAGGCAGGCAGGGCCTTCCAGTGCATAAAGTGTCAGGATAACTTCGGTATCGGTATGGGTCGTAAACTGATGGCCTTGTGCTTCTAACGACGCGCGAATGTCGAGGAAGTTGTATATTTCACCGTTAAACACGATCACGTAACGGCGATCCGGGCTGAACATCGGTTGGTTACCCGCTGCGGACAAATCCAAAATACTCAGGCGGCGATGGCACAGACCCACTCCGGTATCCAGATAAGTACCGCCCGCGTCCGGCCCCCGGTGATAAATGGCCTGACCCATGTCTGCCAACAGAGACTCATCACCCGATTCAAACTGATAGCGGCTGAAGCCGGCAATCCCGCACATATAAATCCTGCCTTATAAACTAATATAGCGTCGTATAGCCGACCCCATTGAAACTGTTAAACCCAGCGGAAGTCTGGGCCAGATTGTTTCCGCTAACTGCCTTATTGTACCCGGAGGACCCGTTTCAACTGCTGCCGCCAGCTCAGGTGTTGCACCGTCATGCCAGTGCAATGCATAGGGCACAGCGCCCCACTGAGTTTTAAACTTATAAGTACCTTCACCGAAAGAGGAGCGGCCAAAATCAAACATCCGCTGGCCGTTATCGGTGACGTTAGCCAGTAGTGACCAATAAAGTAACATATTTGGCGCCAGCCGGTTATGCTGACTCAAAGTCGACGCCCAGGGAATGGCCGCCATTTGCCCGTTGATTAACACAATGCCGGCGCCGATGGCTAAATCTCCGGTGTAAACAACACAAACCCGGGCGGCATCATCGTAATTAGCTACTATTCGTTCAAACCATTTGCGGGAGTGAACCGGTGAGGCTAGCTGGCGCATATTCTGTTTATACACGTCGTAAAAGTCGCCTAGTAACGCTTTATGTTGAGTAAAGTTATCTGCCATTTTCATGGTCAGGCCGTTCTTTTCGGCTTTACGGATCTGACTGCGTAACTTGGACTTGAACTGGCTCAGTAATGCTTCACTGCTGTCTGGCAATGGTAAGCGCAATATCACTTTCTGGCCGGGGTTCAGGGTGCTGGTATCCGCCGGATCCTGACGTAAATCCCGGTAATCACTTTGCGCATTAAGATGTGATAACAGAGCTGTTTTTATATCCTGGCTGTCTGCCAGGGCAAAGCCGGTATCACAAAAGGGCAGGGCTACCAGATGTTCGCCTTTAAGCGGGCGTTTAAAATCGATGGCCGGCAGCACACCGATTAAGTTACCGTTGGTATCTTCAGCCAGCAGGTAGTGCATTGACTGATGGTATGCCTGTTCACAGGCCATGCCCCAGCCAAATTTATGGTATGGCGTTGCTTCAGCATGCTGTGCAACATAGTTATCCCAGGCTGCTGCATCGGTGGGTGTTGCCCGTCTGATGTTCATAAAAGAACGGCTTCCTCCGGATTTCTCACATTAAGTATTTCACAGGCTTCTGTGATTGTACAAAACTGCACAGGGCCCGACTTTTTAAGGTGTTCTACAGTGGTTTTAATCCTCTGACAAATAACCTCAAGAGAGTTTTTCTTATCAAATAATCCGGTAACACCGTCTATCAGGCTGGAGCTGTGCAAGTACATATGAATGACGTTATGTCCCCGACCTAATGCGGAGTCGACCAGCAAACAAAGGTTCTCGCTGTCATTTAACTCAGGGCTCAGATAAAGCTTTCTTAATATTCGCGTATGCCACATTAAACCAATAGTGTGGAGCATTTTAAGCGGTGCAGATTCGCCCAGACGGTGAATTTTATCCACGGTTTCGTAATTCTGACGATTAAAGCCTGCGGTGACAGGCAGCTCCATTATCTGACGCTGATTACCGGCTGTAAGCGGATCGTCAAAATCTGGCCAGTAAGGGGTCAGTGGAGACCCTTCGCAGGTGAAAAACTCATTCCGATAATAGGGATAAACGCTGCTGTCGACGCGAAATCCACGATCAGCCAGGAGCTTCAGTACTTTGCTATCAATTCCCCAACGGCCGGTTCGAAACGAGCGCGGTTGAGTGTTGAAGCGTTTAACTATTAATTCAATAAGGGCATCAAGTTTGGCTTCAATTTGCTCTGGTGGCAAATTTACAACGTGAGATTCAGCCTCACCGGTTTTACCGAAGTAGGGCGGATTACACCACGGGTGCAGGTGAGCGCCTATTTCACACTGGTTGTGCTGCCTGGCTTGTTGAATGGCGTCTACAGCCTGCTGATTATCAGCGACAGCATAGTCAACAAAATAGGTTGGTCTGATGCCGAGATTTGCGCAAAACTGCTGAAATTCAGGAATACGCTGAATATTCTCGACCTGACAGTTGTGTTGCGGAAAAGGCCCGTCCCAATGCCATTCTTCTTCGGTATCGATAGTCAGTACAAACAGTGTAGTATTGGGTGAAAGCTGGTTTACCATGCCATTTCCTTAGCTCAGTAAGTCCTCAAAAAGAACCATATACTCATTGGCCATGCGTTGCGCCGAGAAGTGCTCTTCGACATAGGCTTTTGCCTGTAAGCCGTATTTGTTAGCCTTGATAGTATCAGATAACATATCGCGCCAGTAGCCTTTAAGGGTTTCACGCTCGCCAAGGGGCGCGAGTAAACCGGTTTCCTTGTGGGTGATGAGCTGGTCAATCCCAGGAATCTGATAGGCCGCTACGGGGGTACCCATGGCACAGGCTTCCATAAGGCAGCGTGGCACCCCTTCCAGAGTGGAAGTCATGACAAACAAGTCAAAGGTTTTCAACAGCGCCAGCCGGTCGTCTCGAAAACCGAGAAAATGAATATCGCTTTTGCTTGGCAAAGTAGCAGCGATTTGCTCCAGTCGGGCACGATCGTCACCATCACCAAGGAACAGCAGTTCAATATTCATTCCTTCCTGATGCAGGTCATCAAAAATGGTCAGAATGTCATCGATATTTTTGCGGCTGATCATTTGACCAATAAAGCCTACGCGGAGTTTTTCGGTGCTGGCAGGGACCTTCTCGTCCGTGCGCACTGACTCAACTTCAGACAAATCAACGCCATTTTGGATATAGTGCGTTTTTTCTGCTTTCACTCCCAGTCGTTGCATGTCGGCAAGCAACTGGCGGGATAAAGGCACTATCGCATCACCGTATTTCATTGCCTGGCAACCCAGCCAGATAAACATGCGGAGTTTAATGTCGCTGGCATTCTCAAAGCCGTGTGGCGTAACTACGCAGGGAATTCCGGCCTTTCGGGCAGCCCAGACACCAAGAATATCCGACTTATAACCATGGGTGTGGATAATATCGATGTCTTCACGCTTAATGAGTTCGGCCAGCTTATCTACTACTGAGAAATCGAATTTATGCTTCATAGGCAGTTCGAAAGTGTCTCCGCACCGTTCTTTGAACTGGCGCACCAATTCAAGATCCTGGGAGTTATCTTCCAATGTGGTAGCGAGCAGCGAGACGGTTTTATCTTTGGGTAAATGGCTGGCCAAAGCCAGAACCCAGCGTTCAGCACCATAAAAACCAGTTGAACAGATAAATTGCAGAATTTTTATTTTTTTATTTGCCATGTGAAGAAGTTCCGATGGTTTTTATAATACCGCCGACGGTGCCAATGGCCCGGGCCGGGAAATAAACACTGTAAAATTTTAAGACCTGCCAGAAAGAGGTTGTGCCGGCGACCAGTTTGAACAAGCGCAGGCTGTAAAGGATGACCGGCAACACCGCCAGACCGAGAGCCATCAGGCTTAACCCGCTATAGCCGGCGATAGCCAGTAACAGGGCGCATAAAAGCAGTCCTGGTATTGCAACCGGTACGATAAAGCTTGGCCACTCTCTGAGCGGGATGCGGCGATCCCTGGTGGAGGCAAGATTTGACTGGCCGCGCCAGATTTCCTTACTGAACATGGCGGCGAGCTGTTTATCTTCGCCAATGTGCACATACTGCGCCTGACTCGTGTAATACAGTTCACCCAGCTGGTTAACTTTGTCGGTAAAATAGTAGTCCTCGCAGGTCACCAAATCATCCGGAAACTGGCCGGCCTGATAAAAGGTTTCTTTGCTTAGCAGCAAATTTCGACCAGGTAAAAAGCTGACCGTACAATCGAGGTCGGCATTGCTCAGCGCAACCCGGATGTGCTCCAAAGGTGTGGGCGTTGCAGATGGCAATTGCATGGCACTTACCAGCTTGGTGTCCCGGCGGCTTTGCAATAGCTGTAAACACGTGCTCAACCAGTTAGCAGACAGGGCGATGTCGGCATCGAGAAAAGCAAAGTAGTTGCCTTTAGCCTGCCTGGCACCGATATTTCGTGAGGTTGAAATAGTGTTGTCCGGCGTACTTTCAATAACTTGCAGTGTTATGTTGCCGGCAGCCTGTTTAACATCTGCAGAAACGGCAGGGTTCTGCGACACCAGTACAATTTCCAGCTTCTCGTGCGGATACTCCAGTGCGGCGATTGAACCAATGGTTTCAATCAACATGTTTTCACGCCCCTTGTGGGGGATTATAAACGACACGCTATCCATGCTTAATGCCACCGGTTTCTGCGTAATTTAGGAATACGCTTTTGCAATTGTTGCCACTCATATTGTGGCGAAAACTGTTTTATGACCCGCAGCAGCTCTGCTTGCCAGCCCGCTACATGTAGCTCTTCAGTTACCAGCGTGTTGGCCGTAGTCTGTTTAACCTGGCTGGAAGAGGATGATGCTAACACGGTATCCACGCCATAATTTTGCATTACGAGGGCCAGAATTCGGGTGTATTCGCGCTCTTTACTGTCAGATAGCGCGGTGACGATATAGTCCTTCAGCGCTTTACCCTTTTGCATAAAGCGGTCGGCCTGGTCGGGCTTTGCATAGGTAGCAGCAACGGCTAAAACGTGGACTTTGCGAAGGTCCTGAGCGCTCCATGTCTGGTTGGGATATTCCAGGATGTCAGGTTTTTCCAGATACGGATATTCGTTATCGGCCATCCAGTCTGCGTAGTGCAGCAGACACGCTTTGGCGTAATTAAAATCACTGTTTTCTGCGACGCATTGCTGCACCGTGAGGTACCGGCATAGGGCTTGAAAGAATACTGTGTAAAACCAACATTCTTCGACGTTGGTCAGGTCTCTTTCGCCATCAATATCATCATCAGGAGAGACGGTGTGGCGAATGATATGCGCCACTTTTTCCAGTAAGTGGGTATTGCCTGTAAGTTCATAGCTGTCGAGCAGGGCAACCATGTAATTGGCAGTGCCTCTGTCCAGCGGATAATAACCCGTACTGAACTGCTTTAAATCCTTTCGGTGTCGATTTTTGAATTGCAACAGTAAGCCGAAAAGCGTGCCATCACTTTCGTAAACCTGAGTTATCCAGCTGGCTAACCCGAGCACCGCTTTTTTAGCCTGCAGACAACCAGTAAGGAAATAATACAACTGCAGGCCGCTGGTATAGCAGTGCTGGCCCCCTGGTCCACCGCCGCCGGCATGGTCCTGATAAGCATCACTCTTATGATGTCTGGAATAAGTACGATGTGTGGCCGTTTCTGCGGGCAGGTAATGGTCGGTATGCCAGAATAAACCATTGTTATACTCTGGCTTGTCATGGTTACAGTGGTAAATGTCAATGTCGAGAATGTGCCTGGCCAGGTCGTCTGCGAGTTCCTTCCACTTTTCATCACCGCTTAACAGCCATTGCTTTAGAAAGCCGTATAACGGGTCGTACTGATTATTGTAATGGGATGGAAACAGTTCATCGCCCTGATGCTCTGCAGTTTCGTGATCAGCATAGAGATCGCCAAAGTTTCGCCAGCCATATTCATCGATACGCTCCCGTTTGGCGAAAAAGTTCTGTTCGCCAGTCTGTCCCAGATTTATCAGAGACTGTAGCGGATCCGAAGTCAGAGATTCAGAGAACCAGGGGATGACATTGCAGTGTGATATCCACTCAGGGTTGAGGCGGGCATTCGCTTTAACATAGCTATCTGACTTATCGCTAAAAGCCAGTTCGCAACAATGGGATTTTTGTTCGCCAGGTTGTAATTCAACCGGGTGGTTGGCTTCGGCTTTAAACAAGTGCCAGCATAATTGAGCTGAGTTGGCCGTGAAGGCTGTAGGAAAATTCTGCCAGAACTTTTGCGGCTCGATGCGTAGGCAGGTTTCATCCTGTTTCAGGCTGCCGGCAGGTGCAAGTCTCACCGGTTGTTCGGACTTTTCGCCATTAACGTCGATAACACTTAATGGGTTCGAAATGCTGAGCTTACGTTCATGATTAACATGTACCGGGCTGTCCCAGTGTTTACCGTTGCTGGAACGCTGCCATAGGATGCACTGGGTCTGAATGGGCTCTTCACCGGTAACTGATAAACTCTTTTCACTGAGGTGTGATGTACCTGATTCAGCTTTAATGAAAAAGGCTAGCTCTTCTATTAACAAGCTTTTTTGTTCGCCGAGGTCCCAGGTGCCTCCGGCATGTTCGGCCGGGTTTGGATTCAGAAGCGTGCTATGCAATTCACAGTAGCCGAAATGAGTAAAATATTTTAGCGTTACCGTAAATTCGAGAGGCAGAGTAACTGGCGACTGGCTGATAAGCTGATAATGCAGCGTTAGCTCAATAAAAGCCGCTTCGCCGCTGCTTTTGTTATCGTATGCTGGGGTGATATGCCAATCTGACAAGTTAACTTGCGGGGCATCATAAGGGGCTATGAAATGAGAATTTACGCCAAACTGAAATAACTTTCCGGCAACGGTGAGAGTGCCCGAGAACAGTTGGTCTGTATTGATTAGCCAGATGGTGTCTGCGCAATGAATTTCGACTTTGTTCTGTGTTGTAGTGATGTCAGGTGATTGCTGTTTACATTGACTGGTGATCTGCGGGGATTCACAAACTGTAAAGCCGGTTTTGTCCAACCCTTCGTTTTTCGTTTCCCCATGTACCTGAACCCATTTCAGGGAGTTATCCGGCCAGAATGCCTTAGGCACGACGGCAGCGCTGACTTCTTCTCCATCTTCACGACTGCATAGCAATTGCTGATGAGCGAAATAGCGGCCTTTGGGAAGTGGTACACCGACAGAAAACAATGCCCCTGAACTGTTGTCCTTAGCAGGCGTTTGTAGCGAAAAAAAGTTAGGTTCCAGCATGTGTCGGTATTTGTAGTTATTGTCGTTAATGGGGAGTCAAACTGAGTGTAACTGTACCGTTAAACTGCGCCACAGAGCAAACATTAATCTCGGATTACACGTATTGACTGCTATTTTTAGCGAAAGCGGCGAACAGTGGTTTTTATTATACTTAACAATCGCGTAAGCCAGGTTTTTTTGAACAGGTGAATGGCAGTTAAGGAATATTGCTCATTGGATAATGACCGCTTGTACTGACTGTCACCTCCCATAAAATCATAAATTTTAAACCCTTTGCCAGCAAAATAGGCGATTGCCAGAGTATGCATTATCAGACCCGGCTGAAAACGGTTGCTTTCTTCTGCATATTCAATAGCGGATAAGTAGAAATAGACAGTGTCGTGATTCAGCAGATTATAGGTATAGCCCAGACAAAGATCACCGGCATAAAATGCCAGCACTTCACAATGACAAGCATGCTGTTGCTCATTGGCCATGAGAGCTCTATGGAAGTCGACAAAAAAAGGATTATCAAAACCACTGCCTTCGCTGGTCTTCCCCCATTTGCGACGATGAAGTGACATCATATGAGATAATGTGCCGGGATCCGGTTGTGAACCAAGGGAACACTGGGATAGCTCACCATAACGCTGCTGCATGTACTTCATTGCTCTGCGGATTCGGCTTCGGCTGTTACTGGAACATTGCGACAGAAAAGCATTGTAATCGGAAAATGCGTCTGTGAGTTTAATTCGAAATGCGGGTATATCCATCACCTCAGCGCTGAACGCCGGGTGCTGCAGCCACTCTGCCGGTTTATCGGTTATTTCGAGGATCCACTTCTGCTGTGACTGAGTTTGACACCAATCCAGTAAGCATCTGATAGCCTCCTGACGATACTCAGGGAGTGCCAGTATATCGTTGTACTCTATCCAGATTTGATCCTGCTTTGCTTCACCGGTTTTATTAAACCAGCCTGAGCCGAAAGGTTCTTTGGGTAATCGGTAACTGGTGGTAGATAAAAAGATGCTGCTTACTATTCGATCATTATCCCTACAGGTTAACCACAAGGGGCGCGTTTCGCATCGTTCGAGCCAGGGCCTGAGCCAGAATTGACTCAGAAATAATGGTACCGCTGGGCTCGCATTTTCCAGTGAGGTGAGTGTTGAACTCACTTCATCCAGCGTGTAGTTATCCCTTACTTCAAGAGTCAGCACTGTAAAAACGCCAGGGCTATTTCTGCGCGTCAAGACGGCTTTTCAGTTCCTTATGTAAGGATAGCTGTAATGGCGTAGCAGGGCGTATCCTTGACAACATTGAGCGCGCCTGGGTTAACTCGTCATTAAGGAGCAGGGCTTCAACGTTATGTAACTGTATCTCTTTGTTATTGGGAGCTTTACCTAAAGCTCGCTCAACGAATGCCTGGCCTTCCTGTACCTTACCTTGTTTAAGTAATACGTAACCATAGGTATCCAGTGCATAGGGCGAGTCTGGAGCAATTTCAATAACCCTTTTGGCAACCTCTGCAGCTTTAGTTAAGTCGCCAGCCTGAGTATAAACTGATGCCAGGTTGTTGAGTGATGCAAAGTCGTCTGGCTTTTGTGCTAAAACCTGTTTGTATAACTCAATTGATGCATCATACATCCCGTAGGAAGAGGCATACTCTGCACTAATCAGTTTAAACACCAGTGTATCGTTTTCTTTCGCAGCTTCTGTTTGCAGGTATTCAAGACCTTTATCAGCCTGTCCCAAACCCGCATGCGCCAGTGCCAGCAACCGGGCAACCGCAAAACCCGGATTGGTTTCGTAGTATGCAGACAGTAATGAAACGGCATCGCTAAAACGTTTTTCGTTTAATGCCAACAATCCTTTGGTATGAGTCAGGTTTACCAGTTCGCTGCTGTCTTCAGAGAGCAGCTCGATAGCCCGTTTGGATTGGGCAAACCTGCCGGTTGATGCTGCAAGGTGAGCTTCGACAAGAATCAGTCGCTCGTCTCTGGGGAGATATCGGCGTGCATTCTGTGTCGCTTCTAAAGCACCGTCAAAGTTATTCGCCATTTGGTAAGTCGCAATTAAACGATACCAACTATTGCTATCAGTAGGAAACTTCTGTGTCCAGTCACGATAGGTTTCGAGCGCTTTGTCGAAGTTTTTAACAGAAACATATGCGTCGCCCAGCGCCTGGTACACACCAAAACTTTGCGGTTCCGTAACCCCTTTTAATAAGTTAATCGCTTTTTCTGGTTGTTTGGCGCGCGAGTAAATAAGGGCTAACGCTGAATTGGCAGCATCTGACTCCGGAAACTTAGCAATCCGTTGTTTAAGAAAGCTTTCCAATTCTTCTTCCTGACCCATCGCAATTTTAATGTTTACAACGTCAATCAGGTTTTGCAGATTGTTGGGCGTTAGGTCGAGTAACTTCTCGCCATATTCGATGGCTTTATCAAAGTTATCCCAGCGCGCTTCACCAATCATCAGGTAACGTATGGCTCCTGCATTATCCGGATCTCTTTTAACCAGTTTGGTAAAATGTGTTATCGCTTGCTTTTCGTTGTTGTCGCGGAGGTAAATAATACCTCTTAGCAACTCTCCGTTGAGCTCGTTCAGCTCAGCCCATTCGTCGGCAACCGCTAGCGCTGCTTTCAACCCTTCTTCTTCATACTTTGCCTGGGCTAATAAAATCCATGCCTCGCTGAGATCCGGTGCCAGCTCCAGAGCTCGCGCCAGAGAGTCCGCGGCGCCTGGTTTATCCTCATCAAGTAAAATGTAACCCTCTCTTAACAAGCCTACAGGATTATTAGGGTCGAGCTCTTTTGCTTTACTAAGCAATGACTCTGTCTCTGCGTCTTCACCTTGTTGAAGCTTTTGCAGTGCTGCCAGACTGTAAATTTCAGCGCCCTGACCAGGCTCAATGTTGAGATCGTCGAGACTTCCGGCAACCTCGTCAACATAACCTAGCTCCAGTTTCACCTGTGCGAGCATTCGGTGTGTCGGGTGGGCTGGGGGGAGTGTTGTCGCAGCGGTAGATAGCAATCTTAAAGCGCTTTCCAGCCGACTTGTATAATAAGCACTGGTGCCGGCTATAAAGCTTGCTAAGGCAGGCTTGGCGTTATGTTGTAAGGCCTTGTTTGCCAGATTGTAAGCCTGCTCGTACTCGTTCTGGTAAAAATATACTAATGATTTTAAATAGTTGGCATGCCCACTATTTGGGTTTAATGCCAAAAGCTTACTAATTTCTTCATCTGCGCGTTTGAGTTGTTTATCTTCTATAAGCTGCTCGGCGAGCAAAAATCGGGCAACATGATAAGTCGGGTAAATTTCAAGGGCTTTAGAATTGGCTATTATAGCTTCAACATGGTTCCCCATTAGTGACTCGATCATACCTTTAAGAAGCAACTTCTCAAAAGGCTCTATTTCGGGACTGATAAACTGCTCTGTAATATTTTTTGCCACCTGTGGTTTACCAGATTCAAGGGTTTGGTAAGCCTGAGCAATTAATAAATCTTCCCGCTGCAGACGCTTGGTTGGTATAACCGGGTTTTGCTCGCCAGCCTTTAATTTAGCCAGATATTCAAACAAAGCGATCGTACTGACGACTTGAGAGTCATTTATCTCAGGCGCTTTTTCAAGTTCGTTCAACACCCGTAAAAAGTCGTTTTGATAGAATATAGCCTTAATGAACAAAGGATAGGTCTGAAGCTTGTTGTAACCTAACTCAAGTGAGCGACGTAGCTCTTTTTCTGCTTCTTCCCACAGCCCTTGCTGAAATTCCAGTAGCCCCAACTGAAATCGCGCTTCCGCATTATTGGGTTCTGTGACAACTGCATTTTTCAGTTCTACAATGGCTGCAATCTCTTCACCTTCCAGGACGAGACGTTTTGCATCTGCGATTTGTTGCTCTGCAGTTTTCTGTGAACAAGCGGTTAATACTAATGCACAAAGTAGTGCTGTGGCCCGTTTCATTTGCATCCATTCCTTATGGCTTATACCTCATACTGCAAGCAAAGATACCAGTTTGGTTTGGTTCTGACTATACCTCTTAAGACTGATTACTGTGAATCGTATTTGCCAGGCGATAAAATGTTATTGGGATCCATAGCATTCTTTAATACCTTAATGGTTTGCCAGTACGCTGATGATTTATCGATTTGTTGTTGTTCGTGAATGGGCAGCCGGTAAGGAACAAAGCCGTTCTTACACCCCTCAGTTATTAGCTCATGCAAACAGTTGAGTGCTCTGGTTTCCTCACTACTGTCACTTTTATCAAACACCAGAGGAACCGTCGAATCGATACAATCGTGTTTTAAATTAGTAAAGGTGATTAACGGGTCCAGCTCATACTTCAGCATGGTCGAGCGTACAAATGACACAAACTGTTTTAAGGAATTAGGGTCCATGGGGATTAGCGGTGCGTACCAAAGTAAACCACAGTTTTCGCTGGCTGGATCCAGCGGGCGGGACTTGTCGCCTTTAGAGGACTTATTTCTCCAGTAGGGAAGGGGCAGCGCTACCTGGTTTGGCTCGCCAAGCATTATATCTACGCCCTCTTTGAGGGAAGTTAGCTGGCCTTTTACGTCTTTAAAGGCAGGAATAAAATTCAAAGGCAGACGGACGAACTGACGAGCAAATTTGAGTAATATAGAATCAGAAAAAAGAATTCGTCCCAGTTTTTTGCCCTTTTGCTTTATATATTTTTTAACGAAATTGACGACTGGTTGTTCGCCGTATATCGAGCCAACGATCATCCATTCAGGGAGCCGTTTGGAAGCTGCAAGCTTGTTTACCTGTTCATCTGATAACGGCTCGATGGGATTGTTTTCGACGTTTGGGTTTTCACAGGTCATAGAGACCAGGCGACGTTTGTCCATCAAATTGATAGAGCCGACCATGCCGCTCTGGGACTCAAGTAAATCCCGGATAAAAGAAACTGCCTCAGAAAAGTTATCTTCCTCAAAGATCTGAATGTAAAAGGCACAAAAAGACGAAGGTTTTTTAGCCAGCCTTAGCGTCATTTCTGTAACCACGCCAAGATTACTTTGCGTAAATAAACCGTCAATATATGGGCCCAGACCCCATTTGAAGGTTTTATCGATAAAGTCATTGCCACTTTGATCCAACGCCGAGACTGCAGAAGATAGCTTTTGTTCACACAAATCAGGGTGCGGGAGATAGGCTTTCACTGCATTGCAAGCATAAAAATGATCTGTGTAAGGCGTAATGCCATAGCCCCTTTCCAAAGCGTTACTGAGTAAGCTGCATGAAGGACCTGCACCGGTAACTGGTACCATGTGGGGCCAGTTATGCTCTACCAGGTAGTCGTGAAGCTGTTGCTGGGTAACACCCGGACCGATAGTTATTAGACCCAGCTCTTTATTTGTTGGTGTGATAGCGTTTAGTGCAGACAGGTCCAGGAGATAAACCGGCTCTTTGTCTACCAGAATCGAGCCATATCCCCAGTTATTGTTAGTACTAACCGGATGCAGTTTAATTCCTACGGAGTTTGCCAGCGAAAGTAACTGCGGAATCGCTGATTCCTGCAGTACCTGGATTGCCCCGGAAAATTGCTGTGGTTTACCAAATGTGTTGATACCATATTGGCTCACGGCCTCCTCTGAAGCTATCAGCCTGGCGATGCTTGGTTGACAAATAAGCGATAATTGGTTGTGGATATCCATATAAGTTCTGGTTGTTTTGAAGTGTATTTATATGCCTAAACTATAGCGTGAAAACACAAGAAAGCCGACATATAGCCGGCTTTCTTGTTGAATTGGTTTTGGTTGATTATCTTTTTCGAGACCTGCGGACTGCGACCATTACAGTACCAAATAGCAAAATAAGGGTAGCCCCGGGAGCACTTACCGGTATCTCCCGTGTACTCAGACCTATGACAATATTGTCAAACTCTCCTGCAATGTCACTGGTATTGATTACCAGGGTGTCAAATTGTTCTGCAATCGAAAAGGCAATATTGACGTAAGCATTGGAGTCCGGACTGGTTTGATCACCTGAGCTACCGCCTAACTGCGAAAGTAGTGCAGAACCTGTGATTGACGAAACCAACGATCCTCCAGAATAAAAATAAAAGTCATTGTAAACATCCACCGAGCCCCAGTAAAAGCCAAGATAAGTAATGCCTAATTGGGTTGAGGAGCCATACAGAGTACTGTAGTAATCAAGCAGGTTTGTGTAGTCAAACGAAATAGTGGCCGTGCCTTGGCCATTATTAGTTGCATAGCCATAACAGGTGGTATCGTTTGCCGGTGCCGCCGCTACATTGGTTACCGAACCTTTACGGACGGCAATCTCTGAACTATTGGCTGTAACATCGATACCAATAGGACCATTATTAAGACTGTTTACAGCACACTCATTTTCAAATCCGGATACAGTGTAGTCTGTAGAACCCGGATAGAGAGGATCGCCAGTGGCGATATCAAAAGTTTCAATAAAGTAGTCTGACAGCCCGCCGTTTATGGGATCCATAAAGGTGCTGGTTAGCCCGGAACCATCTGAGGCGTTTGCGCCACCAAAGCTGATCGATGCTGCTGTAGATTGATTAGAAACACTAAAAACCAGTACGACACTGAATAAAAGGGATTTAGTGACTACGGGAAAACGTTTCATAAAGTCGCTCCTTGATTAATGTCACCAACAATCGGAGCAATGCATTTTCTAGACCAATAAAAAAATACTTAAAAATTCATCGGGTTAAAAAATGGTCAATTAAATGAAAGTTATAAGTGTAAAAAAAGTCGGCACTTTGGCCGACTTTTTTAGAGGTAACTTTCTCTTTCGTTTATTTCTTTAAACGAGATCTCAGACCAAGAGCAACCAGGCCAAAAGCGAACAGTGCAAGTCCAGTTGGAGCTGGAACAGGGATTTCACGAGAGCTCAGACCGATAACGATGTTATCAAACTCACCGGCTACGCCAGAAGCATTGATTACCAGAGTGTCGAATTGTTCTGCAATAGAGAACTCAATTTCAACATAAGTGTTTGAGCTTGGCGCTTGTTGGTCACCAGAAGAACCACCAAACTGATTAAGCAGGCTCACACCAGAGATCTCAGTTACTAATGAACCACCAGAATAGAACTCGAAATCATTGTAAGTATCTACTGAACCCCAGTAGAAACCTAAGTAAGTAATACCTAACTGAATACCATCATCAGCCAGATCACTGAAGTAGTTGAGCAGATTAGTATAATCAAACTCTACGGTCGCAGTGCCTGAACCGTTATTTGATAAGTAACCGTAGCAGGTATCATCATTTGCAGGCGCTGCGGCTGTGTTATTTACTGTGCCCTGACGAACGCCAATTTCACCAGCGTTACCATTAACAGTAATACCAATATCGCTATCGTTAACACTGTTTACTGCACACTCGTCTTCAAAACCAGAAACTGTGTAATCAGTAGAACCAGGGAAACCAGGGACACCAGTGCCCGCGTCGAAAGTTTCAATGAAGTAATCTGGCAGACCACCGTTGATTGGGTCAATGTACTGACTGGTTAAACCAGAGCCATCAGATGCCGCTACACCATTGTTAAAATTAATTGTTGCTGCGTTAGACACACCAGCAAAGCTTAAGCCGATTACTGCACTTAAAGACAAAGCTTTAGTGAATTTAGAAAATTTGTTCATATTACTGTCCTCTGTACTAAGAAAGTTACCACGATAAAGGTAATGCATGCGCTGTGCCAAAGATGAAAAGTCTATTTTTATCAGTAGTTTGTGTGTTTTTGGCTGGGTGTGGTAAGTACGTTGTGTAAAATTTTTTGACATGGTTTTTTTGTTCATTAGCCGTTCGCTTTCAACTGTTAAGAAATTGAACGGCTTATGCAAATACCTAGCTATTTTCTTTCATCTGCTTGTTTACCTGAACCTGTATATCGCGGAGCATATACTTAAAGCTTGGAGCGAGGTCACGGAGTAGAATTTCTGCATTGATATAATACGGCGCGCGCTGGCCATGATACTCAATCGTTGGTCCAATCTTAATATATTTAATTCCAAGAAACCGCATGCTTCTGGCTAGACGAGGCTCCATCATTACAAAAGCGTGCTGAATCCCCTGGGTTAGTGCTAGCGAGGCGGCAGAAAGATAAAGTCCGATAGCTATAAACGGAAAGCACCGTAGTTCTGCCTCGGAATAAGTCGATTCGTTAATTGCACCAGTGGCTGCACCTGCAAACTTATCCATAGCCCGTCGTCTGAAATGAGCTGGCACGGCTAGCCGCGATATTTCACAGATTTCATTGCGATCAAAGTGGTTTGGTGTAAATTCGTCATGAGATATGGAATGCAGGCAATACTTTTCCAATGGCAAAAGCTGTCCTTCCTCACGAGGGGTGACTAACCTGACAGTACCTGCGTAAGCGTCGGACCCAATGTGTTTAATAAGGCAATACTGAGAAAACGCATCAAACTCATCCATTTCCATTTGATCGGATTTTAGCGGTTCGAAGCCCAGCTCTTCGCAATATACGTTATGGCGAATCTTATAGACTTCCTTTTTTAGTTCGTCGGCATTCGCCACCACGGGCGTTAAAAAGGTGGAAAAATGCTTTGAGATCGCCGTAGCCTCACGCAAGCGCTGGTAAGACTGCCATAGCTTGGAAATTTTCGCGCTCGTACTTTTAAACACCGTTACCTCTTCCGTCCGGGCTTGTTATAAGCTTCATATTTCGTATATAGATGCAATGCATCTAATATCCCTGATTTTCCTTAATAATAGCACTAAAATTATACACTCAACGCTATTTAGACTAATTACTATGTCACCTTATCGGCCAGTCTCCAGTTTCATAAAGCAAACCGATATATTCATATAATGCTCTCTCCGTATGATAGATACTAGCAATAGACGGAATATTCAATGTTACTTCGTATGTTGGCGGGCTCAGATGTTCAACCGGCACTGGGACAAGATGGTGAAATCCAATCTGCCGGGCCTGATACACTAATCTGCGCATGTGCGTTGCTGAAGTCACTACTGCGATGGGAACATCTCCGGTAAGGTTAAACAATGCTTGTAGCTCCTGCTCTGTATTAAAGCCTGCGGGCAAGGCCGTGACAGGAGCCGAGATCAGGGGAGATAGAAATGCTCTGGCCCTCTCTGCATAGGATATGTCTTTATCCTCTAAAAAATGACCTCCGGTAACAATAACCGGTTTGTTTTTGTACACAGACATTATGGCAGTCTGGGTTAAGCGGGTTAACGAACACTGATGCCAGTTACTGGCCTCGGGTAAATCGTTGCCATAATAATAACAGCCAGGAGTGAAAATATACTCCACATGATGCCAGGCTTTATCTGATTTTTTTACTGGGGGGTAGGCATATTCCAATGGTGCAAGTAACCAATTACTGAATGTATACTGACTGGCAAGCAGCAACCATGTAAAACCACTAATAAATATCAGATAAGTATATCTGGATAACTTATTAGAATAATGGCAAGCCAGGGCGGCTAACAGCAGAACGAAAAAGAGAACGACTGGCGAGATGAGTTGTTTAACAATAAATTTTAATGTGTCTACATCCACAATTATCGTTCCCTGATTAACAGAACGTTATAGTCAATGATCTAAAAGCGAGTTGCAATGAAGAATATCTGTCTGTTTTTATTATTTATCTTTTTGTCAACCACCCTTGAGGCAAATCAGTCTATGGTGGAGGTGATAAAAAAAGTGAAACCATCTGTAGTCGGGGTAGGCATAACAACGCCAATGAACTCGCCGGCGAATCAATTACAGGGGACGGGATTCGTCATTGGAAACGGCCATTATATAGCTACTAATTATCACGTAGTATCAGCGTCCCTGGATCCGGACGTAGTGCAGTATCGTTCTATTTATGCCGGTAATGCTAAAAATACCAAAACTTTCCGTGCCGAGGTTGTTGATGTCGATCCTGTCCATGATCTGGCTATCCTGAAAATAGATACAAAGTTGCCCCCTTTGAAAGTAGCTCCCGATGAATTTGTGCCAGAGGGCACTCACATTGCCTTCACTGGATTTCCTATTGGTGCGGTTTTAGGATTGTATCCTGCTTCTCATCGAGGCATGGTTGCTGCGATAACCCCCGATGCAATTCCTGCTCGTCGTTCTGATCAGCTTTCTATTAACATGCTCGATAGATTACAAAAGGTTTTTCTAATCTATCAGTTGGATGCGACTGCCTATCCGGGAAATAGCGGTAGCCCGATGTACCTTAGCGACTCTGGAGTAGTCGTTGGCGTTATAAACAAAGTATTTGTGGCAGAGACCAAAGAGTCTGTACTGAGCAAACCGTCTGGAATTTCATACGCTGTTCCGGTTATACATTTGCGAAAGCTGGCAGCAAAGTCTAATATAGCGCTCTAGTGAGAGGGCGCCTGGATTGTTACTGTCGGTAATTTTTACAAAGAGACAGTAATCAGTACCCTGAAATAATAAAAAGCATTTATCATCAAAGTGTTAAATAGTTGGCATGATTTATTCATGATGCTTTAAAATTGGTCTGCACATGTTAGTAGGCAGCTTTTCAATGGAAGACAAAGGTTATCAGTATGGGTATTGAACAAAATCAATCATCAGTGACAAAACGTCGTCAGTTTATAAAAAAAGCCGGTGCTGGTGTGGCGGTATCGTCACTTCCCATGAAATCAGTTTGGGGTGCATGTTCAGTATCTGGTGTAATGTCGGGTAACTTATCACAAACAGGTGGCGGTACAGGTGATACATGTGGAACTGTGCAAATGCCTAGTGGAGGGCGTTCACCTGGTTCATGGTTTCAGGGGAATACGTGGACACCAGGAAGTAATGGTGACGCTCCTGCTTCTATCTTTCCGCAGTTAAAAGTAGGTGTGCCAGATGGTGACGATTGTCTGTTGGAAGCCCGAATTGAGGAAATGCGTACGATAATCAATCAGTTTGTGGCAGACACCGAACTGACGTTAACCGAAGCCGCTGCGCAATATATTTATGATTCTGATAGCTCTTACGACACTAGCCCAACATTATTTGCTGCTTTGGAAGGTACAGGCGTACCGAACAGCAGAAAGAGCATTCTGCGCCATACAGCTATCGTTTATATGAACGTTTACTTTGGCTTGTATAACGGCGTCACGTTACCGCTGAACCATAGTGCAGCTCAGGAGACGGCTGAAATTGTTATGGCTCAACTGGTTCAAATTAAGCAAAATGGTGGTGCGGAATTAACTGATTCTCAGTTGGGTTACACCGATGGTCATAGCCAGATTATTCAATCTACATTTGAATTTGAGTTTAGCGACGTATTCAGCGCCTCTTGCCCAACTACCTGAACTGGGTAAGCCATGGAAGGGCAAGTAGTCAGGCTCTCGGAAAACGTCCATTGTCGCTCTTTCAGCGATATGTCCGGGTTGGTTTTTTTTTCAGCCCGGACATGTGATACCTTCTTTGTTCACCAATCTTTAAAACGCGCTGTTAACTTAGTTGAAGCATCCGATGAAATGTCAGTCGATGAATTCATTGACCATTTTCATGATGGGCAACTGGCCATAGTTAATGAGCTCGAAGCACGGGGTTTATTGGTACGCGTGTGAAGCCATTTTTTATCAATATGGGCCTGTTCCAGGCGAAACTAAACGACTATCCATCTTCAATAAGCCCTGCTCTCAATCAAATTTACGGTGACTGTCAGCCAAAAGAAATGTCTGATTTCACAGTAAGCCTTGCTCCGGGTAGCATTGTCCGTAAATATCTTCGGCCGCAAATAGTATTCGAAAGTAATACGCAAATTCCATTTAAACCCTTACCCTTTTCCCAGGCCTATGCGCTGCTGGAGTGGGGGCTTAACTGGTGTCTGGCCACGCATGACTTCAACCACCTGCTGCTGCATTCAGCGGTCCTGGTAAAGAACAATAAAGCGGTGTTATTTCCGGCACTCCCTGGTTCGGGAAAAAGTACCTTATCCTGCTGGCTCGCTATTAATGGCTGGAAGCTCTACTCTGATGAAATGGCAGTCATCAATACCGATTCACTTACCGCAGAGCCACTTTACCGGCCGGCGTGTATTAAAAACCGTTCTATTGAATTGGTAAGAGGCTGGAAGCCCGACGCGACCATTACCAGGGTATGCAGTGATACGGCGAAAGGTGATGTAGCTCATGCTAAGTTCCAGACCTGGGCGGACTATTCCCGCTTACAGCCTGTCGAAATAGCGGGGATAGTATTTCCCAAGTACGACGGCAACTTGTCAGAAGAGCAATACTACACCATCGCTGAATCGCAGGTGTTTGAAGAATTATGCCAGCATGCTTTTAATTATCATGTATTAGGCTATCAGGCCTTCGATACGGTTTGGCGCTTGATTGATAAAGTTAAGGTTTTTGAAGTGCACTATAGTAACCTCGACTTTATGGATGAATTCTTGTTGGATGAGGTCGTAGGGCATGGCGAATAAATTCAGCTTTGAAAACCTTGTTCAAGCGATTAATTCGCCTGAGCGGCTTACCCATCTCTCACTACAAGAGTGGGAATCCCTGTTATTTGTGCTGAAAACTTCACGTCTAGAGGCTTATTTAGCCTTTGTTTTGCGTGACTCAGAAGCGTGGGACAGTATTCCAGAGCAGGTCCGGGCTCATCTGAGCGCCGCCATGGTTTATGCCCAGCGACAAAATGACCAGGTGTTCCATGAAGGACAGGAAATTCATGATTTGTTAATAGAACGGGGTGTGACACCGGTTTTCCTGAAAGGGGCGGCATATATTGTTGCGGCAACAAACAACGCACAGGGCCGGTTATGCTCGGATATTGATTTGTTGGTTAAAGAGGGGGATTTGGCAACCAGTGAAACGACACTGCTGAATAACTTCTGGTATCACAAAACTATCACGGAGTACGACGATAAGTATTATCGTGAATATGCTCACGAAATTCCGCCTCTCTACCATCTCACCCGAGGAACGGTGCTCGATCTACACCACAATCTGTTCTTGCCTATTAGTGGCAAGGCTCCGCCGCTGGAACAGTTTTGGCAGGGAGTGCAGCTTCAGGAGTGCGGGCTGTATACACTGGAACCTGCTGCAATGTTTATGCATAGCATTATTCACCTGATGCTAAATGAAGAAGTCGTTTATGGTTTCCGCGACATGGTGGATTTAAAGTGCCTGGCTCAACAGTATGATAGTGACGCGTTCTGGCAGCGGGTTGAGCAGTTGGCCGCTGAGAGTCATTTCGAGACAGAGTTAAAAGTAGTAGTGACTCTGCTAAATACCTGGTTTGGCAGTACTTATCCGGTTAAGCCTCCTGAGGGAAGGTTAAAGCGCGGTAAGCTGCAACTGTTGGTACGAATTTATAAATACGCTTTGATACCGGAACATCCTGCATTACACTCTGTACGCTCGGGTCTTGCCAGGTTTGTTGTTTTTGTGCGCGGTCATAGTATGAAAATGCCACTCAAAGTATTGCTTAAGCATTTTTCCATTAAACTATGGCTGGGCGTATATAACTGGCTTCGGGGTGACTCCACGGCAGATGCAAAGCCGGTCGATTTAGGCGCCGCCTTCAAGCGATAAGTCGAAACTTACTATCAAGCGGAGAATTACATGAAAGTTTTAGTCACCGGCGCTGCCGGGTTTATTGGTTCAGCGGTAAGCCGATACCTGGCCCAACGTGGAGATGATGTTGTCGGAATCGACAATATCAATGACTATTACGACGTTAATCTGAAGTATGGCCGCCTAAGTCAGCTAGATTCTGCCGAATTCGCCGGTAGTTTTCGCTTCCAGAAAATGGGTGTCGAAGAACGCGATGTGTGTGCGGAACTGTTTGCCTGTGAGAAGTTTGACCGCGTAGTACATCTTGCCGCCCAGGCTGGTGTGCGTTATTCCATCGAAAATCCTAATGCTTATGTTGATGCCAACCTGGTTGGCTTTATGAATATACTCGAGGGTTGCCGGCATAATCAGGTGGAGCACTTGGTTTATGCATCTTCCAGTTCTGTATATGGTGCGAATGAAACCATGCCATTTTCAGAACAGCATAATGTTGATCACCCGGTAAGTCTTTATGCCGCCAGCAAAAAAGCCAATGAATTGATGGCTCACACCTACAGTCACCTGTATGGTCTGCCTACCACTGGTCTGCGCTTCTTTACCGTTTACGGACCCTGGGGCAGACCGGATATGGCTCTGTTTAAATTTACCAAAGCCATACTGGCCGGTGAAACTATTCAGGTTTACAACTACGGTAACCACCGCCGTGATTTCACTTACATCGATGACATTGTGGAAGGCGTTATCCGAACGCTGGACCGCCCCGCCCAGGCCGATGAAAGCTGGCAGGGTACTACACCTAACCCGGCTACCAGTAAGGCGCCATGGAGGGTGTATAATATCGGTGCACAAAATCCGGTGAATCTGCTTAACTTCATTGAAACTCTGGAAAAGGCGCTGGGAATGACCGCCAATAAAGAGTTACTGCCCATGCAACCAGGCGATGTTCCCGACACCTATGCCGATGTGGAAAGCCTGGTGAAAGATACCGGATACCGTCCATCGATTGGCATTGAACATGGGATTGGCGAATTCGTTAAATGGTATCGTGAATATTATAAGGTGTGAGCCGGGCGAAAAGTATTAGCCGGTGCCCGGCCGAGACGTATTGAGTTTGCTGAGTTTGACCGGTAAGAAGTTCATCGCCGTTTCATAGCCTTGTTTATACAAAGATAGTTTGTCTTCACAAGACATATCAAAATCTACCGATGAAGCGGCACCGGTATTAATCACCAGAGTATTGTGCCAGTGTTCTGCGTGGACGTATTCACGCGACAGCGCAGTCATAAAGGTGCGAATAAGCATGCCTATGTACTGCGGTAACATAAACCGGCGTTTAGGATTAAACGGCTGTTCACGGGCTTCGCTACGAAGTCGGAAACAGATGTTCGGGGTACCATCCTGCTGCCAGTCCCTGAATAGCGCATCTTCAGATAATATCGCACCATCCACCAGTAAGTGTTGCTCATATACCGTGTAACTGAATAAAAGCGGAATAGACATTGAGCAGCGCACGGCATGTGAAACCTTCATATTCGGGCTGGTTTCCTTGCTGAATATTACTGGCCCGCCACCATTAACGTCAGTGGCCAGAATATGCAGCGGGATGGGCGCTTCAGAAAAGGTCATGCCATCGAGTTGCTGATCCATCCATTGCTCAAATTTAATCCCGGATGACAGGCCACCATGGCGCAATAATCTGAGGATTGAAAAGTCGCGGAATTGTCTGAAGTCGGTATTTACAGCCAGATCGTATAACGCTTTATTCGACATCCCGTAGCTGTGCAATGAAGCCACAATAGAGCCTCCGGAAATCCCGACTAATGAATTAAAATTTACTTCTAATTCCTGCAATGCTTTGAGGATACCAATGTGGGCAAGTAGTCGGGTACCACCACCTGAGAAAATGGGCACGATTTGTTGTGTTGCCATAGTGTCTTAAAAAAATTTCCGATGTTATTAGCATATACCAATTTACTAATAACGCTGGATTTTTAACCTTCTTTCAGGAATGAAATAAACCTGCCCAGGGCTATTCACTGGCTTGAAATAAAAAAGCAGGCCTCAGGCCTGCTTTACAGATAAGGAGGGGGGAATGCTTAACGGTTTCGCAGTGCCGCTTTCATTTCCTTGCGCTTTTGATGCAATAAAGGCTCGGTGTAACCACTGGGCTGTTCCTTACCCTTAAAGATCAATTCACTGGCCGCCTGGAAGCCGATTGAATTGGCGGTATCCGGGGTCATTGCAATGTATTCCGGATCGTTAGCATTTTGTTCATCAACCAGTTTGGCCATGCGTTCCAGCGAGGCTTTTACCATCTCTTCAGAGATAATGCCATGAGCCAGCCAGTTAGCAAGATGCTGACTGGAAATACGCAGCGTCGCGCGGTCTTCCATTAAACCGACATCATTGATATCCGGTACTTTGGAGCAACCAACGCCCTGGTGAACCCAGCGTACTACATAGCCTAGTATGCCCTGAACGTTGTTGTCTACTTCGCGCTGGATCTGCTCTGCGGTAAGTGATGAAGGATCCTCGAGTAACGGCAGGGTGATGATGTCATCAATCCCGTCAAAGCGCTCACTTGCCAGCTCTTTTTGCAGGCCAAATACATCAACCTGATGGTAGTGAAGCGCATGCAAGGTAGCAGCAGTAGGCGAGGGCACCCAGGCCGTATTTGCGCCTGACTTCGGATGGCCAATCTTCGCTTCCATCATCTGCGCCATTTGATCCGGAATCGGCCACATGCCTTTACCAATCTGAGCTTTGCCAGATAAGCCGCAGGCCAGGCCGGTGCTTACGTTAGCTTTCTCGTAAGCCTGGATCCATTTCATGGCTTTCAGGCTGGCTTTATCGGCGAAGGGCCCTGCCAGCATTGAGGTATGAATTTCATCACCGGTGCGATCAAGGAAGCCGGTATTAATGAAAACTGTGCGTTGTTTGGCTGCAGCAATACACGCTTTCAGGTTAACGCTGGTGCGGCGCTCTTCGTCCATGATACCCATTTTAAGGGTAAAAGGCTCTAGACCAACCACTTCCTCAATGCGGCCAAACAGCGCGTTGCTGAAAGCAACTTCGTCAGGGCCATGCATTTTGGGCTTAACAATATAGATACTGCCAGTACGGGTATTTTTAAAGGTGCTGTTACCTAACAGGTCATGCTTGGCAATCAGTGAGGTGATTACCCCATCCATAATACCTTCCGGAACTTCCTCACCGTCGAACAAAATGGCGTCGTTGGTCATCAGATGCCCAACATTGCGCACAAACATCAGACTACGGCCCGACAAAGTTAAACTAGCGCCGGTTGGCGAGATGTATTCCCGGTCCGGATTCATTTTACGTTCAAAGGTTTTATCGCCTTTTTGCATCTCGATGCTCAGCGTGCCTTTCATCAGCCCCAGCCAGTTTGAATAGACCAGGGTTTTATCTTCAGCATCTACCGCGGCAACAGAGTCTTCACAGTCCATAATGGTGGTTAGGGCTGCTTCAACCAGAATGTCCTTAACACCCGCCGGGTCGGTTTTGCCAATAGGATGCGAATCGTCAATCTGGATCTCAAAATGTAAGCCGTTGTGCACAAATAACAGTGCTGTAGGTGCATCAGCATTGCCCTGATAGCCTTGCCACTGGCTGTTGTCTGCCAGCGTGGAAACAGAACCGTCAGATAATTTTACAGCTATGTTATTGCCATCTATGGCGTAGCCAACGGCCTGTTGATGACTGCCGGTAGATAATGGCAGCATGGTGTTGAGCCATTCCCGGGCAGTCTGAATGACTTTCTCACCACGTACCGGATTAAACGTTTTGCTGATTTCAGCTCCGCCGTCGGTGCTGATCACATCAGTACCATACAGGGCATCATACAAGCTGCCCCAGCGGGCGTTTGCCGCATTAAGTGCATAGCGGGCATTGTTAATGGGAACCACTAACTGCGGACCAGCCATGGTAGCCATTTCGGCGTCCACGTTATCGGTTTCAATGGAGAAGTCTTCAGGCTCTGGCTGTAAATAGCCAATTTCCTGTAAAAACATTTTGTACTGCGCGCCGGTAGGTGAATTGCCCGCTTTATGATAATCATCAATTTTGGCTTGCAGCTCGTCACGTGTGTTCAGCAAAGCTTTGTTCTGCCCGACAAACTCAGCCAGAATGGCCTCGAAGCCCTGCCAGAAGCCAGTTTCCTCAACGCCGGAGCCAGGTAATGCTTGCTCATTGATAAACTTGTCTAAAATCGTCGCAACCTGCATTCGGCCGCGCTGAATATAATCCTGCATAGAAGTCCCCTGTCTACGGTTAGTAGCCCCCAGTCTAGAGGGATGCGAGGTAAATTTTTAGTTTATGGTTTTTATTGTTGCCATAAATGGTGTGAATAACTGGTGGGCTGACTGAGCAGGGTCTACCGGCATTGCGCCGGTAAACTGCTTAAATAGGGTATCAGGTGAGCTATTGCATTTCGGCCGCCACATCACCAATCAGGCGACGCAGCCAGATATGCCCGGCATCATGATGAAGTAGGGCACTCCAGGCCATTTTGAGCGCAATGGGCGGAATATCAAACGGTGGCTCGCGCAGTACAATATCCGGATCATCAGTAAATATCTTGGCGGCTTTGCTGGGCAGTGTCGCAATCAGGCTCTGGCGTTTAGCAATTTGCAGGGCGGCGTGATAGTGACGGGTAAATACCCGGATATCACGTTGTTTGCCCAGTTTGGTGAGCTCCGCGTCAACCCAGCCAAGTTTTTGTACTTCATTGGGGTCGATACCGACGCCCACACCAAAGCCGGTTTTGCTGACCCAGATATGCTGCGCTTTCAGATAGGTTTCTAAATCATAATGACTGGCGAGCGGGTGCTTTTTATTCATTACACAGGCGAAGTTATCGTACCAAATCACTTTCTGGTGGAATGACAGCGGCAATTCGTCAAAGCGGTTTATGGCCATATCCACTTTGCCCTGTTCCACATCGTGGAAGGTCACGTCGCTGGGGGTAATTAAATCCAGCGTAATATTAGGTGCGCAGTCGGCCAGCCTGCCAAGAAGTTCCAGTAGCAGCGTCGATTCGGCATAGTCACTGGTCATGATGCGAAAAGTTCGTGCACTGGTGGCTGGGTTAAAATCGGTTTCCGGCTGGATTGAGCTTTCGAGTTTGCTAAGCACATCGCGGATCACCGGTTGCAGTTCCAGCGCTCGCTTGGTGGGCGTCATGCCGTCACTGGTGCGTACCAACAGCGGATCCTTAAATAAATCACGCAGGCGTTTCAGACCATTACTCATTGCCGGCTGGGTAATGCTGAGCTGATTTGCGGCGCGGGTAACACTGCCTTCTCGCAAAAGGACATCCAGATACACCAATAAATTCAAATCAACCTTTGCAATATTCATAACTGTAATAGCCTGTATTAGTTTTATTAAACGCCGCTATTATACTCATAGTCTGAGTGCTTGTCAGATAGGCCTTTGGTCGTAGTGCTTTATTGTTGTTTCTTGGTTAACTAACTGAAATTATTGTTGAATGTGGTTTTTTGGATGAGTGGATGTGTTTTGTGAATGGTTGAAAATAAATAATTATGGTGAATAAAACCGATAGAACCACCAATATTTCAGTTCACACGGGCATAAAAAAAGCCTCCCGAAGGAGGCTTAACACGAATCGACTTGTTTCAGTTGGGAATGAGTCGAATTAGTCGAACTGGTTCATGGTGTTGTCTTTACCACTCGCTTTCAGTGCCTGCTCACCAGAGAAGTATTCTTTGTGAGTATCACCTAAGTCAGAACCGGCCATTGCCTGGTGCTTAACGCACGCCAGCCCCTGACGGATTTCCTGACGCTGTACGCCTTTAACGTAAGCCAGCATACCTTCTTCACCGAAGTAACCTTTTGCCAGGTTGTCAGTAGACAGCGCAGCAGTGTGGTAAGTCGGCAGTGTGATAAGGTGGTGGAAGATACCGGCTTCACGAGCACCGTCAGCCTGGAAGCTTTGGATTTTCGCATCTGCTTCGGCGGCCAGTTCACTTTCATCATATTCTGCAGACATCAGGTTATTTCGGTCGTAGGCAGATACGTCTTTACCTTCTTCAGTCCATGCATCAAATACCTGTTGACGGAAGCTCAGTGTCCAGTTGAATGAAGGCGAGTTGTTGTAAACCAGCTTCGCATTCGGGATAACTTCGCGGATTTGGTTAACCATGTTACCGATTTGACCAACGTGTGGTTTTTCAGTTTCAATCCACAGCAGGTCTGCACCGTTTTGCAGGCTGGTGATACAGTCCAGTACACAACGCGCTACGCCAGTGTCAGGCTTGAAGCGGAACAGGCCGTTAGGCAGACGCTCAGGCTTAACCAGTTCGCCGTTTTGCTTCAGTACCAGGTCACCTTCGTTCAGGTCTGCTACCGAGTTAACCGGGGTAGTTTGCAGGAACGCGTTGTACTGAGAAGCCAGGTCACCTTCGCTGGTAGATACCGGGATCTTCTGCGTCAGGCCAGCACCTAAAGAGTCGGTACGAGCAACGATAACACCATCGTCTACACCCAGCTCTAAAAAGGCATAACGAACCGCGTTGATTTTCGCCAGGAAGTCTTCATGAGGAACAGTTACTTTACCGTCCTGGTGACCACACTGCTTGGCATCAGATACCTGGTTTTCGATTTGGATACAGCACGCACCCGCTTCAATCATCTTTTTAGCCAGCAGGTAAGTGGCTTCTTCGTTACCGAAACCGGCGTCGATGTCGGCAATGATTGGCACAACGTGTGTTTCGTAGTTGTCGATTTGCGCCTGGATAGCAGCTACGTCGCCACCATTTGCTTTAGCAGTATCTAACTGCTTGAACAGGTCACCCAGTTCACGTGCGTCAGCCTGACGCAGGAAGGTGTACAGTTCTTCGATTAATGATGCAACTGAGGTTTTCTCGTGCATTGACTGATCCGGCAGAGGACCGAACTCAGAACGCAGTGCGGCAACCATCCAGCCAGACAGATAAAGATAGCTCTTACTGGTAGTGCCCTGATGTTTCTTCACAGACAGCATTTTTTGCTGACCAACAAACCCGTGCCAGCAACCTAAAGATTGCGTGTATTGAGTACAGTCTGCATCGTACTCGGCCATGTCCTGACGCATAATTTTTGCCGTATACTTAGCAACGTCTAAACCGGTTTTGAAGCGGTTTTGAACAACCATACGTGCAGCAAAATCTGGACTGATGGCATCCCAAGTACCGTTATATTGACTCTTAAGCGTGGCAACCTGATCGATTGCATTTTGGTATTCTGACATGACTGTCTCTCCTTCCCGAAAATAGAATGAATCTTTTGCTGATAACACCCTTGGGTTGTCATCGACTTCCATTTCATCCTAGAGCGGTGAGCTCAATAACAGAAATATATAATCCTCATTATCGTAATAATCCCTGTGAATGTTTGATGTGCAAAATCTGAACAGTGTGATTACTAAGGATTTTCCGCGCAAAGTGAGTAAAAAAAATCTATTATTAAGAAAGGATATTCGTTAGGCCATTTATCATGAGTGAAATACTTTCGTCAGTTGATCAGCGAACTAAGCTGGTAGGTGAAAACCGCCTGGAGTTATTGTTGTTCAGGTTAGGAACCCGTCATACCTACGCTATCAACGTGTTTAAGGTTAAGGAAGTCATCACGGTGCCGAAGATGAATATGATGCCGGGAACCCATGGTAATCTGCGGGGTGTAACGATTTACCGCGGGCTGACGATCCCCGTAATAGACTTACGGCAGGCTATTAGAATGCGCCCTGTGAGCACTGAGAATGGGAACACGGATCGCAATGTTATCATCACCGAATACAACCGCTCAGTGCAGGGCTTTATGATTGGTGATGTCGTCAGTATCGTTAATACATCCTGGGAAGATATCCAGCCGCCGCCCAAATCCATCGGTAAGACAAACTTTCTTACCGCCATCACTCAGATTGATATTCAGGGTAAACGAGAGTTAGTCGAGATTATCGATGTGGAAAAAGTGCTGGCCGAAATCATTGAATATGATGTGTCTATCTCTGAAGAAATCCTCGATCAGGCCGTTGTCGAGCACCTGAAAGGGCGAAAAGTATTGATCGTGGACGACTCTTCAACGGCCCGAAAGCAAATCCGCGATACCCTTGAGCAACTCGGGTTGCACATTCTTGAATGCCACAATGGGGCTGAAGCTCTGGGATTGCTGAAAGAATGGGCTGATTTAGGTAAAACCGTTACCGATGAGATTTTAATGATGTTTACCGATGCCGAAATGCCGGAGATGGATGGCTATCGGTTAACAGCGGAAGTCCGCGCCGATCCGCGCATGGCAGACTTATTCATTGCGCTGAACACGTCGCTCAGCGGCAGCTTTAATCAGGCCATGGTTGAAAAAGTAGGGTGTAACCGTTTTATTTCTAAATTTCAGCCAGACATGCTGGTCGACGTGGTTCAGCAACGTATGCGGGAGTTGCTGTAAACGGTTGGCCGGTGCATGGGCATCCGGAACGGATAACGGTATACTCTGCATAAGATATGATTATCCTGTTGTTTTAACATCTTATCGGTTTTTCATGCGGATGTAAGATAGCAGCGATACACTGCGATATATTAAGATTACAAAAAGGAACCTATCGTGCGACAGAAATTGCTTGTGGCAGTGGCCGCAACGTTTGCGTTGTCGGCTTGCGTGAATACTGCCGATACCGCTTCTACTCAGAAACAAATTCCCTCAACGCCAAAAAATATCATTATGATTGTGTCAGACGGCATGGGGCCAGCCTATACCACTGCTTATCGCAATTTCCGTGACAATCCCGACACGCCAGAGGTGGAAGGTGTTGTGCTGGACGATATTTTTGTGGGTAATGCCAGTACTTATCCTGATCAGGTTTCTGGTTTTGTAACCGATTCGGCCGCTTCTGCAACAGCGCTTGCCTCGGGTGTCAAAAGTTATAACGGTGCCATTGGCGTTGATAAAAACAAAAAGCCAGTAACGTCTATTCTGCAACGGGCAAAACAATTAGGGATGCGCACTGGTGTAGCCGTAACATCGCAAATTGTTCACGCCACGCCAGCCTCTTATGTTGCGCATAATGAAAGCCGCCAGAATTATAATGAACTGGCTGACAGCTTCTTTGAAGATCGAATCAATGGTCAGTTTGTTGCTGATGTGATGCTGGGCGGCGGCACCCGCTATTTTGAGCGAGAAGATCGCAATGTTACCGCCGAATTTATCGATGCGGGCTATGCTTATGTGGATACTTACAACAAACTTGCCACGCTGCCTGCCGGCGAAAATGTGCTGGGACTCTTTGCCGAAGTAGGCCTGCCCTGGGCTCTTGATGATCTACGCAAAAATCGTCTGGCTTATCTTACTGAGCATGCGATCAAGCATTTAGAAAACGATAAGGGCTTCTTTCTGCTGGTGGAAGCCAGTCAGGTAGATTGGGCTGGCCACTCTAATGATATTGCCGCAGCAATGGCTGAAATGCACGACCTGAATCTTGCGCTGGAGTATCTGGTTAGCTATGTGAAAGAGCACCCGGATACGCTGGTGGTTCTCACTGCAGATCACAGTACAGGTGGATTAACTATTGGTGCGCGTGGTGAATATCGCTGGGCACCTGAGTGGTTGCAAAACCTAAAACAGTCGCCGGAAACCATCGCCCAGAATATAACCGAGGTGGATTCACCCGTAACGTATGTTAGTGACGCACTGGGCTTTGAGCTAAACGAAAAAGAATCACAGCAGGTAGTAGAACTGGCAAAACAGGACGACCTTAAAGCGCGATTCGCTGGTATCAAGACCCTACTCGATATCCGCTCAAATACCGGCTGGACCACCTCCGGTCATACTGGGGTAGATGTGGAAGTATTTGCATTCGGAGCTGGTAGCAATCAGTTTTACGGGCAGTACGACAATACCGATATCGCCAAAAAGTTATTCGGTTTGTTACCTGAGAGCGCTCCAGTGGTGAAAACAGAAACCACACCGGCTCCTAAAGAAGAAAAAAGCCAGTGCGATTTTGAAACCGACTGGCGCTGTGAGTAATCCATAGCTATTTCAGCGGCAAATCTTAGAGCCTTTAATAAATGACGAACAGGAACCTGTTCGTCATTTTTCTTTATTAGCACGCTTCGTGCGAGATTTTATCGTGTTTGTTATTCGTTTTTGCTATTGCAAACCAGGCGCCGAGTAAGCACAAAGGTAGAGGTGCGAGTAGTTTGGCAGCCTGTTGAATGACGTGGTGTTCGGGATGCAGGAAAATGCCTAAGATGCCATACAGGGTTAGTATTCCGGCAAAATACTTAGCATGCTTATAACTGTCACTACCGGTGCGTCGGGTAATAAAATAGGCGCAAATTACCGCCATCGTACTGCCAATAACCATTGAGCCGACCGTCAACAGCTTTGACTGCGCTGCCATGTCGATTAATTGCTGCTGCGAGTAGGCGGAGGTATCAATACCGGATTGCCAAAATACCGACAGCACCACAGCCAGAATGACTGTGGTAACAACATACATCAAGAATGCGATAACTAACGATTTTACGCTAAGTGGTTGAGTGTTCATCTTTCTTCCTTCTACGGCAAAGCGCGCAGCAATTCGGCAGTCTGCCTGTTAATGGTGGTTTAAAGTAAAGATGAGCCAAGCCCGTATTTTTTCTTCAGGCGATTATGCTTAAAGAAATAAACGATAGCGGAAATGACCAGCGCAATGGAAACCGTATTTTTCAACAGCTGAAATGTGGATTCATCTATGCGTTGTTCGCCAAAGGCGCTAAAAATACCGTAAAAACCGAACAGGTGACTGGCGAGTACAATCCAGAACGCGATATGTAACTTTCTGATTTCCAGCTTGCCTTGTTCAGTTTGCAGGGATTTATTGTGGTCATTTTCAATCGACGAGGAAGCAGAGAGTGCTTCCTTGTCGGGTTGCGAAGAATCAGGTGCCGGATTGTCAGTTAACACATCGTCAGCAAACAGCTCGGAAATTGCGATATCAAACACGGCGCCAAGGCATTTTACACTCTCCTGTGACGCCACTGATTTTGCTTCAATTCTCTGAACGGTTCTTAAACTTAACCCCGACATATCAGCAAGCTGTTGCTGAGACCAGCAGCGGCTTTCTCTGAGCTGTTTAAGTTTATTTGCGTTAATTTTCAATTGCATTGAGGGTCTCCGTTGGCTCGATTTAAAGCTAACAGGAGTTGCCCCTTTTCCTGACGTTATACACCCGTAACGCTTACGTTACCAATACGACACCAGGTGTCAAGTTACTATTTTCGTTAGTTTTTTCGCTTTTTATGTCGACTCTGAAAATGTCGGAGAAAACGGTTCGCAGTGATATCCAGAGCTCAGGTGATGACTATTCAACCGTGATCATTTCGTGATAATTCCGTGATTTCGGTGTGAAACAAAACTTCTAGTCTTTTCCTCCGAGGGGGAGGAGTCGATGCGGTTTCATGCTAAACCTCCTATTTACTGACTTTTACGGAGAAAAAGAAAATGAAAAAAATAGTGTTTTCATTGATGGTACCTGCAGTACTGGCTTTTACCGCACCGGCTATGGCCGCTGCAAAAACCTATGAGGTGACTATTCAGAATGTCACTTCTGGAATTAGTTTTACACCATTCTTATTGGCTACGCATAACAAACGGGTGAGCTTATTTGAGTTGGGAGCGCCAGCTTCAGAAGCGTTGGGGCGAGTAGCGGAAGGTGGAGACACTGCCGGGTTGCAGGCTGAGCTGGATGCATCGAATGGGGTTTTTCAAACGGTTAGCTCAGAAGGTTTGTTAGGCCCTGGCGAGTCGGTGACAGTTTCCATTGACGCCCGTGGTGGTAAAAATAAACTGAGTCTGGTATCCATGTTATTACCCACCAACGATAATATCGATGCGGCTCAGGCTATTGACCTTCCTTCAGGCATGCGGGCACGAACAACCTATCTGGCCATGGCGTACGACGCCGGTACCGAAACTAACTCGGAAGAATGTGCATTTATTCCGGGGCCGACCTGCTCCGGTGAAGCATTTTCCGATACGGATTTGGGTGAAGGCTATATTTTCCCGTCTGCCGGGATCCATGGTGAGGCCGATTTGAGTAAGGCGATGTATGACTGGCAGGGGCCTGTAGCCATAGTGACAATAAAGCGGGTTTATTAACCGATGCTGAAGCAAGCTATCGAGCAGTAATTCAGCGCGGGGTGGAGTTGTGACACTTTGCCTTAATGGTAATGATTCGCACCTTTATCCTTTCACTACTGATTAATAAAGCTCTCGATATCCTCACCGGTAATTTTGCCAATCTGGCTGAACAGATACCACAATGCAGCAATCAGCAACACCATAGAGGGGATAACAATGACCGGGTAGCTCAATGCAGTCATCCGCCCTAACTCCTCTGTATAGGCAGTGGTACCCGGTTCGCTCACCAGAATTACCTTGGCAAGAATGTAGTTAAGCGTAGAGGATAAGAAAAACGAACCGGCAACAATGTAAGAGCAGTGCCTGATTTTTTCCTTAAACAGCGGTTGTTTATTCTGCTGATCGAGCACTTCGTTCAATTTCGGCCAGTTAATGATCTGATCGTTAAGAATAAGCATCTTTACCAGCGGTTTTTCTGTTGCCTGGGTTACTAGCACAGCTATGCCTATGAGAGCTGGTATAGCTGCTTCTTTTATAGCAATATATTCCGCCGGTAACTTTAATAAACTGATCCCGCCGGTCAGTAGCACACTGACAATGCCGAGCACAGAAAAGCCATTAACCTTGCCGCTTTGCTTTAAATCCCATAAGCCATAGCCCAGCGGAAAGCTCAATGCTGCCACAATACTCCAGGCCGGACCTAAATACTCTTCCGAACTGGCATAGCTCATGAGGACGACCGGGATGACAATGTTAAATGCCAGATTAGGCAGAAACCCCTGATTCTGAGGCTTAGCGGTTGACTGTGTGCTGTCTGACATAAGATAACTTCTTTACTTACAATAGCAGGCTACAAGCCCTGATATTAAGAGGATTTCGCCCACAGGTGAGCACTTAGTAAGCCCATAATGAAACCAAACAGGTGGTATTCAAAAGAAACAAATCGCTGTAAGGGCAGTACGCCGAATATCATACCGCCATATAGCACGGCTATCACTACCGAAATAATTAATAAATGTAATTTTTTGCTATAAAAGCCGCCGAGGATGAGAAAGCCAAGGTAACCATAAACAATGCCGCTGGCACCAATGTGCATAGCATTACGACCAAATAACCACACCAACAGGCCGGCGCCAAGCCAAATTAACAGCGTTGACTTCAGAAAGGTCAGCTTGCCCCATTGCATACTCAGCCACATAAACAGTAATAAAGGTAAAAAGTTACTGGCAAAGTGTGTGAGGTTGGCGTGTAGCCAGGGGGCCAGAAAAATACCCGGCAGGTTGCTAGGAACGCGCGGCCGGATACCGAATTGATTTAACCAGTTAGACAGCAATAAATTAATAAACTCGGTGCCTAGCAGGCCGAGGGCCAATACGCCTAAAATTCTGAGTTGCTGGGATAAGGTAAATTGTCTCATAAAATAATGTGCGGCAAATAGCGCGATAAGTCCTGGGTAATCAGTGAACGGTCTTCCCGAATGGAAATGCCAGCCGGCAAATCGTCTACCAGCCAACTGCCAATCAATACGTATTGATCGCCGTAGCGGGGCAGGGGATGGTACTGTTGCAGAATAAACCCCTCTTCACCGTATGGCCCATCCGATAGGGTAGTTGGTGAATCATCGTCGTTAAGCAGCGAGATATTAGCCCCTTCACGGGAAAATAACGGCTTTTTAATCCACTTGCCGCCGGTGGCCCGATGCTTATCCTGCTCAAAAAATGCCGGTAACAGGTTAGGGTGATTGGGAAACTCCTGCCACAACAGCGGCAGCAACGCCTTATTGGATAACACCGACTTCCACGGCGGTTCAAGCCAGCCTACATCAGCTGCTTCCAGGGCATCGCCAAACTCTTCCCGGAGCATAAACTCCCAGGGGTACAGTTTGAAACAATGGGTAATAGCGTTGTCGTCCAAATCGGTAAAGTAGCCCGTGTCGCTAAGGCCTATGTCTTCAACAAACAAAAACGGTGCGTCTATACCCGCTGCACTGGCACAATCCTGCAGGTATTGCACGGTGCCGCGATCTTCTACCGAATCTTCACAGCAACTAAAGTGAATACGCTGATAATTGTATTGCTGTCTTAATTGCTCAAACCGGTAAACGAGCTTCTCCTGTAAGGAGTTAAACTGGTCGGCGTGGCGGGCAATCTGGCCGGCATCCACCAGGTTCTCCAGCCATAGCCATTGCCAGAAACCGGTTTCGTACAGGGAAGTGGGGGTATCGGCATTGTTTTCTAACAGCTTGGCGGGAGATTTACCGTCGTAAACCAGATCCAGTCGCGAATAAAGAGAAGGTTGCTTTTCACGCCAGCTTGAGGCGATAAGATCCCAGTGAGGTTGGGGGATCTGGCACTGGGTGAGCAATGCCTCAGAATTAACCACCTTATCCACCACGTGCAAACACATCTGGTGTAATTCGGCACTGGGATCTTCAATGTCCTGCTCGATTTGACGCAGGGTAAACTGATAGTAAGCACTTTCATCCCAGTAGGGTTCGCCGTACATGGTGTGAAAATGAAAACCATATTCAGCCGCTAACTGTTGCCAGTTGTGACGCGGCTGACTGGCCATTCTGAACATGCTAGCCGCCCCAGCCCTTAGACTTACTTCCTGAGCTGCCCCAGCTCGATTTTGCCCGCACGCTGCTACCGAACCCACCGCGTTTAATGGTGCGATTTACGGTTGGTTTTTTCTCAAATACCGATGACGGGGCATTATAAGAGCGTCTTCTGATATCACCGTCAAACACATAGCCGTTTGAGGTAACCCAGCGGGAGCGGAACGGTGAATAAGGCGAGAAGGAGGTATATAGGGGTTGCGAATAGTATGGTCGCGGCTGCAGCAGCTGACTTACCATATAACCGGCCATAAAGGGCATAAAAAAGCTGCCTGATGATGTTTGTACATACTGACAGCGGTCATTACCAAATTCGTATTCACAATCATTTTGCGTATCGAATTTAGGTGCGGTGCGATTATGCTCCTCAAGCGCAGACTCGTATGCCGCCAGGCACTGGCCGGTCGCTTCCGGGTTATCCTGCTGGCAATCTTCCGGCGATACGTAAATGTTTGACTGTTCACGGCTGCCACCACAGGCGGTCAGCATAATTCCGGCTACACCCACAGCCAGCGGTTTTAATGCAAAAGCTTTGCGTAACTGATGCAGATGAATACTTTTAGAACGTTTTTGTGAATGGCTCATCGCAAAACTCCTAATAAGTCATGCAAGCGGCATTCAGAATACCCACGGCAATCGACATGGCAGCAAGCATAACACCGGCAGAAATTTCATTGTTATTTATGCGCTCGGCAATCTTCGGCATAAAACTAAACCGCAACAGGGCAAAAGCCAGGCTCTGAGCGATTACCGCGACAATGCCCCACAGGGTAAAATCGATCAGCCCCAGAGAGTTTGACGCGGCGCTTGCCAGAGCCAGACTGAAGCCAACCATGGCGCCACCAAAACCAATTGCCGCGGCTACGTTCTTTTCCTGTTTAACCAGTTTCCATTCGTCGTGCGGCGTAACCATGGCGTACACCACCTTAAAAATGAACAGGTAAATAATAGAGATCGCAAAATACAGGGCGAAGTTTAAAAGTCCGGCCATCGACTGAGTAATAATTTCCATGCGTTTTCCTTATTGTTAGCCGTTAATGCGAATATCTGAGGGTTGAATGTCAAAACCGGTACTGATCACCAGACAGCGATCGGCATTTGCGCCGACAATTTTCTCTTCGCCGGCAACCAGCAAAGACTCGGTTCGGTCGTTATCAATTTCGCGCTCGTAAAGCATCATAAACTGGTCGGTTTCACTCACATCGCCGTCTTCTTCCCAGGTTTTTTCGGTAACGGCAACCGGTGGTGATTCTTCACCCACAGCATCCCAAACACGTGAAAAACTGTGGCCTTCCAGGTCATAGGTTGGGCGGGAAATCTCTTTGTTCAGACATTGTTGCCATTGCGCCTGGTTGCCGATAGTGGTGGTGGAGTAGAAATACCAGAGCTTTACATCGGTAATATGGTTTTCGCTCATGCCACCGTCAAGCACTACCTGCAGAAAGGCATCGTCGTCGGTGTAAAAGCGTAACAGGGTGCCGCCGCTGTCCAGCTCTGCCTGGCCTACTGCCTGAATAAGATGCTTGCTGGCTGCGCCTTCAATACACAACTGTGGCGTGAGTAATTTGAGCTTAAGCGCATCCAGTTCAAAGGAGCCGCCTAAGTACAGACCCATCACCTCCGGTGCGGCAGGCTTTTTGGGCGCATCTGATTTAAACCATTTTTTGAACATATCACTGCTCCGTGAGCGCATTCCAGTTAATATCGGTAATGCGGGCTTTGGCGATATAATAAAGTTTATCCTGCGGCGAAATAACCGTATTAAGTGCAGGGTTGAGCGTAATGGATTGGCCACGTTCAGCGCCAGCACAGCCTATTAAGGTGGCATCATACTGACGTTTAAACGCCATAAATAAGGTTTGGTAGCTCACCGGCTCAACCGAGTGGGGGATAGTCAGAGAAAATTGCGCCTGACCATCGTCATCCACGCTCAACAAATCGTGGTGCAGCGCACTGGAGCCAGGGTCGAAAGCGGCTTTGGCGAGCATTTCAACAGCAACGCTGGGTGTGCATTCTACCTGTGGACAGTGCATCTGCAGCAGCCTTACCAGACTTTCATCATTAAAATAAGCAACCTGATGGGCCGACGGATTCTTTTGTGCACAATACAGCGCGGTGGTCATGGTTAAGTCGTCTTCGGGATTATCAATAAGAATGGTGGAGGCCGCGCTGATACAGGCTTTGTCCATGTCTTCATCTTTATTAAACGATTCCACCTGCACGAATTCTATTTTACCGGGCATGGGGTTGGTAATGTCGGCTCTCACACAAAGCACGATGTCGGGCTTTTCAGCCAGGGACTGACGTTCCTGCAGGAGTAGTTTGAGTAGTAGTAACGTGCGTCGTTCATTCCAGCCAATGACCAGAATATGGTTGCTTACATCGAGACTGGATAACCCCATAATACCTTTTCTCCATTGATTTCCCACAAATGCGGCAACCCGGCCTACAATCATCGCAAAGATACTTAACCCAAGCGGGATAACATATAAGGCCACAATAAGCTTGCCAGCCGGGGTTTGCGGCGATAAATCACCGTAGCCAACTGTTGAGCCGGTAACTGCCAGCCAATAGATGAAGTCAACGCTTTCGGTCAGTGCCTGCTCGTCGAATGCATAAAGTAACAACCAGGACGACAATGCATAAAACAGCGTCGCCAGAACGATGGTATACCATCGTGATTCGGCAAAATAGTTAAGCATTACGCGTCGGATTTTTATCCACATATTGGCGCCACTGACTATCCCTGTTGTTGAGTTGTCTGCCATCTTCGCAAAAAAATAGCGGTTAGTCCAAGTACCTGCCAGAGAGCAAGCCCGAGACTTAACCGCTTGATTTTATTTACTTGCCTAAAATGCGCGCCAGCTCATCGTCGGCCGAACTCTGGCCGCCTTTGATGCCTGCCGCAGCCAGACGCTTTTCTAAATCGTCTGACGATTCAGATGAAGCCAGTTCTTCCGCTGCTTCCAGCTCCGCGGTGCGCATTTTTTGCTTTTCCTGAATCCGCGACAGTGACTCAGTCGCCGTCTTCATTTTGCTATTTGCGCCCATATGACGGGAGGAAACCGCAACCTGAGCCTTTTGCACGCTTTCAGTTGCTTTTACCATGTCAACCTGTTGCTCCAGGCGACGCAGGTTGGCTTTAGCCTGCTGAATATTTTTAGCTAATTGCTTCTCTGACGCATTGAACTGGTCGAGGTATTGCTGTTCCTGGTCGCGTTCAGCTTTCAGTTCGCTAACCTTTTGCGCGCAATCAAGCGCCAGTTCACGGTCGGTGTCGATAGCTTTACGGGCATGGGCTTCATACTCCGCAATCGACTGGTTAAATCCATCAACTTTTTGCTGTGACAATTTGCACTTAGCCAGAATTTGGGTACGGGCATGATCAGATTTGCGCAACTCTTCTTTTGCTTCCCGAATTTCCTGTTCAAGAATTCTGATTGCCTGACTATCTACCACTGACTGGGCCGCTTCGTTGGCTCCACCTTTCACTGCTGTGATCAGTTTTTTCCAAACAGACATAAATTTCTCCTTAAATTACTTCAAATGTGACTCATAAGCGTCAAGGAAAGCTGCCACGTTCTGGAATAACGTAGTCACTTCAATTTGAATACTCTCTGCTTTTGACTGCGCGCTCAGCGCACCAAATGCCGTGTAGTATTCCTCTCCATTAACGTTGGATATGGCCACCGTTGTGAGTGGGAAAAGCATGTGAGTTGACAGAATATCGTGGTCCAGAGCGGCTTTGTCGGCAACCTGCGATGCATTAAACAGTAAACTCTCAACAATGATTTGTTCACCGCTGATTGCCAGCCAGGCATCCAGCCCGTCCTGATTTGCAATCAGTAAACACTCTTTCTCGCGGGTGACGACCAGGTCATCCATGTCTTTAAACAGGGCCTCAAGTTTTTCAAGATCCCATTCCATACTATATCTCCTTACCGAATCAGCTAAATGCCGTTAACTCTAGTCAGATTTACTACACTGTTGCAACGACTTTACGTTAATTAGTGCAACAAAGTGTGACTAAACCGATAGTCTGTGTTGTTCTCATTGCCCGTTCCGACTGAATTTTTTTAGCGTATCTGCCGGAACGAGGAAAAGTGTAGACAATTAAGGTGGCAATAGTCAATAATAATTATGTCTATATGTGTAAAAAAGTGTGTCAATGTAAAATATAATTCACAAAAGGGGTTGTTTTGAAAGGTCAGAATCAATGGCGGATGGTGGTACAGCGGATTATTCGTTCGGAAATGTCGTTGCGCGGTGTGAAATATCAGGGGTTGAGTGACAAACTGGCAGAAATAGGAGTTTCGCAAACAGCTGATAATCTACGCAATAAGGTGAATAAAGGCATTTTAGGCGCTGATTTGTTGCTGCAAATTCTTTATGTACTTAAAGCCCGACCGTTATCGGCAGAAATGATGGCCGAGATCATGGCCGCTGGTGACGGCGATTAAATTGCTACAAGGTAGAAGATACATGGATTGTGCGGTACATAAACAAAACCCAGCCAAAGTGACTGGGTCGAATAAGGAAGATGGGAGAACATCATCGCTTTGATTAAATAATAGTCTTATTCCAGAATAATAAAAGAAAAACTGTGTATTATCCGGTATTCATTGGTATAGATATAAATACCTATAGTTGGTAAGGGAATTGCAGGATTGCAAGGTGGAAGAACTGCAAAAACGTTGTAAAACGTTGCAAGAGGATTGTAAAAGTAGCGAGCGAGCCTCGATTGAATGTTGGCGAGTAGCTTGCTAACCCAAATAAAATCAGGCCTTTAGCTTAAGCTGAGCTGGCGCTGAATTCCCCCCGCTTCATGAACTCAGAAAGACCGCTGCAGACGGTGAAATTGTAACGATGACACGGCCTTTTTTAGGCGAAATGTGTTACACTCCCGCCAATTTTTGACAGAAAACCTTTTATATCGCCGGAAACCCCTTTCAAGCTGGTATTCCGCGCGTTCTAAAAGCAATTTGATACAACATTTGAGCTGCATGAAATTATCAGATTTTAGTTTTACACTGCCTGAGCACCTGATTGCTAAACATCCTACCGCTGAACGAACCGCCAGCCGTTTGTTACACCTCGATGGCAAAACGGGTCAAGTCGATCATAAACAGTTCCGGGATATGCTGGATTTGGTGGAGCCGGGAGATTTACTGGTATTTAATAATACCCGGGTTATACCAGCGCGCCTTCTGGGGCAGAAGGCCTCGGGCGGCAAAGTGGAAGTATTGGTTGAGCGCATTTTGGATGAGCACAACGCCCTGGCCCATGTGCGCGCCAGCAAAGCACCCAAGCCCGGCACCAAATTACTGCTGGAAGGGGCGGTTGAAGTGACCGTAACCGGTAGGCAGGACGCATTGTTTGAACTGTGTTTTGACGGCGAAAGTACGGTGCTTGAGCAGCTTGAGGCCTATGGCCATATGCCATTACCACCGTATATAGACAGAGCCGATGAAGACAGCGACAAAGAACGTTATCAAACGGTTTATAATCAGGCGCCCGGTGCCGTAGCAGCACCCACGGCAGGACTGCATTTTGATGAGACCATCTTAACCGCACTGGCAGAAAAGCAGGTTAATCTGGCTTACGTTACCTTACATGTAGGCGCTGGGACTTTTCAGCCGGTGCGGGTCGACAATGTGCTTGAGCACAAGATGCACAGTGAATATGCCATTGTGCCGCAAAGTGTGGTGGACGCAGTGCGAGCTACCAAAGCCGCTGGTAAGCGTGTTATCGCGGTAGGGACCACATCAGTGCGTTCGCTGGAATCTGCGGCACTGCATGCCGATCAAACTGCAGTGATTGAGCCGTTCCAGGCCGACACGGACATCTTTATCTATCCCGGTTTCGAATTTAAGGTAGTGGATGCCATGTTCACTAACTTTCATCTGCCCGAATCAACGCTGATCATGCTGATCAGTGCTTTTGCCGGGCGCGACAATGTGCTTAAAGCTTATGCCGAAGCCATTGAACAGGAATACCGCTTTTATAGCTACGGCGACAGCATGTTTATTGAAAAAAGCATTAACACATGATCTCTGTTGTATTGCTGGTATAATCCGCCCTCAATTGAGTATCGACAAAGGGGCGCGCCAATAGCCCTCTTGATCAGACAGGATATTATTTCTCATGCAATTTGAACTGCTCCATACCGACGGTCGCGCCAGACGAGGAAAGCTGGTGTTTGAACGTGGCGAAGTGGAAACGCCGGCGTTTATGCCGGTAGGTACCTACGGTACTGTAAAAGGAATGACCCCCGAAGAACTGGCCGACAGCGGTGCCCATATTTGTCTGGGAAACACCTTTCACCTGATGTTGCGACCGGGGACCGGGATTATAAAAGAACACGGTGATCTGCACGATTTCATGCACTGGCAAAAACCAATTCTCACCGATTCCGGTGGCTTTCAGGTATTTAGCCTGGGTGATTTACGCAAAATTACCGAAGAAGGGGTAACCTTCCGCTCGCCAATCAATGGCGAAAAGATTTTGCTGACGCCGGAAAAATCCATGGAAGTGCAGCGTGATTTGGGCTCGGATATCGTGATGATTTTCGATGAGTGTACGCCGTACCCGGCGACGCAGCAGGAAGCCCGTATCTCTATGGAACTGTCGCTGCGCTGGGCGCGACGCAGTAAAGATGCCCATGGTGATAATCCATCAGCCCTGTTCGGTATTATTCAGGGCGGCATGTACGAAGATTTGCGCGATATTTCGCTGGCTGGCCTCGAGGATATTGGCTTCGACGGTTACGCCATTGGCGGTTTGTCGGTGGGTGAGCCCAAAGAAGACATGATCCGCATCATCGAGCACACGGCGCCGAAAATTCCTGAGCATAAGCCCCGCTATCTGATGGGCGTAGGGAAACCGGAAGATATCGTAGAGGCGGTTCGCCGTGGCATTGACATGTTCGATTGCGTGATGCCAACTAGAAACGCCCGCAACGGTCATTTGTTTGTCACCGAAGGTGTGATAAAAATCCGCAACGCCAAACATAAGCATGATACGGGTCCGCTCGACGAAAATTGTGATTGCTACACTTGCAAAAACTATTCTCGGTCATATCTACATCATCTCGACAAGTGCAATGAGATACTTGGCGCCAGACTCAATACCATCCATAACCTGCGTTACTATCAACGGGTTATGCAGGGATTGCGGGACGCGATTGCGAGTAATACTCTGGACCAATTTGTCAGCGAATTTTACGCACAGAAAAACATGCCGGTACCGGCTTTATAACAATTTATAACGGGGAACATTATGAGTTTATTTATTTCCGAAGCACACGCACAAACAGCTGGTGGCGGTGGCCAGGGCGGCGGTTTAGAAATGCTGATCATGCTGGGCGTGTTTGGCCTGATTTTCTATTTCCTGCTGTATCGCCCACAGGCAAAGCGGGTTAAAGAGCATAAAGCGCTGGTATCATCACTGGCCAAAGGTGATGAGATCCTGACCCAGGGCGGCATGGTTGGTAAAGTAACCAAAGTGTCTGACGAAAAGGATTTTATTGAAGTTGCGCTGAACGATCAGACCAACATCGTGGTACAAAAATCTGCCGTGAGTGCCGTGCTGCCAAAAGGCACAATGAAGTCTATCTAGTAACCAGCTAAAACGGGCTCGGTAATCTCCGCAGCCCGTCGTAGGGAATTTTTGTGTTAAACCAAAACTCATTTTTTAAGGTGCTGGTCGTACTGTTTATGGTACTGATGTGCGGCCTGTATGCGTTGCCAAATTTGTACGGTGAAGATAATGCCGTGCAAATCTCCGGTTCACGCAACGCCACCGTCACCGCAGCACTCGAATCTCGAATCACTTCCGCGCTTGCTGAGCAAAACATTCCGATTAAATCGGTAGAGTTTGAAAACGAGCAGTTGCTGATTCGTCTGCCGGATTCCGACAGCCAGTTAAAAGCGCGTGATTTTCTTGATCGTGAACTGGGCACTGACTATGTAGTTGCCATGAACCTGGCACCTGATACGCCGGAGTGGCTGGAAGGCCTCGGTGGCACGCCCATGAAGCTGGGCCTGGATTTACGGGGCGGTGTGCACTTCCTGATGGAAGTTGACATGAACGAAGCCATTGGCAAATCACTGGAAGATGCCGAAAGCGATTTTCGTACTGCATTACGTGAAGAAAAACTGCGTTATCGCTCGGTAAACGTTCGCGACGGATACATCGACATTCAGTTCCGCGATGAGGAAACCCTTGATAAAGCCGAGTTTTTCCTCGAAAACCGTAATCGTGACCTGACTTATCAGGAAATGGATGATTTAGTGCTGCGGGCCCGCTTCTCTGAGCAAAAGCTTGCCGAGATTAGAGACTATGCGGTTAAGCAGAATATCACCATCATACGTAACCGTGTGAATCAACTGGGTGTTGCCGAACCTGTGGTGCAAAAACAAGGCGCAGAGCGCATTGTAGTGCAACTGCCTGGTATACAGGATACCGCTCAGGCAAAAGAAATTCTGAACGCAACGGCCACGCTGGAATTCCGAATGGTCGATCAGGACAATGATGTTCGTGACGCCGTAGCAGGGCGCGTGCCGCCGGGTTCACAACTGCTGTATGAAGGTGAACGTCCTGTGCTGCTGGACAAGCGTGTAGTAGTAACTGGTAACCACATTATTGATGCCAACAGTGGCGTTGATGAATACGGTTTGCCGCAGGTCAGCATATCGCTTGACAGTGAAGGTGGTAATAAAATGTCGCGCAATACCCGCGAAAATGTGGGTAAACCGATGGCCACCGTATTTATTGAATATAAGGCTACCGGCGAACGTGATGCAAACGATAAGCTGATTTTTGAACGTCACGAAGAAGTTATCAATGTAGCGACTATCCGTGGTCAGTTTGCCAGTAACTTCCAGATCACCGGTCTTGATTCACCCAAAGAAGCCCGCGATTTAAGCTTATTACTCCGCGCTGGTGCTCTTATTGCGCCTATTCAGATTGTGGAAGAACGTACTGTTGGCCCAAGCCTGGGTCAGGAAAATATCGATTTAGGGATGCAGGCTATTATCTGGGGTCTGGCGCTGGTAATGGTGTTCATGCTGGTGTACTACAAAGCTTTTGGTATTGTGGCCGACATCGCGCTGGGCCTGAACCTGGTTATGATTGTGGGCATAATGTCGATGATCCCGGGGGCAACGCTTACTCTGCCTGGTATGGCGGGTATTGTTCTGACGGTGGGTATGGCGGTTGATGCCAACGTGCTGATCTTTGAGCGTATTCGCGAAGAGATTCGTGACGGGCGTAGTCCGCAACAGGCAATTCATCAGGGCTATGACAGTGCTTTCTCTACCATTCTTGATGCTAATATTACCACCTTTATCGCTGGTTTGATTCTGTTTGCCGTTGGTACTGGACCGATAAAAGGCTTCTCGATCACGCTGATGATTGGTATCGCCACTTCTATGTTTACCGCGATTCTGGTTACCCGGGTGATTGTAAATGCCATTTGGGGTGGTCGCCGTGTTAGCAAACTGGCGATATAGGAGCGTCTGACATGCAATTATTAAAATTATCCGAAACCGTTAACTTTATGAAATTGCGGGTACCCGCAATGATATTGTCAACGGTGCTAATCCTCGCTTCGATATTCTCGCTGGCAACTAACAGCCTGAACTGGGGGCTGGATTTTACCGGCGGTACCCTGATTGAAGTCGGTTATGAGCAAGCCGCAGATCTGGGCGAGATTCGTTCGTCTCTGGCGGCTAACGACTTCCCCGATGCCGTAGTGCAGAATTTTGGTAGTAGTACTGATGTGCTTATCCGAATTGCGCCTCGTGAAGGTGTAAAAGCCGTAACCATTGGTGATCAGGTAATTGATATCCTGCAACAGGCTGATAGCAGTGTGGAAAAACGCCGTATTGAGTTTGTTGGGCCAAACGTGGGTGAGGAGCTTACAGAGCAGGGCGGTCTGGCGATGCTGGTAGCGCTTATCTGTATTCTGATTTACGTAGCAGCACGATTTGAATGGCGTTTTGCGCTGGGCTCAGTATCGGCACTGATACACGATGTGCTGCTGACTCTCGGTCTGTTCTCGTTTTTGCAACTGGAATTCGACCTGACGGTACTGGCTGCGGTTCTGGCAGTTATTGGTTACTCGCTTAACGATACCATCGTGGTATCAGACCGGATCCGTGAAAACTTTCGCAAGATCCGCAAGGGTGAGCCAGTGGAAATTATCAATATTTCACTGACCCAAACGCTTAACCGAACCATCATTACCTCATTAACTACTGTGTTGGTATTGCTGGCGCTGTTCTTTAAAGGCGGTGCGCTTATCCATGGTTTTGCTACAGCGTTGTTATTTGGTGTGGTAGTAGGTACCTATTCTTCTATCTATATTGCCAGTTCTGTGGCATTGGCGTTGGGGATCAGTAAAGAAGATCTAATGCCGCCACAGGTCGAAAAAGAAGGCGAAGATTTGGACGCGATGCCATAGGTTGCATTCAGTCAATTTATGCTCAAGTGAAAGCCGCGGAGAATAACCGCGGCTTTTTTGTTGCCAGCCTGCCATTCCTGATACAGCTAGCTCTTTTCAACGTTAGCGAACTTCAATACTGCCGGTAAGCTTTGCCAGCATCTTAACTCCGATACCTTTTACCCGGGTCAGCTCATCCACCGAGCTGAATGGGCCCTGGGATTCCCGGTAACTAATAATGGCAGCCGCTTTGCTTTTGCCAATTCCCGGTAACGTCATCAGTTGCTCCAGTGAGGCGGTATTCAGGTTTAGCAAAGTTTCAGTGGTTGCCACCTGGCTGACTTCGTCAGTCATTTTTAATGATTCAGCAGTGGCACTATTAAAGCCAGCAAACAACGCCAGCACGATCATACAGATTCGAACAGTAGATAATTTCATGTGTAGCTCCTAAAGGTTGTGAATGATGATAATCATCCCCTTTACTCTACTTATCTCTTGTAAAGAGCGGCAGTACAGAAAATGGCCAGTTTTGGTTAGTCTGAGGCGGCTTTATCAAGCTTCAGCGGATAACAATGTTGTGCAGATAAGAGTAAATTAAAAAATTATACTAAAGATGTATCTTTCTCCTTTCACTGTTGCCAAAAATTGATAACTCTCAAACTTAATATTGATAAAATGTGCTTTCGTATTTCGAAGTTTCGTTGAAATTCTATTTAAATCAATGGTTAAGGTTGTATCTTTGCGAGGAGGTAAGGTTTAAACAATAACAGCCAACGCCTGAGTGTTTAAGTTTTCTGGTCTTAACAGCTTCGCAGAGCCTTGGTTATGGAGTTTCTTCACCCGGTCAAATTACCTCTCTTTACATTCCTAAACTATAGTTATTAAAAATCCAGGAAATCATCAATGCCCAGTCAGCTCACCACGTTTTTGCTGGGGGGAATTTTCGTAGTAGTGATTACCATAATGGGTACCTTAGTTAGCCAAACGTTATTGAAACAGGATCAGGTAGTCAGCTTCGAAGCCCCAATGCAGGAATTTATCGATACATTAAGCAGGGAGCTTGATTACAACGCATATGCGCTGCGCTCGCTGGCACAGCTTTTTCGTTCTTCTGAGATGGTAGAAGCTCATGAGTTTGCCGGTTACACCAACCTGGTGATGAGTCAGTTTGGTAATATTGTTGCCATGGCCTACCTGGCAGAACCTGATAATCAAACAGAGCAGTCGTTATCGCAAACCTATTGGCATGGAGCAAGTTCTGTGGCCGGGCTGAGCTCTTACGATCTGCTCGAAAAAGCCGACATTAATAAACTGTATAAGCGTCTTTCGGATACTCGCAGGGCTGTTGCCTCACCTATATTTAAACTTAAAAGCAATGACCATTATTACACGTTTGTTATACAACGTGTGGCCGAAAAACAGGGCTTTGTGGGCATATTGATAGATGCTGGTTTCACTCTTGAGCAAACGCTGAATAACCAGATAAATAATGGCTACTCCTTGTTTGAGCGTGAATCAGGTTTACCCAGCCTGGTTTTCAGCAAGCACAATCAGGTGATAAGCGGTGCCGAAGATGTCACTAGTGGTGACTTTGTCGCTACCCTGAATTTTTTTAATCGTCAGTGGTTGGTGTCGACTTATCAGAACAACCTGTTCCATCACAAAGCCGCCTATTCGATTATCCCGATTGCGGCATTTACTTTAAGTTTGCTGGTTGTGTATCTGGTGGTACAGGCACAGCGATTGAGGTTGGCCAATCGCGAAAAGCAAACGGCATTCGAAGATCTTCAGTTTGCCCAGCAGCGGCTGGTGGAAAATGAAAAGCTATCGGCAATGGGTGGTATTGTTGCCGGTGTTGCTCACGAAGTGAATACGCCTTTGGGTATAGGTATCACCAGCATGTCCCACTTACAGGAGATGATGGGAGACTTGCGCAATGATTACGATAAAGGCTGTCTTGATGCTGAGCGTTTTAAAGAGTTTATGGAGACCGGGGATGAAATGGTCAGCTTGTCACTGAACAATATGCATAAAGCATCGGCTCTGGTTGCGCGGTTTAAAAAAGTCGATGTAATCAGCTCCGATGCCAACCTGACTCTTGAAACCGTGGTTGTGGCCGATCTGGTCGATTCGTTTATTGTTCGTTTTTACAATGAATACCCGGGCTCTCTGGTAAAGATAAACGCTAATATTGATAAGAGTGCGATGGTTTACACTTATCCGGATGTCATTTTGGACATTCTCAATTATCTCGCCAGCAATGCGGTAAGCCATGCTTTTAAGCCCGAGCAAAAGCACTGTGAGATAAGCATTATCTTTCCCTACACTCAGGGAAATAATAATACCCATCTACTGCTGTTTAAAGACAATGGCACCGGCGTAGAAAAAGCCTTGCTGGAACGCATTGTTGATCCGTTTTTTACCACCTGCCGTGGGGCCGGCAACGCCGGCCTGGGGTTGAGCGTGGTTTACAACCTGGTTAAAGGTAAATTGAACAGCGACTTAAATATATTTGTTGATGAAGGTCTGGCGTTGACCTTTGAATTACATGACTTGAATAAGTGAGAGGTCAACAGTGATATCCAACCCACTTTTTGCATCGCAAACATCATCGGCCGAAAAAGTACCAACTGATCCGGCGGATGCGGAGTACGGTTATACCGTGTTGATCATTGACGACGAAGTCGAAGTGCATAAGGTTACCGATTTAACCCTCAAACGTTTTCGTTTTGATGGCAAGCGGATCCGTTTTTTACATGCCTACTCAGCCCGGGAAGCCCTGCAGATCTTCGCCGACAATGAAGACATAGCGCTGGCACTGGTAGATGTAGTGATGGAAACTGATCATGCCGGGCTGGACCTGGTACATAAGGTTCGTAATGAGCTGGGCAACCATCTGGTTCGCTTAGTGCTGCGAACCGGGCAGCCTGGACAGGCCCCGGAGCATGAAGTGATTGAGCGTTACGACATCAATGACTACAAAGAGAAAACTGAGTTAACCAGCCAGAAACTTAAAACCCTGATGTACAGCGGCTTGCGCTCTTTCCGGGATATTCAGACTATTGATAGCCATCGCAAAGGATTACGCCAGGTAATAGAAAGTACCAGTAAAATGCTTAAGCCGAATTCCATGAGCGAGTTTGCAACAGCGGTGCTTAAAGAGATCATGAACCTGTTGCAACTAGATTCCAGCGCTGTGTATTGCACGACTTTTTCTGAGCAAGGGTTTAATGGTCAGCGACGGATCCTGGCTGCCACCGGCTCAATGGCCGACGTTATAGCCGAAGATGACTCTGAAGGGTTGCCGGAGTCGGTGCAGCGCTTATTCGACAAAGCCCTGCAAGAAGGCCGGTCGCTGTATAGCGAGGAAGGCTATGTGTTTTATACCGAAACCGAAAGTGGTTACCAGTCACTGCTGTATGTTGACACCAACGGCAAGCTAACCGATGCGCAGCAGGAATTACTCGATATCTATTGCTTTAATGTTGCGCTGACCTACGCAAGTTTACTCAAGGGCGAGGAAATACTGGATACCCAGCGCGAGCTGGTCTATCTGCTCGGAGATGCGGTTGAGATGCGCAGTAAGGAAACCGGGGCCCACGTAAAACGGGTATCGCTGGTGAGTTATCGCCTGGCCCAGTTATATGGTTTACCAGAAGAGGAATGCCTGGTGATTAAGCGGGCTGCACCGTTACATGATTTTGGCAAAGTGGCCATTCCTGATCGCATTCTGCACAAACCCGGCAAGCTGGATTTAGAAGAATGGGAAACCATGAAAACCCATGCTGCAGTGGGTCACGATATCCTCAGAAAATCGACCAAGCCCATTCTCAAAGTCGCGGCCATGATTTGTATGACCCATCATGAGCGCTGGAATGGCAAGGGCTATCCGCTGGGTTTAAAAGGCTCGGATATTCCGATTGCCGGGCGTGTTGCTGCATTGGCGGATGTGTTTGACGCACTTGGCTCCAAACGTTGTTATAAGGAGCCATGGGCTAAAGAAACCATTCGTGAAGAGCTACTGAAGGAAAAGGGCGAGCATTTTGACCCAAGACTGGTTGATTTACTGCTTGATAACTTCGAGGACTTCTGGGAAATCCGTAATCGCTATCCGGACTAGGGAAGGGCTTCAATGAGTACAGAACGCTTGGACTGGACGTATGAATGGGCTGGACTCATCCGTAGTCACACAGAAAGTACTACGCTGTTGCAATATGCTGTTGATGGCCTGCAACAGCGGCTACCCGAAGAGTTTATGTGTACCTTATGGGTGCTCTCCACTCACAGTGCCGATTGGGTGCCCATCGTGCTAGGGCGGAGTAACCCTTCGCGGGAATACCCATGGCGGTCGCCAACGGCAGCAACCAAACAGTATATTGAGCATTTATCCACCGTTCATAACATGCAGGTATTCAGCAGCGCTGCCGGCCATAGCCATGCTTTGTTAGCCGACAGAGAAACCTTATCCGTGCCCTGGATACACCATTGGTTGTGTGGTTGTGGCGAAGATTATATGGGAGTGTTTGAGTTAGGCGGTGAGGAGCCCGAAGGCAATGAACTGAAGGTCATCAGCCAGATGGTAGAAAGCTTGCTACCCACCATATGCCGAATTACCGAGTCGCCTTTATTTTCAGTGGAAACTTTTGCAACGGCGCCCCTGCCGCAAACTAAAACCTATGAAGCCCTTGCTGAAGAAGAACGGTTGATGAGCCTTGGCAGGCTGGTGGCCAGTGTTACTCATGAAATCAACAGCCCACTTGGGGTAGCTATTACCGGGGTGTCCCATTTAAATGAGTCACTGAACGAACTCAACAAGCATTTCTCTTCAGGCAAGCTTACTGAGTCTTTTTTTCGTCATTTTGTGGAGGAGTCACAAGACGTGGCGGACTTGCTGGCCTTTAATCTGGAAAGAGCAGTGAAGCTCATTGGGGACTTTAAAGCCAATGCCGTGAACCAGGGCGCCGACCAGGCCATCCGGTTTGAACTGGAGCCCGTGCTTAACAGCACGACTAACAGTATTCTGCCGGAACTCAGACGTTACGGCATCGAACTTATAGTCGGAAAAATACCCCATTGTGTGATGTGGTCTTTCCCTGGTGCGTTATCGCAAATTATCACTAACCTGGTGTTTAATTCGATTAACCATGCTTTTACCGGCATCGAAAATAAGCAGATCGCCTTACACAGCGAAATAGACTCTCATAGCGGAGCCTTGAAGTTAATTTATCGTGATAATGGCAATGGCATACCGGAAAAAGATCAGCAATCTGTCTTTGAGCCCTACTTTACCACTCGCAGAGAAGCGGGCGGAAGCGGATTAGGGTTGTCCATCGTTAAAGCGCTGGCAACCAATAAACTCAAAGGCGATTTAGCGTTCAAGTCGGCATCACAGAAGGGCGTGGAATTTGCCTTTACCCTGCCTTTGGATATCAGTCCGAAAAGCACGTAACCGGCTGTTAATGGTGGTTTTAAGCCAGGCTACCTGATTAAATTGGCATTCAGCGTAGCCCGAACAGCTTACTTACACAGCAATGGAGTCGTAAACGACCACTTTGCGCCAGAGGTGTTCGCAGTCTTCCACAAACTTTAGGTGGACGGGGTGCGACTGGTAGCTGTTTTGCCCTTCCACATTATCAAATAACAGCATTTCTGATACGTCAAAGCTATTGTCGACCACTTCACGTTTCTCGGTGGATGCCGGTACGCCTATCTGTATGCCTTTCACCGTTTCTATGCCAGCCAGTGTCTTAAGGCCCGCGATAAGGGCTTCCCGGTCGGCCTGATTACCTGGATTCTTTAACCAGAAAAATACGCTGTGGCGAATTGCTGGCAGAGTTACTTCGCCGGCCGAAACGGCTGATACCGGTGCCAGCGCTGCAGCACCGGCGGCAGCGCCCGCAGTTAACAGAAAACGACGACGTTGTGATTGGGAGTCTGACATAACTTTACTCATAAAATGACCAGGCGCCCATCATTGCACACTCTGCCGTCAATTAGCTACGTCATGGCGTCACCTTTTTCTGGTGCATTATCGATAATTTGCGAGATCTGGTTGTCGCTGCCGATGTCCGCCAGTTCCTTCAGGTAAGCTTTTTGTAATGGATCGAGTGTTTGCCCGTCAAGCAGTTGCTTAAGTTCGGCGCTGTCCTGATTAGCAATGGCAGTTTGCACGGCTGCCATATTAGCGATGCTGTTGTTCGACGTTGTCTGAGACATGACTTTCTCCTTATTGCTCCCATTGATTCGAGACAACAACAAAAAAAGTTCACTTTATACCAATCGGCATAGAGGTTTACCCTCTCAGCAAGACTGGCAGGTTTTGTGGCTAGGCTTGGTTGCACAGGTTTGGTGGTTCCAAATCAAGCAAGCGTAACAACGCCAGAAAGCCTGCCAGCTCACCCTCAGGGAGTTGCCCGAAGGGAGTGGCCAAAACGACTTACATCTGTGTTGCGCCCTCTGGACATAGAATGACTATGCCGCAGAGAACGCGTCGTGATCTAAGTCGTTTTGACTCACTCTGAGAGGGTAAACTCCTATGCGGATTGGTATTATCCAGACAAAAAAAAGCAAGTCCGAAGACTTGCTATTATTCAGTGAAAGCGAAATGCAGCTTACAAACGTTCCAGCATTGCCTGAGTGAATTCGGTAGTGCCGTGCTGACCACCCAGATCGCGGGTAGTGCGATCGCCACTTTCAATCACATCTTTCAGGGCTGAACGGATGGCCTCGGCTTTGTCAGCCATGCCCAGGTACTCAAGCATCTGTACAGAAGCCAGAATGACGCTGGTAGGGTTAGCCAGGTTTTTGCCGGCGATGTCTGGTGCTGAACCATGTACCGCTTCAAAAATGGCACATTCACCGCCGATGTTGGCGCCAGGCGCCATACCCAGGCCGCCAACCAGACCGGCACACAGGTCTGACAAAATGTCACCAAACAGGTTAGTGGTAACAATTACGTCAAACTGATGAGGATTCATTACCAGTTGCATACAGGCGTTGTCTACGATCATTTCAGTAGACTCGATATCCGGGTATTTCTCACCAATTTCGCGAGCGACTTTCAGGAACAAGCCTGAAGTCGATTTAAGGATATTCGCTTTATGTACAGCGGTCACTTTCTTGCGGCCTTCGCGACGAGCTAATTCGTAGGCGAAAGTCACGATTTTTTCCGCGCCTTCACGGGTGATTTTACTACGCGCTTCGGCTTCGGTACCGTCTTCAGAAACTACCTGACCCAGACCAGAGTACATGCCCTGAGTATTTTCGCGCACGGTAATAATATCGATATCTTCGTAACGCGCCTTAGTACCTTTGAAAGACAATACCGGGCGTACGTTTGCATAGAGCTGAAATTGCTTACGCAGGCTTACATTGATTGAGGTAAAGCCTTCGCCAACCGGGGTAGTCAGCGGGCCTTTCAGGGTCACCTTGTTTTTGGCGATCAGATCCAGCGTTTCCTGAGGTAATAGCTCGCCATGATTTTCCAGCGCCATCAGGCCGGCATCAGCGTAATCATAGGCAAAGTCACAGCCTACTTTATCTAAAATTTGCGTTGCTGCATCAATAATATCCGGGCCGATACCATCTCCGCGGATGACAGTAATGCGTTGTTGAGTCATCAGAGATCCTTAATAACTTTTACTGATTCGTTAGGTCGTTTGCTTTTTGATAAGTGTAGCGTAATTTTTGCGCAAGAGGGTTTTTCTCTGGCGTTTTTGTAATCAATTGTAGGGTGTCTTTACACAGGCATAAGTGTATATGATGCAAGACTAAATGAGTAGTTAAATAGGCCATAGTGCTTATAAACAGCGTTTATTAAGGCCCTATGACTGCTGCTATGTTAACGGGCAATTGAGCAGGTGACTGACCTTGGGCTGCAGTTGCGATTGCAATGCAGTCAGCTGAGGAAATGCCTGTTGGGTTTGTTGGATAAACTCAGTCGTTTGTGCACAGGGCTTATGCCCGAGCAGCCATTGCCGGGCCCAGATCAGGCTCAAACCACTGATACAATGGGGCAGGCGTAATAGCCCGGGAACATCCTGTGGCAGCCGGCCACAACAGGCTATCAACCTTGACTGCCCTTTGTCCTGCTCCCAGGCGCTGGCAAGGGAAATAAGGCGTTGTCGGGTGGCACTATTACCTTGTTGTGCATTATTTTGCAGCAGTGTTGTGACATCAAATAGCCGTTGGTCGTTGTGGTTTACCGCGGTTTTGCCTTTTTCCTGTGCCGACGTAAACAACGGCGACAGGGCGACTGTGGTCACCAGGCTGGCATATTGAGGCGTTATCCGGCCACTGCCATTAGCCAGTTCGCTGCTGAGCAAAATAGCTGTCTGAGCCAACCGTGAATACCAGTCGAGTAACGGAAACCAGTGCTGGGTTAAACGCTGAAAGAGGGCATACTGCACAAGCATATGACCGACTCTTTCAAGGCCATAGGTGAGAATACTTTGCTTTACATTCTGCACCGGTAACTGCATGCGGTTGTCCTTTGATGCAGCATCGGTCAGAAAATGACTGAAAGCCGGCTCAACTTCTACCATCGCGACTATTTTGTCGACCGCGATGTCCGCATCATTAAGCGCTTTTAACAGTGTTTGCAGGCTAAGCGGCGGGCGTGATGTCAGATAACTAACGGGGAGTGCCCAGCCATGATCGCCCGAACGTATCACTTCACCTTCTTCCGGTTGTTCGTCCAGTTTGCTAACCAGGCTGAACCAGTGTTCGACACTAAGCGATTGTTTGTGCATCAGGCGAACCTGATTTTTGGCCAGCCAGCAAAACTGTTCCTCAGTGTTTGAATAAATAAGCACCTGATCTTCTAGCTGACTCATCACCGGCCCGATATGCTGGCCGGAGGCTATTATTAAGCCTTCGTGAAGTAGCCCGGGATAGTCTGTAAGGGCATGCAGAAGCTGCTGTCCGGTGACCGGGAGTGTCATCGCCAGTTTTGCCAGAATATCGTTAAAGTCGCTGACCGTAGCCCGCAACAGGTAGCGCTGCCATAACCAGGCAATATCGAAACAATCGCTGTAGAGGGGCGGTCGTTTGCGTGCCGGCAGAACATGTGCTGCCCAGTATTGCTGGCCAAAACGGCTGAGTTGTTTAATTGTACTGCTCAGTCGCTGTTTATTGAGTAATGACTGCTGTTTTAACTGATAATAGGACAACAGCGCCGCAACGCCTTGCTGCTGGGTGTGATGATTCACCCGATTGCGTAAGCATAGCAATAAATATACTGAGATATGGCGCAACCATAAATGCTTTGTCGGCTCAGTGGAGTTGTAAGGGCGGCTGGCAATTACCGTTAGCAGTGGAAGATGAGCTTGTGCAAAATCGAGCCAGCGGGCGCTGACATCAAGATACCGGGAAAGAAGTGCTGCTTCCCGGGCTGGCAAAGGCGGCAGCGCCTCGCTGTCTCGCACCAGTTCCTGCAAGGCTGCCAGCATGGCCGTCAAATTAATTAACTACTCAGGTAGGTTTGATAAGCACCGTCACCCCAGGCAATCAGGGCTTCGTTTTCGAATAAAAGCGGCGTGCATTCATCCTGTGTTGTCATACCGTCGGCACGAACGTGCTGGGTACGATAAAACATTACCTGGATCTCACGGCTATCCTGCATTTTTGCTTCGGTAATATCCGGCGTGCCCAGTAAAGCCATTACTTCGGCGCGGGTAATACCCAGCTCCAGTTTGGAAATCTGCACTTTGTTATACTCTTCCCGGTCCTGCCAGTCCATATTCTCCGGCTTGTCCGGATAAAAGGCGATGAGTAAAAAAGCAAGGACCGCGTAAGAGGCTACGCCGATCAAAATAAGTCGGATTGCTTTACTGTTCATTTATCTTTGTCGTTTTACTGGTTAATTCATTCTGGCCCTGCCGGACCTTAATCAATAGTAGTCTATCCAATTAAGGCCACACTGTCAGCCTTAAGAATGTTACTGATTATGAATCACGGTTAATGCTATAACAGGGCCGGTATTCCGTGCCTGGTAATTTCATGCGTTGTTGAGCCACAAAGGATTTCAGCAAGGCGTCGATACGAGCCATTAAATCGGCTTCACCAGACAGATTAAACGGGCCAAAATCGCGGATTTGGCGAATGCCTTCGGCTTTTACGTTACCCGCCACAATCCCCGAAAATGCTTTGCGTAAGTTATTTGCTAAATCAGACAGCGGTTGCTCCCGGTGCAGATTTAGCGCCGCCATGGATTTATGGGTGGGGGTAAAAGGTTGCTGGAAGTCATCTTCGATTTTCATTGACCAGTTAAAACTGAACGCATCTCCCATAGCCAGTCTAAACTGCTCAACCTTTTTAACGCCCTGGCCAAGTACCCGGGCAACTTCCACCGGATCGTCCACTATAATCTGATAGCGATTTTGTGCTTTGGGCCCCAGCGTAGCGCCCACGAACTCGTGGATAGCCTCAAAATAAGACTCGCTGCCAGCCGGGCCGGTTAATATTACCGGGAAAGGCTGCTGGGCATTTCGCTCATGGATAAGAATACCAAGTAAATACAATAGTTCCTCAGCGGTGCCTACGCCGCCAGGGAAGATAATAATGCCGTGCGCTATGCGAACGAAGGCTTCCAGACGTTTTTCAATGTCAGGCATGATCACCAGCTCATTGACGATGGCATTAGGCGGCTCGGCGGCAATAATGCTGGGCTCGGAGATGCCAATATAGCGGCCGTCACGATAGCGTTGTTTCGCGTGGCCAATGGCGGCGCCTTTCATCGGGCCTTTCATGGCCCCTGGTCCACAGCCGGTGCAGATGTTCATTTCGCGCAGACCCAGCTGATAGCCTACTTCCTTGGTGTATTTATATTCCTTAAGACCAATGGAATGGCCACCCCAGCATACTATTGTGTTGAGTTCGTTGTTGCGTTCGATGACTTTGGCATGACGCAGCATATCGAACACCATATCGGTAATGCTGCCACCATCCAGAGGAGCGTTCTCGTGTACAAAGGCGTACTTGTTGCCCATGTAAAGCATGTCGCGTAACACTGAGAACAGATGCTCGTGAACACCTTTTACTAATCGCTCGTCGACGAAGCCAACTTCCGGCGGATTGATTAGTTCGAGTTTGACGCCCCGTTCCCGTTTAATCAGCCGAATGTCGAATGATTCGTACGGGGCAAACAACATTTCGTAGTTGTCTTCATCCACACCGCTGTTAAGTACTGCCAGGCAGCAGTTACGGAAGAGCTGATACAGATTACTGTTTGTGGTGTCTTCAAGCTTGCTGACTTCAAGTTGGGAGAGTTGGCTCATCCAACCTACAGGGTTTAGCTGAATTTTTTTCATTCGTTATCCTGAATGACCACCTGATTCCGACCATCGGATTTTGCTTTATATAGCCCTTTATCGGCCCGCTCGAAGGCGGCGTCGAGCTTCTCACCGGTACGGCACTGGGTACCGCCGATGGAGGCTGTGACTGTCAGGCGCTCTTGTTTAAATTTAAAGGGTAGCTTAGCCAGCCCCTCGCGCAACTCATTCAGGCGATTTAACAATTTGTCACTGGCATGATCGGGCAACAGTATTATAAATTCTTCACCGCCCCAACGTGCCATAAACTCGCTGCTGGTCAGGTTGGTTTTCAGGTGGCGGGCTATGGCCTGGAGTGTTTTATCACCGGCGGCGTGGCCGTACTTATCATTGATCCGTTTAAAGTGATCCACGTCGACTACTGCAATACTCAGTGGCTTGTTCTGCGCCTGGCAGCGATCCCACTCCTTTGAGGCCCGTTCATTGTAAGCCATGCGGTTGGGCACCCGGGTGAGCGGGTCGGTGTACATGTTTATGCGCTGTTCAACCAGCTTTTTACGGTATGAGTCGGTTTGCTTTTGCAGTGACGAGAGCTGTTGCTGCATGGACACCAGCAGTGACATCAGGCCTTCCTGCTCCTGGCGCTCGGCTTCTTCACCAGCACTCAATGAGTTAGCCATCTGACCCAGATAGTGTTGCGCCTGCTGCTTTAAGTCGTCGATATTGTTTTCGCCTTCCAGTGCGTCTTCCATGTCTTCCAGCACGTTTCGCAATTCCTGGTTGCGAGACTGGCGCGCCTCAAAGCTCTCGGCACTTTTTGAGATACTGGATTGCACATCACCGTTAATATTACCCAGCGCATTATTCAGTCGCTGAATAATTTTACCGGCCGTATTGGCCTCGGTGAGGGTTTCCTGAACCATTACCCGGATCAGGATCAGGCAGCTGTTGAGTAGCTCTTCTTCGGTCAGACCCTGGCCAAGCCTTTCCTGCAGGGAAGCGATGTAGTCATCCTCCGGGTTGACCCGGATATAGGTTTGTACCAGCTGACCCAGTTCATCGATGAGGTTTTGTTTAAGTTGTACCGTTCGATTATTCGGTTGGTTGTCAGGCGCCGACTCTTCAGCATTGCCCATGCCGGATTGATAGCATTTCAATACCTTTTGATAGAGCGGCAGTACGGCACTGATCCCTTTAATGGGCTTTTTCAAAGCGCTACTGGCTTTGGCTGCCTGGCTACGGGCCGCCGGCTCAGTCACCAGACGCTGAAATGCCTGGATATCTTCTTCCAACTGGCGTATCCAGGCCTGGGTCAGGGTTTTTACTGAGTAGGGCTCCAGCATAATTAGCTGGCTGACTTTATTCATGGATAGGGTGGCCAGAGTGAAATCAATCTTGCCACTTAAATGACCGCGCAGGGACTGTAACTCTTTATCAATCTCTGCCGATAGCCCCTCATAGTAACTGGTGAGCCGGACTATAAATCCTGCGAGTTGCTCGCTGTGAGCACGCAGCGATTGGAGTTGTTTCGCTTCCATGTGTTATGCAAGCTCCTTATTAGCCAAAAAAGCCGCCGGCATGCTACTGCCGGGCTAACCGATTGTTCGATACATTGAAATCAAAATTCGCCCGTAGCGGGTTGATATCTAATCCACCTCTGCGGGTGTAGCGCGCATAGACAGCTAGCTTGTGCGGCTTGCAACGATTCATTAAATCACAAAAAATTCGCTCGATACACTGCTCGTGAAACTCATTATGCCGGCGAAACGAGATGAGATAAGCCAGCAGTCCCGCGTGGTCTATGGCCGCGCCCTCGTAATGAATTTGCACACTGGCCCAGTCAGGCTGGCTGGTGATCAGGCAATTAGACTTCAGCAAATGACTCACCAGGGTTTCAGAAACCTGTTGGTCGCCGGTTGTGAGCAGCTCCGGGCTAGGCTCGTAGGCATTGATTTCAATGTCCAGATCGTCAATCACGGTGCCGTCAAGTTCACCAAGCTGAAGGGCACCAAACTGACCGGCGCTGAATAATTGCACCTCAACCGGCGCCTGGGCACAGGCCGATAAATCTTTGGTTAAGTGTCGGGCCACTTCATCTGCACTGCCAAAAACCGACTGGTTGAAGCTGTTCAGATAAAGTTTGAAAGACTTAGATTCGATAAGGTTTTGCGAATCAATGGGCACGCGGCATTGTAAAATGGCGACCTGCGGTTTGCCTTTCGGGTTAAGCCACGAAAGCTCATAACCGTTCCAGATATCTACGCCACCGAACGGCAGGGGCTGCGAAACGCCAATTTGCTCACGGCTTAGTGTGCGAGGCACGCCTTGCAGCAGCTCAGGCGTATACTGTTCAATGTAGTCAACCTTTTGACCCAGTGTCAGGTTGGCGGGAAGAGACGGTGACGAAGAGTGCTTTACTGTCATGCTGTCCTGTAACTTTTTTACCACTGATTAATCATGGCACGCGCATTCAATATGCCAAGCTGGTGTTTAAAGTGCCATAAATTCTTTACTATAGAGGTTTAGTATACCTGATATGGAATAGCAATGGAGAATATAGTTCAACAATCATTGCATAAGTTAATGCGCGATTTACAACAGGCGGCAGCATCTCAGCCCGCGCTGATGACCACTGAGTTTGAAGCGGAATTAGCATCCCCCTGTTATGTTGGGAACCCCAGCCAGGGAGAGCCCTGCGCCTGGCAGCCCGTGCCGATGGAAGGTGAATATACTTTTGCCAACATCGAAAACGCGCTGCACATCACCCTGAACGAGCAGTTTTGTAAGTTCTTTACCACTTACTGGAGTTTTAATCTGCCGGTTAAGGCTGAACAGGGCAACTGCGAACTATTGCAGGTGTGCAGTGAAGAGGACTTCGAGCGGCTACAACAAAACCTTATAGGCCATCTGTTAATGAAGCAGCGACTAAAACAGCCGCCCACATTATTTTTTGGTTTAACCGATGAAGACGACTTTATTTTGTCTGTGGATAATGCCTCAGGCGAAGTGGTGCTGGAACAGGTAGGTAAATTACCCTCCCGATGCCTGGCACCTGATCTGGCGACCTTTCTTGATGGCCTGACGCCAGCCGCTTAACTTAGCTTTGCCAGCCGGCTCTCCATCACTGCGAGAGCCTGCTCTAACTGTTCAACCCGTTTTTCCAGCTCAGCGATACGCTCCCTGTCGCCCGGTGTTTTCGGTTGAGCTTTGACCTGCACATGCTGTTGGTTAAAAACCTTTATCGCCTCGATGGCATCCAGCACACTTACCTTAAAAGGGGCTCTACCACGTAATAAGCCTACACCCGGCGTTAAGCCTTCGGCCGCCAGTGTATGGCAGATTTCGACCAGGGCTTTATGGTTTTCTTTAGAGGACATGAAATTACTCTTAACTGGTGACTGACTCGTATGGCTGGCTCGGCCTGTAACAGGTTAGTCAAAACAACGAAAATTTCGCTAATCATACCGATAGTTAGCAGTGTCGCCAAGTGGTTATTTTTTAACTTCCTTAAAATTCAATGAGTTATAATTGGCCTCATTCTTGATTACCTGAAGTTCATTAGTGACTTATTATTTTTCAACAGGGAACCACTATGAAAAAATTAATGCTTTGTACTGCTCTGGTAGCACCAATGTTATTGTCTGGCTGTATTATCTCCGTGGGTGATGACGACAGAGAACACTATCAGGCCAGCTGGGAGCAGCGCGAGTATAATAACCGCAAACATATCAGCAACCTGGAAGTGAATGCGCACTTTGAAGACGTTACCCGCAAGATGGGTGTTGCCGACTTCAACGAAATGGTAGGCGAGGGCGATCATGTTTATCGGATCCTTTACTATCGCACGCAGCGTACCGAGGACGATGGCATCACCACTAAGGACGAGTGCACGCCACTGGTCTTTAAAGACAATCGCCTGATTGGTTGGGGTGAAGAAGCGGTTCGTAAAATCTAATCCGCCCATCATTCATACTTACTGACAAGCCCGATAAGCATCCCGTTTATCGGGCTTGTTGCTGTCTGGCCGGCCATCATTAATGATGGCGTGGTTGCACTACCTGCCTGGTTGTTGCACTCAATCCTCATCGTTAAATTTATCCAATTGTATAAATATTGTTAACAGTATATTTACATGGTGTTATTTTTTCGGCTAGAGTGGGGAACTGATGCACTTTTTGTGCGTCTATTACGTAACTCTTAAGACCAATCTTGTTGTTTTCAGTTTGCTGTTGTTCAGCGGCAGCGCTGAGCGGTTGAGTGAGAGGGCGGCCTGGGTCGCAATAACTGGCGTTTACGCATCACCACAACACGGGAGACAGGCTATGGTACAAGCGGAAATCCAACAAAACCTGGATAAAATCAGAGCAGCATACTTATCAGCGGAAGATCTGAAAGTTGCGGCATCCATCATTTACAACGCCTACCACGACGATCCAATTTTTTTACAAATATTCCAGAGCGAAAAAGAAGGCTACGAATCGCGGTTACGTTCGGCTATACGCGAAGAACTCACTGCCTTCTGGGAAGCAGAGCAACCTATTATTGGCTTGTTTGATGAAGGGCGGTTATTGTCTGTTGCCTGTCTTACGGGGCCAGACAATGCTGCAGGGGCTGGTCGTTACTGGCACTGGCGGTTAAAGATGTTATTAACCACCGGTTATTACGGCACCCGGCAAATGCTGGAGAAAGAGGAAAAAATTCGCTCTGCTATGCCAGCTGAAAAGTATCACCTGCTGTCGTTCATTGCGGTGCATCCGGACTATCAGTCACACGGTCTCGGTCATCTGCTGATGCGGGCTATCGACAGTGTCTTACTTGAGCATCGTGATTCAGAAGGGGTAGGCGTATTTGTAACCGTGCCTAAATATGAAACCTTCTTTTCCGACGGCTTTTACCAAAAGGTCGCGCAGGTGGAAATTGCTAATAAAACCGGGCAGGTTATGTTCCGTCCAAGACCATAATCGGTCGCTGATAATGCCGTGCAGGGCGAGCAATTCGCCCTGCTTTTAATGAGAAAATGCCTTGTCAGTCTTGCGGGCCGAATCCCGTCAGGTATAGTGCCTGTATAGATAATCACACGCTGCAGATATGTCCGACTCTCTAGATTTCGATCCGATACAAGCCATTCAGAATGAAGATGCATGGGTTAGCGTCATCCAGAAAATGGATGAAGCCTATGCGGATCTGGTGCACTCGCAGGTTGAAGTCGAAGAAAAAAACGTTGAGCTGGAAGAGGCCAAAAGCTTTTCTGACAGTATTCAAAGTGCCATGAACGATGTGCTCGTCGTGTGTGATAACGACGGTATTATTGAAGGGGTTAACCGGGCTTTAACCGAGCTGGTGGGAGAGTCAGAATCGGCTCTGATTGGCCGTTCTATTTTAACCTTCATCGCCCCGGAGTTGCACGACAAGGTACAGGGTTTCTACGAACGTCTGCGAGCTCAGCCTGTGCGTGATTATGAGCTGGAATTACAGGGCAAGTCGGGCAATGTACCGTTATCGGTAAATTGCACGGCACGTTTAAATCATCGCGGTAAGTCTGTAGGTATGGTGCTGGTAGGACGGCCTCTTGGCGAGCTGCAGAGAGCCTATAAAGAGCTCAATATCGCCCATGCTGAATTACAGCTCGCCCAGCAACGGCTTATTCAGTCAGAAAAAATGGCTTCTCTGGGTCGTCTGGTGGCAGGGGTAGCCCACGAGCTGAACAATCCGATTAGCTTTGTGTATGGCAACATGCACGTGTTACGTCGCTACACCGACAAACTCAGCACTTATTTTGATGCGGTCGCCAATGGCGAAAGCCGTGACGCGCTGCGCGAGATGCGCGAAAATATGCGGCTGGAAAAAGCCATCAAGGATCTCAATTCGCTGGTGGATGGCACCATGGAAGGCGCAGACAGGGTAAAAGAAATCGTCAATGATTTACGTCAGTTCTCCTCTGCGCAAGTGTCGGAGAAGGCGTCTTTCGACCTCAGTCATGTGGTGCATACCGCTTTACACTGGATAATGAAAGAGAGCGATTACGCGGTAGAGGTAGAAGACAATATTCCAAGGCCACTGGAAGCTTATGGCCATGCCGGGCAGATCCATCAGGTCGTGGTTAACCTGATTGAAAATGCGGTAGATGCGATGGCTGCGTCCGAGACGCGCAGATTAACCATCAATGCCAGTGCAGATAAAGACGGCGTGCTACTTACCATAAGGGATACCGGATCCGGGATCAGCCCCGATGATGCGCCGCAAATCTTCGAGCCTTTCTATACAACCAAACCAGTTGGAATGGGAACAGGCTTAGGTTTATCAATTAGTTATGGTATCGTTTCGCAACATAATGGCGAATTATCCATCGACAACCATATCGATGGCGGTGCAATCGCCAGCCTGTTTTTACCTAACCGGGAGTCCGCTGATGCTTAATCTGTTATGGCTGCAATCCGGTGGTTGCGGCGGCTGTTCCATGTCGTTACTCAATGCCGAATCCCCCGATGTACTAACCCTGTTTGAAAATGCCGGCATCAACCTGCTGTGGCATCCGTCGTTAAGCGAAGCCACCGGTGATGAGTGTATTGCTATGCTGGAGGGGATCCTGGCCGGTGACATTACACTGGATATTCTTTGTATCGAAGGCTCTATGATGACCGGCCCGATGGGCACCGGTAAGTTTCACATAATGGGCGGTACCGGCAAGCCCATGATTGAGTGGGTAAAAGCGCTGGCGGACATTGCCCGTTATACTGTTGCCGTCGGTAGCTGCGCGGCCTATGGCGGCATTACGGCAGCAGGAGCAAATGATACCGATGCGACGGGCCTGCAATTTGACGGCGAAATGGCGGGTGGTCTGTTGGGTAAGGATTTTACTTCGCAAAGTGGCGATCAGGTGGTAAATATCGCCGGTTGTCCGGTGCACCCTGACTGGGTAACCGAAACCCTGATGAGCATAGCGTTGGGTGAACACAATGATGAACAACTCGATAAGTTTGGTCGTCCGCGTATGTACGCGGACCATCTGGTGCATCACGGCTGTTCTCGGAACGAATTCTATGAGTATAAAGCCAGTGCAGTAGATATGGGCGACCGCGGTTGCATGATGGAAAACATGGGGTGTAAAGGCACCCAGGCGCATGCAGACTGTAACAGTCGGCCCTGGAATGGTCAGGGCTCCTGTACCAACGGTGGCTACCCGTGTATTAACTGTACTGCGCCTGAGTTTGAAGAGCCGGGTCACAGTTTCTGCCAAACGCCGAAAATCGCCGGGATCCCGGTTGGCTTGCCAACCGATATGCCCAAAGCTTGGTTTGTAGCATTGGCGCAATTGTCTAAAGCGGCCACGCCTGAACGGTTAAAAAAGAATGCCATTGCTGAGCAGCTAATTTATCCGCCCACCATTCATAAACGCAAAGGCTGAACCATCAGTATGTGCGGTCAGAGAGTAGCAGTATGAGCCGAATTATCGCAGGCCCCTTTAATCGCGTGGAAGGGGACCTGGAAATCACTCTGGAAACCGGCGAAGATAAAGTGCAGCGAGCTGAAGTAAACTCGCCGCTGTATCGTGGGTTTGAACGAATTTTACTGGGCCACAAACCCATGGATGCGCTGGTTTATACGCCGCGGATCTGTGGTATTTGCTCGGTTACCCAGTCGGTGGCCAGTGCCCGGGCGTTAGCCGATGCTATGGGACTGAGTATGCCGAAAAACGGCGAGCTGTGTACCAACTTAGTGCTGGCAAGTGAGAACATTACCGATCTGATCACGCACTTTTATTTGTTTTTTATGCCCGATTTTGCCCGCGACACATACGCTGGCGCTAGCTGGTTTGGTGATATTCAGGGGCGGTTTAAAGCCACTGCAGGCTCTGCCGCAACGCAGATGCTGCCAGCCCGCGCCGATTTTCTGCACCTGATGGGACTGATGGCCGGCAAGTGGCCACACACCCTGAGTTTACAGCCGGGTGGGGTAGCCAAAGCGATTGAGCCCAAAGAGCGCATGCGTTTACTGGCCATTGTTGCCGGGTTTAAGCGTTTTCTGGAAAGTACTTTATTTGGCGATAGCCTGACCACCATTAGTCAGCTTAAAAGCGAAGCCGAGTTGTGGCAGTGGTATCAGCAAAAGCCCTGGCACAGCTCTGATTTCCGCCGTTTTTTGCATGTGGCTGAAGTACAACAGTTACACCAGCTTGGCAGGGCAACGGATCATTTCCTCAGTTTCGGCGCTTATGGTGCTTTTGATGAGCCGATGTGGGCTGCTGGCAGCTATAGAGATGGCCAGACAAGTCCGCTGGATATTTCCCGGATAGCTGAAGATCATTCCCATAGTTGGATGAGTGACAGCGATCATCCGCACCCGCCGGCGCAGGGGATTACCCAGCCAACACTGGACAATGAGGCGGGATACAGTTGGTGTAAGGCGCCTCGCTTAGGTCAGGAAGTAGTGGAAGTCGGGCCATTAGCGCGGCAGGTGGTTAACGGTCACCCGCTGATGCGTGACATGATCAGTCGCCATGGTGGCAATGTGTTAAGCCGCGTGGTGGCCAGACTCCTCGAAGTAGCCATTGTAGTAGGGCAAATGGAGCAGTGGATAAAACAAATTGATCCCAGGGCGCCTTTTTGTAATCACGGTGAAATGCCTGCCGAGGCCTCCGGGGTTGGTTTGGTTGAGGCGGCGCGAGGCGCTTTAGGTCACTGGCTGGAAGTTAAAAACGGTAAGATCAGTAATTATCAGATTATCGCCCCGACCAGCTGGAATTTTTCGCCCCGCGATAAAAATGAACAGCCCGGTGCGCTGGAACAGGCGGTAGTTGGCGCGCCGGTGATGAACGGTGAAAAAACACCGGTGTCGGTGCAACATATTGTCCGTTCTTTCGATCCCTGTATGGCCTGTACGGTGCATTAATGCCACACAGCAAGGGAATGCGTTTACGCGTTAACGGGATTGTTCAGGGCGTGGGCTTTCGCCCGTTTATCTGGCGTTTGGCAACAGAGTTAAAGCTCACCGGGCGGGTCTATAACGACGCTGGTGGCGTTATCATTGAGCTTAACTGTAATGAAGAACGGGCTAGTGAGTTTGCTGAGATGATGTCGCAGCAGTTACCGCCACTGGCCCGGATTGATGCAATGCATTATGAGCCGCTGGATTTACCGTTATTTTCATCCTTTGAGATCGATGTATCTCAGTCGGGTATCGTTACTACCGGCTGTGCACCGGATGCCGCAACCTGCCCAGACTGTCTTACCGAGCTTTGGCAGTCCGGCGATCGCCGTTACCAGTACCCCTTTATCAATTGTACCAACTGCGGCCCGCGGCTGAGTATTATCCGGCAAATTCCCTACGACCGTGCCTCCACCACCATGGCGGAATTTACCCTTTGTGCGGCTTGTCAGCAGGAATATGACAACCCGGCCGATCGCCGCTTTCATGCCCAGCCGAATGCCTGCCCGGACTGCGGCCCTTATTGCTGGCTGGAAACACCTGATGGTGAGCTTGTGGCTAGCGAGATGCCTTTTCATACCCTGGGGGAAGCATTACGGGATGGTTTAATCGTAGCGATAAAGGGGATTGGCGGCGTTCACTTAGCGTGTGACGCCACTAATGAACAGGCAGTGAAACGATTGCGCGAACGAAAGCAGCGTTCCCATAAAGCGCTGGCATTAATGGCCGCGAATATTGAGGCAATCAGACAGTTTGCCAGAGTTAACGAGCAGGACGAGGCGCTGTTAGGGCATCCCGCCGCGCCAGTTGTGCTGTTGTCTACGCAGGAAAAAACTGACCAACTCCGGGCAATTGCGCCATCGGTTGCACCTGACAATACTAAAATCGGCGTGATGTTTCCCTATTCGCCGGTACATCATCTGCTCCTGGCAGAGATAGACTTTCCACTGGTAATGACCAGTGGGAATCGTTCCGGGGAACCTCAGGCGATAACTAATGACGCGGCTCGCTCTCAATTATATGGCATTGCCGACCTGTTGCTGTTGCACAACCGGCCAATCCACAATCGGCTGGATGATTCGGTGGTGGTGGCGGGAAAACATGGTACACAGATCTTGCGTCGCGCGCGTGGCTATGCGCCGACCAGTCTATCATTACCGCCAGGTTTCCCTGCCGCGCCGGCGCTAATTGCGCTGGGCGGTCAGTTAAAAAATACCCTGTGTCTGGTTAAGGAGCGTCGGGCGGTGATTACCCAACACCTTGGCGATTTGCACGATGCCAGTACCTTTGATGAATACCTGCAAACCCTGCAACTCTATCGCGAACTCTACGATAATGCTGCTGAGCATTACGTATGTGATATGCATCCGGAGTATCTTTCCACAAAGCATGGCGTAAGTCTTGAAGAGCAGGGCAATCACCTCACCCGGGTACAGCATCACCACGCACACATAGCTGCTTGTCTGGGCGACAATGAGTATCCGCTGGCCGGCGAAGCGGTGCTCGGTATATGCCTGGATGGCACCGGTTTCGGCACTGATGAGACCCTGTGGGGCGGTGAGTTTTTATATGGCAGTTATGCCGAAATGCGGCGGGTTGCCTCGTTGTTGCCGGTATCATTGATTGGCGGCGCACAGGCTATTAAATCCCCCTGGCGTTCGCTTTATGCACAGCTCCGACAATGCTTCAGTGCCGGGCAACTGGCAGAAATGATCGATATCTGCCCACAGTTTGCCGACCCCATGTGCAACAGCTTCGAAAAAATGCTGACAATGCAGTTAAACTGCCCGCTGAGTAGCTCTGCTGGCAGGCTGTTTGACGCCGTTGCGACGGCGCTTGGCTGCGCCCCTGTACAAATCACCTACGAGGGGCAGGCTGCAATCCGGCTGGAATCGCTGGCTCTGACCTGTCAGGAAGAGGTTGAACCTTATCATCTCAACATCATTGATAATCATATAGTGCCCCAGGCGATGTGGCAGCAGATTTTAACGGACTTACGCCAGGGACGGAGCAAAGCTGCTATGGCATTGGCTTTCCATAAAGGGCTGGTGATTGCGCTTAGTGAGATGACGTTAAAGTTAAAAGCGGCCTACGACTTTACTACCGTAGTGTTATCCGGTGGTGTGATGCAGAATCTGCTGCTTGGTGAGGCGCTGCAGGATACGTTGCAGGCCAGCGGCTTGAGTGTCCTCACGCATCAGCAACTGCCCGCGAACGACGGCGGGATTGCTTTTGGTCAGGCCCTGGTGGCTTTGGCAAAAAATCAATAAAATCAGATTTATCCGGCATAGTTTTCGCTCTGCCATACGTCTATTCATTGCTGTCTGGAAACACCGTTAACACAGTGTAAACAGACTTTCCGCTTTCCCTGCCTAGTGGTAAGTAGACTTCAGGTAACTCTCTCTCGATTTATTCTAACTCAATGAAAATAAATGGTTTTTGTAGTTGGTCTGTTGTTTGCATTCTGCCTTGTGCGTACTAACAAAACACCACGCTGTGTCATTAGAAAAATAATAGCTGAACGCAACTTACATCAGAACAAAAACCAAGACCATTGGCCGTGCAAATTTGAGGTAAGTGTAACTTCAGCGGTATCACTGCCGGAGGACCGAATGTCCCAATTAGAGACCTTTTACGAAGTCATGCGGCGACAGGGGATTACCCGTCGCAGTTTCCTGAAGTATTGTAGCCTGACGGCTGCTGCATTAGGCCTGGGCCCTGCGTTTGCACCGCGTATTGCCAATGCCATGGAAACCAAGGAACGTACCCCTGTGCTGTGGCTGCACGGACTGGAATGTACCTGTTGTTCTGAATCCTTTATTCGCTCTGCGCACCCTTTGGTGAAAGACGTTGTACTGTCGATGATCTCACTGGATTACGACGATACGCTAATGGCGTCAGCAGGCCATCAGGCCGAAGCGATTCTTGAAGAGACTATGCAGAAGTACAAGGGTAAGTACATCCTTGCCGTAGAAGGTAATCCGCCGCTCAATGAAGACGGCATGTTCTGTATTGTTGGCGGTAAGCCATTCCTTGACCAGCTTAAGCACGCTGCTAAAGACGCGGCGGCCATCATTGCCTGGGGCTCATGTGCCTCATGGGGCTGCGTTCAGGCCGCTCGTCCAAACCCCACTCAGGCGGTTCCTATTCATAAAGTGATTAAAGATAAACCCATCATTAAAGTACCGGGTTGTCCGCCCATTGCAGAGGTAATGACCGGCGTAATCACCTATATGCTGACTTTCGGCAAAGTACCGGAACTGGACCGTCAGGGTCGTCCGAAGATGTTCTACAGCCAGCGAATCCACGATAAATGTTACCGCCGTCCGCACTTTGATGCAGGCCAGTTTGTTGAACAGTGGGATGACGAGGGCGCACGTAAAGGCTATTGCCTGTACAAAGTAGGGTGTAAAGGGCCAACCACTTATAACGCCTGTTCGACCGTTCGCTGGAACGAAGGCACGTCCTTCCCAATCCAGGCAGGCCACGGTTGTATCGGCTGTTCAGAAGATGGGTTCTGGGACAAAGGTTCCTTCTATGACCGTCTGACTGACATTAACCAGTTCGGTATCGAATCGAACGCTGATGAAGTAGGCACTGCCGTTGCTGGCGGTGTAGGTGCAGCGATTGCTGCCCATGCTGCCGTTAGTGCGGTGAAACGCGCGCAGCATAAGGGAGAACAAGAATAATGAACACGCCGTTAAATTCTAAATTACTCGACAGCTCAGGCCGCCGTATTGTGGTGGATCCGGTGACCCGTATTGAAGGTCACATGCGCTGCGAAGTAAACGTTGATGATAATAATATTATCCGCAATGCAGTATCTACCGGTACCATGTGGCGCGGGCTGGAAGTGATTTTAAAAGGCCGTGACCCGCGTGATGCCTGGGCATTTGTTGAACGTATTTGTGGGGTATGTACCGGTTGCCACGCACTCACAAGTGTTCGCGCCGTAGAAGATGCGCTGGGCATCGACATTCCGTTAAATGCGCACCTTATTCGTCATCTGATGGATAAGACCCTGAATATCCACGATCACGTGGTGCACTTTTATCATCTGCATGCGCTGGACTGGGTGAACCCGGTTAATGCGCTGAAAGCCGATCCGAAAGCTACCTCTGCCCTACAGCAGAAAATATCGTCGTCACATCCATTATCCAGTCCGGGTTATTTCCGCGACGTACAAACCCGTATCAAGAAGTTTATCGAGAGCGGCCAGCTGGGGTTATTTGCCAATGGCTACTGGAGCAACCCGGCTTATAAACTGCCGCCTGAAGCGGATTTGATGGCGGTGGCGCACTACCTTGAAGCGCTGGATATGCAAAAAGAGATCGTTAAGATCCACACTATTTTCGGCGGTAAGAACCCACACCCTAACTTTATGGTTGGCGGTGTGCCATGTGCGATTAACCTCGACGGTACAGGCTCATCGGGCGCACCGGTTAATATGACCAGCCTTAACTTTGTGCTGGAGCGTATTCGCGAAGCAGAAGCCTTCATTAAAAACGTTTACATTCCGGACGTGATCGCCATTGCCACGCTTTATAAAGACTGGCTGTACGGCGGCGGTCTGGCAGCTTCTAACGTGCTGAGTTATGGCACGCATACAGTGGTACCGGGCGATAAATCCACCGACCTCATCCCGGCTGGCGCGATTATTAATGGCAACTGGGACGAGATACACCCGGTGGATGTGCGTAATCCGGATGAAATTCAGGAGTTCGTGGATCACAGCTGGTATCAGTATGCCAACGGCGCTAAAGGCCTGCACCCCTGGGACGGTGAAACCGAAGCGAAATTTGAACTGGGGCCAAACTTTAAAGGCACCAAAACGAATATTAAAGAGCTTGATGAAAGTGCTAAGTACAGCTGGATCAAATCACCACGCTGGAAAGGCCATGCCATGGAAGTGGGCCCGCTATCACGTTATATCGTAGCGTATGCTTCTGGCAAAGAGTACGTTCAGGAGCAGGTTGACCGCTCACTGTCGGCGTTTAATCAGGCTACCGGCATGGACCTGGGCTTAAAGCAATTCCTGCCTTCAACCCTGGGCCGCACCCTGGCGCGGGCGCTGGATTCTGAACTGTGTGTCGACTCGATGCTGGATGACTGGCATCAGTTGGTCAATAACATTAAAAACGGTGATACCTCTACCGCCAACGTGGAAAAATGGGATCCGAAAACCTGGCCTAAAGAGGCTAAAGGTGTTGGCACCAACGAAGCGCCGCGCGGTGCACTGGGTCACTGGATTAAGATTAAAGACGGTAAAATTGAAAACTACCAGGCGGTGGTACCAACTACCTGGAATGGTTCTCCACGTGATTCAGAAGGCAATATCGGCGCGTTTGAAGCATCACTGCTCAATACGCCCATGGAGCGCCCTGATGAGCCGGTTGAAATCCTGCGAACTTTACACAGCTTTGACCCGTGTCTGGCCTGTTCCACACACGTAATGAGTGAAGATGGTCAGGAACTGACTAAAGTGAAAATTCGTTAAGAGAGCACCCAGGTGCTCTCTCTGGAGACTCAATTATGTCTACGTCAGTGAAAAGCAAAGCTGTTGAGAGAAGTCAGCTTACGGATAACCATCACAGTGGTGACGAGAAGGTTATCACCCGCCGTCAAACAGCGGTCTATGTTTACGAGGCGCCAGTGCGCTTATGGCACTGGATAACGGTGTTTTCCATCATCACGCTGTGCGTGACGGGGTATTTTATCGGCCAGCCTTTACCCACCTTGCCGGGTGAAGCCAGCGATAATTTCCTGATGGGTTACATTCGTTTTGCCCACTTTGCCGCGGCTTACGTGGTAACCGTGGGCTTTATCGGCCGGTTGTACTGGGCGCTGGTGGGTAACCATCATTCCCGTGAACTGTTCTTTCCGAAGTTTTTCGTCAAAGCCTGGTGGAAAGAGGTATGGCACGAGGTGCGCTGGTATCTGTTTATGGAAAAGACGCCCAAGAAGTACATCGGTCATAATCCGCTGGCGCAACTGGGCATGTTCTTTTTCTTTATCCTCGGCATGATCTTTATGATCTTCACCGGCTTTGCGCTTTACAGTGAAGGTGCCGGGCAGGGCAGCTGGCAGGATACGTTATTTGGCTGGGTGATCCCGCTGTTTGGCCAGAGTCAGGATGTACATACCTGGCATCGCCTGGGCATGTGGTATCTGATCACCTTTATTATGATCCATGTCTATGTGGCAATTCGTGAAGACATCATGTCACGCCAAAGCCTGATCTCCACCATGATCAGCGGCTGGCGGATGTTTAAGGACGATAAGCCGGATTAAGGCTCCTCAGAGGGATGCAGGCAATTGTTGACCCCGCCTGCGTCCCTTTTTTCTTTAACCTATTTTGATTACTTTTCTGAGCAACCGGATGACAGCCTTCAACCTCAATGTTAGCAGCCATTGCCTGAGTAGTCGCAAGCCTGAACATCCCGGTATATTCCTCGAGCGTTGTTATCTTAAACCGCTGAATATCAGCCAGTCTGAGCTGGCCCGACTGTTGAACATATCCCGCCGACGTGTACACGAAATTATCAAAGGCCAACGCGCAATCTCTGCTGATACGGCTATCAGGCTGGCCCAACACTTTCAGACAACGCCCATGTTTTGGCTGGAAAAACAACAGCTTTGGGAGCTGTACGATGCCAGCCGCCGATTCGCTAAAGGGGGTGGTAAGTAACTTTCCGTTTGATGGATAGTTTTGTTATATTTATTTCCTTCTTTTTAGTGTGGTTACTTGTAACGCCCCCCGTGACACCCCGCCATACGGCGCTTCCTGATTTTTTACTAAGTTGGCATGCAACTTGATGTATGTAAATGAAATGTAATTAGCGCTAGCGCCAGAGAATCTGAGTTTTACCACCGTGCAAAATCGAATGAATGAAAAGCAAATACTTATTTTAGGCATTGGCAATGTTTTATGGGCCGATGAGGGGTTTGGCGTGCGCTGTGTTGAGGCGCTGAACCAGGATTACCAATTTGGCGAAAACGTAAAGATCATGGATGGCGGTACCCAGGGCATTTATCTGGTACAGCACGTTCAGGAAGCCGATGTGCTGGTGGTGTTCGACGCTATTGATTACGGCCTGGCACCAGGCACCTTAAAAACTATCTATAACGACGAAGTGCCTAAATTTATGGGTGCTAAACAGATGAGCCTGCATCAGACCGGTTTTCAGGAAGTCTTAGCCATGGCCGAGTTTACCGGTAACTATCCGGCAGATTTATTGCTGGTGGGGTGTCAGCCGGTAGAACTGGAAGACTTTGGCGGCAGTTTGCGCGAGGAAGTAAAGGCGCAGGTACAACCCGCTATCGACATCGCGCTCGACTATCTGACGCAGTTTGGTATTTCTGCGCAGCGAAACGCGGGAACGGCGCAGGCATTGGCTCCGGGTCAGTTAAACCTGAGCGACTATGAACAGGGCCGTCCGGATGAGCAGGCAGCGTGCCGCACCGGTGATAGCCGGGTTATCGGTAGTGCTGCAGCAGGGGAAAGTACTAAGTAATGTGTATTGGCGTGCCATTTCAGGTTATTCAGACCGACAGCCACAAGGCTTACTGTCAGCGCGGTGCAGAGCAGCGCTGGATTGATACCTCGCTGGTGGGCGATGTAGTGCCTGGTGACTGGTTGTTAGTCTTTTTAGACGCTGCCCGGGAAGTGCTGACTGAAGCGCGGGCACAACAGGTGGAAGAGGCCGTCAGCGCAATTGAACGGGTGATGTCCGGCCAAAGTGTCGACCTCGACGATTGCTTTAAGGATCTGGTCGAACGCGAGCCACAATTGCCAGACCATTTAAAACCGCTTTTAAAATAACACAAGATAAGAGAACACTATGAACTCACCGCTGATCAATCGTCTTATCGACGAGTTAGGTTACCCCCTTCTCGACGATGATAATTTCGAGACATTTATCCAGCAAACACCGCTTAGCGTGTTGTTTCTAACCGAAGATCCCAAACGCTTTCCGGAAAGCCTGGACGTAGCCGTGATCCTGCCAGAACTGATCAAACAGTTTCCTCAGCTTACCCCGGCGGTGGTATCTGAAGATATTCAAACTGCCTGTCGAGGCCGTTATAACTTTATGGCGTGGCCGGCACTGGTATTTCTTAAGCATGGCCAGTATCTCGACGCCATTACCAAAGTGCAGAACTGGGATGATTATGTACACGAAATCAATCGAATCCTGACTTTAGAACCCCGCCCGGATCCGGGTATCGGTATACCGGTGGTGTTTAATCCGGTTAGCAAAAGTTGCGGGCAATAGGGGAATAGTATGCGTGATAACAGTATAAACATCGTTAATGTCCCAATCGGGCCGGGCAGTCAGTCAGAAGGTGACATGGTGCTTGATTACATGAAGATGCCGTCGGAAATGAACACTTATGATATGCCATCGTTTCCGGAAGAAAGTGAGCTGGAACGTTGTCCCCAGGCCATGAGTATCCTCGCCGATATCCAGCTTATGCTTGGGCAAATCAACGAAAACGGTCAGAGCAGCATTATGACGCTTACCGAGTTACCTGAGGCCGATTTAAATCTGCTTAATCAAATCCTTGGTGAGGGCGAGGTGAGCGTTCTGATTGATGGCGATAAGCCGGTCAGAATTCAGGAAACGGTAATGGCCGGTATCTGGCGTTTGCGGACCTTTGACGAGCAGGGCAACGTGACAGCCGAAGCTATTGAGGTGGCAGAGATCCCCGAATGTGTGAAAGACCAGGCATTTGCCACTAAGGTGGATTTACCCGCCCGAATCGCCAGCCTGCCGGAAGGGCTGTTGAATGCGCCTTCGGTACTGGTAGAAATTGCGGATACCTCTGCAGACTACCAGCGCGACCCGGGGATGGCTTCGCATGTAATAAACCTGTCCTTGTTACCTTTTTCGCCTGAAGACCACTACAGCCTGACCGAAACCACCGGTACCGGCAGTGTCACCATTTTGTCCCGCGGATACGGTAACTGCCGGATCACTTCGACTCAGGTGGAAGGCTTATGGCGCGTGCAGTATTACAACAGTACCGACCAACTTATCCTGGACACCCTGGAAATTGTGGCCATTCCTGCCGTGGCTTGCGCAGCCCCTGAGGATCTGGCCGATTCAGCGGTCCGACTGTCTGAAATTCGCGATGCGTTGGTATAGGAAGGCAGAATGAGTTTTCAGGGCTTTGAGGGCAGTTATTTAGGTGATGCCAGCCGGATTGATAAGCAGGCCAGACTGGAATGCAAAATATGCTGGTATGTTTACGACCCGGCGGAAGGTGATGAGGTCTGGCAGATCCCACCAGGCACGGCGTTTGTCGACCTGCCTGACCACTGGCGGTGTCCGGAATGCGATGGTGACCGCGATCAGTTTATGGTGATAGAGGACTAACAGTGTCAAACGGTACAGCAGTTGTTGCTTTCTATGAATCGGTCGCCCGCAAAATGGCAGGCCTGCCGGTGTACAATAATAAGCTCGCAGTGGATGCGACGAAATTTTTGTCATGGGAAGACAATTGGCTGGGCATCATCGTTACGCCCTGGTGTATGAATATTGTGTTGCTCCCGGGCGAGACGTCTCATTATAACGCTCAGCAGGTTGGCGCTAAATTTCGTCAGAAGTTACCCTCCGGCCAATACGAGTTTATTCGTGCTTATGCCGGGGAATGTGGCGATTTTGCCACTTGCTCGGTGTTTTCACCGATGTTTGAGTTTTCATCACAGAACATAGCTATGGAAACCGCGCAGGAAGTACTGGCAGCGTTGTTTGATGCCGAAAACGTTACGCCTTCAGAACGTCATCAAAGCTACACGGTTCACAGCGAAATGCGTCAGGCTGTAGAGCTTGAGGCCCAGGCTTGTGATGCAGAAAGTGAACAGCAAGTGGTCGATGAAGAGGCACCAGAAGTGAGTCGCCGGGCCTTCCTGACAGGCAGCTTTGCGCGGCGAGAGGACAGCAGACCATGAATATTGCTGCGGAACTGGCGGCCGGAAGTAAAGCACATAACACAGCGGCGAATCCGCTTACCGGTGGCATAAAGGTTACCGTTTGTTATAACCGTGACCACATCAAAGCCGTTGAGATCAACAATACCCGCCCGTTTGCCGTTACCCGCCTGTTCAGGGAAAAGCCGGTTGATCGGGTGTTGGCGATGATGCCATCACTCTTTTATATTTGCGGGATGGGGCAGTTAATCGCCGCGCTAAGGGCCGTAGAGAGCGCCGCGGGCATTACCGAAACGTCGGTCATAAAGCAAGCGCGGGATACATTGTTATTTGCTGAGTCTTTGCGGGAGCAGGTGTTTAGCTGGGTGACCAACTGGGCGCCACAACATAAATCCAGAATGAGCCATGTGGTGGACTGGTTTAATCAGTGCCGTAAGCAACTTGACTGGAGTTTAACCCTGTCCTCGGCAACAACCGGAGAGGCGTGGTGTCGGCCTGCGCTTGAGCAATTGGCCCGGCAACTGGAAGAAGTTGTTAAACCGCTATTGCCCGCCAAGCGGGAAGGCGCCTCGTTAGCAACGATGGGGGTGTCTGCCGGGGTATGTCAGTTGTTGAAAGCCTGCGGTGAATACCCGTTAGGACTGGCCGCAAAAACGTTAAACTTAAGTGAGTCACAACAGCTGATGGCAACATTGGCAGCCCTGAATGCTGCTGAGGCGGAGCAGTTTTGTCACCAGCCTACCATTAGCGGAGTGCCGGCCGAAACCGGCAGTTGGGCACGGCAAAACATTGAAGCCAGAGGATTTTTAATTGAAAGTCGCCTGCGCTCGCTTTACCGTGAAATAACTACAGCGCCAATGAGGTTCAGATCAATTATCCGTCAGCAACAGTTTAGCCAGACAGAGGGCACCGGCGTGCGCGGCTGCTCGGTAGTCGAGACGGCCAGAGGAACGCTGCTACATAAAGTGGCGCTGGATAATCGAAATCACGTGGCTAAGTACCAGATTATTGCTCCCACTGAGTGGAATTTTCATCCCCAGGGGAGTCTCAAAACCATGCTGGAAGGGTTATATTTACCCTGGGAGCAGGTAACACCGGTGGCGGAAACCCTGATAAAGCTTCTCGACCCTTGTGTGTCGTGGCAGTTGGAGTTAGTCCATGCATGAGATGTCTATTGCCGAAGGGATCCTGCAGGTATTAGAAGAACAGGCAGTGAGCCAGTCGTTTGAAAAAGTCAAAGCGGTGTGGGTCGAAATTGGCCCGCTCGCCACCATCGAAGCCGACGCATTAACGTTTTGTTTCGATGCTGTAATAAGAGGAAGTCTGGCCGAAGGCGCCAGCCTGCACATTATAAAAATGCCGGGAAAAGCCTTCTGTTTGCAGTGTCTGGATACCGTCCCGGTCACGCAACGCTATGACAGTTGCCCTGTTTGTGGCAGTTATCACTTACAGATAACGCAGGGTGAAGAAATGAGAATAAAAGAACTAGAGGTGGCATAAACATGTGTACGGTTTGCGGTTGTTCAGAAGGTGAAGTTAAGATAGAAGGGCATGAGGGGCACGCCCACGGGCATAGCCATGATCACACTCATAGTCACGACCATTCACACGCTCACAGTCATGAAGACCAGCATGATCACAGCGGCATTGAAAGTGATGGCGATAATATTCATTTCGGCAAAGGTCCGGCTCATGCCCATGTGGCAGGCCTCAGCCAAAGCCGAATGGTGCAAATTGAGCAGGATATTCTGGGTAAAAATAACCAGTATGCCGCGCAAAACCGGGTACGCTTTGAACAGCAGTCGTTGTTTGTGCTCAACCTGGTATCAAGCCCGGGATCAGGCAAAACCACCTTACTGACTGAAACCATTAATCACATTAAAGACCGTTACACTGTAGGCGTAATTGAAGGCGATCAACAAACGGCCAATGACGCAGACCGCATCCGCGAAACCGGCGTTCAGGCTATTCAGATCAATACCGGCAAAGGTTGTCACCTCGACGCGCACATGGTCGGTCATGCCATGGAGAACTTTTCCGGGATGACCGGTGGCGTGCTGTTTATCGAGAATGTCGGTAACCTGGTGTGCCCGGCTTCGTTTGATTTGGGCGAGGCGGCAAAAGTGTCGATTCTCTCGGTCACCGAAGGCGAAGATAAACCGCTCAAGTATCCGGATATGTTTCATGCGTCAGAATTAATGATCCTGAATAAAACTGACCTGCTGCCGTACCTGGATTTTGATGTCGAGAAATGCATTGAGTACGCTAAACGGGTCAATCCGGAAATCCGTATTATTCAGCTGTCAGCCAAAAGCGGCGAAGGCATGCAGGAGTGGCTTGATTGGATCAACACCAAGCGGGCAGCCATCATTGAATCGCGTATTCATCTTTTGCAACAACAGGTAGAGCAGTTTAAGGCAATCTTATAATGACCACATCTCAACGTCCTATTGTGTTATGCGTTGATGATGAAGTCCGTTCGCTTGAAACTCTTGAGCGAACTCTGGATGAAGAGTTTGACGTATTAACTGCCAATAGCGCCGACCTGGCGCTGGAATTACTGGAAAGCCATGACGTGCAGGTGATCCTGTGCGATCAGCGCATGCCGGATCGTACCGGTGTGGAATTGCTAACCGAAGTGCGGGATCGCTGGCCTCAGGTCGCCCGCCTTATTTTGTCTGGCTATACCGATTCAGAAGACATTATCAAAGGCCTCAACGAAGCAGGTATTTTGCAGTACATCACCAAACCCTGGCACCCGGAAAGTCTGTTAATGATTATCCGCAGTGCGTGCCGGATGTGCGCCTTACAGAGTGAGAATGCACTGCTGAATATGGAGATGCGTCTTACCGAAGAGCAGGCCGAGCAGCAGGTTAGTGAGAAAAAAGCCCATCTGCGCAATAGCTTTCAGCTTGAAGAGATAAAACGCCATGCGCAAAGCCCGCTGAATAAAGTCTGTGACCAGGTCAGCAAAATTGCGCCTTATGATGTCTCGGTGCTGATCACTGGCCCATCCGGTGCGGGTAAGGAGCTTTTTGCCCGGGCGCTGCATTACAACAGCTTGCGTTCAGACCGCCCGTTTGTGGTAGAAAACTGCGGTGCCATGCCTGATGAACTGCTGGCATCTGAATTGTTTGGCCATAAAAAAGGCTCGTTTACCGGCGCGATCACCGACCATGTGGGCCTGTTCGAACAGGCCGACGGCGGCACTATTTTTCTGGATGAGATTGGTGAGATCAGCCCTGCATTTCAGGTTAAGTTGTTGCGGGTGCTGCAGGAGCGAGAAATTCGCCGCCTGGGCGAGCAACAACGCCGCAAAGTTAATGTGCGGGTAGTGGCTTCCACAAACCGGGACCTTGAAGAGGAAGTGCGCGCTGGCCGGTTCCGACAAGATCTTTATTTTCGTTTAGCCGAAGTCACCCTGGAGCTGCCGGCATTGTCTCGCCGTACGATAGATATTCCGGTACTGGCGAACAGCTTTTTACAAACCGCCATGCATCAGTTCGACAAGCCGGTAAAAGGCTTTAGTGAAGAAGCCATCGCTTGTATGAAACGCTACAGCTGGCCGGGTAACGTGCGTGAATTACAAAATGAGGTGCGCCGCATGCTGGTAATGTGTGAAGGCGAATGGCTGACCGCCGACCTGCTGAATCCGCGAGTCCTGAGAGCGGCGCCTGGCGGTGAGGATGAAGACATTGATATGTTTGCTGGCCTTGAAGGCACGCTAAAAGAAAAGGTCGAGCTGCTGGAAAAACGCATTCTGCGCGAAACGTTGATCCGCCATCGCTGGAATAAAAGCAGCGCATCACTGGAGCTGGGTTTGTCTCGGGTAGGATTGCGCTCCAAGTTGGAACGCTACGAGCTTGAGAAATCCGGCGACTCAGAAACCAGTAAACAGCATTAAGGGGAATATCAGTATGTGTTTAGGGATCCCCGGCCAGATTGTCGCAATAAGCGATGAGGCCATGCAAACCGGCATTGTTCAGGTTTCCGGTGTTAAACGCGAAGCTAATTTGAGTTGTGTGGTGCCTACTGATGGTAACCTGCAATCTTTAGTGGGTAGCTGGGCGCTGGTGCATGTGGGCTTTGCCATGAGCATTATCGATGAGGAAGAGGCCCGGCGAACGCTGGAAATTCTGGCTGAGATTGGTGAGTTACAGGAAGAACTCGACGCCATGCAGCAGGGTGCGCAGGGATAATCGTGATGAGCGAGTCTACCGATAACCAGTCTGTTCTGTCGGCATTGTACCCCTTTACCGGCCAGGCTCCGGCTGTTAAACCTAGTGATAACGACGAGTTAGCCAGCGCCCTGGTAGCCTCTGTTCAGGCTAAAGGGCGTGACAGTATTGCCGTGAAGCAGGCTTTTTTTGACCTTCACAGTGAAGCCTTGCTTGCGGCCGCAAAACGCATTGCAGCCACTTACGCACAACAGGGAAAACTGTTAACCGCGGGCAATGGCGGTTCTTCCTGTGATGCTGCGCATCTGGCTGTAGAGTTTATGCACCCGGTTACTACCGGTCGCAAGGCGCTGCCAGCTATCAACTTATCTCAGGATACCGCGATGATGACGGCAGTGAGTAATGATGTGGGCACCGAACATGTCATCACCCGGCAGTTATCCGCGCTGGCCAATTATGGTGATACGCTGGTGGTGTTCTCCACCAGTGGCAACTCAGCCAACTTAATTGAAGCCTGTAAAAAAGCCCGGGCCATGGATTTAAGCGTGATTGCCTTTACTGGCCGAACCGGTGGTGAGCTGCAACGACAACAGCTCACCGATGTTTGTATTACCGTACCCAGCGACAGTATTCACCGCATTCAGGAGTGTCACCTGGCCTGTTATCACATTTTATGGGATCTGGTGCACAGCCTGCTGGCTGACAGCCGGTTGTCTCAGGAGAAGAAATAATGAAGTTTGTAGATGAGTTTCGCGATCCCCAAATGGCCAGACGCGTGCTTGAGCGCATCCATGCCGTGGTAGAGGAAATCCCCACGACCGCCCAACGCCCGTTACAAATAATGGAAGTATGCGGAGGTCATACGCACTCAATCTTTCGCTACGGACTGGAAGAGTTATTACCCGATAAGATTGAAATGGTGCACGGTCCTGGCTGCCCGGTTTGTGTATTGCCGATGGGAAGAGTAGACGATTGCGTTGCCATTGCTGAACAGCCTGATGTGATATTTACGACCTTTGGTGATGCCATGCGTGTGCCAGGCTCGAAGAAAAGCCTGCAGCAGGCCAATTCTGATGGCTGTGATGTACGTATGGTTTATTCCCCTATGGATGCACTGGATATTGCCCGAAGAAATCCGCATAAAAACGTGGTGTTTTTCGGACTGGGTTTTGAAACCACCATGCCGAGCACGGCGTTAACGCTACTGCAGGCAGATAGAGAAGGCATTACGAACTTCTCGCTGTTCTGCAACCACATCACCATCATTCCTACCATCAAGGCGATTCTGGACTCTCCGGATATGGTTATAGATGGCTTTTTAGGGCCCGGTCATGTATCGATGGTAATTGGTAAAGCGCCTTATGATTTTATTGCCAGTCATTACAAACGCCCGCTGGTGATAGCCGGTTTTGAGCCGTTGGATATTCTGCAGTCCATGCTGATGGTGGTAGAGCAAATCCGCGATGGCAAGGCGCTGGTGGAAAATCAGTACAAACGAATTGTGCCAGAGCAGGGTAACAATAACGCCCTGAAAGCTGTTGGTGAGGTGTTTGAGCTTCGCGAATTCTTTGAGTGGCGGGGCCTGGGCTCTATTGACCATTCCGGCGTGCGTATTCGTGAAAAATACGCACGATTTGATGCTGAACGCTTATTTGCCGTAGAGCCAGCTCATGTGGCCGACCCTAAAGCCTGCCAGTGTGGCGAAGTACTTAAGGGCGTGCTCAAACCCTGGGAGTGCAAACTGTTTGGCGAGCAGTGCAACCCCGAAACGCCCATCGGCGCGTTAATGGTATCGACCGAGGGCGCCTGTTCAGCCTATTACAGCTACGGCAAAATCGACGTAAAACAAGCCGTTTAACTAACCGAGTAAGCAGTATGAATAAACCTAAACGGACCCTGCGGGCCAAAACCATCACCATGGCTCATGGCGCAGGCGGCAAAGCCATGCGCGATCTGATTGAAGATGTTTTTGTGGGGACCTTCGCTAACCCCGACCTTGAGCAACTGGAAGATCAAGCTCGTTTTGAACTGGCTGAACTAATGCAAAGTGGCGCACAACTGGCGTTTACCACCGATTCTTACGTGGTCGACCCCGTAGAATTTCCAGGCGGCGACATTGGCTCGCTGGCGGTAAATGGTACGGTAAATGATATTGCTGTGTCTGGCGCGATCCCAAAGTATTTGTCCTGCGGTATGATTTTAGAGGAAGGGCTCGATGTTGAGCTACTGCGACGCGTGGTTGCCTCAATGAAAGCCGCCGCTGATAAGGCCGGAGTGACTATCGTCACCGGCGACACCAAAGTGGTACCTAAAGGCAAAGGCGATAAAATTTTTATCAATACCAGTGGCATTGGGGTGATCCCTGAAGGCGTTGATATTTCAGCGGCTAACTGCCGGGTAGGCGACAAAATTATTGTGAATGGCCTGATAGGCGATCATGGCGCGGCAATACTAAATGCCCGTGGTGATCTGGCGCTCGATGTGACGCTGGAAACCGACTGCCAGGCGTTAAATGAGTTAGTCCAAACCATGTTGAAAGTGTGTCCGGACGTTCACGCCATTCGTGATGCCTCCCGGGGCGGTGTCGCTACGGTTTTATGTGAATTCGCTGAGTCATCCGCCGTCAGTATTCGTTTGCAGGAAGAACAGATCCCGGTAAGAGATACCGTGCGCGGTGTCTGCGAGATCCTGGGGCTCGATGCACTGTACTTTGCAAATGAAGGTAAACTTGTTGCAGCGGTTCCGGCCGATAAAGCTGAGGCGGTGCTTGCGGCGATGCGCAATCATCCGGCCGGGAAAGATTCAGCCATTATTGGTGAAGTCATTGAATCGAACTATAACCGGGTGCTGGTGAAAACTCACTTTGGCGGAGAGCGCATCCTGGATATGCTGGTGGGCGAGCAACTGCCGCGGATTTGCTAGCGCTGACATAATTTTTTGTTAGCTGTGTGTTTGTTCGTAGCTCTCCAACAATTTATAAGCAACGGACTGTTGTTCCAAACTTAAAATGGTTGTTTCTGATACAGAGCGCACCAGCCGGTACTCTTGTTCTTTTTTGATGATTCCCCGATTGGCGATCTTAAGAAAGTCTCTGAATGCCTTATTATGCATCGTGGTGAGAGAAGGTAGACCGCTCTCCTTCATTTTAAGATTCAACTTGTTCTGTTGATCCTGGCGCATTAAAGCAGACAGTTCTAATGCGTCGTTAGCTGCCAGCCTTACAGAAGATAAAGATCCTTTTAACAGGTTCTGTTTAGCAAAAATATCCATGGCTGATGGTTGTCCCTTTTCAAAAACAAGGGCTGTAAACTCAGCGAGAATTTCTTTTTCTGTTTTCATATCAGTACCGAAAGACGGTTTGAAAAGGCTCATAGAAAAAGGCTGACTCACTCATCCCTGAACGCCTTACATATTAATTAATCATAATAGCTTACAGCAATAATCCGGGAAGGTGCTATTGGGATAATGAAGGTTGTGCTGACTTTTAGTGTGTTAGTGCTGCATCAAATGAAGCCATCGGTTTTAATAACGCAAAAAAGGAGCCGACCCTAAGATCGGCTCCCGCCCATGGCATTCAATAGTTGGTGTGGGTCACCTAAATTGAAAACAACGATACTCCCATCATTGCAATTACCAGCCCAATGACTCTGTTTGCAGAAGGGATGCTGCGCGAGACCAGTTTCGACACAGCAAAGCCCGCCGCTACCAGTGTGGCGCTGGTAACGAGGAAACCTGAAGCAAACAGATAAGGGACGGAGCCGGCGGTCTCGAGACCATGGGCAAAACCGTGAAACATTGCAAAACAAGCAGCCAGGCTAACCGCCAGGCCCTGAGTTACGTTCTTACGTGTGGCAATAAGTAAGCCGGTGATTACAGATGTCAGGACGATGCCCGTTTCCATAAACGAAAAGCTGAAACCTGCTAAGCCTAATGAGAAACCACCAATCAATAATGCAAAAAATGCGGCAAGCATGGCTTTGCATTGTTTACCTGCAAAACCTGACGCCCAGTAGCCCATCGCTACCATGGCAATAAGGTGATCAATTCCCATCATAGGGTGTGACAAACCAGCCAAAAATGCATTCTGAACCGTTTCGTGACCAGTATGTGCAAAGGCCGGTGCTGTGGTAGCAAGTGTAAGTAGAAGGCCGCTGGTTATTTTTTGTGTACGTGTCATGTTTTTACCTTACTGCGAAATCGAACAGTTATTAGTGTGTTGTTGCTGGTATAAATGTCTAACAACAACTTTATTGTAATGGCTACTGCTTTAGCATTTCCTGAATTTGCAAAACGGGTGCCAAACTAAAATTTACCGATTAAATTATTTTAAGTCTATGAAATTTAGCTGTTTTGTTGTTTTTGTACTGAACGGGGGGAAGCTGGGTGACTGGTAACTTGCTTGCCAGTTAGCTGGTAATTGGCAACTTCCTGTGCGTAGCGTAAAGGGCTGTTATTACTTATTTATTACCTGTACAGCTCTCTAATGGACAAACTGTCTAATGGATAAAATGAATATTACCTAACTCTGCCTGAAGATAGCGCTTAAACTCCGCTGCTTTGCGAGCGGGAAAAACAAAACCCGGGGGATTTCCCGGTGTTGTTGGATTATAGGGGAGGGAAAAATAGCAATGCTCATTCGTGGTTTCTAATGCCACCCGCGTAACTTTGTGGGCCGGTATTGAAGTTGAGCCAAACTGAATTTGACCATTGTTAAACGTTACATACTTTACCGGGTCCTTTACCGTGCTGTCTGGCATGGATTTGCACCACTTCACTATCCAAACCAGGTTAAAAGCACCCAGCATCAGCAACAGATTTACTTCTTGTATCACTATCCAGAGTATCAAGCCCGCACTGAGGGCGGCCAGGGCAGCGTGCATTAATGTTTTTTTGTTGATGGGATTGGATGAAGTCATTAATAAAGTCCGTTTTCACAAATGCTTGTTGGTAATAGTGACCTGTTCTGGCGCTAACGCAACACTTGGCTATACTTATAACGAATTGGAGCCAGAATAAGCAATCTTTTATTCCCTCATTGTAAAGCTCTACAACTGTTTCTCTGTGCACTCAGTTGATCGATGCCTGGAACTTAGCCAAAAGGATAAGACAATTCCCCTCTATCTGTGTACGAAATATCTTACAAAGCTGTGAGATATTGTAGATTCTTGTCTGTGCTAAAAACGTCGCTTAATTTTTAAGGTATTGAAAAATAATAATTAAATTTATTTTTGTCAGTCTTAATCGGCAACTTTGACGAGAAAATATCCCAGAGTGGATTAGCGTTCCTCAGTCATAAGCGTACTATGAACGTGTCACAAGGAAACACGACGAGTCAGGAAGACACACGGATGAACTTGGGATTGCTCAGGATGAGTAAGACAGGGTAAGGAACTCTGTTTAAGGATAAAGGACCGGTCGGGAAGGCCGAAAAGGACAACTCCGGGATGGAGAATGCTGTAGCAGGATGTACAGCTTATACAGGAATAATGGAAAGGGACCTGTTCAGGGAGAACAGCTCACGCAGGATGATGTGAGAAAAGAAGGAAAGGGGCGTATACGGATTTTAATCGGGAAGATTTTAGTCGCAAGGGATCGCTGAGAAGGAAACTCAAAATTCAGAGAAAACGATGACTTCGGTCATCGTTTTTTTATGCCTGCCGAAAAACGCCCTGTATTTATAACAGGCCGTCGTCTCTCATAAATTAGATAAAATCCTGTGTCTAACCCTGCCTGGTTATATTATCATCCCAGTTAAAACTAACCATATGAATCCTGACCATGGCAGACCGAGCAAAGACCGCTGAAGTGTATCGCTACCAGACCGTCAGTGCACAGCAACTGGAAGAAGAGAGTGCGCTGCCAACCGAGTGTGCCCTGGCTATTAGCTATAACGACATTAGTTATGCGGTGATGATGGTTAGCCCCGATGACGTGAAGGATTTTGTGGTTGGATTTAGCCTGACTCAGGGCGTTATTGATTCGCCGGGCCAGTTTCGTAGCATCAATGTGACCTTTGACGGCGAGCAGGGGGTTGCTGATGTGCAGCTTAGTCCTCGTGCCCAGTGGCAACTGAAGTCTTATCAACGCCGCCTGGCTGGCAGTTCGGGCTGCGGTATCTGCGGTACAGATGCGCTGAAATCAGCGTTACCTGAACTTTCCAAATTACCGGATGCGCCCTTGCCTGAAGTGTGTGCCTTTACCAACCTTCGTCATCGTATCCGTGAATATCAACAGGCTCTGCATTCAGGTGGCGCCCAGCATGCCGCATTTTTTGTGACTAACGAGGGTCGCATCACATTGTGCCGTGAAGATATTGGCCGCCACAATGCCATGGACAAACTGATAGGTGCGCTGGCTTTATCCGACACCCCCTTAACGAATGGTTTTATGGTGCTGACCAGTCGTTGCGGGCTGGAGTTGGTGCAAAAGGCTATTCGTGTTGGTCTGCCAACCCTGGTTACCTTATCTGCCCCTACGACTATGGCTGTGGAGTGGGCTAAACGGTATCAGCTTAACTTAATCCACTTACCCCACCACAGCGCCCCCAGGGTGTACCATAGCTAGCTCAGTAGCCGGTAATGCAGGCTAGTTTTGAGAAACCGGGATGCGGTTATCAGGCTGTGCTTTTATCAGTTTAATAGCAATGTATTTGGAAGTGGGCGTGAATGACTCATCGCCATAACTCTCCAGTGGTACCAGACCGTTGGCTTCCGGAAAATAAGCCGCGGCCTGTCCCTGAGGAATATCGTAAGCCACCAGGGTGAAACCTTCCACGCGACGTTCTCTGCCATCATGCCACAGGGAAATCATGTCGACCTTATTGCCTTCGCTAAAGCCCAGCCGGTTAATGTCCTTCGGATTAACGAACACCACATAGCGCTGGCCAAATACGCCCCGATAGCGGTCATCCAGGCCATAGACCGTGGTGTTGTACTGATCGTGGGAGCGCAATGTTTGCAAAATAAGATCCGGCGTTTCTCCGGCAGGTAATTGTGCAGAGAGCAGCTGCCCGGGTAATGGATTGGCAGCAAACCCGGCTTTCTGGTCGGCCGTGCGCCACGTTCTCTCAGATGCCGGGTTAGGTAAGTGAAATCCGCCCGGTTGGGTTAACTTCTCGTTAAAGCCGGTAAAGCCGGGGATCGTATCGGCAATCAACTCGCGGATGCGGCTGTAATCGTTAATCAGCGCGTCCCAGTCTACCGGGTGATTGCCCAGCACAGCTTTAGCCATACCGGCCACAATAGCTGGCTCTGAACGTAACAGCGCTGAACCCGGCGGCAGTTGCCCGTAGGAAATATGTACCATCGAAAAGGTATCTTCTACCGTCACGCCCTGGGGCTGGCCGCCCTGAATATCCGCTTCGGTGCGACCCAGGCAAGGCAAAATAAGTGCGGCCTTACCAGTAATTAAATGTGAGCGATTGAGTTTGGTGCTGATGTGTACCGTAAGGTCGCATTGCTTAAGCGCTGCATGAGTACGCGGTGTGTCCGGGGTGGCCTGAGCAAAGTTGCCGCCCATGCCAATAAAGACTTTGGCGCGCCCCTGTTCCATGGCCTGAATAGCCTGAACCACGTTGTGGCCTGGCTCACGGGGGACTGAAAAGTTAAAGCGTTCCTCCAGGGCATCGAGCAACCATTGCGGTGGCTTTTCATCAATACCCATGGTTCTGTCGCCCTGCACATTACTGTGGCCTCGTACCGGCGATAAGCCGGCACCCGGTTTACCCACATTGCCGCGCAAGAGTTGGACGTTAATAATTTCCTGGATGATAGCAACCGAGTGCTTATGCTGAGTGATCCCCATAGCCCAGCACATAATCACCCGGTCAGCCCGGCAATACATACTGGCCGCCAGGTAAATATCGTCTTTGCTGAGCCCAGACTGTTCAACAATGTCTTGCCAGGAAGTGGCATCAACCAGAGCCAGATAATCATCAATGCCGTTGGTATGGCGGGCAATAAAATCGTTATCAAATATCGCCGGACGGTTATTGGCCTGGGCTTCTCTTTCCCATTCCAAAAGGCATTTGGCAATCCCGCGCATGACCGCCATATCGCCGCCTAAGGCCGGGCGGAAATACGCTGTGTTAGTGGGGGCATCGCCATTGGTTAGCATTTCCAGCGGATGTTGCGGATGCTGAAAACGTTCCAGACCGCGCTCTTTCAGCGGATTAAAGCAAACCACCTGAGCGCCTCGTTCAACGGCCTCCCGTAACGGTTCAAGCATACGAGGATGATTGGTGCCCGGGTTCTGGCCCAATACAAATATCGCATCGGCTTTGGCAAAGTCGTCGAATACCACGGTGCCTTTGCCTACGCCCACCGACTGTTTCATGGCATGGCCACTGGCTTCGTGACACATATTGGAGCAGTCAGGAAAATTATTGGTTCCAAATGCACGTACAAATAGCTGATACAGGTACGCTGCTTCGTTACTGGTACGCCCGGAGGTGTAAAATTCAGCCTGATCGGGACTGGCCAGCTGTTTGAGATGTTGCGCTATCAAAGCAAAGGCATCATCCCAGCTAATCTCTGTATATTTATCCGTTGCCGGATCGTACTGCATGGGGTGGGATAACCGGCCCTGGTCTTCCAGCCAGTAATCGCTGTGCTCTAAAAGTTTAGATACGGTATAACGCGCAAAAAATGCTGGCCCTACCTGACGACCTGAGGATTCCCAGTTAACCGCTTTAGCGCCGTTTTCGCAAAACTTAACCAGGCCATTTTCCGGTGATTCACCCCAGGCACAGCCCGGGCAATCAAAACCATGGTCCTGATTGGTTTTGAGCATAGCGCGCAGGTTTTTCAGCGGCTTTTCGCTGGCAATCCAGCTTTTGGTGACACTTTTTAATGCACCCCAGCCACCGGCGGGGGCGGTGTATTTCTGAACAGACTTATCAGCCATTGCACTTCCTGATCCTGCCTGGTTCCAGGCCCGGCAGTTTTATTGTGTTCTATAGGTCACAGTAAAGCAGAAGTGGACAAAGGTAAGCAAACACATATCCGTCAGTCCTGTATCTTTTTACGACTAGCGTCATTCTCGTAGTGCAAATTCCAGCGTGCAGTCTGAGTCCAGCAGATAAGATTGCAATGGCGTCAGCCGAATAAAGGTCAGGGCACTTATCTGATCCCGGGTATATTCTCTGCTCACTTCGAAATACTGAGAACTGTAATCTGCCCCGGTTGCTCGCAATTCAACATAGGGACGCTGGCGAAACAGCCAGGTGCCGGTGGCATGCTGCTTTTGGAAAGTATCAGTAATGGTCCCCTTGAACTGGTAAGTACCATCGTCTTGTAAAGTCAGCGTGATGTCCGTATCACAACCTGAGGTGATAAAAGCGCGGGCAATATCGGCTTTGCGTAAACCCTGTTTTGGGCCCTCAAGTGAATATAAAAACAATGCGGCTGAATCTTTGGTATACCAGTGATTCCCTTCTGTCATGGCTTGTTGGCGTGAAATTGCAAAGCCTTTGGCCCTGGTGACCTGCTCAATGTGAGTGAGCAGTGCCGGTTCTGATAATACTAAAGAATAGAGTATGGTGTTCTGCTCTATGGTGGTCGGGAATTCAAAGTTGTTGGATTGCACGGCAAATTCTTTGTTGCCTAACGCTTCCTCCAGCGATTCCCGTTCTTGCGGGGTAAGGTATTTTGCGTAAAGGTAAACCGTTGGCTGATGCGCACAGGCCAACAGTGCAGTGCAACACACTACTAAGCTAAAAACTCTGAACACCGTTGTTACCATTATTGACAATAGAGTAATGCTACACAGTATCAGTTTGTTTTAATAAATAAAACATGAGGTTAGGTTACTGCTTCCGGTGAGTTATGCAATACAGTTTCGAGGGCGTGCTGCATAATCGGGCCAATTGGTGCCGGATTACCCTTCCAGTTTTCTGGTCGGTATGGGGGAAGTTGTATCAAAGTTGTTGTACTTTTGGGTTTTAGAGAAGATGCTTTTATCGTGATAGCATTTGCTTAATTTACATTTAGAGCTGATATGGTCATTCTGTCGAAATTGTTGTTAGCCGCGCTTTTATTATTGCCATCCGTTGCATTTGGCCATGGTGTGGATGAAAGCACCCAGTCGTTTTTACAACAAAATGAAGGCCTGCAGTTTTTCCCCTTTATGTATATCGGGGCTAAGCATATGTTTACCGGCTATGATCACCTGTTATTTTTGTTCGGCGTGCTGTTCTTTTTATACCGTGGGCGAGAAGTGCTGCTGTATATCTCCATGTTTACCCTGGGTCACAGTATAACGCTGCTCACTGGTGTGCTGGCCGATATACAGGTGAATGCTTATATAATTGACGCCATCATTGGCTTTTCCGTGTTGTATAAAGGGTTTGATAACCTCGGCGGTTTTAAACGGTTTTTTGGCCGGCAACCAGACACGCGGGCAGCGGTGTTGATTTTTGGTTTATTCCATGGTTTTGGATTAGCGACCAAATTACAGGTATTTGAACTCTCCGGTGACAGCCTCTGGCTTAATTTACTGGCATTTAATCTGGGCGTGGAAATCGGTCAGATCATGGCGTTATTACTGATGCTGATAATTATTAATGCCTGGCGAAACTCGGCCTCATTCGTTAAATTTTCAACTATTACCAATTCGTTTTTGATGAGTGCGGGCATGATGTTAATCGGCTATCAACTCACCGGCTATTTTATTGGTTAAGGCAGGTAATATGTCCCAGGTTCCCCATTCGTTAAGCCGTAAGCAATTAATTATCGCGTTTTTCTCTGCGTTTGGTATTGCCGTTATTACCCTGATTTTGTTTATTTTACCGGCAGAATATAACGTCGATCCAACGGGTATTGGTAAATCACTAGGTTTAACTGCGCTGGCAGGGGAGCAACCTGCTAATCCGGTCTCGCCAGACCCAGCAAGGGAAAGTGCATTCGAACTGGTTGAGTTTACGGTACCAGCGGGTAAAGGCGTCGAATACAAACTAGCCATGCAACAGTATGCCAAACTCACCTATGAATGGGTGAGTTACGGCGGCGAGTTATATTTCGATTTACACGGTGAACCGGAGGGCGATACCTCAGGCTACTTCGAGAGTTATGCCGAAGCCACCACCTATGAAATGAAAGGTAGCTTCACCACTCCTTTTACAGGCTCCCATGGCTGGTATTTTAAAAACAACGGCGCCAATAACGTCACCGTAAAGCTGATGATAAAAGGGGATTACACCATCATCGGACTCAAGTAATAGGCCTGGCTACCTGCATCTCTCCAACACTGGCTATGGCCGACAGTACTCGCGCCTTATCGAACATCGGAAACGACAATATCACTTCGTCAACACCAGTGGCCGCGACAAACCGGTTAAGCTGCTGCTCGGCACTTTGCTTATCGCCAACAACTGCGTAGCGCAATGTACTGTTGATACCATGAATTTCCATCTCGTTTAATTCAAGGCGAATATCCTCAACCGGCGGTGGCATAGGCTTGTTGGCGTTACGACGCAGGTTAGCAAACTGTTGCTGAACCGAGGTAAACAACTGTTTTGCATGTTCTTCGCTATCGCCGATGATTGCCATTACACCCGCCGATACATAAGGTTCGGCCAGTTGCGCAGAGGGTTTAAAGTTTGCCCGGTAGATGCTGATGGCATCGCCGAGCATATCGGGCGCGAAGTGCGATGCAAAAGAAAACGGCAATCCCATGTGGGCAGCAAGCTGAGCTGAATATAAGCTGGAACCGAGTAACCAAATAGGCACATTAGTACCGGCGCCGGGAACAGCAATAGGCTTTTGGCCTTCTGCAGGTGTGCCCAGCAGTCGCTGAAGCTCAGCGACATCCTCAGGGTAGCGCTCGGCATCGCCCTGAATATCGCGACGCAGCGCGCGAGCGGTGGCCATATCAGTACCCGGAGCCCGGCCTAAACCTAAATCTACCCGGTCAGGATAAAGTTCGGCAAGGGTGCCAAATTGTTCGGCAATCACCAGTGGCGCATGATTGGGCAGCATGACGCCACCTGAGCCAATACGAATACGGTTGGTTACTGCGCCCACACTTGATAACAATACCGCCGTTGCGGCACTGGCCACAGCCCGCATACCATGGTGTTCAGCCAGCCAGTAACGGGTAAAGCCGGCTTGCTCAGCCGTTTGTGCGATGGCCTGACTGCGCAGCAGAGCGTCGCGTACGGAGCTGCCTTGGGCGACATGGGCGAGGTCGAGAATCGACAGGGGCAAGGATTCAGTCATGAAAATACCTGTTAGTTTGCATACCAAGTATTATTGGGATGACGCAGCGAATCAAAAGGGCGATTCGACTAGCTGCATAACATCGCGTTAGTTTTCAACTGAAATTACTCGAATTGGCGTAGCAGTCATAAAGCGCAAGTTTCTGTAGGGTAAACAGCATTATCTTCATCACTGGCCAATGCAGGGAAAGCATCGACGATGTTGTCATAGGTTTGGCGAAACCTGAGCTTTAGCAACAGCATCTGGTTAAGGTGTGCCTGGGTGATAGTGGGCTGATAGCTCATTAGATGTGAAACGATTTCATACGCGTTTTGCGCCTGTCCTCTAGTGGCGACAAAGTAAAGCGCCTGATAGAGCGGATCGGGTGCATCATCGGGCTGATAATAAGGCACGTTTTGCTCTACCAGGAATGTCAGGGCTTCCAGATTCATCGCCTGAATCGCGGTAAAAAGCAGGCTGCGACCGTAGCGATCTAAGGTATGCAGATCAAATCCTGATTCGTTTAATTTATGCAGGGTAGAAGCAGTCAGGCCCCGGGTAATACCGTCATCAAAAAACAGGTAATTTAAGTCATCGGAGATCAGACCCATGTTCACTAATTCAGGATATCTTTTTGGCCAACGTTCCAACATACGATGAGTGAACAATGGCAGCCATTCAGGGGCTGTATTTAATGCTGATGCGACTGATGAATAATCACCGTTAATACCTGAAGTCATGACTGGACGAAATTCTGACGTACGTCCAACATTTTTATCCTTAAAGTTCCGGTAGGAACGCCTGCAACTGACTAACTCCGGAGCACGATTAAACAACGCTTTATCTGTTTCCTCAGAATCACCTACGTCTATAAACTTGGGTTTCCAATGGTGTTTTACATTGGCTCGATAATCTTTACATTGTGCTTGTTTTTCATTGGCTGTGGCATAACCGTTGTCGCTAACATAGGCCTGCTGCTGAGCTGATAACTCCTCCATCAATTGCGTTGTTTTTGCAGTTTTGGTTGGTGGAATTGTCTTCGGTATGGCGAACAGGTTGTAACCGAAACGTTCCAGTATGGAAGAAGCACCTTCAGGTTTAAAAAAGTAGGACGAGCGCCCGGTGTTGTTAACAAAATATCCGTCTTCAGTAGGCGCAACAGTAGCTTGCTGCCCGAGTCCGATCAGATAATCAATAAAAGCCAACTGCCGAATGACATCTTCAGGCTTGCCTCCTGACCCCTTCATTCCCACCAATTGATGGAGGCGGTCCAGGGCGAAATCCAGTGGACCACCTATAAAAGGATCTGATTGTAACGAAACACCTTGTATCATCAGCCAGCGGGCCAGATCATTGCGGCCAGCCCAGATGGCTGCATCCAGAATATTTAGAATTCCCAGAGCTTGCTCATCTCCCAGTGAGGCGTTGATATCGTCCAGGGCTAACGCAAATTGCTTTATGGTGTCATTACCAATGGATTGGTTTAGTATTAGTGTCGCGACATCATCGGGGAGTAATGCGTCAGGGAGTGTTCCTGCCGGCACTTCGCCTGTACGTGCTTTTTGCAACACCCAGCGCGTACGCGCGTCGCTCATGAATGGGCTCCTGCTAATCCAACCTTTATTGTCTGACTTTATTTGCCCACCGTAGATTTTGTTGGCCAGATTAATCGGGCTGAATCGTTTGCGGTAAGTGTCCCGCCACTTTGCAGCCCTTAATGGGTTATCCAGAGATATTATTGCTAATGTAATATCGTCAACGGAATAGCCTTTATCCAGATAAGGGGTTAAGTCGGCTTGTTCGAAAAATATACTTTTTGTGCGATTTAAGTCGTAGCGAAATTGCACACATCGGTTGGCTGTGGGGATAAATGTTTCTTCAGGCGTATTATCAGCCCGAGTAGCGGGTAGCGCATTTTTCTTTGGCAGTGAATTAATGGCAACCTGGCCAGAAGCACTGTCAGTAGGAATAGCGGGATTATCAACTGGCTCCAATGTGACATAAAACCAAAGCCCACTGGCGAGCAGGACGGCCCCTATTACAACTAGCATTCCTCGCACGGACAATCCTTATCACATGATTTTTTTGTTCTTATTAATTGCAACACTACCATGATATTAAGCCGCAATTAAAGTGCCTGTTCCCGCTATCTGATAGCGTTACTGTTACGCGGTGAGCTTAATTTTTACCCTGAAAAGTGAATCAGATTGATTGAATCGCGAAGCAAAATCCCTTAAGTTGTAATGCTGCGCTAATTTTACCGCACTAACTGCCCCCGGCAGTTCTTAACATCAATCCTGATAGGTAAAATATGAAATATCCAAGCACCCTCCCCACAGCACATCAGCAGCTGTTAACCGACATTATTCGTATTTTTTCGGGCGATAAGCGCGTAAACGCTATCGGCGCGAGTGGTTCGTTCGCTAGCAATCAGATGGATCAATACAGTGATTTGGATCTGGTTATTGCCATTGAACCGGCGTTTACTGATGAAGTGATGGCTGAGCGGTTTAAACTGGTAAACGCTGTACCGGGTTATGTTGAAGGCTTTACCGGCGAGCATGTTGGGGAGCCTAGACTGATTATTGCTCTGTATGAGTTACCTCACAGTAACCCGTCGCTCGTACACGTTGATTTTAAATTTGTATCGCTAACGGATGCAGCGCAGCGGGTCGACAATACTCAGGTTGTCTGGGAGCGCTCATCTTTGCTTTCCGATATTTACGCCAGCACTGAGTACGGGTATCCGCAACCGGATTGTCAGTGGATAGAGGACCGCTTCTGGATTTGGGTGCACTACGGTGCGGGTAAAATTGCCCGGGGAGAATACTTTGAGGCACTGGAGTTTTTGTCTTTTTTACGTACTGTGGTGTTATCGCCGCTGGCGTTACAACAGGCCGGAATGACTCCATCGGGCGTGCGAACTATCGAAAAGCGTCTGCCAGCATTTGCCGCTGAGCTTAAACAAACGATTGCTACGGCTGAAAGAGATACCCTAATCCCAGCCTTTGAAGCCTGCATGGCCCTGTATATCCGCTTACGGGATAAAACAACCGCAAAAGTTAATGGCAGAGCCCAGCAGTTGGCCATCAGTTATTTTAATGATGAGCTTAAGGCCTGACTGACCGCCAGGGAGGTGTTCACACCTCCCTGACGTTTCCGCTTTTCCATACGCATATGATTCATGTAGTAGTATGTTGTTACCTGCCTGTGATGTAACTGTGTTTGTATAACAACCAGCATTCGTTAACTTATTATCGAGGTAACACTATGAGCAAGATCCTTATGATCACGGGTGATTTTGTCGAAGACTATGAAAACATGGTGCCATTTCAAACCCTGCTGGCCTGTGGCCATCAGGTTGATGCGGTGTGTCCGGATAAATCGGCAGGGGATACCATTAAAACGGCAATTCACGATTTTGAAGGCGATCAGACCTACACCGAAAAACCGGGCCATAATTTTACGCTAAATGCGACTTTTGCAGACGTTAAGGCCGAAGATTATGATGGGTTGTATATTCCCGGCGGTCGGGCGCCAGAATACCTGCGGTTAAATGCGGATGTCATTGCGTTGGTAACAGCGTTTTTTACGGCGGACAAACCGGTTAGCTCGATTTGTCATGGCCCGCAGTTACTGGCTGCGGCCGGTGTGCTGGAAGGCAAGCAAGTGTCTGCCTACCCGGCATGCGAGCCGGAAATAAAACTGGCAGGGGCCACTTATGTTGCCGTGAATATGGATGAAGCCATCACCGATGGTAAGTTGGTAACGGGCCCGGCCTGGCCGGCTCATCCGGCTCTGTTGAGTCAGTTTATGGCGTTGCTTTAAGTAAAGTAGAGGGAGAAGTCTGTGTGTGGATTATTTATTAATGCCGATCCATCTTTGTGGACGAGCACCACCCGTTCAATGCGAATAGACGGCGTAGTGACCTCCATCCGCATGGAGACTTTTTTCTGGAATGTGCTGCAGGAAATCGCCAGCCGGGACGAACTGAGTGTGAGCCAGTTGATTTCAAAACTGTATCTGGAGTCACTCGATGCCGACCATGACGTTGGCAACTTTACCTCGTTTTTGCGGGTTTGCTGCGGCCGTTATTTATCAATGATTACTGACGGCTATCTTAAGCGAGATGCGCTTGAGCCTCTTAGTGATATCGATTCAGATCGTGTGATTAAACAGGAAGCCGATTCAATGGCGACGCGACTGAACCAACTGCCTGAGCAGCAATCAGCCCGACAAGGCAATAAACATTAGCGGGCCGCTTTACTGATATTGATTTGCGGCAGCCGCGGCTCGAACAATGACGATTTAACGATGGATGTGTTGGTATCGGCACATTCGTGCAACGGAAACATAATGTCATCGAGTTCTGCGATATCCCGCAGGGCGAGGCGTGCGATTAAGCAGTCCTCACCGGTTACCCGATCGCAGGCCATAAAGCGGGGCTCGTCGCTAATCAGTTTTTCCACTTTTCTTATCTGCCCCGACTTCGGCTTTATTCTTACCAGCGCCTGAATGCTATAACCCAGCGCTCGCATATCCAGTCGCACGCCAAAACCGTCGATAACGCCTTTATGTCGCAACGCTTTCATTCGCTCGCCAACGGCGGGTCCAGATAAGCCTACCGCTTTACCTATTTCTGCCAGACTCAATCGGGCATTGTTATCCAGCACAGTTAAAATGGCTTTATCGAGGTGGTCAATCTGTTTTGTCATAACTGATTTTCAAATTAAAGGTTATTCATTTAATTTACCTGTATATGAAAGGAAAAAGCAAGTATAGGGTTATCAAATGGCAGTGAAAATAGAGTGTAGCCAGTGATATTCTATAAAAACTATCAGCCCGTTAATTTACCGCGTAAGGAACAGTTATGAACGTACAACGCATTGCCGCATTCAGTGATGGTAACAAAGGTGGTAACCCCGCCGGGGTGGTGTTACTTAAAGACCCAATGACAGACAGTGAAATGCGTAGCATTGCAGCTGAGGTGGGGTATTCCGAAACCGCCTTTGCTTATCCACTTTCAGAAGATGAATCAGCCTGGCGGGTACGTTATTTTTCGCCTGAATCCGAGGTGCCATTTTGCGGCCATGCCACCATAGCGCTTGGCGCGGTGTTAGGTGAGCACGCAGGAGAAGGCGAGTATAAACTCACAATCAACAGCGCTGAAATAGCCGTTAATACAGTACAAACCGAACAAGGCGTGGCGGCTACGCTAACGTCACCACCTACCCATAGTCGGCCGGTTACCAAAGATGAGCTCACCCAGGTGCTTAACCTTTTCGGCTTTTCTGAACAGGATCTCGACGCACGATTATCTCCGGCTTATATTCATGGTGGTTCAAACCACATTGTATTGCCGCTGCAAAGCAGGCAAACCCTGGCCAGCATGGCGTACTCTCTGACGGCGGGCAAAGCTGTTATGGAGGCGCTGGGACTAGTAACGATTATGCTGGTGTATATTGAGAGTCCGCAGGTGTTTGTAGTCAGAAATGCTTTTGCCTCGGGTGGCGTTATTGAAGACCCGGCTACCGGCGCTGCAGCGGCGGCGTTTGCCGGTTATCTGCGGGATACAAAATGGCCCCACAACGGCCAGTTTACTATTCGTCAGGGCGAAGATATGGGCGCGCCCTCAGTGATCAGGGTTAGCTTGTCTGAGGAAAAAGGTAGTCCTGTTTCTGTGTCTGGAACGACCCGTAATATTTAAAGGCTGGTAAAAAGATAAATTAGCAGGATATAAAGCCAGATAGCTCTTGACCTCAAGTATACTTGAGATTTTATCATCACATTATGTGGTGGTTGGGGCGCCATACCCTGACATTTATTATTCTGAGGAGATTTATATGACAACACGTAATGCATTGGTGACTGGTGGAGCAAGAGGTATTGGTGCCGCAACGGTTAAAGCGCTGGCGGAAGAGGGATACCGCGTTTTTATCAACTATGTAAATAGCGCAGCCACTGCCGAAGAATTAGCGCAAAGTATTATTGCGCAAGGTGGCGAAGCGGTAGCGATACAGGCCGATGTGCGGGATGATTCTCAGGTGGCGGCCATGTTCAATAAAATCAACGATGAATTCGGTGGGGTGGATGTACTGGTGTCCAACGCCAATATGAACTTTACACCCAAGCCGTTTCTTGATCAGAGTTGGGATGAATTTGCCCAGAAACTCAATGATGAAATGCATGCTTCGTATGTTACTGCGCAATTAGCTGCTAAGAGCATGAAAGAGAAGCAATTCGGGCGGCTTGTGTTTATCTCCAGTACGCTTTCAGAAGCGCCTGCACCAAGCTTTATTGCACATGGTTCAGCGAAGGGCGCGCTGGATAGCTTTAATAAATACCTTGCTCAGGAGCTTGGTCCTTACGGGATCACTGCCAATATTGTTGCGCCGGGCATGGTTGAGACTGATGCCACTAAACAGGCTCCGGAAGAGTTTAAAGAATTTATTCGCAGTATTACGCCAAACCAACGTATTGCGCAGCCGGAAGACGTTGCTAACACCATACGCTTCCTGGCTAGTGAGGGAGCATCTCACGTTACAGGAACTTATGTTCCGGTTTGTGGCGGGGCATATCTGCCCTAATAGCAGTTTTTATGGCAGCGATATGAACAGAGCCTGGCGTTAGTCAGGCTCTGGCTGCTAGCTAAGCCCGCTGGCGGAAGCCTGGTAACATCCTTTTCAGCGTGACATCTTTTAATATGATGTGATGATAAAGGGCTGCAGTGCCATGCAGCCCAACAAGCCCATAGCCGGTTTTTGCCATCAGAATATGAATTTGAGATAACTCTTCCGCCATAACGCTGTCTGGTGAGGCTATTTGTGGCAGTTGCCAGCCAAAAGCTGAAACTGACACATCCCACAAACCAATATCCACCCAACCAATTATCGGTAAGGTGATCATAAGGCCATATAGCAGTATGAAAACCGCCCTCGCCACATACTTTTGCACGTGTCCGTGATCGGGCTTTTCAATCGGCTCACTGCGCCACCATAACCACAACCTGATGACTGCCATTATCAGGATGACCAGACCTAACAGGTAATGTGTGGATAACATCAGTGTCCGACCACTGCTACCTTTTGGGTAAAGGCTGATAAATTCCATCGATAAACAGACAATAACCAGCATTACGGCCATCAGCCAGTGAAACCAAATTACAATCGGACGATAGTGAGATGCCATTTTCTTCTGTCTTCTAAAGCCAATATTGCGCAAAGCCATACGATTATTATGCGATGTTGTGCACAGCATAAGGTGCTATTTTGCTGCCGGATATCCGCATAAACTGTATCTGACCAACGGCGAATCGCTCTAATCGCAGTGCCCTGTAAGTCCTTCACACTGACTGCAAAACTTTCCACCAGAGACTGATGTAAAAACGCATGGGTTTAAAATTAATAAGCTAAATCAATTGTTTATGTGGTTGGAATGGATGTTGCTGCAAAGTCGACCATCCAAAACTTTAAAATCAGCTTGTCACAGGAGTGTTTAATATGAGCAATCAATTTAATTTAACAGGTAAAAAGATCGCGATTCTGGCAACCAGTGGCTTTGAGCAGAGTGAATTAATTAAACCCAAAGAAATGCTTGCAGAGCAGGGCGCTGAGGTAGACGTCCTTTCTATTGACGATCAGACCTCAATAACGGGTTGGGACCAGGACCAATGGGGTGAGAAAGTGGCTGTTGATAAACAGGTTACCGCCGCTGCGCCAGGCGACTACGACGCGGTAGTGTTGCCGGGTGGTCAGATTAACCCGGATATCCTACGTAACAATGAACAGGCAGTTTCTTTTATAAAACGCGCACACGCTGAAACCCGCGTTAGGGCAATTGGTGCAATTTGCCATGGTCCCTGGTTACTCATCGAATCAGAATTAGCCCGGGACAGCAAAGTTACGTCGTTTCCAAGTATTAAAACCGATTTACTTAACGCCGGTGCCGCCTGGGAAGACAACGAGGTGGTCCACGACGGTAAGCTCGTAACCAGCAGAAACCCTGACGACATCCCCGCGTTTGTCGGCAAGATAAGTGAACTGGTAGCGTAATTAGAATTAGCAGGCAGGAGTCATAATGTCAGTAACTCAAGAATCCAAAGCAAAAGTTATCGCCATTACCGGCGCATCAAGCGGCATCGGTGAGGCAACGGCACGGGCGTTGGTGGCAAACGGCTATCACGTTGCCTTGCTGGCCAGACGTCAGGATAAGCTTAACGAGCTGGTTAGTGAACTGGGCGAAGACAAAGCCTATGCAGTAAAAGCGGATGTCAGCGACTTTGACACGTTAAGCAGTGCATTTGCAGACATCCATAGCAAATTTGGCAGCATCGACGGTGTCTTTGCTAATGCCGGTACCGGCGTAAACTCTCCGGGCGTGGCAGAGGGTGACGTAAACGAGTGGTCTACCATGTTGGGGGCTAACGTTAACGGCTTGCTCTATACGGCTAAAGCCAGTCTGCCTTATCTGAAAGATAGTGAAGGGCACTTTCTGTTAACCAGTTCCGCAGCCGGTCGCATGACACTTAAAGGCTCGGTATATGGTGCTACCAAATGGTTTGCCTACGGGTTTGGGATGAACCTGGCGGAGGAAATGCGTGAGTGGGGCGGCAAGTGCACCACCATCTGCCCGGGCATGGTCAATACATCATTTTTTGATGAACCGAAAGACGACAAAATTGCGCCAGAAGACATTGCTGATGCTGTGCTTTATGCGTTGTCGAGCAGCAAAACAGCCTGTGTCAGAGAAGTATTTGTTATGCCCGCGGATAAGCCATAAGACGCGAATACGTTCCGGGTGACAAAGACTACCGTTATCGTGTAAGACATTTCTTACAAAAGTGTACGAATAAGCGGTTTGTTTTACCCAGCCTTGCCTTACACTTTTGGTTAAGGTTATGAAAAATATAGAGTATTAAATCTGTTACAGACGAGATGAATGAGAATCAGGCGGTTTTGTGTAATCCACCGGTGGCAGGTTTTTCTCAGCAGCGTAATCTAACCATGTCGCAAGGAGATGCGACCCGTCAGAAAGACAACAGCCAGGAAGGCACCTATCAGGAAGATAGCGCGCAGGAAGCGGCAAAAGGAATACGCGTCAGGATGACGATGTCAGGAAGACCAATGGAATCCGGTTTAACGGAATAAACCAACAGGATTTAAGGAAGAGGCTGGGATGCCAGCAGGAATGGAATAAGCCAGGACGGCTAAGGACAACTCCAAGAGCGGAGATTACTTTACAGGATGTAAAGTTTGAACGGAAAAATGGAAAGGGAAACACCACGGACAAGGTGGGCTGCTGCAAAGCAGATAAGAAGGATTTGCGTGCGGAGTTTCAGGTAATCCCCGAAATTGCACTAGCGCAGAGAAGGAGTTCTAAATTCCAGAAGAAAACGGTGGCTCAGGCCACCGTTTTTTTTTGCAAATCAGTTATTCTGCGAACTTCACAATTTCATTATTTCTCGCTTAAGAGCCGGCCAGGAGCCGCCTTTTGGCTTATACCTATTCGGCGACCCCAAACTATCATCAGTAATACGATTAACTGCCAGAATCTTACAGTACCGCCTCCCGATGAGTTATTAGTAGTGTTATCAACAATCGCGGCAGGTGCACTTACGCTAAAAGTAAAATCAGTTGATTGTTGCGACGTGCCATCTGAAACAGTAAACGTTAACGTTACAGAGTCTCCCGTAAAATCTTCCGGGATCATAACGTCATAAGAACCTTGAAGCGGCGGTGCCGTTAATTCAGATTCAGGTAAAGTACTCGAACTGACGGCTAACGTTAATGGCTCCCGGTTTTTATCTGCTGTTGTAATGTTTAACCCAATTGACTTCCCTTTTTCGACCGAAGACGTGTCTGAAGTCACATCAACTGTTGGCGCTGATTCGACAGGTTCGATAAAAACAGCCACATGCTTCACTGAAGTATTTACTGAGTCATTAGCAACAAAGCCTAATGTGATAATTGTCTCGGTATAGACTGTTGGACCGGTAATGAGAAGAGTGCCGGGTTCTGTTTGTTGAAGCTCAACTTCCGGTCCGGTTACCTGCCTGTAATTAACTGAAGCATTGTTGCTATCATCCTCTACATAAAAGCGGATTGAGGTTTGCTGACCTTCTGAAATTCGTTGCTCAGATGCATAGGCTGTAATTTGAGGCGGGGCGTTGTTCGCATCAACAACAGGTAGACGCCAATGTTCTGCGGGATTGCCGATAGAGGAATAATCAAAGGCACCAGCCCGGTAATTAGGGTTTGCTATTGGAACTACTGCATTGGCTTCATCTAAATGTTGTTGTATTAACAGATCTAACTCATGAACTTTAGAGGGATATTCAGCCGCCAGGTTGGTGGTTTCCCCAACATCATTTTCCAGATCATATAAATAATATAAGTGCCTTTCGGATTGGCCATATTCGAAACTTCGGATTAGCTTCCAACCGTCATATTGGACATTGACCGACGGTGGCAGCCAGTCAGGTACCACTGCATTAACCGGGAAAAAGTTAATTAATGGGCGCGGATCAGGCGAGTTACCTGTAAAGGTATTACTAATATCCTGACCGTCTATGATTGACTGTGAAGGGAGCGGGATACCCAGCCCCTCAAGCAATGTAGGCATGAAGTCTACCGATTGAATAGGCGTTGACGATATTGAATTAGGTGTCGTTTTTCCTGGCCAGCTGATAATGGTCGGAACACGAATTCCGCCATCAAAGTCAGTTGCTTTGCCACCGCGTAATGGAAAATTATTGGTGGCGCGAATATTGCCGAGCACACTGTACATATTCCCGCCATTATCAGAGCTGAAAATAATGATGGTGTCTTCAGTTAAATTTAATTCTTCCAGCTTATCCAGCAATGTTCCTATCGCGTTATCAAAATGCTTGACCATAGCAGCGTAAACGACACTGCGTTGAATATTGTAGGGTGAGCGTTTTTCGACAAAATGCGCTACCAGATCGGGATCGGCGTTAAAAGGTGAATGAACGGAGAAGGCCCAGAAATTCAGGAAAAAAGGACCATCCTGGCTTGCTTCAGCCATCCAGTTGCCAGCTTCTGTGGCTAAACGCTCGTCGATATGCTCGCCGCGGGTCTGAGGTTGTAGATTTGGTGCAAAATCCCATGGCGCTAAAAAGCCGCCTGCCGGGCCTGCACCATCAAAATGTGGAATATCAATGTCAAAACCATGCTCAAGCGGGCTGTATGGACTTGCTCCCAAATGCCATTTCCCGAAGTGCGCAGTCTGATACCCATGTTGTTTTAGCACAGACGAGAGAGTAGGAATGGACGTATCCAGACGGGTAACCGTATGCGGCGCAATTGACATTCTATTGCTGGGAGCCGAATTTGGCAGATCTGCAACCAACCTTACATTATCTAAATGATGTAATGGCTGGATTGAGCCATGTCTGGCGGGTGTCTGTCCGTTAAAATTGATGCCCGGTTTGGAGAGCAAAGTGGGTTGTTTGTATAGGAGTGAGTATAAAGCATCCCCTGTTCGGCTAGCCTTTCCAGATTAGGGGTTTCTAAGAACTGGTCGTTGCCAAACAATGTTGTGTCATTCCACCCCAGATCATCGGCAAGGATCACAATCACATTTTTAGGCTCGGCGTGAGCTAGATGAGTAACGATAAAGGCGAGAAAGATAACGCCGTACTTCCATTTTGACATTTACGTTTCTAATTTTAAAACTATATTGATATCAGCAGTATATAGTTGCAACTTTATTAGTAAAGCACTCAGTTATGATCATTTTTGCGGAGTAAACTGAGCCGATGTGGTCTAAAGCCGAATGCTCTGTAAAAATGAATGTGCTATGACATTTTTATGAATTTAATCATGCTTCGAGTCTCATCCCAGAGCAAAATTCTCACGACTTTATGGGGCCGAATGGCTTCTGGTCGGCATCTTTGTAAGACATTTCCTACACAAATGTACGAATAGACGGTTTGTTTCGCCTGCCCACGCCTTAGACCTTTGGCTAAGTTTATGAAAAATATAAATTATTAAAATTGCTACACATTGAGTCGTGAGGATTACACCGATTTTATGTGATCCACCGGTGGCAGGTTTTTCTCAGAGGCGTAATCTAAACATGTCGCAAGGAGATGTGACTTATCAGGAAGATACTAGCCAGGAAGGCATCTATCAGGAAGATAACGCCAGGAACGGCAATAGGAAATTCGTCAGGATGACGATGTCAGGAAGACAAACGGAATCCGGTTTAAAGGAATAAACCATCAGGATTTAAGGAAGAGGCTGGGATGCCAGCAGGAATGGAATAAGCCAGGACGGCTAGGGACAACTCCAGGAGCGGAGAATACTTTACAGGATGTAAAGATTTTTACGGAGAATGGAAAGGGATACGCCTAAGGACAGGTGGCCTGCTGTGAAGCAGAGTAAGAAGGAATTGCGTGCGGGATTATAAGCCATGCTTAAAATTGCACTAACGCTGAGAGGGAGTCTCAAAATTCCAGAGAAAACGGTGGCTAAGGCCACCGTTTTTTTATGGGTAATATTCAGTATTCAGTGCGTGTTGATGCGATGCGGTGGCGTTTCCGTTTTGATCACCGTCAGTCCATTGAGCAGCAAGGTGCCCTGGTAACAGTCATCGCCGGTGGATGAAAACTCAAATAAAAACTCGCTGCGCCAATCGAGCTTGCCCCGGTATAACATCGGACGAGTAGTTTTTCTGGCTACACTGACTAACTGCAAACGCTGCTGTTCGCAGTACCGTTGCAGGTACTGGTTTGCGCACTCAGAAATGGTTCGGATCCGCCAGAAAAACGCTGCGCCGGCGCACAGTAATACCAATAGCAATACATCAAATAAATTCACCGGGTCTTATCCTGCCTTGTTGAAAAGGGTATTTAGCGGCGCCTGCATTAGTGGATTATTCTGATGTGCCCGGGCCAGGGTTAGCATGGTTCTGCGCAGCGTAGGTATTTGCACCAAATCGCTAAACAAGCCAATAAACAACTCATGTTTATAGGCGCCTTCGGCATCCGCTTTAGCCGCTGCTTCCAGAAACCGCTGCGCCGTTAAGGTATCTAACTGCGCATCATGTCGGCCGGCTATTACGCTCAGCAAATGCATATCAGGCTGGGATGTTTTGTCTAACAGATCATTCAATGCCTGGTTAATTTGCGGGTGATACTCTGGCGTGCTTAACGCTCTGAGCAGGCCCAGCATGACGTGCTTTTGCGCCTCATCTTCGGCAGCCACAGTAAGCTGCTCAATAAAAAAGGTTTGCAGGTTGTCAGGCAGCGATACGCTTTCCAGACTGCTGAACAATGTTTCTAAAAACGGGTCGCTGAAGTGTCTGAAGTTTTCGATAATGTGGGCAGCCTGTTTATTATCAATTGCTACTGCGAGATCGGCAATAGCCTGAACCGGTAATTGCTGCCAGTCGATAATGGCTGGAGCCTGCAAATATTGCCGGGCTTGTTCCAGTGACTCGCTTTTCTTATCGTTTAGCGCCTGACGGGCAATGGCCGAAAACTGCGCCATAAGCTGCTGACTGGGTACAAAGGTATAAGGGTTATCCGGTAATTCATCACTGCCTTGCTCACCGGCAATCTGGTTTCCCAGCGCATCAACGATGATTTGTAAAAAGTGGTTGCGCGACGCCTGAATCAATAAACCCTGCTCATCCAGCGGAAACTTAACAAACCAGATATAACGCTGGGCCTGGGGATTGGTTTGCCAGAACACCACGGCATACCAGGCGTGTTGCTGACGAGGGCGGGGAGGGCAAACTTTACCGTTCTCGATATCTAAAAATGTTTGCGAGGCAACAGGATAAACTCCACGACCTAAATCAAAAATGCGATAATCCGTGCCCGCATGTAATAAGAACTCGCTCAGCGAGTGAATACTTTTTGAATTCATGCTGATTTTTACTATGACAAAATTTGCCGATAGTGTAACAGGCATTGGAGTAAGCGCGTAATGATTCATGATCCCAAATCCATTGAGCAGGGCTCAGATTTGTTGTTTGAGCTGGAAGAAATATTAAAAGCTGCGGGTTTGTGGTCGGCGGTCACGCCTCCACAGGAAGCGCTGGTCAGCCAGCAACCCTTCGCCTGTGACACGCTTGCTTTTGAGCAGTGGCTACAGTTTATCTTTATTCCGCGTTTACAGGCTTTGCTGAAAACGAATACCTTACCCCCAACCATGCAAATTCAGCCTATGGCTGAAGTTACCTGGCAAGGTAAACATCTTCCTGTACAACGGGTTCTGGCGCGTTTCGACAGCTGGAGTCAGTCTCACCATGGGTAACAATGAATTAAATGTGGTGTATCAGGATGAGCACATTGTAGCCATTTACAAACCGGCCGGATTGCTCGTGCATCGTAGCCCGATTGATAAACACGAAACTCGCTTCGCCGTGCAGTTGCTGCGCGACCAGCTTGGTCGGCATGTGTATCCGCTACACCGACTGGACCGGCCAACCGCTGGCTTACTGTTATTTGCACTGGATAGCGGAACGGCTTCGGCAATGAATGCACAAATGATGAGTAATGGCATGCAGAAGTCTTATCGGGCTCTGGTCAGGGGTTATGTTAACTCGGCCGGGATGATCGACTATGCGCTCAAATATCGCTGGGATAAGTATGCCGATGCCTATCGCACTAAACAGGTAGCACCGCAAACCGCTCATTCAGATTACTGGCCACTGGCCCATTATGAATTGCCGTTTGCGGTCGGCCGCTATGCCACGGCGCGCTATTCCTGGCTGGGCTTAACACCTCACACCGGGCGTAAGCATCAGTTAAGGCGGCACATGTTGCATTTACGCCATCCTATTGTGGGCGATACCACCCATGGCGATGGCAAACACAATGGTTTTCTGCGCGACCAGTTTGGTTGCCACCGGCTGATGCTGGTGTGCGTGTCGATGGGCTTTTACCACCCGGTTAGCGGTAAATGGCTGACTATTCTGACGCAAGTCGATAGCGAAATTGAGCAGTTATTGGTAAGCTGGCAGCCGTTTTTAACCTGGAGTCAATAAAAGTAAGGTAGGTCCATGGCAACCCTGAATATCATCGTCGGTTCGGTTTACGGTAATGCAGAAAACGTAGCAGAAGAAGTGCAGTCTTATTGTGAAGATCAAGGCATTGATGCGGAAGTGTTTAAAGATCCGGATGTCAGTGACTTCACCGATCCGCAGGCCTTGTTAGTGATCACATCCACTACCGGCGCAGGCGACTTGCCGCCTAATCTGGAGTTTCCCATTGATGAGCTACGTAACCAGTTTCCGCTACTTGAACAAAAACCCTTTGCGGTAGCTGCGTTAGGGGATAGCAGTTACGGTGATTCCTACTGTGGTGGTGGCAGAATTTGCCAGGAACTGTTAACTGAATTACAGGGCTTTCCGGTAGCTGACATGCTGGAAGTCGATGCCATGGAAACACTGGAACCCGAGCAGGATGTACTTAACTGGTTCAAAGGGATTCAGGATAAACTGATCGCTTAAACTTTTCTGGAAAGGCGCTGGCCAGCGCCTTTCGTTTGCACAGTTAGCAGTGCTAATACCAGCGCGCCTGAGGATTCGCTTTATTATGAATGATGTGATGAGCCGTTTTACCGACTGGGCAACATTTTACATGTCCAATCTGATTGTAACCGTACTGGTATTGATCATTTTTATGGGGGTGAACCGGTTATTGTTGCCGCAAATCGAAAAGCTGGCTACCAGTAGTAAGCTGAGTGAAGAGGCTCGCAAGAAAACCTATCACACCGCCAGGTTAATCACTGGCGTTATCACCATTGCAGTGTTGTTGTTGGTGTGGGGCGTAGATTTTAGCGGGCTGATTGTACTTTCCACGTCTATTATTGCGCTGACCGGGGTTGCGCTGTTTGCCAGTTGGTCACTGCTGAGCAATATCACTTCTTACTTTGTGCTGCTATTTCAGAACTCTTATACCAAGGGCAATTTTATTCGTATTATCGATGGTGATAATTACATGGAAGGCTATATCGCCGACATCAATTTATTTACCACACGGTTAATCACTAAGGATGATGAAGAGATTGCTTACCCGAATAACCTGGTGCTCACCCGGCCTGTGATTATTAATCCTAAACAGCACTGGCAGGGGATTGGCAAATCAACCGATAAACAAATGCCTGTTCAACCAGAGCAAGCCCGAGAGGCACAGAAAGATTAAGGTAGCAGACTAAAATGCAAAAGGCGCCAGGTGGCGCCTTTTCTTTGGATAGCTTAAAAGTATGCAACTAGCTTTCGTCCGGTAATTAATTCCCATACTGTGCTGGCTGCAGGATCATCGCTGGGTTTCGTACTGCCGCATTTGATAGATTCATTGCAGCTTACGCCGCGGATCCGGCTGCCGATTGAGTTTTGATCGTACTTTCCGCTGCTTACCAGTGTATCCACCAGGCCATCGAGTACCAGTGTCACTTCAAAGGCTTCGCCTCTGACTTCGATGACTTCCATGTTTTTATCTAATTCCAGGTTAGCGAGGATGGCTGAATCCTGCTTAGCATTGGCAGAACGCTCGGCCAGATCTTTCAGGTATTCCATGGCTTCGGGATGCCTGGCCCGGGCTAAACGCTGAAATAAATCCACCGCGCCTTCTACATCTTTGGCAGCCCCGGTGCCGGTTTCTTTCATACGTGCGAGCAGAAACATCGCTCGCATATTGCTTTGTTCTGCAGCACTCTCGAGTAAAGCCACCGCCTGATCCGTTTTATCGCTATCGCCGGATTTCAGAATTTTCAGTGCTTTATCATACATGGCCGGCGCATAACCATACTTAATGGAGAGATCGAGCATTTCATCGGCTTTGGCAATGTCCTGATCGAGTACAAATCCATTTCGCAACCAATCCGCCATCAGATAAGCGGCTACCGGATCGCGAAAGCGAGCGCCAAGAATTATATAGTGTTCGGCTTTTTCGAGGTTTTTCTCAAAGCCATCGCCGGAGGCATAGGCCATGGCAACAATAGCTGCTGCCCGACCACTGCCATTTCTGGCCAGTTGTACCAAATTACGCAGTTGTGTTTTGCAGTCTTCGTCAACACAGTATTTTGTGGTTTCAGTAGTACCGGAAAAGGCGCTAACGTCCTGACTGAATGCCAGTAGCAGCGCTAATGATGAGGCGCTGACGATTTGAGGTAATCGCATAGTATCTTCCTTAATTTTAGCTCTAGACTGGTGTTACGCAGTACTCCTTGTTCCGCTAAACTTCTCAAAAATGCGCTAACACCCTGTTCACAAATTTACTTTAGCAGTATCGCGGAAAAATTGCTAATTGAAGACAACAATCCACTATGATGCTATAAATGTTAACTATCAGAAGCCGCAGGTAAGGTCTTACTAATGGTAAACTCATCTATGTGTGATGCTATATGGCCAATGCGTTCTATTAATTGCTCAAAATTGGAGTAGATGGGTTTATAACTAACGTAGGTTCCAACGTGTAAATTGGCTAAACACCATTTAAACCCCCTGTTAAGCCAAAAATTCAATATTAAAATGTAAATAGTAATATGCAGTATTTTCACAAACTCACTGGATTAAGAGGCTTTGCCGCGCTAATTGTGTTTGTTTCCCATGCGGCGAATGAAACACTGTTACCAACGTTTCTGGGGAATGGTTTTGGGCAAACCGGTGTTATGCTTTTCTTTCTTCTTAGTGGGTTTTTGATGACTCAGTTATATATCCATGAAGAGTTCAGTAAAGTAAACATCAAACGGTATGCATTCGCGAGGATTGGTCGTGTTTTGCCTCTGTATTTCACCCTATTAATTATTTCTGTGCTGATCACTAAACTCGAAGGTGGCAGTTCTATATACCCTTTTATGTTTACCGAGTTCAATCGAACTGTTGAAGCTTTTATGCTTATTAAAGCCCCGTACATTTTTTGGACCATACCCGTAGAAGTCCAGTTTTATGTCGTTTTCATTGGCTTTTGGGGATTGTATAAATCCGGTTTTAGCACTTATGTCCTAATTCTTTACGCGCTACTTACCGTTTTACCCAGTGCTTATTTTTATTTTTTTGTGAAACCAAAGCTGTTAGGCATTATCTCTACTTACGGATTTGCTTTCTTCCTGGGGCTTGTTTCAGCCTTTGCCTTTGACAAAATAAAAGATTCGGTTTCGGCACATAAAGCGGCCAATTGGTTTGGGTTACCCGTACTTATCCTGTTGTGTCTCAATCTGCCTGAACTTCGAAGTATGGTTGGTTTGATATATACCGAAGATTTCTTTTGGAAAACATGGGGTGACCCATTGACCTGGCTACTGGTATACAGCGTGTTTCTGTGTGTAATTTTAAATTCGACCAGTATGTCAATTTTAAACAGCCAGTTTTTTGTTTATCTTGGTAAAGTTTCCTACGGCTTTTACTTATTGCATTACCCTGTATTGGCATATTTCGTATCGATAACTGATATAAACATGTACATAAGATTAGGCTTAGCATTGTTTATTACGTTGTTGCTTTCTCACTTATCGTTTTATTTTTTCGAAAAGCCGCTTGCTAACAAAATACGTCGGTATGGTAAGTCAAATGCGGTGTCGGCATAATCAAAAGTAAAAAGGCGCCATCAGGCGCCTTTGCAGAGTAACCGCTAAATGCTTTATTCAGCGCCACGCAACAGGGCGTTGATCCCTACTTTAGCGCGGGTTTTTGCATCAACCTTTTTCACGATGATGGCAGCGTACAGGCTGTATTTACCATCTTTGCCAGGCAGGTTGCCCGGTACAACAACCGCACCAGCTGGTACGCGGCCGTAGTGTACTTCGCCGGTTTCACGGTCATAAATACGGGTAGACTGGCCGATGTACACGCCCATCGAAATAACTGCGCCTTCCTCCACGATAACGCCTTCAACAATTTCAGAGCGCGCGCCAATAAAGCAGTTGTCTTCGATAATGGTTGGGTTAGCCTGCAATGGCTCCAAAACACCGCCAATGCCAACGCCACCAGACAAGTGAACGTTCTTACCAATTTGTGCACATGAGCCAACGGTAGCCCAGGTATCAACCATGGTGCCTTCGTCAACAAACGCGCCGATATTAACGTATGAAGGCATTACCACAACGTTTTTGCCCACGAATGAGCCGGTACGTACAGCCGCCGGCGGCACAATACGAACGCCGTCAGCAGCAAACTGCTCGGCGGTGTAATCGGCATACTTCAGTGGCACTTTATCGTAGAAGCGGCTTTCTGCGCCTTCCATTACGTCATTATTGTGCAGGCGGAAAAACAGTAATACTGCTTTTTTCAGCCACTGGTGAACAACCCATTCACCGGCAATTTTTTCGGCCACACGTGCTTCACCGCTGTTGAGTAAGGCAATGACATCGCTCACTGCTTGTTTTACTTCAGCAGGGGCAGCGGAAGGTGTGATACTTGCGCGGTCTTCGAAGGCCGCTTCAATAATGGCTTTTAATTCAGTCATGGTATGTTGATATCTTCAAGTTGATCGAGTTTAAACAATATCCGCTTTTTAAGCGTCGTCTGTTCTTCCGGCGTCAGGGCTTTGCCATGCTCATTCGATACGATAAATACGTCTTCTGCGCGTTCACCGATTGTGGCAATTTTGGCTAATTTTAATGTGAGATTGCAGTCTACGAAAGCGTGACCGACTTTAGCAAGAATTCCCGGCGCGTCCAATGCTTCCAGCTCAATTAATGTGGCATCATCCTGGGAAGAATAAAAACGCACTTTAACCGGCACATCCAATTGCTTGTGTTGGCGGGAAAGCTTGCGGGTATTGTTATGACTGCGTCCGGGTTTAGATAATTGCTCGGCAATGGCCTGCTCAATTGAACGCAGTCGCGATTCGCCCTCAATGCGCGAACCGTCATTTTCCAGAATCAGGATGCTATCAAACACATGACCGTCGCGGGTCACGGCGATATGCGCATCATGGATGGAGCAATTACGGCTATCGAGTACCGATGCGATCTGGGCAAACAGAGCCGGTCGGTCTTCGCCGTATAACAATAACTCTGTGCCGCCTTTGGCCAGGTCATTATTGGTTTTGATCAGCATTTCGCCGGCTTCATGGTCGAGCTCAAAGGCCAGAATTGCCTGGCTGTGCCAGCTGATTTGCTCTGGCTTAAAGCGAGCAAAATAGTCGTCTTCGAAGCGCGACCATAAGGTCTCCAGTCGCTGTGCATCAGCTTTAGCAGTAGTCAGCAGTTTGAGTGCTTTGGCTTTGTGTGAATCCACCCGTTCGCGCATGGTTACGCCGCATTGCAGGCCATTATCCAGGGCTTTTTGGGTCATGCTGTACAGCTCTCTTAAAAGCGAGGCTTTCCAGTCGTTCCACAGGTTGTCGTTGGTGGCCCGAATATCCGCGAGAGTCAGTACATAAAGCAGGTTCAGGTGCGTGTGACTACGCACAGCTGTAGCAAAATCGTTTACTACATCCGGATCATAGATGTCCCGGCGTTGCGCTACTACCGACATCAGCAGGTGATTTTCCACTAACCAGGCAATCAGGTCGGCGTCGGACTTTTCAATACCGTGAGCTTCGCAGAAAATCGCTACATCCTTCGCACCCAGCGTAGAATGATCACCATTACGGCCTTTGGCAATATCATGAAAGATTGCCGCAATGTAAATAAGCTCTGGCTTGTCGAAATTCCGCACTATGCGGCCACAGCGGGGAAACTCCGTATTATGCGGCTGAAAATAATGGTTAACGTGCTTCACCAGGCGATGCGTATGTTCATCCACCGTGTAGGCGTGGAATAAGTCAAACTGCATCATGCCCACAATGTGATCCCACTCGGGCAGGTACGATTGCAAAATACCGTACTGATGCATAATGTCCCAGGCGAAGTCAAAGAAATGCGGGTGTTTAAATAGCTCTATAATTAACTGACGACATTCCACTCGCTCTACATAATAGGCCGACTGGAAACGACGACGGGCATTGCGCAACTGGCGGATACAGTTGGTATCCAGGCCCTGAACATCAGGGTTATCCGCAATGGTTTTAAGAAATCTGAGGATATCTTCGGGCGATTCGAAAACGTTGTTATGCGTAGGAGAAATATTGCCGTCGAGCAAACAAAAATCGTCGTTGATGGTTTTGCGACTCTGGATAGTCTGGTTCAGCATGTCGTAGCGGAAGCGCTGCAGCAGCATCTGGTTGAGTTCGCTGACACGGCGTACGGTGCGGAAAAAGGCCCGCATCATTTTTTCAACCGCGGTTTTACTGTCATCACCGTAGCCCATCATAGCGGCAACGTCTGGCTGATAGTCAAACAATAAGCGGTTTTCACTGCGTCCGGCGACCAGGTGCAGAGCAAAGCGGATACGCCATAACGACATACGGCATTCGACTAGCTCATCAAGTTCATCCTTGGTGAAATAGCCATGACCAACCAGCCCTTTACCATCGTATTCTTTAAAGTGTTTTTTAGCGACCCAGCCAATTGACTGAATGTCGCGTAAACAGCCCGGGTTTTCCTTGATATTCGGTTCAAGGTTGTAAGACGTGCCATTAAACTTAGCATGACGGGCTTTTTGCTCTTCGTACTTGGCGGCAAAGAAGGCCTTGCTGGTCCAGCAGGTGTCTTTTTCGTTGACGGCGTGCCACATGTCCACAAAGGTTTGGTCGCAGCCACTGAGCATGCGGCTTTCTACCAGGTTGGTGGCAATGGAAATATCATCCCTGGCAAGCTTTACCGTTTCTTTGATGGTGCGTACCGACTGACCGACATCAAGTTTAATGTCCCACAGCATGGTAATAAACTGGCCGACTTTTTCCTGTACGTCACGCTTAAGAGGTTTTTTACTGACAATCAGCAGGTCAATGTCGGAGTAGGGCTGCAAATGGCCGCGACCATACCCCCCAACTGCACAAAGCGCCAGGCCTCTTTCATTTGCCAGGCCGTAAAGTGTCCATAAGCGTTGCAACAGCGTATCAATAAATATTGCGCGGCCGGTCACCAGTTCGTCGATGGGTAGCAGTGTAAAGGCTGACTCTAACCATTCGTAGCTTTGTGACACCAGTTGTTTAAATGCTTTGATGTCGTCGACAGAGTCGATGGTAGCGATTTCTTCACATAACGATTTTAATTTCACAACTCACCCAATGAATACATCCGAACACTCTCTGTGAATTAATCCAACAGGATTAACCCGGCACTTTTTGCCGCTTAAGCAAGCGAATGCCGCCCTGAGGCGGCATTATTAACTAACTGTGGTGATAAATTCGTTCGAGATCTTCGTCATCCCTAAGCGTCAGTACTTCAACACCATCCTCAGTAACCAGCAGGGTATGTTCCCACTGTGCACTGAGGCTGCGGTCTTTGGTTACCACGGTCCACTGGTCCGGTAATATTTTTGAATAACGTTTTCCGGCATTCACCATGGGTTCGATAGTAAAGCACATGCCGGGAACCAGTTCGTCACCGGTACCTAGGCGGCCGTAGTGAACGATTTGTGGTTCTTCGTGGAAGCCCGCGCCAATGCCGTGTCCGCAATACTCGCGGACAATCGAATAATTGTGCGCTTCTGCGTGAGTCTGGCATATATGGCCGATATCGCCCAGGCGCATGCCGGGTTTAACTTCCTTGATAGCCTTATAAAGGCATTCCTGAGTCACTCTTACCAAACGGTCGGCCATAATGCTGGGCTTACCCACCATAAACATTTTTGACGTATCGCCATGGTAGCCGTCTTTTATTACGGTAACGTCAACATTAACAATGTCGCCATCCTTGAGCTTTTTATCAGCTGGGATACCGTGACAAATCACATGGTTTACCGACGTACAAATGGATTTTGGGAAGGGCGGGTGACCGTAATTAAGAGGTGCTGGAATCGCTTGTTGCTCATTAACGATATAGTCATGGCAAATGGTGTTAAGCTCATCGGTAGTCACGCCTTTTTTAACGTGTTCACCTAGCATCATTAATACGTCTGCAGCCAGTTTACCGGCAACGCGCATTTTTTCGATTTCTTCAGCGGTTTTAATTATTGCAGCCACCTGAGTCCTCTTTTAATTAGACAGTAGAATAAATAACAGAAACGGGTGTTTCCGCAGTTCCGTCATTTTCAAAAGGCTGTATGTTAGCGAATACCGCTGCGCGTGTATAGCGCCTGTGGGTTTAGTACTGGCAAAAAGCGCCAGTTTACCGGCCTGAAACCTAACTTTAACTTGAGATGACAGGCGCTACATGGTATAAAGCGCGCGCTTTTTGAATTAACCCGAACATTTCTGTGGATTTTGGTTCACCGCAAATCACTTCAGTTACTTCAAAGAAGTACATTACTTATATTAAAACACACATACACTGTGACTGCGTATCGGGGTGTCTGCGTTGCTTTATTGCAATAGTGGATCGATACAAAGGGTGTATGGAGGCCTAACCCCAATTGAGGAATTAAACATGGCAAACGTTTCTATGCGTGACATGCTGAAAGCCGGCGTGCATTTCGGTCACCAAACCCGTTACTGGAACCCTAAGATGAAACCTTACATCTTTGGTGCTCGTAACAAAGTTCATATCATCAACCTGGAAAAAACTGTTCCTTTATTCAACGAAGCACTTAACTTCCTGTCTGGCGTTTCTGCCAAGAAAGGTAAAGTTCTGTTCGTTGGTACTAAGCGTGCAGCCGGTGATGCAGTTAAAGAAGCAGCACAGAAATGTGACCAATTCTATGTGAACAAGCGTTGGTTGGGCGGTATGCTGACTAACTGGAAAACTGTTCGTCAGTCAATCAAGCGTCTGAAAGACCTTGAGCAGCAAAGCCAGGACGGTACTTTCGAAAAGCTGACCAAAAAAGAAGCGCTGATGCTTCAGCGTGAAATGGACAAGCTGGAAAGCAGCCTGGGTGGTATCAAAGACATGGGCGGTCTGCCTGACGTACTGTTCGTAATCGATGCCGATCACGAGCACATCGCGGTAACTGAAGCCCGTAACCTGGGTATCCCGGTTGTATCTGTTGTTGATACTAACTCAAACCCAGATGGTGTTGATTACATCATCCCTGGTAACGACGATGCAATTCGTGCCGTTCAACTGTACTTAAACGCTGCTGCTGATGCAGTTAGCGCAGGTCGCAACAGCAACCTGGAAGTACAAGCTGAAGACGAGTTTGTTGAAGCAGCTGAGTAATCCGCTTGCTTAATCTGAGGCTCAACTGAGCCTCAGATTAGTTGTACCGATCGACTCTGATCGAAGATTAAGAATTAATTAAGAGGGGCGTTCGCCCCTTTTACTCTGAATTTAAATATTGCTGAGGAATTGAAAATGGCAGTGACTGCAGCACTCGTAAAAGAATTGCGTGAGCGTACTGGCGCCGGCATGCTGGATTGCAAAAAAGCGTTAGTTGAAACTGATGGTGACATCGAACTGGCCATCGAAAACATGCGTAAGTCTGGTCAGGCTAAAGCCGCTAAAAAAGCTGGCCGTATCGCCGCTGAAGGTGTAATCCTGACTAAAGTTGAAGCAGGCAAAGCGACCATGCTTGAACTGAACTGTGAAACTGACTTCGTAGCTCGTGACGAAGGCTTCCTGGCGTTTGGTAACAAACTGCTGGATGTTGCTTTTGAAAACAACCTGAACGACATCGAAGCACTGAACGCGGCTGAAGTTGAAGGCGGCGTAGTTAGCGAAGTGCGTGACGCACTGGTAGCTAAAATCGGTGAAAACATCTCTCCACGTCGTGTACTGACCGTTGAAGGTGACAACTTAGGTGCATACGTGCACGGTGGCCGTATCGGCGTAGTTGCTCTGTTAACTGGTGGTGAAGAAGAGCTGGCAAAAGACGTTGCTATGCACGTTGCGGCTTCAAGCCCGCAGTTCGTTAAGCCAGAGCAAGTACCAGCTGAAGTAGTTGAAAAAGAAAAAGCTATCCAAATCGAAATCGCGATGCAGTCTGGCAAGCCAGCTGAAATCGCTGAGAAAATGGTTGTTGGCCGCATGAAGAAATTCACCGGCGAAATCAGCCTGACTGGTCAGCCTTTCGTTAAAGATCCTTCTGTATCAGTAGGCGAATTACTGAAGTCTAACAACGCTGACGTTGTTAACTTTGTTCGCTTTGAAGTAGGTGAAGGTATCGAGAAGAAAACCGAAGATTTCGCTGCAGAAGTAGCGGCGCAAATGGAAGCTGCTAAGAAATAATTAGCGGTTTGACTTTTGCATTCGGCCAATGTCGGATACACTACGAGCACCTCTTCGGAGGTGCTTTTTTATAACTGAAAGCAAAGCACCGGCTATACCTGAAGATGACGACCGATTAAGTCGGTTTGGCTCATAGTTTGTGTACAAAATATGACCCAAGCCGAATCAAGAGGAAAAAACAACAATGAGCATCGCACCAAAATCCGCCTACCGACGCATCCTGCTTAAACTCAGCGGCGAAGCGCTAATGGGGAATGAAGGCTTTGGTATTGATCCCAAAGTGCTGGACCGCATGGCCCAGGAAATCAAAGAACTGGTAGAATTGGGTGTTCAGGTTGGACTGGTTATCGGCGGTGGTAACCTGTTTCGTGGTGAAGGACTCGCCAAAGCGGGTATGAATCGGGTAGTGGGCGACCACATGGGCATGCTGGCCACGGTAATGAATGGCCTGGCAATGCGTGATGCACTGCACCGTGCTTTTGTAAATGCCCGCTTGATGTCAGCTATTCCCCTCAACGGTGTCTGTGATGCCTACAACTGGGCAGAAGCCATTAGCCTGCTGAAATCAGGTCGCGTGGTTATTTTCTCTGCCGGCACCGGCAATCCATTTTTTACCACCGACTCTGCTGCATGTTTACGCGGTATCGAAATTGAAGCCGACGCTGTTCTGAAAGGAACCAAAGTTGATGGCGTCTTCAGTGACGATCCGGTGAAAAACCCCGAAGCGAAACTGTACTCGCAGCTTTCATATCAGGACGTACTGGAAAAAGAATTAAAAGTGATGGACCTGTCAGCCTTTACGCTGGCACGTGACCATAGCTTACCTATACGGGTTTACAATATGAATAAGCCTGGCTGCCTCAAACGGGTAGTGATGGGCGAACCTGAAGGCACTTTGATCGACCATGTCGAAAGTGTTACTGAATAATAATACAGGAAGATATTACCGTGATTGATGAAATTGAATTAGATGCGCAAGAGCGCATGGAAAAAAGTATCACAGCGCTAAAAGGCCAACTGAGCAAAATCCGTACAGGTCGTGCTCACCCAAGTTTACTCGATGGCATTCAGGTGCCTTATTACGGCGCAGATACTCCGTTGCGTCAACTGGCCAATATCATCACCGAAGACAGCCGTACCCTGGCGTTAACGGTATTCGATAAGAGCTCAATTCAGGCCGTAGAAAAAGCCATCATGCAGGCTGACCTGGGCTTAAATCCAATGAGTGCCGGTACGACGATTCGTATTCCTCTGCCGCCGCTGACTGAAGAGCGTCGTAAAGATCTTATTCGCGTGGTACGTAACGAAGCCGAACAAGGCCGGGTGGCGATTCGTAATATTCGCCGCGATGCCAACAGCGATATCAAAGAATTACTCAAAGAAAAAGAAATCAGCGAAGACGAAAGTCGCGCAGGTGAAGAAAATATCCAGACACTAACCAATGAATTTATCAAAAAAGTTGATAACATGCTGTCTGATAAAGAAACTGAGTTAATGGAAGTATAAATAAGATCATGTCGCGATCGCAGACTGACGAAGCAACGCTGGACGAAAGACTGGCGTTGCTGAATATGCCCAGGCACGTGGCCATTATTATGGATGGCAACGGACGCTGGGCCAAAAAGAAAGGGAAGATTCGTACTTTCGGGCATCGCGCTGGTGTGGAATCAGTGCGTGCTGCGGTGCGTTTTGCACGCAAGAACGCCATTCAGTCACTCACCTTGTTTGCTTTTAGCAGTGAGAACTGGAAACGTCCGGAAGAAGAAGTCAGTGTTTTAATGGATCTGTTTAATCTGGTATTAAACAGCGAAGCTAAACGGTTGAATAAAAACGGTGTGCGATTAAAAGTATTGGGTGATACCTCACGTTTTGATCGCAAACTGGTTGATAAAATCAACAAAGCCGAAGCAATGACCGCAGACAACAAAGAGTTGGTGCTTAACATTGCGGCCAACTATGGCGGCCGTTGGGATATCGTTAACGCCGCCAGACAGCTTGCAGATAAAGTAAGCGACGGCAGCCTTAACGCCAATCAGATCGATGAAGCCGTGTTCGACCAGCATATGTCTACCCAGGGCTTACCTGAGCTCGACTTGTTGATTCGAACTGGCGGCGAACATCGCATCAGTAACTTCCTGCTCTGGCAGTGCGCCTATGCTGAATTGTATTTCACTGATGTGCTGTGGCCTGATTTCGACGAAGAAGCCTTCTATCTGGCCGTGAAAGACTACAGTGAGCGTCAGCGCCGCTTTGGCCTTATCGGTGAGCAGGTGGAGACCACAGAGGTTGCAAACTCCTAATGACTGCCTGCTGCCGGCAACTAGCCTATAAAAGACCCATCGCATGTTAAAGCAACGAATTATTACGGCGCTGATCCTGGCGCCACTGGCTATTATGGCCATCTTGTTTTTACCCATTCATATATTTCAGTATGTGATTGCCGGTGTGGTCGCCCTGGGCGGTTACGAGTGGGCGAATATGTCGGGGATTACTGGTCGCCCCTATAAGATAGCTTTCGGGCTTATCTTGCTCGCTGGCTGCCTGACCCTGATTGGTATTGTGGATGTCGATCTGATTTGGTCACAGGGAGCACTTAATGAGTTCTACCACTGGATCCTGTCGGTAGCAGCGGTTTGGTGGCTGGCGTCATTCTTTATGATCCTTGCGTACCCCCGTTATTCGGCGTTCTGGCGTCAAAGCTGGATGATTCGCTGTTTATTTGGCGTGTTAACCCTTATTCCAACCTGGGTAGCCGTAGTAGCCCTGCGCTCCAGCCTTTACGATGTAGACACTTTTTACGGTGCATCGCTGATTTTTTATGTGCTGGGAATTGTCTGGGCTGCCGATATCGGCGCTTTCTTTGTGGGCGTGAAATTCGGCCGTCATAAGCTACGTCCTAACGTGTCACCGGGCAAAACCTTTGAGGGGCTCTTCGGTGGCATCATGGCATCTTTTGCGATTATTGCCTTTGCCGCGCTGCATTATCAGGTGGAATCCTCGCGTATCTGGCTGCATTTACTTATTGGCGGCTTAACGGTTGGCGTGTCAGCGCTGGGCGACCTCAACGAAAGTATGTTTAAACGGTGCGCCGGCATTAAAGACAGCGGCCGGATTTTACCTGGTCATGGTGGTCTGATGGACCGCATCGATAGCCTGACTGCCGCTTTTCCTGTATTTGCCTACTGCTACGTCACCTGGATGGCATAATGCAAACGGTTACGATTCTTGGTGCGACCGGCTCCATCGGTCAAAGTACACTTGATGTTATTGCCCGCCACCCGGATCTATACCGGGTTTTTGCGATCACCGGCCACCGTCAGGTGGAAAGACTGGTGCAGCAGGCAAAAGCCTGTCACGCGCGCTTTCTGGTTGTTGCCAGTGATGCGGATTACGAGCAGGCCATTAGCCTGGCTCGTGAGTATGAACTGTCCTCGGAAGTGCTAAGTGGCAAACGGGCACTGGAAGATGTTGCGTCAGCGCCGGAAGTCGATTCGGTTATGGCGGCCATTGTCGGTGCCGCGGGTCTTGAGCCTACGCTGGCGGCGGTAAAAGCCGGTAAGCGAGTCTTGCTGGCCAATAAAGAATCGCTGGTGATGTCCGGCGCTTTATTTTTAGATGCCGCCAGACAGTCTAAGGCCGAGATCTTACCCATCGACAGCGAACATAACGCCATTTTTCAGTGCTTACCGGCAGATTTTAATTACGGCGAATTAAGTGCATCCGGTATCAGTAAAATACTACTGACTGGCTCTGGTGGCCCGTTCCGGGAGCGGGAACTGTCGACCTTTGCTGAGATTACACCTGAACAGGCCTGTGCCCATCCCAACTGGGATATGGGGCGCAAAATCTCGGTAGACTCAGCCACCATGATGAACAAAGGGCTGGAGTTTATTGAAGCCTGTTGGTTATTCGGTTTACAGCCAGACGATATTCAGGTGGTGTTGCATCCACAAAGCACCATCCATTCCATGGTGCAGTATGTTGATGGTTCGGTGATTGCGCAAATGGGCAATCCTGATATGCGTACGCCTATTGCCTATGGGTTAGGGTATCCCAACCGTATTGATGCCGGCGTGGCACCGCTCGATTTTGCCACACTCAGTGATTTGAGTTTTTCGACCCCGGATACCCATCGCTTCCCTAATTTGTATCTAGCTATTGAAGCCTGTCGCAGTGGCCAGGCCGCCACTACGCGCCTGAATGCCGCCAATGAAATCGCGGTGCAGGCATTTTTGGACAATCGCATAAGCTTTAACCAAATAGCACAAATAAACGAGGAAATTCTAAATCGTTTTGAACCAACCGCAGTTTCGTCCATCCAACAGGTGCTTGAGTTAGACAAACAGGCAAGACTGGCTGCAATAGCAATGGTAGAGGAAAGTTAAAGCGTGTTTGAATTTTTGCGTAATGCCGGTGCATTTATTATTGCCCTGGGTATTCTGGTAGCGGTTCACGAATGGGGGCACTACTACATTGCGCGCCTGTGTGGCGTGTACGTAAAACGGTTTTCCATTGGCTTTGGTAAGCCAATCTGGAGCAAAGTAGATAAGCACGGTACCGAGTTTGCCCTGGCGGCTATTCCGTTAGGTGGTTACGTGCGTATGCTCGATGAACGGGTGGATGAAGTGCCACCTGAAATGGCTTCGCAGGCGTTTAACAATAAGTCTGTGGGCAAACGAATGGCCATTATTGCGGCCGGTCCGGGCGTTAATTTTATCTTTGCTGCCATTGCTTTGTACGTAATGTTTTTGATTGGTATCAGCACCATCAAACCGGTTATTGGTGAGGTGAGTCCTGATAGCATCGCAGCGAAAGCGGGCCTGACCGGCAATATGGAAATTATCGCCGTAGGCTCACGGGAAACGCCGGACTGGGAAGCTGTGAATCTGGAACTGATGTCATACATTGGCCAGGAGAGCATGCCGGTAACTGTAGCTTCAGAAAGTGACAGTGCCCGCCAGCGAGTTTTAGATATTGCCGGATGGAACTTTGATCCGGATTCGGAGTCTCCTTTACGCAGTCTGGGAATTTCGCCATTCAGGCCCGGGGCAACATTAACCGTTGCATACGTGGCCGAACAGACTGCGGCAAGTGCAGCCGGCCTTCAGCAAAACGACGAGATTGTGGCGCTGGATGGACAACCGGTGACGGCCTGGGAAGATTTGGTTGCCCAAATTAAGAACCGCCCGGGTGAACAGTTAGAGATTCGGGTAAACAGGGCTGGTCAAACCTATGACCTTTCTGCCACAATTGGGCGCCGTGATACGCCAGAGGGGCAGGACGGTTACCTGGGAGTCAGTCCTTTTGCCGAACCATGGCCTGAAGGTTATGTGTTTACCCACCAGTACGGACTGCTGGAAGCGGTAGGCAAAGCGGTCGATAAGACCTGGCGTTTAATGACCTTAAGCGTCGAAATGATAGGGAAACTGATTACTGGTGATGTATCAGTTAAAAACCTGAGCGGCCCGATTGCTATCGCGCAGGGCGCGGGTAACAGTGCAGGATATGGCCTGGTTTACTTTTTAAGTTTTCTGGCCCTGATCAGTGTGAACCTGGGGATAGTCAATTTACTGCCCCTGCCAATGCTAGACGGCGGTCACCTGATGTACTTTACCATTGAGTGGATTACCGGCCGCCCGGTACCTGAGGAAGTTCAGGAGTGGGGATTTAGAATTGGTGCCATGCTGTTATTTACCATAATGAGCATTGCCATAATTAATGATATTACACGTTTGTCGTAAGAATGCAGACGTCAGCAAGAATAAGCGAACGCAGCAGGAAGAAAAAGAATAGATGAAGTTTAATCAGTTAGTAGTAGCCGGATTGTTATGCTCCAGTGCTAGCTTAGCCAACGCTGCTTCAGGCAACAGTGAGTTTGTCGTAGAAGATATCCGGGTTGAAGGCCTGCAGCGGGTTGCTTTGGGCGCCGCGCTAACCTACATTCCGGTGCAAAAAGGTGACGAAGTCAATTCATTTCGAATTACACAGTTGATTCGGTCTCTGTATTCGTCAACACACTTTGAAAACATTCAGGTATTGCGTGATGGCAATACACTGGTGATAAAAGTTGCCGAACGTCCGACCATCAGTAACATTATTTTTGACGGCAACGATGACATTAAAGATGAGCAGCTTCAGGAAAGTCTGGACGGCAGTAATATTCGGGTGGGTGAGCCACTGGATAAAACCGTTCTGACCTCCATTGAAAATGGCCTGAAAGACTTCTTTTACAGCATTGGTAAATATAACGCCGACGTCACCGCGATCATCACGCCTTTACCGCGTAACCGGGTGGATTTGAAGCTATTGTTTGAAGAGGGCGATGCGGCCGATATCAAACAAATCAATATCGTTGGTAACGAACTGTTCTCAGACCAGGAACTGCTGGAAGATTTTGAGTTGCAGTTTAATACTGCCTGGTATGATTTCCTGTCAGAAACCCGTTATCAGCAGCAAACGCTGCAGGGGGATATGGAAACCCTGACCAATTTCTACATGGACCGCGGGTATCTGCGCTTCAATGTAGATTCTACTCAGGTGGCCATGACCCCTGAGAAAGACGGTATCTATATTTCACTGAACGTCACCGAAGGTGAGCAATACACCATCTCAGAAGTTGAGCTGGTGGGTGAAATGCTGGGTCATGAGAACTACATTGAACGAGTATTACCACTTACGCCGGGCGAGTTATACAATCAGGCGGAAGTGACCTACACCGAAGAATTTATCAGCAAATATCTGGGCCGTTTTGGTTATGCCTATCCTACGGTAACCACCGTGCCGGAAATTAACGATGAAGATAAAACCGTTAAGCTGACTCTGCGGGTAGATCCGGGAAAACGCATCTATGTACGCCGGATTAACTTTAACGGCAACACCATTACGGCCGATGAAGTGTTACGTCAAAACGTAGTGCAAATGGAAGGTACCTGGCTCTCCAATGATTTGCTGGAAAGCTCGAAAAACGCCATGTCACGTCTGACCTACATGGAAGAAGTAGAGTTTGATACCGTACGTATTCCGGGTAAAGACGACCAGGTTGACGTGCAGTTTAAAGTGAAAGAACAACCTTCTGGTTCATTTAATGCGGGTATCAGCTATGGTGATCAGACTAAGTTAGGTTTGCAGGCGGGTATTCAGCAGGATAACTTCCTGGGTACCGGTAAGCGCATCGGCGTTAATGTGAGTACTGTTTCGTATCAGAAGTCGGCACAGCTGTCTTATACTGACCCGTTCTTTACCATAGACGGCATCAGCTTAGGTGGAACCGTAGCGTTCAGTGAGTTCGATGGCTCCAGCTTTAACGTTATTCAGTACAATTCCAAGCGCTGGTCAGTCGGTGCCAATATTGGTTACCCGATTGACGAATTTAACCGGATTAACTTTGGTTTGACGTACTCTGATGTAGAGCTGTCTAACCGGGGGTATTACGAGCAAACTAACCGTTTCTACAGTCAGTTTACTGACGATCAGAATCCGGACGCGCCGATTTCCTATACCAGCCTGCAAAGCTCGGTTGCCTGGAGTCGCAGTACATTAAACCGTGGTTTGTTCCCAACGGCGGGTTCGTCGCAGCGTGCATCATTCAGTATTACCACGCCAAACTCAGACGTGAATTTCTTTAAAACCATTTACGACGGCCGCTTTTACTTCCCGCTCAGTCGCGATCAGCGTTGGTCGGTGCTAACCAAGGTCAGACTGGGTTATGGTAATGGCTATGGTGATATCAACGGCGAAGATCAGATTCTACCCTTTACAGAAAACTTCACAGCCGGTGGTGCGGATACGCTACGTGGTTTTGAGAACAACACTGTAGGCCCCAGAGGTATACAGCGTAGTCCCGGTTCAAATGCGATTACGTTACCTGATGGAACTCAGCTCCCTGGAAGTCCGGTTTTCGATTCGTACGTGCTCTCACGTCGTAGCCTGGGCGGGAACGCCATGGCGCTGGGTAGCTTGGAATTAATTACGCCGACCCCATTTGTCGAAGAAGATTCGTCTAACTCGGTTCGTACCAGTATATTTATGGACGTAGGTAATGTGTGGGACACAGAGTTTGATTATGATGAATATCTTCAGTTAAATAGAATCGGTGGTGATGAACTACTGGATTATTCTGATCCGACATTATTTCGCAGTTCAGCCGGTATTTCTGTACAATGGATATCACCAATGGGCCCAATGGTCTTTAGCTTTTCGCGAGCACTTAAAGAGCGCGAAGGTGATGATGCGAAATTCTTTACATTTAATATTGGTCAAACATTTTAATAGTAGCTGGCACAGACCAGAAAATAAAAGGAGCACCTTTTGAAACAGTTGGCAAAATACGCAATTGCATCGGCAATGTTAGGTAGTGCGATGTTTAGTTCTGCAGTAATGGCAGAGCAAAAGATCGCCGTGGTAAACGTGCAGGGTATTTTTCAGGCGCTGCCGCAAGCGGCGGAAATCCAGAATGCCATTTCCATGGAATTTAAAGAACAGGTTGACGAAGTTAACATGTTACAGCGTGATGGCCAGTTATATGCTGAGAAATTACAGCGTGACGCGGCAACCATGAGTGCTACCGAAAAGAAAGAGCTGGAAGAAAAAATTCTGACCGTGCGTGAGCAACTTTCTCAGAAAGTTCAGCCACTTCAGCAAAACATCCAGCGTCGTCAGAATGAAGAGCGCAACAAAATTTTAGCGCTTATCAAGCAAGCGATTGATTCAGTTGCTGCGGAAAACGACTACGATCTGGTTCTGGATGCACCGGCTGTGGTTTATGCAGACGAAAGCAACGACCTGTCACAAAAAGTACTGGATCAACTGAGTAAATTAAACTAGTCAGCGGCTGGTAACTACAGAGCAGGAGTTTAATACTGTTCTGTAAGTCGTCAGCAGGTACTTACAGCAACAACTAGTATCTAATCGTAATCAATCAGGCCAGCGCAGTGTGTTGGTCTGATTTGTTTTTAAGTGATTAACGCGTAAGGTTGCGGCCCATTAAAAGTCATAGCGGCAAGGCACCATATAGGGAGCTGTCTGCTTATACCGTGTCGAAGGAGATAATTTTTGGCCAACCCACTTAATACCATTGAAATCCGTGAAATCATGGATTTGCTGCCTCACCGGTATCCGTTTCTGTTGATTGACAGAGTGACGGATTTTGAACTGGGTGTCAGTATTAAAGCCTATAAAAACATTACACTGAACGAGCCATGTTTTACCGGCCATTTCCCCGATTATCCTATTTTCCCAGGGGTTCTTATCCTTGAAGCGATGGCCCAGGCTGCAGGCATTTTAGGGTTCAAGACCATTGGGAAAAACGATAAGCTATACTTATATGCCGGCATTGATAATGCGCGTTTTAAGCGGCCGGTCACCCCAGGTGACAAACTTGAGTTTGATGTGTGTCTGGTAAAAGAGCGTCGTGGGATCTGGAAGTTCAAAGGCGTCGCAAGTGTCGACGGCGAAGAAGCCTGCTACGCTGAGTTTATGTGTGCAATGAGAGAGAAGAAATAACGTGATTCATGAAACTGCGGTGATTTCCCCCGGTGCGACCCTTGGTAATAACGTCACAGTAGGCCCGTTTGCCATTATTGGTGATGAGGTGGTGATAGGTGATAACTGCCGCATTGAATCACATGTGGTTATCAAAGGGCCTACCCGCATAGGTCAGGGTAACCATTTTTATCAGTTTTGCTCAATCGGCGAAGACTGCCAGGACAAGAAATACGCTGGTGAGCGTACCGAATTGCTTATTGGTAACAATAACGTTTTTCGTGAAGGCGTTACAGTTCATCGTGGTACCGTACAAGACGAAAGTGTGACGCGCATTGGCTCCGACAACCTGTTCATGGTTAACGCGCACATTGCGCATGATTGTGTCCTTGGCAGTAATATCATCATTGCGAATAACGTGATGCTGGCAGGGCACGTTGAAGTGGGTGATTACGCCATTTTTGGTGGTGCGACGGCTGTTCATCAGTTTTGTAAAATTGGTGCTCACTCGTTTATGGGCGGTGGCGCGATTATTTTGCGTGATGTGCCCCCGTTTGTCATGGTCAGTGGAACCAAGCACATTCCTCAGGGGATCAATTCTGAAGGTTTGCGTCGCCGTGGTTATAGTAAAGAAACCGTTATGGCTATCAAGCGCGGATATAAAGCGATTTATCGTGAAAACAATACGCTTGATGAAGCTATTAAAAAACTAACCGAAATGGCAGATGAGCATCCTGAAATTGGCATGGTGATCACCTTCCTGGCAGCGTCTGAACGCGGCATCATCCGTTAAGCGATGCCGGTAAAACCGCTACGTATTGCCGTTGTCGCCGGCGAACCCTCCGGCGACGTTCTGGCAGCAGGTCTTATTACTGCCTTAAAACGTCGTTACCCCGATGCCGTCTTTGAAGGTATTGCCGGGCCGAATATGCAGGCTGCGGGTTGCACCAGTCTGTTTGATATCGAAATTCTTTCGGTGATGGGACTGGTAGAAGTGTTATCCAGCATCCGGCCCATTCTGAAAGTCAAAAATGAACTCATCGCTCATTTTATAAAGCACCCTCCGGACGTTTATATTGGTGTTGATGCGCCCGATTTTAACCTGCGTGTAGAAACTGCCTTAAAACAACATGGCATTAAAACCGTACACTACGTTAGCCCAACCGTCTGGGCGTGGCGGGAAAAGCGTATAGTTAAAATTGCCAGGGCCACTAACCGGGTACTGGGGATTTTTCCTTTCGAGCAGGATGTCTACGATAAATACCAGGTGCCTTATAGCTTTGTTGGTCACACCATGGCCGACATTATTCCGCTGCATCCGGACCAGGCCGAAGCCAGAGTAGCGCTAGGCCTGAGCAACGATAGTCAGTGCCTGGCATTACTACCCGGTAGCCGGAGCGGCGAGGTGGCAAAATTGCTGCCGGTATTTACCGCTACGGTAGAACAATTGTGGCAGCATAAGCCGGACTGTCAGATTGTTATCCCGGCCGCCAATGACAGACGCTTGCAACAAATTGAACAATACCTGCAAACCAATAAACCGGACTGGCTTAAAGATAGTCGGGTAATGGTGCTGGCGGGGCAATCCCGTGAAGCCATGATTGCCAGCGATGTGATCCTGCTTGCTTCCGGCACGGCTACACTGGAAGCCATGCTGTGCAAGCGGCCCATGGTATCGGCCTACCTGCTATCCTGGTTAACCCACAAAATGATGATGCGGTTATACAAACCGGCGTATTTTTCATTACCGAATATTCTGGCTAACGAAGCACTGGTGCCCGAGCTGTTGCAGGAGGATGTCAATCCCGAGCGGCTGTGCAGTGAACTGCTCAACTTGTTTGATGCCGATACCACAGCGTTAACAGATAGGTTTGTTGAATTGCACCAGTCGTTAAAGCAAAACGCCGATGAGCGTGCGGCAGAAGCCGTTCTGGAAGTAATTAATGAGTAAGTATATTGCCGGCGTAGATGAAGTTGGCCGGGGCCCGCTAGTGGGCGATGTTGTCACCGCTGCGGTGATACTCGATCCGAACAATCCCATAGAGGGACTAACGGACTCTAAAAAACTCAGCGAGAAAAAGCGCAAAACGTTATCGGCTGAAATCAAACAAAAAGCGCTGGCGTGGGCAATTGGCCGGGCAACGCCGGCCGAAATCGACAAACTTAATATTCTGCACGCCACCATGCTGGCCATGACCCGCGCCGTAGATAATCTGTTACTAACGCCAGACTTCGTATTGGTGGACGGTAACCGGTTACCGCCCTGGTCTTATGCTGCGGAAGCGGTGGTAAAAGGCGATAGCCTGCATCCTGAAATTTCGGCCGCATCGATTCTGGCCAAAGTGGAGCGGGATAACGATATGCTGGAGCTGGATAAGCAATATCCTGCCTATGGATTTGCCGCGCACAAAGGCTATCCCACCAAAGCGCACTTTGCAGCGCTGGCCGACAACGGTGTATTATCGTGTTATCGCAAAAGTTTTAAACCGGTGCAGGCATTACTTACTGCTGCAGAATCCTCGGTGACAACTAAAGGTTAATAAAAAATGTCAGCGAACTTTGTTCATTTACGGGTACACAGTGACTTTTCCATGATGGATGGTCTGAATAAGGTCAAACCTATTCTGGCCAAAGTGGAAGAGCTGGGCATGCCGGCGGTGGCTATCACCGATCAGATGAATATGTGTGGCCTGGTAAAATATTATTCAGAGGCGCACTCCCGCGGGATAAAACCCATCATTGGCACCGATTTCTGGGTGCAAAGCGAAGACTTTCCCGACGAGCCGTTTCGTCTTACCTTGCTGGCGATGAACAATGAAGGGTATAAAAATATTACCCTGCTCATCTCTAAAGCCTATTTACGCGGTCATGTTCATCACAAGGTGGTGATCGACAAACAATGGCTGGCGGAGCACGCTGAGGGCGTAATATTATTGTCCGGCGGCATGAAAGGGGATATTGGCCAACTCCTGGTGAAGAACAACCCTAAAATGCTCGAGGAAAACCTGGCATTTTACACCAACCACTTTGCCGACCGCTTTTATCTTGAAATGGTCCGTACCGGGCGGCGCGGTGAAGAAGATTATAATCACGCCGCGTTTGCGTTAGCTGAAGAGCGTGGACTGCCGGTAGTTGCCACCAACGAAGTGTGTTTTATCGACCGGGATAAGTTTGACGCCCACGAAATTCGGGTGTGTATTCACGATGGCTACACCCTGGATGATAAACGCCGTCCCAAACACTACAGTGAACAGCAGTATCTGCGCAGTAGCGAAGAGATGGTGGCACTGTTCGAGGATATTCCGGAAGCCATTGAAAACACGGTTGAAATAGCCAAGCGGTGTAACGTTACCGTGCGCCTTGGCGAGTACTTCCTGCCGCAGTTTCCAACTGGTGGAATGACTACCGAAGACTTCCTGGTAAAGGTTTCAGAAGAAGGTCTGGAAGAACGCCTTGAGTTTTTGTTCCCGGATGAAGCGGAGCGTCAGGAAAAGCGCCCGGCTTATGATGAACGGCTTAAAATTGAACTCGACGTTATTAACCAGATGGGCTTCCCGGGCTACTTCCTTATCGTTATGGAGTTCATCCAGTGGAGTAAGGACAATGATATCCCGGTGGGGCCGGGGCGTGGTTCCGGTGCCGGCTCGCTGGTGGCTTATGCGCTTAAGATCACTGATCTGGATCCGCTGGAATTTGACCTGCTATTCGAACGGTTCCTTAACCCGGAGCGGGTCTCGATGCCCGACTTCGACGTTGACTTCTGTATGGACCGGCGTGACGAGGTTATCGACCACGTTGCTGAGCTGTACGGCCGTGATGCGGTATCGCAGATTATTACTTTTGGTACCATGGCAGCGAAAGCGGTGGTCCGGGATGTAGGCCGGGTACTTGGCCATCCCTATGGTTTTGTTGATCGCATTTCAAAATTAATTCCGCCCGATCCGGGCATGACGTTATCGAAAGCCTTTGAAGCCGAACCGCGTTTACCCGAGCTTTATGAGCAGGATGAAGAAGTCCGCGATCTTATTGATATGGCGCGTATCCTTGAGGGGGTAACCCGAAACGCCGGTAAGCACGCCGGAGGCGTGGTGATAGCGCCCACAAAAATTACCGATTTTGCGCCGCTTTATTGTGATGATGAAGGTAAGAATCCGGTTACCCAGTTCGATAAAAATGATGTGGAAACCGCCGGCCTCGTTAAGTTCGACTTTCTTGGCCTACGAACCCTGACCATCATCCAGTGGGCGCTGGATATGATCAAGGAAGGGCAGGGCAAAGACGTTGATATTGCTGCTATTCCTTTAGAAGACAAAAAGAGTTTCCGCTCGCTACAAGCAGCCGAAACCACTGCGGTGTTCCAGCTTGAATCCCGCGGTATGAAAGAACTTATTAAACGTCTTAAGCCGGACTGTTTTGAAGACATTATCGCACTGGTAGCCCTGTTTCGTCCGGGGCCGCTGCAATCGGGCATGGTAGATAACTTTATCGACCGTAAGCACGGTCGGGAGGAAATTTCCTACCCTGATGCCGATTATCAGCACGAGTGTTTACAAGAAATTCTGGAGCCCACCTACGGCATTATCCTCTATCAGGAGCAGGTAATGCAGATTGCCCAGGAAATGGCCGGCTACTCGCTGGGTGGCGCTGACTTGCTGCGTCGGGCAATGGGTAAGAAAAAACCTGAAGAGATGGAAAAACAGCGGGCCGTGTTTGCAGAAGGGTCGAAGAACAACAATATCGACCCGGACCTGGCGATGAAAATTTTCGACCTGGTGGAAAAATTCGCTGGTTACGGTTTTAACAAATCTCACTCGGCCGCCTACGCACTGGTGTCTTACCAGACGTTATGGCTGAAAGTGCATTATCCGGCCGAATTTATGGCGGCGGTAATGTCGGCCGATATGGATAACACCGACAAAATTGTGACACTGGTGGACGAAGTCGGCCGTATGGGTCTGGAAATTCTGCCGCCGGATTTAAACAAAGGCCGTTACAAATTTACCGTAGATGCCGAAGGTCGCATTGTTTACGGCATTGGTGCGATCAAAGGGGTGGGTGAAGGCCCAATCGAAGCGATTATTGAAGCCCGCGAAAATCAGGGCGCATTTTCCGACCTGTTTGATTTTTGTGCCAAGGTTGATTTAAAGCGGGTTAATAAACGGGTACTGGAAAAACTGGTGCTGGCGGGTGCCATGGACAATTTAGGTCCGCACCGGGCCGCTATTATGGCCTCGCTGCCGGAAGCTATTGCGGCAGCCGATCAGCATGCTAAAGCCGAGTCTTTTGGTCAGTCTGATATGTTTGGTTTGCTGACTACCGAGCCCGAACAGGTGCGTCAGGCTTTTGCTGAAGTCCCCCAGTGGCCGGAAAAAGTCTGGCTGGACGGTGAAAAAGAAACCCTCGGACTGTATTTAACCGGTCACCCGATTAATCAATATGCCGAAGAAGTCCGTAACTATGTGGACGGACGTCTGGTAGATCTGCGTCCAACCGGCAAGGATCAAATGGCTACGGCGGTTGGTCTGGTGCTGGGTGTACGGGTAATGACCAATAAGAAAGGCCGACGCTGGGCAATTGTTACACTTGACGATAAAAGTGCTAGAATGGACGTCAGGTTCTTCCCTGAAATGTATGAAACTTTTGAATCAGTGCTCGAACCTGATCGTATTTTAGTCATCAAAGGACAGGTCAGCTTTGATGATTTCTCGGGGGGCAATACAATCACCGCCCGGGATGCTATGGATATCGTTCAGGCGCGTGAGAAAAATGCGCGCTCCCTGGCATTGCAAGTCGACACACAATGGTGTAAACCAGATAAGTTATCATCGTTGCAGTCGATTTTACGTAATTATGCGGGCGGTAGTTGCCCGGTTCAGTTAGATATTTTACATCCGGATGTGGCAGTTTCTTTAAAATGTGACGCACACTGGTTTATTACACCCGAAGATCAGTTATTGCACGAGTTAAAACAGTGCCTGGGTGAGCAGTCGGTTCGGCTAACCTTTCACTAATCGGTGAAGGTCAGGCCAATCGGGGAGTAAAAGTAGGACACGTAATGAGTATACAGTTTTTGGATTTTGAACAACCAATAGCCGAACTAGAAGCAAAAATAGAAGAGCTGCGGTTGGTAAATCAGGGCGGTGAGTTTGATGTGGGGATCGAAGAAGAGATCACCCGTCTGCGCACGAAAAGTGCCGAGTTAACCGGCAAAATTTTCTCTAATCTCGGCGCCTGGCAGATATCACAATTGGCACGTCATCCAATGCGTCCGTACACACTGGATTATTTGGGGCGTACCTTCCAGGAGTTCGATGAGCTGGCTGGCGATCGTGCTTATGCCGACGATAAAGCCATTGTTGGTGGTCTGGCAAAGTTAGATGACCAGCCGGTGATGATCATTGGTCACCAGAAAGGTCGTGACGTACCGGAGAAGATTAAACGTAACTTCGGCATGCCTAAGCCAGAGGGTTATCGAAAGGCGTTGCGCCTGATGAAGATGGCAGAGCGCTTTAATCTGCCTATCATTACCCTTATCGACACTCCCGGGGCGTATCCTGGCGTAGGTGCCGAAGAGCGTGGTCAGAGTGAAGCAATCGCCCGCAACCTGAAAGAAATGGCCGAGCTTAAGGTGCCAATCATTTGTACCGTTATCGGTGAAGGTGGTTCTGGTGGTGCTCTGGCTATTGGTGTGGGCGATCGGGTGAACATGCTGCAATACAGCACTTACTCGGTGATCTCACCGGAAGGTTGTGCGTCAATCTTGTGGAAGAGTGCAGAAAAAGCGCCTCAGGCGGCAGAAGCCATGGGCGTAAGTGCTCAGCAGATTAAAGAGCTGGGCCTGATCAACGCCATCGTTGATGAGCCGCTTGGTGGCGCTCATCGTGATCACGACAGCATGGCGGCTAACCTGAAAGCCACTCTGAAACAGCAACTGAGCCAGTTGCAGTCGCTGCCGCTGGATAAGCTGATGGACGAGCGCTATGAGCGCCTGATGTCATTTGGTTATTGCTAGGGCATAACAAATCCATTAAGTTAACAAAAGGGCCGGTTACGGCCCTTTTTTATTTGTCGTTTTTCATCTGGTAAAGTCCCGTTTATGGATCCGGTTTTTTCTGCATTAAGCACACATTTCAGCACGCTGATAGCCCGCGAGCAGCCAGACAAACTGATTGTCGGGTTGAGTGGTGGCCTCGACTCCGTGGTTTTGTTGCATGGACTTACGCAGTTATCCCATAGCGACGAGCTTGCTTTGCCATCCATTGAAGCGGTTTATGTCAATCATGGCCTGAGTGCCAATGCCGACGACTGGCAGCAGTTTTGTGCGGCGCTTTGTAAAGACCTCAACGTAAGCTTTACGGCGATTGCCGTTGAGGTAAAACCTCGCGCCAGGGAAAGTCTGGAGGCCTGCGCCCGAGACCGTCGCTACGAAGGCTTGTGCAACCATGCAAAAGCGACCAGAGGCGTTATTGTTACTGCCCATCATCAGAATGATCAGCTTGAAACCCTGTTACTCCAGTTAAAGCGTGGGGCAGGGCCGAAAGGATTGTCAGGTATTCCGTCATTCAGCGTAATGCACTCAGTACCTGTCAGCCGGCCATTATTGCCCCTCAGCCGTGAGCAAATAGTGGCGTGTGCAGAGCAACATGGCCTGCGCTGGATAGAAGATGAGTCCAATAGTGATGAAAGCTTCGACCGCAATTTTTTGCGCCACAGTGTGCTGCCCTCATTACTGAAACGCTGGCCCTCGTTTGGCCAGACGGCATCGCGCAGTGCCAGTTTATGTGCCGAGCAGCAGGGTCTGCTGGATGAAGTGTGTGATGAGCGGCTTGCAGGTTTGTGCGATAAACCCGGGTGCATCTCTGTAAGTGGTTTAAACGCCGCTTCGCCCGCCTGGCAGCGAGCCTTGTTGCGCCGTTGGCTTGAGCTTAACAAGGTGGCCATGCCTGGTACCCGACAACTGACTCAGATTCAGCAAATGCTGGCAGCCAGGCCCGATGCGCAACCTCATATTGTGCTGGGTAATATTCAGCTTCGTCGTTATCAGGATAGTCTGTACTGCCTGGACGCAGGGCAACAGCCCTGGTCTTTCAAAACGGTTGGTTTTAATACTCAGAAGTTCGTCGCCATCGAGCCACAGCGGCAACAACTGATGGTTGGCAAACCGCAAGAGGGCTCTTTGTGCTCTGTAAGCGTGGTCGCTGCCGAAGGTCGTTTTTCACTCAGCCAGCCGGTATTGTCTCTACCGGTTAAACCGGCAGGTGAGACACATCATAAACCCTTGAAACAATGGTTTAAGCAATGGCAGATACCGCCCTGGGAGCGCAGTGACTGGTTACTGTTGAGCGATGTAGAGCAGCCGTTGGCGCTGGTTGGACAGGGGCGGATAATAGCGCTTTCTGCAACGGGGGCGAATCGCTTTTTAGTTCAGCTTTTCGCGCTGTAAAGGGTGGCAAACAAGAGGGCTACCATCGGCAACTTGTTGCCGTATCAGGCGGCCTGGTAAGTGTCCTTACCGTCTTCTTTTGCTTCGTAAAGGGCTTTATCAGCACGATCGAATAAATCTCCCATACTGTCGTTCTCGCGCAATAATGAGCCGCCTATGCTACAAGTGACATGATACGCTTTGAGTAGCGGGTGGGCGTGCATGGCGTCGTGGATCCTACCAGCAATGGCCGATAATTCCCGCGGGCAGCTGACATCCAGCAAACAGCAAAACTCATCGCCGCCAAAGCGATAGGCTTCTTCATGGCCACGAATAGTGTCGGTAAGCACAGACGCCGTGGTGATAAGCACTTCGTCGCCCTGTTGATGACCGTGCTTATCGTTGACCTGCTTAAAGTTATCCAAATCCACCACCAGCAGGCCAAAAGACTGACCGTTGCGCGTGTGGCGGTTAATTAGCCGTTGTGCCGCTTCATTAAAACCATTACGGTTGCCCAGATTAGTCAGTGGATCCTTAGTGGCCATCAGGCGTAACCGCTGGAACTCCATGGCGTGAGTGAGCGGCCGGGTAAACAACTGATGTAACGTGGCCAGCACACGGCGCTGGGATGGTGACAAGTTTTCGTCAAAAATATAACGCACAAAAGCGGCGTGCTTGCCCTGGTCCAGGCGAACTGCACTAACTGGCAGACTAACCGAAAACTCACTGCTGAGCAGACCCGCATTCAATGTTTTGTCAAACTCTGACATATCGATACCTACCAGAGGCAAGTATCTGTTTACCTGTGTAAAATAGAGTGAAACCAGTGTATATATTTCAATCGTCGAGGTAAGTTGGTTAAGCACCGTATTGACCTGTTCACTGGTCAAAACTTCAGGCTCAGCACCGCCAAGAAAGCCGCTTTCTGCTGTAGCGTGTTCAAATTGAATCATTGAAATATCCAAGTGCTGCCCCTTGACTCAACGTCTGGCACCCACTTCACTTTAAGGATGACAAAAATATGTCGTTTCTTGTGAAAATGTGTGCTTTGATTAGACTTAATGGTATCGTTACCATTAACTAAGCAAAACACATGCCCAAAATGCATTGCGGGGAATTTAGGTGGTAGAACACGGTTTCGTTCAAATTGTACTGTTAATGCTTATAGCAGTGGTGAGTGTGGCTTTATTCAAACGGATCCATTTGCCACCTATTCTCGCCTATTTATTTGCCGGTATTATTGCCGGCCCCAGTGGTTTTGCCCTTTATTCTCACCCTGAAGACATGCACCTCGCGGCCGAAGTTGGCATCGTCTTTCTGTTGTTTTCCCTTGGTCTCGAATTTTCACTGCCTAAACTGATGGCAATGCGTTCGCTGGTATTTGGCGCCGGGCTAATGCAGATGGTGCTGACTACGGTGCTTGGCTCAGCAGCGGTTTGGATGCTGGTGGACACCAGCTTGTCGGCGGCCATTGTGATTGGCGGCATGCTGGCTCTCAGTTCCACCGCTATTGTTATCAAGCAGGTGACTGAAATGGGCATATTAAACAATGTCCGCACCCAACTGGCAGTCAGTATTCTGTTGTTTCAGGACCTCGCCGTAGTACCGTTCCTGATAGTTATTCCGCTGCTATCTGGTGACAGTGAAACCAGTCTGGCCATGGCGTTGGCCCTGGCGTTGGTAAAAGGCGTGCTGGTGGTAGGTATGCTAATGTCCGTGGGTAAATGGGTATTGCCCTGGGTGTTCAGAGAAGTGGCACGCACCCGCACCGATGAGTTATTTGTGCTGAGTACTATTCTGGTAGCGTTACTGGCAGGCGGGCTTACCTATGCCTTTGGTTTGTCTATGGCGTTGGGCGCTTTCCTGGCTGGTATGATGCTTGGCGAAAGTCAGTACAAGTACCAGTTGGAAGCCGATATCCGACCTTTCCGCGACATCCTGATGGGACTGTTTTTCGTTACCGTAGGAATGCAGTTAGAGCTTTCAGTGTTGATGAGTTACGGCCACTGGATTGTACTTGGCGTTATCCTGCTGATGGTTACCAAGGTCGTACTTGTTCGTCTGTCTGCCAGCGTGTTTTCTATTTCTTCTATCGATGGCTGGTCGGCCGGGTTAAAGCTTTGTCAGGTGGGGGAGTTCAGTTTTGTTATCGCCGCTCTCGCTAACAGTCATTCGGTTATCAGCCCCACTCAGTCGTCGATTCTGATTTCTATGGGGGTCATTAGTATGGCAGTGACGCCCTGGTTAGTTGAGCACAGCCTTGAATTAGCACATCGTTTAAGCCCTGTAACGCACGATAATATTGAGCCGGAAGTGCCGGAGATTGATGTTAGCGGTATGCGCGATCATGTGATCATCTGTGGTTTTGGTCGGGTAGGGCAATCGGTGGCCAGAATGCTCAGCATGGAAGATGTACCTTACCTGGTTATTGATGTTGATCCGATCCGGGTCTTTGAGAGCCGCAGTGCTGGTGAGCATGTTATTTACGGCGATGCCACGCAAAAAGACCTGCTGCACAGCGCCAGGTTAGAACAGGCCAAACTGGTTTTGGTAACCTTTTCTGAGGCAGAGAAAGCCAAGCTGGTGATCAATGCCGCACGTCAGATAAAAGATGACGTTGATGTGATGGTGCGAACGCCGCGGGATGTGGAACTCGAAGCGCTCTATAGCGCCGGGGCAAGTCAGGTAGTGCCGGAGCTTCAGGAGGGCAGCCTGATGCTTATCTCGCAGGTGATGCATTATGCTGGGGTACCGATGTCAAAAATTCTTAAGCGGGTACGAGAAGAGCGCAAGGGGAGATACGATCACCTGCACGGTTTCTACCCGGGCGAGACAACCGAAATCAGCTATAACACCGCCGATAAACTGGAGTTTATTCATGCCATTGCGCTGGGCACCGATGCCTTTGCGGTAGATAAACAACTGCATGAACTGACCGCGATGATTGATAAAGTTAAAATTAAATCGGTGCGGCGCGCCGGCCAGGAATTTATTGCCGAGGATTTTCAGGAGCAGTTAATGCCGGGGGATATTCTGGTAATTGCTGGCAAGCCAAGACGTATCGAACGGGCCGAGCGCTACCTTCTGGATGGTTACTGAAATGCGTTAACAGCTCAGAAATTAATGGTTACATCACCGGTAGTGGAATCATAATCAACCGTTAATGAGGGATTGCTTACCAATGAGTAGGTGCAGGTGAAGTTGTTATTGTACTGCGCCTCGTATAGCGCGCTGTCGTTGGTTGCAACGCTGGCATCACGGGTATTGAGCACCGCTCGCCATACATCCAGACAATCGTTGTCGCTATTAAGCGTTAAGCTGGTGCCCCGGGTATCTGCCGGAAAGCCATTGGCGTTTACGCTGAGATCACCACCTACCGCCGGATCGGCGATGGCAATAAAATCCTGCTGAGCCTCGTTGTTTCCCGCCACTTGCCATTTGAGGTGAATAAAGTCGACCCCGGACTTAAACGCGCTGGCAGTTGAACGAAATGTCGCCTGGCTGGCATCACCGGAAAAATCAATAAACTTTGGCAGGGCAACTACCGATAATACGCCAATTAGCACGACAACAATAATCAGTTCGATTAACGTAAAACCCGATGACTGACGCATACAACAACTCCTTGTAACAGCTTGCAACGCGATAAAATCCGTCTGCAAAGATATTCTATAGTTGCTTGGTTGGCAAGAATATTAGCTTATTATTCGGGAGGTTAGCGTTGAGTTACGGCGTTTCTCTAATAGTCGGGCACAATAGATATGGGGTGAGTGGTTTTGGGGCGCTAATAAACTAACACCAGCATTTTACTGCTGGTGTTTTTATTTTGAGGGGGAATCACGCAACCCGATCGTCTTCCAGATCTTTAAATTGTTTCTTCAGGTCATAGCCAGGGTCCGTTACGATTTTTTCCAAGGTGACAATACGGGCTTTGAGCGCTTCAACTTCTTTTTCCAGCTCGTTGGTTTTGTCATTATCAGCGTTATTATTTTTTGCCTTATGTTTGGATGTGGAAATAATGGTGCCGGCTAAAATGGCAACGATCACAACTACTGCAGTCCAAAAGCTCATAATATTTTCCCTTCGTTAATCAGTTTCGTATAATCAGACGCTTAACGTCGCATTTACCGGGCCAGTATATCGGCGTTGGTGATGCGACGACTAGCATCGTTTGGAAATAGTATAGCAAGTACTTCGCCAGAAACTTAAATGTCCTTAAAAACAAGTGGTTATGTTGTTTTTGTGGTGAGGGACTATTATAGCTATCGCTATTTTGACCATTGAATTGGGTTTTTTCACTAATGAGTGAGCAAGTTAGTCAAGACGAGCATTGGATTCGTTATGCATTATCGTTGGCAGCAAAGGCCGAAGCGATGAACGAAATTCCGGTAGGGGCAGTGGTTGTTGCCGACAATCAGATAATTGGTGAGGGGTACAATACGCCAATTGTGGATCACGATCCTTCCGCTCACGCAGAGATGAAAGCTATTCGCATGGCGGCCAGGACCATTGAGAATTACCGGGTAATTAATGCCACGTTATACGTTACCCTTGAGCCTTGCCCTATGTGCGCAGGCTTGCTGGTACACAGTCGCATTAATCGGTTAGTTTTCGGTGCTTTTGATGCCAAGACCGGGGCGGCTGGTAGTGTGATGCAACTGTGTCAGCACCCGCAACTGAACCATCAGCTTGAAATAAGCGGTGGTGTTTTAGCGGATGATTGCGGGGGAATTATTTCTGAGTTTTTTAAACGGCGAAGGGCAGAAAAGAAAGCGGCAAAAGCGGCGGGTTAATTTGCTTTTGCCATTTGTACCAAGTCAAAATTCAAAAACTGACGGCGTCTCTGAAAAATTTTCTGGCTTGTCTTACGCATCTGATGTCGTCTTCTATTCGTATTTTTCATATTAATCTCCATGAATATTAGTGGGTTGCGTTATTTGTCTTCTTCCAACCCGGTGAATACCTTATTCACTCTAATAGACATATATGAAGGTGATATGACAAAAGATCAAGTGCCTTTCATTAACAGCGTTAACGTTTCTGCTACGTAGCGTACCTGATCCACAAAAGTAACGGCCTGTGCGCCATGAGCGAATCCTGCACGCGTGGCTGAATAATCAGTCTGAAGCCGCGGTAACTGTTGCTTAACATCGACCCATAAATCCGGGTTTGCACCCGCCTCAACGGTGAGTTGCCTGGCATCCTCGATATGTTCTGTGCCCAGATAATAGGCGGCCAGAATAAACCACGTGCGATCAGAGCCCTGGATCCTGGCGGGTAATTGCGCTTGCAAGTTGTCCAGCTTGCGGCCTATCTGTGCCAGTCTTATGGCTGGCTTGTCGCTTTCTTTTGCTTGTTCATGCGGCGCTGCCCGCCAGTCGTTGAGGAGATAATCGATAGCTGCGATGTAAGTGCCGTCCAGCGTACTTTGAACTACCTCAGCAGCCTGCTGTATGGCCGGGTAGCGGCTATTGATTTGCTCAACCAGTTCTCTGGGATCGGGTTTCACCAGCACTTTTTCGGGTTCATGTATCTCGTCTTTAAGCAAGGCAAGCGAGCCATTGGTGCGACTTAAATGAGTAAATTCATAGAGCGTACTGAGCAACGCTGTATCCCCAGCACGCACCAACCATTGTTTGGTTAGTGTTGCGCCGGGCAATAACTGTTCGTTTAAAGAGGGGAAATACCCTCTAAGTGCAGCTAGCCAGGTGACGGGAAGAATGGTGCAGAATTCGGCCTTGTCGATCATCTCATTTATTAACGTCAGGCTATCGGTACCGTCAGACTTCTGCCAGTCGCTTCCGGTAATGGCCGTTACCGCCCCGTGTAAGTGAGGTAATACCAGGCGTTGCCCTGCTTCTGTCGTTGAACAAGGGGCTGCGTCATTTTCTGGCCCTATCCCGACCAGCGTTGTTGTGAACAAAACTGGGCCATAGGCCAGCTCAGGCTTTATCGCAGCAGGGCGAAAACGAGGCGCTGCGATATGGATAGTGTTATGGGTAAGTGCCTGATAAAGCTTTGTCTCACTGTAAAACGGCACGACTTGCAGGGTGACGCCCAGATAGTCAGCCAGGCCTCGGGCATAACCGTAATCAAAGCCAGTCGGGCCGCTTCCGGTCAGATGGTAATGGTGCCTGTCATTAATCAGGCCGACCTTCAAAGTCTGCTCCTCAAGAACGCTATTGAGCGTGGACTGGGCCATGACACTGGCAGGTAACAACCAGCTTAAGGTGATTGCGACAAGAAGAATTTTGCCTGATAAGTGGTGAAGTAGGGGATTCATTATTATTCTTTATTACTGCTGTTAGTGCTAAAACCACAGGATCGGGTTATTTAGGTAAAAAAATTACGGTTGAATAACCCTTGCTGGTTATCAAGCCGCCGCTTTTCCACTATAATCCGCGCCAAACAAGTTCACAACCAGGACCGACGGCAGATTGGCGTTTTCTACCCGGCGGTTCTCACAAATTAGGTAGCAAACTATGTTGGTCCTACGTGGCGCCCCGGCGTTATCTGACTTCCGCACAGCTAAATTAATCCAACGACTGCAGCAATCCGATGTCGACGTTACTCACCTTTACAGCGAATATGTTCATTTAGTTGATGCGCAACAGGCGTTAACCGAAGAACAATTATCGGTGTTGGATAAATTGTTAACCTATGGACCGAAGCAGGCACAGGAAGCTGCCACCGGCGAATGTTTTTTCGTGACTCCTCGTCCCGGCACTATTTCGCCGTGGTCAAGTAAAGCCACCGACATTGCCCATAACTGCGGATTAACGGCAATTGCCCGTGTTGAACGTGGTTGTGCTTTCTATGTGACAGCGGCACAGCCGTTGACAGATGAACAACGTAAGCTGGTAGCCGCAGCGCTTCATGACCGTATGACCGAAAGCGTGTTTGCTGCGCCAGAGGAAGCGTCGGTGCTGTTTGATAAGCATCAGCCCCGGGAATTCAGCTCGGTGGATATTTTAGGTGCGGGTAAAGATGCGCTGGTTTCAGCCAACCAAACGCTGGGCTTAGCCCTGGCCGATGATGAAATCGACTACCTGTTCGATAACTTTGTGAAGTTGGGTCGTAATCCTAACGACATCGAGCTTTACATGTTTGCTCAGGCTAACTCTGAGCACTGTCGCCATAAAATCTTCAATGCCGACTGGACCATCGATGGCGAGGTGCAGCCTAAATCATTGTTTAAAATGATCAAGAATACCTTCGAGCTGTGTCCTGAATATGTATTCTCTGCCTATAAAGATAACGCCGCGGTAATGGAAGGCTGGCAGGCTGGCCGATTCTTCCCTGAACCACAGTCCCATGAGTACACTTATCATCACGAAGATATCGCTATCCTGATGAAGGTAGAAACCCACAACCATCCCACTGCAATTTCACCATTCCCTGGTGCTGCAACGGGTTCTGGTGGTGAAATTCGTGACGAAGGTGCTACCGGTCGTGGTTCTAAACCGAAAGCCGGTCTGGTTGGTTTTACCGTGTCGAACCTGAAACTGCCTGATGCAGTGCGTCCGTGGGAAGTCGATTATGGCAAACCTACCCGTATTGTCAGCGCGCTGGACATTATGATCGATGGACCACTTGGTGGTGCCGCGTTCAACAACGAGTTTGGCCGTCCTAACCTGTTAGGGTATTTCCGTACCTACGAGCAGGAAGTAAACAGTTTTAACGGCACCGAAGTACGTGGCTATCACAAACCGATTATGCTGGCCGGTGGTTTAGGTAACATTCGTCAGGATCACGTTGAAAAGGGTGAAATTACGGTTGGCGCTAAACTGATCGTGCTTGGCGGCCCGGCAATGAACATTGGCCTGGGCGGCGGTGCTGCTTCATCTATGGCATCCGGCCAGTCCAGTGAAGATCTCGACTTTGCCTCGGTACAACGGGATAACCCGGAAATGGAACGCCGCTGTCAGGAAGTTATCGATGCCTGCTGGCAGTTAGGTGAAGACAACCCTATCCAGTTTATCCACGACGTGGGCGCGGGTGGTTTATCCAACGCCATGCCGGAACTGGTCAACGACGGTGGTCGTGGCGGTCGCTTTGAACTGCGTAAAGTGTTATCAGACGAGCCGGGCATGTCGCCACTGGAAATCTGGTGTAACGAGTCTCAGGAACGTTACGTAATGTCGGTAGCGCCGGATAAACTGGCAGTGTTCGAAGCTATTTGTAAGCGGGAACGCGCGCCTTTCGCGGTAATTGGTGAAGCTACAGAAGAGCAACATCTGTTATTGAACGACGAGCATTTTGATAATCAGCCTATCGATTTACCGCTGGAAGTTTTATTAGGCAAGCCGCCTAAAATGCATCGCGATGTGGCTAGCGCCACGCACAGTTCTGCTGAACTGGATTGCAGCGAGATCAGCGTTGCCGATGCCGCTGAGCGGCTGCTGCGCTTACCGGCCATTGCCGAAAAGACTTTCCTTATTACCATTGGCGATCGCAGTGTAACCGGTTTGGTAAGCCGTGATCAGATGGTTGGCCCGTGGCAGGTACCGGTTGCCGACGTTGCCGTCACCGCCTCGGCATTTGATACCTATCATGGTGAAGCAATGGCGATGGGTGAACGTACGCCGGTTGCCTTGCTCGATTACGCTGCTTCTGCACGACTGGCAGTAGGAGAATCAATTACCAATATCGCTGCCGCCCACATAGGCGACATGAAACGCATTAAATTGTCGGCTAACTGGATGGCTGCAGCCGGACACCCGGGTGAAGACGCGGGCTTGTACGAAGCGGTAAAAGCGGTAGGTGAAGAATTATGTCCGGCACTGGGCCTGACCATTCCGGTGGGCAAAGACTCTATGTCGATGAAAACCGCCTGGCAGGACAACGGTGAAGATAAGTCGGTGACTGCGCCGCTGTCACTGGTGATCACCGCCTTTGGTGCGGCGACGGATATTCGTAAAACGGTAACTCCTCAACTGCGCACCGACAAAGGCGAGACAGCCTTATTGCTGGTGGACTTAGGTGCAGGTAAAAACCGTTTAGGCGCCAGCTGTCTGGCTCAGGTCTATAACCAGTTAGGTAAAACGCCGGTTGATCTGGATGCGCCGGAATTACTGCTTAATTTCTTTAACGCCGTGCAGGCCTTACTGGCCGACAACAAACTGCTGGCCTATCACGATCGCTCAGACGGTGGTTTATTTGTCAGTGTAGCGGAAATGGCTTTTGCCGGCAAAACAGGTGTGAGTGTCGCGCTTGATTCGCTGGGCGATGACGACCTGGCAGCGCTATACAGCGAAGAGCTGGGTGCGGTATTGCAGGTCTCTGCTGACGATGTGGAAAGTGTGCTTGCCGTATTCGCCGCAAATGGTCTGGGCGAGATGGTGCATAACGTAGGTACATTAAATACTACTGACACCATCGAGTTTACCCGTGGCGGCGAAGTTGTGCTTAGCGAAGCGCGGACTACCTACAGAGCCATGTGGGCCGAAACCACACATGCTATGCAGCGCTTACGGGATAACCCGGAATGCGCAGACGAGGAACATAAGGCGAAACAAGACGTTAAAGATCCTGGCCTGCACGCCAAGCTGAGTTACGACATCAACGATGATGTGGCTGCACCTTATATTGCCAAAGGCATTAAGCCACGCATTGCTATTCTGCGTGAGCAGGGCGTTAACTCTCATCTGGAGATGGCGGCAGCCTTTAGCCGGGCCGGATTTACTGCTATCGATGTGCATATGAGCGATGTTCTGTCAGGTGCCGTGGCACTGGAAGACTTCAAAGGCCTGGCGGCCTGTGGTGGCTTCTCTTATGGTGACGTGCTTGGCGCTGGTGAAGGGTGGGCGAAGTCTATCCTGTTCAATCAGCGTGCCCGTGAACAGTTTGAAGGTTTCTTCCACCGCGACGACACCTTCAGCCTCGGTGTTTGTAATGGTTGTCAGATGCTGTCTAACCTTAAATCGCTGATCCCGGGAACGGCTCACTGGCCACACTTTGTAACCAATAAGTCAGAGCGCTTTGAAGCACGCGTGGCCATGGTTGAGGTGCAAGAGTCTAAATCGGTACTGTTTGCCGATATGGCAGGCTCCAGAATGCCGATTGCTGTTTCTCACGGTGAAGGGCGAGCTGAATTCGCCGCACAAGCGGACTTACAGTCTGTGCAGGATAAAGTGGCACTGCGTTATGTAAATAACTACGGTGAGGTGGCGTCTCAGTACCCGGCTAACCCGAATGGTTCACCCATGGGGATCACTGGCCTTACGACCGACGACGGCCGCTGTACTATTATGATGCCGCACCCTGAGCGCGTGTTCAGAGCAGTGGCTAACTCATGGCGTGCTGACGAGTGGCAGGAAGATTCTCCGTGGATGCGCATTTTCCGCAACGCAAGGCGTTTTGTTGATTAATTTCAAAAAAATGACGGCAAGGTGTCAAATAATTGTCCTGACACCTTGCCAGCGCCCTTCTACTGCATTAAAGTAGTGCAAGCAGTATGGAATGCTGTGTGGTTACAAGGACTTGTAGGGGATGAGTTAACATCGCTGTGCTCAGTTTTACAGTGGTCTAGAAATAATAAGAGACGAATATGAATCGTTCTTCAAAAGGTTTCGGCTTAACCGGCGTGGCTGTTGCAGTGCTGCTTATGATCGTTACAGCAGCGTTTGGAACCTCCGCCCAGTCAGCTGAATTATCTACCGAAGTTCAACAAATCACTTCAAAATAATTAATAAAATTAATTAGTTAACGATAATTATGTCATTTATGGCAGGTTATCGTTTTGCCTGTTTTTCGCGATTTATCATCTTTTGATTAGGGTGTTTCTTCAGTAATACGTAAGTCGCGCCCAGTCCGCCATGCATAGGTTGGGCGGTGTGAAAGGCAATCACGTTATTAAACTGTGGTAGCCAGTGATTTACGTAAGATTTTTTTAACGCAGGAAAGGGCTGACTTTGCTCGCCCTTGCCATGATGAATCAGCAGAGTCCTCACGCCACGTTCATGGGCGGCATTAATTTTCTGATACAGGGTTATGCTGGAATCCCGCAATGAGAGTCCCGCCAGCGAAATTTTTTGCTCAATTGGATATTTGCCCTGGCGCAGATTCTTGTACACGCCATCCTGTATGCCGGCTTGTTTAAATTCCAGAAAGTCATCCGGCTTGACCGGTTTTACCCCTTCAAAGGTTAATGGGCTTTCTTTGGGTTTCTGGGCCAGCAGGGCTTCCCGGCGCATTTGTTTTTCAATAGCTTGCTGGGTTTGCTGAAGGTGAACCTTATCGTCAGAGTTTATCGGTTTAACATCGCCGAGTTCCTGCAGGAAATCCTGAAAGCTATCCAGTTGTTCAAAATCCTGATCGTCGTCCCGCATAAATCCCCCGATCACTAAGTCTCTGATTAGTAGTACGCGCGACTGGCGTTAAAGTTCAGAACTTATCGAAGCTGTAGAAGTTGGCTGGCGTCCCCACCGCGTACGGAATCGAGCGGTCTTAAAGGCTTGGGGGACGTGTTTTAACCACGTTTTTCGCGGTATTCGCACCTTTTTTTACACCTTTACTAACTGTAAAAATAGGTGTAAAAAATGCAAAAAAACAACTTTCCCTTCACTCAAATCCGAGTGGATAAATTAAAACCCGCTGATAAGACAGTGGTGTACTCCGATACCAAACAGCAAAACCTTAAATTATCGATAACCCCGTCTGGCAAGTCAAGCTACTATGCCAGATTCAAAGCATGCGGACAATCTTACAACATCCGTATAGGTTGTGTTTCCGTTCTTACTCTTGATGATGCCCGTCATAGGGTTATTGAATTGATGAATTATTATCGCAGAGAAGCAAAACAAACAAGTGTGCGAAGTATGCAATACACTATTCAACGGGCATTTGATGTGTATTTTCAAAACCATCTGTCTTTCAAGCCAACAAAAGGCAATCAACAGCACTCTCTGTCTTTGAATTATAACAACCACCTCAAGCCTATATTCGGCAAACTGGATGTTCGTGAGCTTGGGACTAAACTCCTGGCAAAGTCATTCAAAGAGCTAGGGAATAGAAAGGGCTACGCTATTCACAATAAGTGTGTAGTTGTTCTTAAAGCAATGTTTAATTATTGTTTGGAGTATGAGGATGACTTTCCTCTTGAGTTCAATCCTGCGGCAAAGTTAAAGAAAATGGCAACTGTAGCTCGCACACGTTATCTATCCCCTAAAGAAGCCAATATTCTGATAACAACGCTTTACGAAAATAAGCATCCAGTCTATACCGATATGTTTCTTATCGCTTTATTTACTGGAGCGAGGATTTCTAATGTTAAATCTATGAAGTGGGGAGAGGTTAAATTTGAAGAGAAACTCTGGATCGTACCTGCAATAAAAACAAAGTCGAAGAAGACCTACTTTCTACCTTTAACAAATCATGCTCTTCATATATTGCAGAACCGCTATAATTCCCGCGATCCAAATGTTCAATTTGTTTTTCCATCATTACGTTTCAGTGCGACTGGTTATGCGACTGGAGGTGATCATTATTGGAAGGACATCATCATAAAGGCTGGGTTACATTCAACTGATCGAGATTGCCGATTACGACAACACGACCTAAGACGCACGTTTGCAACTTTCCAGGCTCTTGCTGGAGTGGATATAGCGACAATTAGTCAGACGCTTGGTCATGCTGATGTTAAAAACACTCAGATATACGCTCAGATTTCAGTTGGTAAAGCTAGAGATGCTATAAATAAAGGATTCGGGATAATTTCCTCATAGGTTTACGAAGCAAAACAAAAGCCGTTTGGAGTTATTCAGATAGTGCGACCTTCAATAAAATAGGCCAGCACATGCTGGCCTATCAAAGACAGCTCTTGTTTCAGAGTTCCATCTGACTTAGTAATCATTTATTCTCCCAAGCATTAATTCTGTCTCGTATCGCCACGTTAGGGCTAAGACTAGCCTGGAAAAAACCAGGACATTTCTCCGGCCACGATGCTACTTAATTCTGAGGTTTACTAACTGAGGACTAAGTAATGGCAAAGAAGACTAATACAAGTGATCTGCAAATTACGTTTGTTCATCAATTCAAACGTTCAACAAGAACAGAGTGGCCGGATAAGTTCAGGATTACCTGGTACTTTAACCCAGCAACACTTGACTACATCTATGAGCATAAAGATGAGAAATTTAAGACTAATGGCTTTGTACTGTCTGATGGGCTTGTACAGCAGCTTCCTGAGGAGTTACAGAAGAAGTATTTTCTCCCTCATGAACGTTGTTTTATTTTTTTACTCTTTGAGCTTCAGATAACTGAATTTATCAATTCTGAAGAAGTGAATGATGATGAGTTTGAGAATGTGTTCGGGCTATCCAAACGCCGCTACTTTTCAGTTGAATCTATTGATGACTGGACTGAGCAGATTGAATTACTCTGAGGGCTGCTTTGCAGCCCTTTTTAATAGACTACTTCTGGGTAGGAGGGTATAAGTTGTACAGTATAAGTTGTACTGACTCATACACGATCTGACAGTTTAGGATTTTGAGTTCAACCAAACCAGACAGTCCATAAAAAACTAATGTCCGAAAAGAGCGAATAGCAGACATAAGCGATGGCGAAATTGCTGAGTTCTAATTGCTCTTAGCCGACATTCTCAATTCGTACTCAAACCCCATCACATTACTTGAAACTACGCTAATTCAGTTCCGGAATTACTGAGAATTCTCAGTAAAAAACATACATCTAGAGTAATTATTAGTTATATCATTGTTTTTAAATTACTTTATTAAATATTAGTACCGTTATTACTGAGAATTCTTAGTAACACTCAAATAAATCATTGGAAACTAGCTCATAATCAGGTGTAAGGTATTGTTATCAATAAACTATATGGGGAATTCAGGGATGAGTAAGGCTGCGTGTTACTGTGAATTCTTTATAATAAGTTGTTATGCGCCATGAGGTATCAGACATTTGTTCACTGAAAATGGATTTGAATCAGTAAATAACTTTGCGACCACAGAGGAAGTATTAAGCCTCAGGGAAGCTGTATCCAAATTATCCCAACCAAGCCGCTCTGGTGGTGTCAGAAACATTGAAAGAAAATCAAGATTCATCAACTCTTTTGCCAACTCAGAAAGAGTTTTAAAACTTGTCGCTTCACATATTGGCGGTAAACCAATATTGGCTAGAGCAATCTACTTTAATAAAACACCTGATCAAAATTGGTTAGTTGCATGGCATCAAGACAAAACTACAGCTGTATCAAAAAAGATCACATGCACAAGTTGGCAAAACTGGACTATTAAGGACGGAGTAAACCACGCTCAACCACCGATGGAAGTATTCACTAAAATGTTAACTGTGAGGCTTCATCTGGATAGTACAGATCAAACTAATGGGTGTTTGAAAGTCATTCCTGGAAGCCACCTACTGGGTGTTTTACCGCAAGCAGAAATCCTTGCTCATAGTGGGCCGGAACAAAGTTGCTATTGCAAGGCTAATGCGGGCGATGCACTCTTAATGCATCCTCTTCTCATACATGCCTCAAGCAAGGCAACAATGCCAACCGCTCGCCGCATAATTCACATGGAGTACAGTAGCCATGAACTACCAGAAAGCGCTAAATGGGCATAGTGCGCATAACAAAACGCTGTTGGCGTTCCCTTCGGTCACTGGGACACAAATACGTGGGCGCTTCGCGATTATCGCCCACGTATTTGTGCCCCAAAGCTAAGCGTTAGCAGCCTTGGAGCATTAGATGCCTAATCAACATCACGAATCAATCTATATCCACGGCGCTGTTGTTACAGATTTGATTCAGTTTCTGGATAAAAGCGTTCCATATGTTTGGCTTTTAGGTCATATGCCTAATCCAGCAGTTCTATGGTGGGACACATCCGTTCCTATTAATAAAGATTCTTCGTTTTTTGGAAAGGTTAGGAACGTCATCTACGACCTACAAATGAGCACATCAGAATTTATTAAAGTCAGCCCAAATTTAAATGATTATGGATTGGTTTTAATTCAATCAAATAACCCCATGCCCGATACGCTTGAACTGGATAGAGTTCCAGAGAACCAGCAGGACTCGGTGTTAATAAAAAACGGTGCTACTCTAAAAATCTTTTTGCCACATGCAATAGAAACTGCGATGGTAACTTCATATCGTGTTGGTTATTTAAACTACAATGTAAGCGATCAATATAGACCCGGATCACCCCATTTTATCTAAGTCGCTCGTTA
>NZ_RCUA01000002.1 GCF_003731635.1 Marisediminitalea oceani | reverse complement strand
TGTAGTGGCAGACTAAACCCGAACACTGTTTTAAGTGGTAGCATTACACTTAATAACGAGGTGTTCAATGAGAAGACAAAGACGGTCATTCAGTCCGGAATTTAAACATGATGCAGCGAGCCTGGTGCTTGATCAGGGGTGTAGTGTACCCGAAGCAAGTCGCGCGGTAGACGTTCATGAAAATACTCTGCGCAAATGGGTTCAGCAACTTGAGTCTGAACGAGGCGGTAGCACGCCGAAATCAAAAGCCCTGACACCAGAACAGCAACGCATTCAGGAACTTGAAGCTCGCGTGAATAGGCTGGAGCGAGAAAAAACTATTTTAAAAAAGGCTACTGCACTCTTAATGTCCGACGACCTGAAATCCACGCGCTGATAGACCGGTTGAGGGTGCATGAATCAACAGAATTGGTCTGTTCAGCGTTAGGTGTTGGTGTCAGTAGCTATTACGAGCGACGAAAGCGCCACCGGCTGATTGGCGCTAAACGACGTATTCTGCGCGCCAGAGTGAAGCGTCTGTTCGATAGAAGTCGTCAGTCCGCGGGCACTCGAACACTTGTTGATATGCTTCGCGATGAAGGCATCATCATGGGCCGGTTCAAAGTAGGCCGGCTAATGAAAGAACAAGGGCTGATGAGCAAGCAGCCGGGTAAGCACGCATACAAAAACGTGCAGGTTGAGCGGCCAGATATCCCTAATTTACTGGACAGGCAGTTCAACGTGCAGCAGCCCAACCAAGCTTGGTGCGGTGATATCACCTACATCTGGACTGGCTCAGCCTGGCATTATGCAGCGGTCGTGATTGACCTGCATACTCGACGGGTAATCGGCTGGAGTATGTCACATCGACCGGATGCGGAACTTGCCGCGAGAGCTTTAGATATGGCTTACGAGCTGAGGGGTAAGCCAACAGGCGTGATGTTCCACAGCGACCAGGGCTCGCAGTACGGGGCTCGTAAGTTCAGACAAAGGCTGTGGCGCTATAAGATGGTTCAGAGTATGAGTCGCCGGGGGAATTGCTGGGATAATAGCCCGATGGAGCGCGTGTTCAGAAGTCTCAAATCCGAATGGATGCCATCAACCGGCTACCATTCGCCAAATGAAGCAAAACGAGATGTGGGTTATTACCTGATGAATTACTACAACTGGGAAAGACCGCATCAATTTAACGATGGGCTACCACCGGCAAAAGCGGAAGAATTAGCCAAAAAGGTGTCCGGGTTTTATTGACCACTACAGACCGTTTGTCTTTCTGTTTTTGCTTTTATATAAGTGAAGGGAAGCCTCGATACTAATCGATACTTCTGGCCTTATTAAATTCTAATAGCAAAAAAGGACGGTACGCCTTATGGAACAAAGCAAAAACTTTATCTGTGTGCCGAGGTTTATAGACTCTCTGCGCTGTCTAGCCCGCTAATTGTGGTAAGGGCCAACACCAGTAATCTACTTTTTTCTAGGTCATCTTTACGTCTCCTATGTTTGCAATACTTTTAGGCGTACCGTCAAAAGTTGCTGAGCTGGGAATATGTCGCGATCACATTACCTCTCAACAGGAAAAAATTGTACTTCAAATATGATTTTCAAAATCACGTAAATTATGCTGTAAAATTTTCCTGGCATGAGACTACTTAGATATAGCTGAGTCGCACCAACACTGCTCCACACTGCTTGTGGTTCATGAACTCAAGTGGGAACACTATTGAAAATACGGTTATCCTCAACTGTGCTTTCCGCTGACTCGATGCACATAGAGGAATGTGTGTTAAAGTTTCATTGTTTATCATCGCGATACTCAGTGTTTCTTGAAGCTAAGTGAAGTGGACATAATAGAAAGGGAGCCTGTTGGCTCCCTGAGGTCACTTGTTCAGTTTTAATCTAACAACCCCAATGCCTTTCCTGCATCACGAAATCCATCTAACCTTATTTGCACTTCCTGCCATGGGAGCTTTTTGCAAGCTTTTTCAATTATCCTTTCCCCAAATATTAAGTACTTTAAGTTTAAAAAAACTTGACGCTAAAAAATATTAAAGTCATTGTTTATAAATACTTACCAATATTCATAACGGTATAAAGGCCATTGCAATGGAACTCATAGTTCCTGGTAGTTTGTAAAGGAGTACACATGTTACAACGTAATTTCACACATACACTTTCCATAATCATACTCTCTGTTTTTCTTTCTTCGAAAAGTTATGCAACCCTCATCACTCACGAGAGTTATTCGCGAGACTCTAACGATATTGTGATCAGAGGAGGGGGACTGGAGTGGCTTATGTGGAACCAAACTTATGGATTATCCGCACACGAAGCCGTGGCAAGATACGAATCTAAAGGTTGGTCGATAGCAACAAACTCTCAAATGGCAAACCTATTTAACTCTTTTAAGCTCGGTGAAACAGGTTTTCCTCTGCCGTACCCACGCTCTCCCTTTGTATCAGATGAAAATGCAGATCAGTTGATTGGTCCTCATGGGGATTCACAAGATGCAAATAACTCAGCGGCAATTGCGTTCATTAAACTGTTCAGTGATCAAGAATTAGATTTTCAAGCGGGAGTAGAACAAATACATGCTCATGCTTATTTTGGAGATGATGAAGATAATGATAATAAAATAAATAGGGCTTCTGTAAATCATGATCATTTTCGTGATTTTGGCTTTATTGTAAGTGATATTGGTCTTTCTAGTGACAGATTTGGCTACACTGAGGCGCTTCCGTCATCTACTGGAACGGCACTAGTTAGAAACATCAATGAAGTTAATAGTCCAAATAGTTTATTCTTACTAATTATGGGCATGCTCTTATCAGTATGGTACAGGAGAAAATAGGTTTTATGATTGGTTGGTTTTGATTTTCGGCGGTGCTTTAAGAGTGCTAAATGTTAGCGCAAAGGAAGTCATAGGGTGTCAGGGGGCGGAGGTTCAAATCCTCTCACACCGACCAATCTCTCCCTCGCTTTCAGCGATATCCCATTACTACATCAAATACCTTATCTGGACTGCTGAAGTTCGTTTTTCGCTTGTTTAAACTTTGCCATATCCGCGATTAGTTCTTGATATTGTTCGAGAAGTTCAGGATTTTCGGTCAAGAGCTTTAGCAAATGCTCAGTAGCAGCTCTTTTCTCATTTTTCACCAGTTCTTTTACGCCCGCAGAAGTCGGTAGCGGCTCAATTATACCCCGGGTATCCTGAGCTTTAGGGATCATGGCGATCTGAGTTTCATATGCAATTGCAGAGAGCTCGTATTGTGGGTAGCAAACCTTGCGAGCAATATGGCTACCCGATGGCTTTTCTATTCTGCATCTGATTTTGAACTCTTTTTTATCTGTTAAGGCATTGTACATGTCGTAAAACGCGAGTTCGGTCTCCACCAGTTGTTTTCGGTAGTAACTCAAGGGCCGTTGACCAACAACATCCACTACTTCTATATCATCTGGTTTCTCTTCACTCTGAGAATGTACAAAAGTGCTAAAACCCAACAAAATAAATGGGATTAAACCGAGGCGGGTGGCTAGAGTAACAGCGTTGTTCATCGTTACTTCCTTGTGATATTTATAAAAAGTACTAATCAGTGTTCAGGTTAAATGTTTCTAGCCGAACCACCTGCTCGTTGTGACCGAAAACAACGTTAACTACGCTGTTCACCATGCTGAAAGTGCTATCTGAGTGTGTTGTTTTAGGATAGCTGTAAACGAGCACATAGGCATACCTAGGGTCGTGAGGATAGCGCTCGATACCGGAGGGATCGCCCAGTACCCTTAAAACCTGCGATTTGCTATCACCAGTTTGAATTTTCTTTACGTTATCAGTTTTGAAAAGCGTACTGTCTTCGACAAAAGAACTGCCAAACTGATAACCAGTCAGAATGTCTTTGTTGTTAAAGTTAAAAGTCTGAAAGCGGGTTGCCACCTCATCAGGATTAACCGCTTTGGCATTGCGATTGTGGTAAATATAGTTGTAGGCCGTTCCCTGGTATAAGGCGTTGGTAGTGTTTGGTTTACCCATACGCGCCAGAATGTCCTGAGCAGTTGTTTCTCCAGGCCTTATCTGCGGCTCTTCGAGTTTTTGAAAATTTCTGCCAATGGTGGTGACGCAGCCTGTCAGCAGTAAAAGAATAAAAATGAAGCCGTAATGACGAAGTTTCAGTAAGTCCATGTTCTGCTATATCGGGGCAATCAATATTGCTTATATCTATAGCACAGACTCCTCACTGCGGGTCATTTTTATTAAAAGATATTAAAGGCACTGGGATTAAACAGCTGGATCACGCTGATAAGTTGCATGTTGGTTTCATCCAGGGCTTCTTCGGCGTCGTCTTCTGTCAATTTTAGTGCGGCCAGCAAAGCCGGGCCAATCGGTGGGTATCCTACGTTAATATCGGCATTCACATTATCCTGCGCCAGCAAATAGGCTTGCTTTACGATTAGTGCGTCGGTATCTAACTGACTTAGATCGGTTTCCAGTAACGAAGCGATAGGGCGGTAAATGCTTGGTGGTAACCCCCAGTCTTTAATCAGCGCTGCAGAAAAATCGCAATAGGTAAAGCCCATGACTTCTTTTTGCAGATAGATGGAGGAGGTGTCTTTATCGGTATTCAGGCAACGCTTAGCCATGTCGGGCGCCACTTTTATCATGGCCAGTTCGCCAATGTTATGCAGTAACCCACTCACAAAGAAACGCTCTGATTCTCGGATTCGCTTTTTTTCTGCCAGGTGTTTGGCCAGTAAGGCACAGCTTACGCTTTGCTCCCAGAAGCGGTCGATATCGATAATGGTTGTTTCAACGGTTTTCAGGGTGTGTGAAACACCGTAGGACAAGGCTAAGTCGTAGGTGGCGCGGGTGCCAATAACCTGTACCGCTTTGGTTACCGTTTCGATGGGCGAAGTAAAATTATAAAGCGCGCTGTTGGCAATTTTTAGTAACTGCGAGGTGAGCGTGGGATCAAAGCTGATAATTTCAGCCACGTCGTCGAGGCTTGACGAATCATCATCGATACAGGCTTTTAACCGGGTTACTGAGTCCGGTAATACAAAGACGGATTCCGCTTGTTGCACTAATTGCGCTAGGTTCATACTTCGCTTCACTTTTTGTTCATTACAGTAATCAGTGGCGCTTACTGCTTATCCGTCACTTCAAACAACTCAAACTTTAATCAAAATACGTGTTCTCTGAAGCAATTAGAATGGGTTAATTACAACTTAGGAGTAATAAATGATACTTAATCAGCTGTTTGCGACCGGTATTCTTCAAAGTCTGATAATAAATATAGTTCATATTTTACCGGCCAATGGTGCAACCAGTATGAAAATAGTTAATTTATAGCAGCGGGGCCGCCGGCGGGAGAATCGCGGGCTTGCTACGGTGAGAAAAATGGGCTGCCTTGGAGTTTACGACAACCCGCTTGAATCAGTTTTCCAGTACGTAAATTTCACCGTCAATCAGGCCCTGAATAGTGAGCTTCTGGCTCGACAGCGCATTAAGATAATTGATGTGTTCGGCTTCTATGGTTTGTCCCGGCACCAGCAACGGGATGCCCGGCGGATAGGGGGTAATAAGCGCAGCCGCAATTCGGCCTACACTGTTTTGCAGCGGCACCATTTCTCTCTTCCCAAAGAATGCATCAGAAGGTAGCATGGCCAGGCTGATAGGAGGGATCTTACTGGGTAATTCTTTCTGGCGACTACTTTTACGTAATGACACATGCCCCGCATCGAGCTTATTCAACGCGTTATACAGGCGTACTATTTTAGAGCGCATCCCGCCAAAGGTTAGTAACACCAGTAGTGTACTGTGGGTAAACTTTTCGATCTCCAGGCCCACTTCATCCATCAAAAAGCGGTGGATTTCCTGATTGGAGTAGGAAAGCGCAGAGATATCTATCAGAATTTTAAGCGGATCGTGGCCAATATTATCCGCCTCAAAATGGCTGAACATCTGCCGGAAGTCGTCTTTGCCTAAAATACGGATACGACTAAATTTAGCCGCCTGCTCCTTAAATTCCCGCACGTGATTAAGCAGGTTATTAATAACCTTAAAGCCTTCCATTTCCAGCTGTTTACGGCACACATCCAGCGACGCGATCAGATGGTACTGGGGAGAAGTACTGGTATGAATGGCGTAAATTTCTTTAAAGAAATCCTTGTCGAAGTCCGGATCGTTTATGTGAATATATGAAGCCTGCGAAAATGCCGAAACCACCTTGTGAGCAGAGTGGGTAACGTAATCTGCGCCGGCATTGATGGCCGAGTACTCGCGGTATTGCGGATGAAACAGCGAATAAGCAAACCAGGCTTCATCAATAAAAACCTTAATATCGAATTGGTGGGCGTAGTCTACAACCTGCTTTAAATCTGTCAGCAGGCCATCGTAGGTGCAGCCAGTCAGTACTATTAGTTTGGCGTCTTTATTGTCGCTGATAAAAGCTTTTAGCTGGCTCAGCGAAGGTGGCGCAAAAATACCGTATTTAGGATCCAGAATGCTGTCGAGGTACAGGGGCAGGGCACGCGCCTGCACAATACCGTAGTGCACGGATTTATGGCAGTTTCGGTCGACGATAACTTTATCCCCCTCCCGTAGCAGGGTTTGCAGGATAATTTTATTAGACGTGGAAGAGCCGTTAGTCACAAAGTAAGAGTGTTTAACTTCAAAGGTATTAGCTACCAGGTTTTGCGCTTTACCGATGGCGTTGGTACCGTCAGATAATGAGCCTAAAGAGTCCACACTGACCGATAGATCACTAATAAACATGTTGCGACCGAAGAACTTATAAAAGTCGTTGATGTAGCTTGAGCTGCGGAAACTGGCACCACCACTGTGCCCCGGCGTGTGCCAGGAGTCATTGGTTTCTACCGCATACTTCTTATAGGCCGTCCAGAACGGTGTTTCGCTGCGATCGTCAAAGTCATTGATGATGTAAGCCAGGCATGACTCCGGATCCGAGGCAATATCGTGCAGCGCAAAAAACGCTTCAATTTTGCTCGAACGACTAACGATATCAAAGCCCACTTCATCTTCACCGGTCACGTATACCGGTACTTCCAGACGTCGGGATTTAATCGCATCGATAATGGATGAATCGCGCAGACTGTCGCCAAGGGTTTCCCAGCTTAATAATACCGCCTGGATATCGCCATCACTGTCGAGTTCGGTGACCGCCGCAGACTCCGAGTTAACGGCCAGAAACTCTAGTGATAAATCGCTGCGGTCGAGCACCGAAACCACCGATTCCAGGTACTGTTGGGTGGTAATCAGCCGGGGTTTATTGTGATCAATAATCAACACTTTTAAACATGGCGTCGCGGTCACAGGGGTTCCTTCTTCGATGATTGCTAAAGGTTTTTTATACCAGAGCGGTGATAGTCTGGCGCAGTTGTCTGAGCGTAATATACGCTATTTTTCACGCTTGAAAAGCGAACAATGCCGGGCATCACTAAAAAGCTCCAACCGGTTTCAGGCCTGCTGAGAATGAAGCTGAATCCTGAGGATTGTAAACTCTGCTGGCCTGATAACTGCCATACCAATTTCGATGTTCATTAGGCCCTGATGTACATCGTTGGCAGTCATTGTTGTGCCCAGGCCACAACGTACATAAAACGCATCATCGGGGCTGGCGGCGGTTAGTGCTCCAAGTTTCCATAAGCTGATAAGGAATTGCTCAATCGAATGCGTAACCCGAGCCCAGGTATTGGCATCGTTGGGCTCAAATATGGCCCAGCTGAGCGATTTTTGCACCGACTCCTGTACCATATTGGCTAAACGCCGGGTGCTGATGTAGCGCCATTCGTTATCATTGCCAGCCAGTGTGCGGGCTCCCCAAATACGAACTCCACGGCCGCTGAATTCCCGGATTGCATTAATGGATTTACCGGTAGAAGCATCGGTATTTAACGCCTCATTTGCAGTGTCAGAAATGCTTATCATCGGGTGTTTGATGCCACGCAGTTGCACATTCGCCGGGGCTTTCCATACGCCTTCAGTGGCATCAACCAGGGCAATGGCTCCGGCTAATGCAACAGAAGCCGGTAAGGAAACATAAAGATCAGCCAGCAGAGAATCAATAACCTTGAATAGCGCGGGATCGTCGTTTTTTACCTGGCTGAGCTGGGTAGTCTTGCCGTTATCGAGGCTTACCGTTATGTGTTGATGGTAGCGGGCAGATTGCCAGCGTTGAGTGGTGGTTAAAAAAGGGTAATAACACGCGCCAGAATCAAGGTGTGTGTTACCCAGATATGCGCGGTTAGTGCTTAACAGAGATGCGCTTAAAGTTTTATCCCCGTCGGGCAAGTCGAACAGTGCCATACGGTCGGCTAAGCGGTTGCATTCCGAGAGCATAAAATTGACTAACTGCTGATAGTCGGCTGCTGCCAGTAACACGCTCTCAGGTGCAAGCAGCAGGGTTATTGCATCCACCTTTGCCGTGACCTGCACGCCATCATAAAGGGCTGAAAGGGTTAGCGGTGTTTGATAGTTACCTGTCGATACCACATAGCATTCACCACCGCCGTTATCAAAAAACAGCCTGATGGCATACCACATCATCTGGCAGGGCAGCACTGGCGATGTATTTTTTAACACTATTCCAGCTGGCGTGGATGTGAGTTCCAGATGCAAAGGCTCAGCTTCACTTTGCCCGAATAACCGGCAGTATTCCTCAAATGAGGTGATTCTTGTTGGAGTCAGATGTAAGTCGCCATCTTTCTGGCGCGCGGCGCTTTGCGTGTGCCCAATAAACGCAGGTACCGCTGTAGGGACGGCAACGATACTGGTATTAATCGTGGGGATTTCCTGAATATAAACGCCGGGATGCTTAAACTTGGGCATGGTATTACCCCGTGGGTTGTTGAAGTCGGGTATCGGTACTGTACAACGCAACCAGCCTCGAGAAGATAGCATAGCATAAAGCGGTTGAAGGGTTAGTTGCAGAGTTTGAGACGATTAATTCCCACAAAAATTCGGTGAGAGAATTCATTCCAACATTGCACCACGTTTTTTAGATTAATAGCAGTACATGACGTAATGAAGTTCCGCGTGATGAGATATCAACTCAAGGAAAACAATTATGAAAATACTGGCACTGCTCTGCATTTTTTTATCAGGGGCTGCTCTCGCTGCAACGCAATCGGTAGAGATTACAGATAAAATCAAACGTGAACGAACCGGTAAATCTGAGACTAAATATATTAGTAAGTTTGCCCAATGGGGTGATAATGAGGTCCTTGTTCGTTACACCGATACAGAAGGAACCCGACGTCATGCGGATGTAAGCCTGGGTTTTCGCTATCTGATGACGAATACACCGGTACCGCAAGGAAATAAAGCTGAGTATGCTGTCGCAATAGCTTATCAGGGAGAGTTCGATTTTTTTGCACTAACTCGTAATTCCAGTCCAGTGGTAACCACACGTCATAATCCCAGCATCTTCTACACCAGAATTTGGGACCCGGAAAAAACAGGTTTGTCATCATGGTTTATTTCGCTCGAGCATGAATCAAACGGTCAGGTTACCGACACATTGGAGAGGCTGCAAAGTGAGTTAAGTGCCTTTGCTCTGGATTATGAGGGGGACGAAGACGTATCAGAATCCGATATATTTGAAATGGCTCAGCAGACTATTAGTCGTTCTAATAATTTCGTCGCTTTTGGTGCGAACTACCAATTGGGTATAGGAGGTCATGAGGATTGCAGCAGTCGTTTCAATTGTTTTTCGATCTTTGCCAAAGTAAGACATCAACTCGATAAAGAGCCTGAAGACGAGATTTGGTGGCGGGAAAGAGTAACTGCGGAATTAAAAGACTATGTAGGTACTGAAATAGATATCAATGCACCGTTCCTTATCGGTGATGTGGATACAGCATTTCGTATTACTTATAGAACCGGGCAACTTATTGGGGGAAGTCCTTTTAAGCGGAATACATTCGATCTGCATTACTATATTGATGTTCCGATAGGGCGTGGTATAGCCAGCTTATTTAATCTGCCTGAGTTAGAACTTTTTGCGGTGCCCATGGTTGTGAGGTATCACAATGGCTACTTGGATGAGCTATATAATTATTCGCAAAAAGTGAGCTATCTGGCGCTTGGTTTACACGCCAGATATTAAACTTCTCGTCGGTTTAGCAGTCGCTGTCTAAAACAGTGATGGTAGGACTGCCGCCCTCGGTTTGGGCCTCTTCGTAGATCACCTTGCAGTTTTCGGTTGAGCCTACACCACTTGGCAGAATTGCAAACTGATCGGTTTCGGTCACCGCGGCCGGGGCTGAATCAGTAGAAACGCCAATGCGGAAGTCGGTATTGTTACCACTGCCGCTGCCGTTGATGTCGGCCCAGGCGCTTAAGTTTGTCACCACGTCACGAATAGCTGGGTAGCCATATACCGTGTAAACCGTGCTACCGTTAATTTGCAGGTTGTCGTCGTCAGAGCGTTGAATACCAGCGATAGCCGCTTTGGCATACACCAATTGTGAGCCGCCTTGCAGGGCCGATTTTACCCCTTGCAGCGTAGCTTTGCGGGCATCCCCCTGAAAATCAATAAATCGTGGCGCTGCAGTCACCGCCAAAATACCCAAAATCACAATAACCACAATCAGCTCTACTAACGTAAACCCTTGTTGTTTCATGTTTAATCCCTTACTACCTGGTAAACTTCTAAACGTGACTGCTATTAAATCTTATCCTCAATTAAAATACCAGAGTCTTAATAACTTCAACGAGTTAACTTTGAGTTCTTGCCTTGCCAGTCGTGGCGAACTGCTTATTAATCCATACAGGCTGTGTCAAATAACAAGTTTAAAGCTTAATTGTACATGAGATAATCAGAAAGCTGACGCGAACGAATTTGTAACTGGCACTTATACCCGGTAGATTGATATAAGATGATTAAAAAAAGGACAAGTATGTCAGGGACTCCCTCCTACAATGTAGTGGTATTCGCCCATAACGAAGCGCGGCGGATCACGCGCTGTCTTGAAAGCATTCTGGCGCAAGCCGGTGAGGGGTTGCAGTATATCTATGTGTTGGTTAACGGCTGTACCGATGATACCGCTGATGTGGTGACACGGCTGAGTGCCAACCAGCCAGAAGTTATTGGTGTGTGGCTGGACAGGGCTGATAAAGCTGCCAGCTGGAATCATTATGTGCAAACGTTATCCGGTGATGCTGACTATCATGTGTTTGTCGATGGTGATATTTATCTGGCTGATAATGCGTTGCCAGCGCTGTTAGCGCCGTTAAAGAATACTTCGCATGTGCTCGCTACTGCGGCGGTGCCGGCAAATGGTCGCAGCCGGGTAAAATGGCTTAGTAATATGCAGCGCTGGGGGCGGCTGGCCGGGGCGCTTTATGCCCTGAGAGGTGAGCTGGTTAACGAAATACGCGAAGAGGCCATCAATCTGCCCGCCGGGCTGATTGGTGAAGACTTTCTGGTAACCTGCCTGACCAAAGGCAGCATTGAATACCAGCAGTTATTTGCACCCAGTAAAAGGCTAAAGGTAGTGCCCGCGGCGCAGTTTTATTTTGACGGCCTTCGCGCTACCAACTGGCGGCACTGGCAGGCTGCGTTTAATCGTCTGGTGCGCTATCAGGTTCGCGAACATCAGCTTAAATTGCTGTTCCATTACATGCAGGATAAACAGCCCTCACAGATGCCGGGCGAAATTACCGCGCTTTACTCTGAACTGGCCCACCTTATTCGTTACCAGTACAGGGGCCGAAATACACCGATAGACATGCTGGCCATTCGGTATATTAAAAATCATAGCTGATACTGCTTTACTGGCGAACCAGGACGTTAGCATGGTCGAATATGCGCGCGGGCTGCTGTTTTATTAGTTCCAGGGTGCTGTCGGATACCGTTGACCGGATGCCGGTAATGCCCATCCAGGTATCGCGATTACGGCGTTTGGCACCATACAACGCCGCATCCGCTATGCCAACGGTGCTCTGCCAGTCGAAAAAGCTATAACGTTGCTGGTGCAGTGGGTAAGCAGCAAAGCCTACGGAGCAGGTTACCCTTAAGTGCGTGTGCCCGTTGATATTCATATCACTGGCATTCACGGCGTTAACTATACGCTCTGCCAGCAGGTAAGCCTCTTCCCGGGGCGTATCCTGTACCACCGCCAGAAACTCCTCGCCACCCCAGCGCACCAGATAATCACTGTCACGGAAAATGGCCGACAACCGCTTTTGGGTTTCTACCAGCACCGCATCACCGGCCTGATGGCCATGGTTATCGTTAATCCGTTTGAAATGATCCAGGTCGATGATAAAAAATAACATATCCGAATTATTATCGGGGTGCGTATTAGTAGCTTCGCAGTCTTTGTAATAACGATGTACTCGGCTGACATCGCGCTGCATGTTCTGGTTTAAAAAACGCCGGTTATGTAAACCGGTCAGCGCGTCAGTTAAGCTGGCTTTTTCCAGGGCAAGTGCCTGTTCACTGAGTTTCTCATTAGCAGTTAGCAGCTCAGCCGTGCGCTCGGCAATTTTTTGCTCCAGCACATTCTGGCGATGCCGGTAATGGCGCAGACCTAACTGATGTAAAACAAAAATAGCTATGGCCAACAATAACAAGCTGGCCATGCTGGCATAGATAGTCTGATACCACGCGGGTAGCACGGTAAATCGCTGGCTAAGCGTTGTGCTTTGCCAGGTGGTGCCGTTGTCGGAATATTGCAGTTCCAGTGTGTACTCGCCCGGAGCCGGATCGGTGAGCGTCACAATCCGGTGATCGGCATCGAGTTGGGTCCAGTTATTTTCACTGCCTGCCAGGCGGTAACGGTATTGCAAATGTTCCGGATCAAGGTAGTCCAGCGCGACAAATTCAAAAGAAATACGTTTGGGCAGCGCACTGATTTCAATATGAGCCTGGGTAGTCGCCGGATGAACCTTGTGGTTATCTGCGGTAATTATTTCCAGTTGCGTAAAGTTAAGGGATAAAGGGGGCTCCTGGCGGGGTAATGCTTGCGGAGTGATGATGGTCAGGCCATTTTTACCGCCGAACACCAGATCACCCGCTGCTGTTATTGTTGCCGCGGCACGAGAGTAGGGGCTGTTTACTGCACCAGGTCCGGCAGTTATTACGCGCAGCAGTTTTTGCTCAATATCAATGGCCGCAATGCCACGTGACGTGCCTACCCATATCTGCTTATCACTCTCACCGGCGATGGCCATTACATTATCACCGGGCAGTCCGACGGCAGTAGTAAATTCAAGCCAGCGGTTATCGGTAGTGTGCACAAACAATCCGGCGCCGCTGGTTGCCACCCAGAGCTGACCGAGACTATCGGCATATAAGTCGGCAATAAATTGTTGTGCCAGGCGTGGATGATTGACCGCTTTGATATCTTCACTGTTAAGTAACCCATTAGTAAGCCTGCCGTGCAGTAACCCTTGCCAGCTGCCTACCCAGAGTGAATCGGGTGTTGCCAGCAGTGATGCCACGCGACGCTCACTAAAATGCTCGGGCAGTAACTGAACGGTAGGCTCAGTCGCTGTTGCAGGCTGTTGCCATAAACCATCGGTGCCGCCTATCCAGAGAGCTTCAGACGAGCGTGCCAGAGCGGTAGTAAAGGTTGATGCGTTTCTGCCATCTACGTTAAGCGGTAATGGCTGTTTACTGCCTGGAGGGATAATCACCGACGCGAAATTAGCCGAGGCGTAGAGATTTCCCGCCGGATCGGCAACTAACGTTTCTACCGGATCAGTACCATTTTGCCACAGTTGCCGGGTGGTGCCTTGTTCAGCAGTGAACTCCTCCAACCCATGTTCACCGGAACCCACAATCAGTTTATTTCCTATCGCCTGAACTGAATGGACCTTTCGATTCATCAGGCCCTCGGGTTGCCCGCTGTCACCAAAAATATGTGAAACGGCAACATCGCCGGCATCATAAACATTGAGCGTTGCGCCACTGCCAATCCACACCAATCCTGTGGAGTCGCGAAATAACGACCAGATGTCATTATCGCTAAGGCTGGCCGGTAATAAACGATTGTGTCTGAAGCGGCGTGTTGTCTGGTTGGCTAAGTTAAGCTCAATCAACCCATCACCAAAGGTACCAATCAGTAATACATCGGGGCGAATTTCTGTCACCGTAAACAGCCACGGGCTGTCATCCTCTGCGAGTGTGTAGTTGCTAAAACCGGATGATTCAGACTGAACAAATAAGCCCTCGGCAGCGGTGCCAACCACGAGCTTTTCCTCTGTGGTAGTGGTAATCGAGCTGACCCTGATACCCGCAGGAAAGTCTGGTTCAGCTTGCAGTGATGCAAACCTGCTATTGGTCAGTTCACTTCGATACAGACCTTTGTCTGTACCTACCCAAAGCGTACTAGCCTGGTTTATATGGAGTGCGTGGATCCGTGTCTCGGGCGCAATGTGGAGCTGTTCAAGTTGCGCAGATGCCGTATCAAACTGATAGAGCGCACGATCGCTGGCGAGTATCACGATGTCAGTGTGTGGCAAGCTAACCACTGTGCCAGCCTGCACGGTTATGTCCTGCAGCTGGTCGGGCGCAACAGCGGTAAACGAACTTGTGCCAGGAGTGAGTCGGAATAAGCCGTTGCTGGTGCCAATCCAGATACGACCTTTGGTATCGCTAAACCCATGGTTTACCTGAGGAGCGGGAGCTTCGTTATCCAAGCCTTCAAATTGCGCGCGGACCAGTGATTTTGAATCCCAGCGCCATAAACCGTTGGCGGCAACCAGCCAGATAAAACCCTGCTGGTCTTCCAGTATGGTATCAATCTGCCCTTCAAGCGGGGTGGAGTTGCCTAACGGCGCAAGAAATACCGGCTGCGCGTGGGTTTGCCACGAGGTCTCACTGGCGTGGACTACAGCGCACGCAAATACCCCGAGCCAGAGCAGGCCCAGTGGTTTTAAAAGGCGTATAGAAATAGACAAAGCACGCACCACAATCATCACTACTTTGCTTGCAAAATACCCGGCGAGAAACGGTGCATTCACAACTGTCGAAAAATTAGTCCTTAAGTATAAGGGGTAAACGTGTGCCTGCCAATCCATAGAGGCTGCCGGAAAAAAATAAATAGCGCTGTCTTTTGGTAAAGAAAGTAAATGAAATCAGCCATTAGAGCATTTAAAAATGATCATACGCGGGTAAAAACCAGTACAAATCAGGTGTTTTGTATTATTTAAAGGATTGGTATGACAGCGAAATCGAATTTAGACGAGTTTAACGAGTGGATTGAAAACCGGTACCCGCACCACCCGGAATTCTTACAGGCCACCAAAGAGCTCGCTGCCGATGTAATGCCGATTTATAACGCGCATGCTGACTACAAACGCTACAACGTGCTTAAACGCCTGAGTGAGCCGGAGCGGGTAGTGCACTTTGCCGTGCACTGGATGAACGACAAGGGCGAAGTAGAAGTTAATCGTGGCTGGCGGGTGCAGCACAGTGGGCTTATTGGCCCTTATAAAGGCGGCTTACGCTTTCATCCCACGGTTAACGAATCGGTACTGAAATTTCTGGCTTTTGAGCAGTCGTTTAAAAATGCGCTTACCGGCCTGCCTATGGGCGGTGCAAAAGGCGGCTCAGAGTTTAATCCCAAAGGTCGCAGCGACAATGAAATCATGCGCTTTTGTCAGGCTTTCATGCAGGAATTGCAGCGCCATATTGGCCCGCGCACCGACGTACCCGCAGGCGACATTAATGTAGGCGCCCGCGAGATTGGCTTTTTATACGGCCAGTACCGGCGCATGCATAACGAGTTTGGCGGCAGCCTTACCGGCAAAGACATTGATTTTGGTGGTAGCCATGTGCGTACCGAAGCCACCGGCTTTGGCTTAATTTATATGCTGCAGTGTGTGCTTAAACATCACGATGACGAGATTGAAGGGAAGCGGATAGCCATCTCGGGTGCCGGTAATGTGGCGTTGCATGCTGCGCTCAAAGCCGCAGAACTGGGCGGCACTGTTATCAGTTTATCTAACAGTCGCGGTAGTTTGATTAAGGAAGAAGGCCTGAGCAGCGCAGACATACGCTGGGCCATAGAAAACCGTATGAACGAAGATAATATTCTTACCGCGCTGGCCGATGAGCGCGGTGGTAGCTGGTTCAAAGGTGAAAAGCCCTGGGGTTGCGCCTGCGATGTGGCCTTGCCGTGCGCTACCCAGAATGAATTGGATGAGCCGTCGGCTAAACGCCTGGCAGGCAATCATTGTAAATACTTACTGGAAGGGGCCAACATGCCTACCACCCATGAGGCCAAAACGTTGATCGCCGATGCTGGTATTGTGTTTGTACCGGGTAAAGCGGCTAATGCCGGGGGCGTTGCAATGTCGGGTATGGAGATGTCGCAAAATGCTGCTTTTGAGCGTAAAACCTTCGCCCGGCTCGATGATGAACTTAAGGCTATCATGACCTATATACACGACCGCTGTGCCGAAGAAGGTAAAGAAGACGATAGGGTCGATTATGCCAAAGGCGCTAATATCACGGCCTTCAGGCAGCTTGCCAATGCTATGGTGGCCCAGGGTGTTTAATCCCTTTAACACCACGCATAAAAAAGCAGCGCACCAAGCGCTGCTTTTTTGATTGAGCTGCTGTAAAAAACGCTTACTCGGCGCTCAGAGACGCCATGTCGATAACGAAGCGGTGCGCCAGATCGCCCTTAGCCAGGGTTTCAAATGCACCGTTGATTTCGTCCATTTTAATCATTTCGCAGTCAGGATAGATATCGTGCTCTGCACAGAAATCAATTACTTCCTGAGTTTCCTTGATACCACCAATTAATGAGCCCGCGACACGGCGACGGCCCATTACCAGAGGTGGTGTCATCAGTTCTTCCATCGGGCCAACCTGACCAACAATAACAATAGTGCCGTCGATATCCAGCAGTGGTGCATATTGCCCTACATCGTGCTTCACCGGAGCAGTATCGATGATCAAATCGAACGAGTTCGCAGCGGCTTTCATTGCATCTTCGTCGGTAGAGACCAGAATGCCCTTAGCGCCCATGGCTTTAGCTTCGGCTTCTTTTTTGTTAGAACGGCTGATAGCTGTTACTTCTGCACCCATGGCGGCAGCCAGTTTAACGGCCATATGACCAAGACCGCCCAGGCCAATTACGCCAACGCGAGTGCCTTGTTTAACCCCCCAGGTGCGCAGCGGAGAAAAGGTAGTGATACCGGCACACAGAATTGGTGCGGTTTTCGCGAGATCCATGCCTTCTGGTACGTTCAGAACAAATTCTTCACGTACTACAATGTGCTTGGAATAGCCGCCCTGTGTGGTTTCACCCGAGATACGATCCGGAGCACCGTAGGTGGGAGTCATGCCGTTACGGCAGAACTGCTCTTCATGATTGTGACACTGGTCACATTCCTGACAGCTGTCTACCATACAGCCGACCGCCACGTTCTGACCCACTTTGTAGTTTTTCACATCGTCACCAATAGCGGTAACAACACCAACAATTTCATGACCCGGAATTAAAGGGTAGGGTTGCGGGCCCCAGTCACCGTTTACCGTGTGTAAATCTGAGTGACATACACCGCAATATAAAATTTCAATTGCAACATCATTGGCGCGCAGATCACGACGCTCGAAATGATATGGTTTCATGTGAGCATCGTCTGAGAATGCAGCGTAGCCAACTGTTTTCATAGTGTTACCTCTGTCTTTAGTTTTTAAAAAAGTGCTTTTTTAGCCTAGGCAATAGTATGCAATAAGCAATGCTATTCCCGCCTGCCTAATCCTGTTTTGCTATTGCCTGATCGTGTGGGATTAGCTTTGTATACCTGTATCTGTACTGCCAGATGGGTACTTTTGATCAGTAATTCAAGGTAGGTATCGCAGACAGATTCTGGTTTAATGGCGCGCAAAATATCAGGGTTTGTGACTATTCAGAGGAGACAGCAGTGACTTACAGCAATCAGCAAGCACTTATCGAACAACTAAACACCGCACCGGAACACATCAGTTTTAATGATGTGATTGCTTTCATCGACGAAAACTTCGTTTTTACGCCCACGGCGTTTACCAACGGAAAAGTGGAGAATGAAGCAAATCAGAACAATGGTTCCTGCAAACTGCTTGCTCTGGGGCAATACCTCAGGCTAACCAACCAACAAACCCTGGCCCTTTTTGGCAGTTATTATCGCGACGATGTACTCGGCAATCCTGGTGGCACAGATCACGCCAATATTCGCAATTTTATGCAAACCGGTGGCGAAGGAGTGACTTTTGAGGTGTTTCCGTTAGAAGCTAAAAAATAAAAATTAACAACCAGCCTGGACAATGGCAGGCGTTGCTACAGCCTGCATTAGCGCCACCAATACATGCTTTTATGTGAGTCGTTGAGCCAACATTACTACATTTTTATGATGTTTTATCAATGAGATAGGGATAGTATAGCAATGGGGTGCCGGTGTTCTTAATAAGACTGGCCCGATGTCACTTTGTTTTTACTTGTTGTATTTAAAGGTTTAGCCCTTGTATTCATCTATTAAAAAGCATTGGATTCTGGCTATCACTTGTTTGTTATTATCCCGCTGGGTGATGGCTGGTGAAACATTTACGTTTGCTGCTGAAGACAGCTGGCCGCCGTTTGCCATGGCGGACGGTAGCGGACTGTCGCGCAATATTATTGAGCAGGCACTTTCTTACAGTGGCTCAACCGCCTCGTTTATTACGGTTCCCTATGCCAGGGCATTAAAGATGGCCGAAAATGGCCAGGTAGATGGCGCGTACAACGTCACACTCCAACAAAATACCTTACAACGATTCGTGTTCGGTAACGAGCCGTTGTTCCAGGCTAAAGCGTCATTTTATTACCCCAAAGACTCTACCTTTAACTATGCCAGTGTGGATAAATTTCCCGGTGGCATAAATATCGCACTGATTACCGGTTATGAATATGGCGATAGCTATGAAGCTCACCGCAAGCGCTTTAAAGAGGTAAGGGTGGCCAATCAGCGCCAGATTATCAATATGCTGCTGGAGAACAAGGTGCATATGGCCATTATGTTCGACGCTGTGGCTTCTTATACGCTGGCCGCTATGCAACTACCGCAGGACGCTATTCGCAAAGGTGAAGTGAATCATATCAGTGATATCTATGTTGCGTTCTCGCCCGAAGCGGAAAATCTCGAGGCCAAAATTGCCCTGTTTGACGAAGGATTACGGCAGTTAAAACAGGAAAATAATACCAGGGAATAAAGCTGAAGGAGTGTTCAGACAGTAATTCTGCTCCTGCATGCTTCCGATTACTGGTTTCTTGTTTACGTTAATTTAATATCAGCTTAACAATGTCGCTTTTCTTCTTATCCTGTTGATTGCTTTTATTCAGGGAATTAAGAGGTTTTGATGGCATCCTGCGTTGCACGGTTTTTATTGTTTGTTTTTTTGTTTGTGTCATTGCCTGGTTATGCACAAGTGCGTGAGCGCATCAGTTTTAATGACAACTGGCGATTTTATAAATATTCCCCGACAGAAAAAGCAGATGGGCTTATCTACGATGTACGGCCGGCTATTAACGGCTACGATGATTCGATTAATGCTGATGCGAAACCTACCGACGCGGTGAAAATTAACGCCACGCAGCAAGTACTTAAGCCCTGGATAATGCCCACGGGCAATGCATTTATTGGCGATACAACCAGACATCATCCACGCCCGGCGGGCAAGCCGGGGGCTGATTTTGCCTTTGTACAAACCAATTTTGATGACAGTAACTGGGAAGCGTTGAGTTTACCTCACGACTGGGCGATAAAAGGGCCATTTTACACCGGTAACAATCCGGAAGTGGGCGGCGGTATGGGGCGGTTGCCCAGTCACGGTGTGGCCTGGTATCGCAAGCAATTTAAGCTGACTGACGACGATGCAGGCAAACAAATTTATCTGGATATAGATGGTGCTATGTCTTACTCCATGGCGTGGCTTAACGGGCATTTAGTCGGGGGCTGGCCTTATGGGTACAGTTCATACCGGCTTGATCTTACGCCTTACCTGAATTTTGATAGCGTAAATCAACTGGCAATCCGCCTCGATAATCCAAACAATTCTTCGCGCTGGTATCCGGGCGGTGGCATCTATCGAAATGTCTGGCTGGTAAAAACGTCTCCTGTTCATGTGGATCAATGGGGCACTCAGGTAGTCACGGAGAATGTGAGTACTGAGTCGGCGGAAGTGAAATTAACCCTTAAGGTTAAAAACGCCCAAACAAGAGGTCAGGCAGTGCGCCTGGTAAATGAGATTTATCAGGCGAACCATGTTGGAAAACCTACGGGAGCGTTAGTCAGCAAGTTTGCCACCGGGCACGCCATGATTGCGGGTAACCATAGCGAAGCGGTTACCAGCACAGTGACCGTCTCTAATCCCAGATTATGGGGGCCCGTACCTTCGCAAACGCCACATCGTTATGTCATTGTCTCGCAGGTATACCAGGGCGAGAAGCTGGTGGATGAATATCACACGGTCTTTGGTATACGTAAAGTAGAGTTTGACCCCAATCAGGGAGTGCTGGTCAATGGCGAACATATTGCTCTGCAAGGGGTTAATCAACATCATGATCTGGGGGCTCTGGGTGCAGCATTTAACGTACGTGCGGCACAGCGTCAGTTAGAAATTCTGCAGGAAATGGGCGTCAATGCTATTCGTATGGCGCATAACCCACCGGCGCCGGAATTGCTCGCCCTTACCGATAAGATGGGCATTCTGGTACTCAATGAATCCTTCGACAGCTGGTATAAAAAGAAAACACCTCATGATTTTCATCTGATATTTGCTGACTGGCACGAACAGGATTTACGTGCTCTGGTGCGTCGTGATCGTAATCACCCGTCGGTGATCATGTGGTATATCGGCAACGAAGTGGGCGAGCAATACACCGGTGAAGAAGGTGCTGAGGTAGCTCTGAAACTGAAAAGTATTGTTAAGCAGGAAGATCCCAGCCGGCCTGTTACCGCGTCTAAAAACTGGGCGAAAGCCGATTTTCCGTTTTCAGCTGCGCTTGACCTGATTAGCTTAAATTATCAGGGCGAGGGGATCCGTCAGGCGCCGGAGTTTGAAGGCACTAACCGTATTCGTACACCGCCGTCTTATCCAGAGTTTCACAAGGCCCATCCTGATAAAGTGATACTATCGAGTGAAACCGCCTCTGCATTTAGTTCACGAGGTATCTATTTGTTTCCGGTAACACCTGACATGAGCTCACCCACACGAGACGGGCGGGGCGGGGACTCATCTATTCATCAGGTGAGCTCCTATGAACTGCATGCTGTGGATTTTGGCTCTTCCGCAGATAAAGTATTTAAATACATCGATACTCACCCCTATGTGGCCGGACAGTTTGTGTGGAATGGGTTTGATTACCTCGGTGAGCCAACCCCTTATTATTCTTCGCGCAGTTCATATTCAGGGATTGTTGACTTGGCTGGCTTTAAAAAAGACCGCTTTTATCTATACCAGAGCCAATGGCGACCAGACCTGCCCATGGTGCATATTCTGCCACACTGGAACTGGCCTGAGCGCGTTGGCAAAGTCACGCCGGTACATATTTTTACTTCCGGCGACGAAGTTGAGTTATTCATCAACGGACAGTCAATGGGACGTAAGAAAATGGCAGAGTTAACATACCGGATCCGTTTTGATGATATTCGTTACGAGCCCGGAGAGGTCAAAGCTGTTGCCTATAAAAATGGCCGTAAATGGGCTGAGCAAACCATTAAAACCACCGGCGAAGCGGCAGCTCTGCGCCTTAGTGCCGACCGCAGTAACATTACTGCTGATGGCAAAGACCTGTCTTTTGTCACCCTGGAGGTCGTCGACGCAGCCGGGAGGGTTGTTCCTACAGCCACTCAGCAGATTGACTTTTCGGTTAACGGTGCTGGCAAGCTGGTGGCTACTGACAATGGTGACTCGACCAACTTCACGCCATTTCCCTCTGCAACGCGAAAAGCGTTTAGCGGCAAAGCGCTGGCCATTGTTAAATCTGCAGATTCTGCCGGTGAAATAATGATCACTGCAAAAGCCAAAGGTTTAGCACCGGCAACAATAGTGATTTCCGCCGAGTAACATTGAATCACCGTGTTCGGAAACATCTTCTTAAGCTGACTTAACTAATTAAGTCAGCTAAGAGGCTGTTAAGATCATGGCGGCGGCCGTGTATGAACGGCTGCCACTTTCTAACGGTAAGCTAAACGGTCGATTTTATGGATCTGGTTGACTGGTGAAATGGTTTTGTATTTATAATGAAATTCTCTTTACCACCGATAGGTTACTCTAATTGTTAGCGTTTTTGGCGTTCTTAAAAGCACTGTAGAACAGTTACTTGTCTATTAACATAAAAATAACACTTGCCAAATGGAGTGAATTATCCGATTATTTATCTTAATCGATTAAGTTCTTGTGAGTGTTGTTATGAATCGTTCAAATGATGTCCAGTTGATTACCTATGTAGACCGTTTAGGCGGTGGTGACATCAAGGCGTTAAATGCGCTGTTTAGTAACCAGTTAAAAGGCGTGTTTGGCGGCGTGCATTTATTGCCTTTTTTCTATCCTATCGATGGCGAAGATGCTGGATTTGATCCCATCGACCATACCGAAGTGGATAGCCGGCTAGGCAGTTGGCAGGATGTCGGTGAGCTGGGTGAAAATATGGACATTATGGCCGATATGATTGTTAACCATATGTCGGCACAAAGCCCTCAGTTTCTGGATGTGTTAGCAAATGGCCAGTCATCGCCGTTCTGGCCGCTGTTTCTGACCCGCGACAAAGTCTTTGCGGCAGATGAACACCAGGATATCGCAAAAATATATCGCCCGCGCCCCACGCCGTGTTTTACCGATATTACCCTGCAAAATGGCCAAACCGTGCCGTTCTGGACCACATTCACCTCTAACCAGATCGACATTGATGTCGCCTCCGAGGCGGGTCAGGCGTATCTTGAAAGAATCTTAACCGCGTTCGAGCGCAACAACGTGGATCTTATTCGTTTGGATGCAGCCGGCTACGCCATTAAAAAGCCGGGCACTAATTGCTTTATGCTGGAAGAAACCTTTGATTTTATCGAAGACCTCAGCCAGCAGGCCCATAGCCGCAATATGAAGTGCCTGGTTGAGATACACAGTTACTATAAAACTCAAATTGAAATCGCCAAGCGCTGCGATATGGTGTACGACTTTGCTATGCCGCCACTGGTACTGCACAGCCTGTTTAGTGGCGATCCCTCTGCACTGGCTAACTGGTTGCAAATTTCGCCACGCAATTGCGTTACAGTGCTGGACACTCACGATGGTATCGGCATTGTGGATGTGGGCCCGGAAGGTGATAAACCCGGGCTACTTAATGCTGCTCAGATTGATTCACTGGTTGAGCAAATTCACGTAAACAGCAATGGCCAGAGTCGCGAGGCGACCGGCGCGGCGGCCAGTAACCTGGATTTATATCAGGTAAATTGCACCTATTACAACGCGCTGGGCGCCAATGACCAGGCTTACCTGATTGCTCGTGCAGTGCAGATATTCTCGCCGGGGATCCCACAGGTGTATTACGCCGGACTCTTTGCTGCCGAAAATGATATGGCATTGCTGGCCAAAACCAATGTGGGCCGTGACATCAACCGCCCTTATCTGGATGAACAGGCCGTCAGTGAGTCACTTGAAAAGCCCGTAGTCAAAGCATTGATTGCGCTGATTCGATTACGTAATTCGCTGGCCGCGCTGGCAGGTGAATTTAGCGTTACACAACAGCAAAATATCCTGCGCCTTAACTGGCAGGCAGAGCAGTCTGCCGCGCAGTTAACGGTAGATTTTGCTTCATTGGTGGCGTCTGTCACTTATAACGAAGAAGGTCTCGAGCGCCACGTAGATGTGTCGGTTGATGGCCTGGCTCAAAGCGCTGCGGCCTGATTTTAACTTTGCTCCTATCGGCCGCACTCGCGGCCCGTTACTTATTTGCTCTCCTTACTACCTTTCTGGCTAAGCTCTTTAGTTCCCCTTACACAGTTACCGGCTTGTTACATCACTGATCTATTTTTAACCTGTTGAGGTACAAAATGAAAAGTTAGGGAGTGGCTGTTGTGTAACCGGTTGCACTCTGTAATAACTACCCGGTCCGGGTAAAAAGTGATGGAAACACCGGAGGCGCAATGTACGGCTGTATCAAATACCTGTTCATGTTATTTGCTTGTATGGGCATCAGTTTCCCTACAAGCGCGCAAGACTCACCTATTAAAGTGACGGCGGCCTATCCGGTGGCCAGTCAGAAATATCAAAGTATTACCTTAAGTGGCGCCGTTAGTTCCGCCAATGATGCCTTCCTTGCACCGCTGCAGGCAGGATTTGTCGATAAGCTTTTTGTGGAAGTAGGCGATCATGTTCAGCAGGGTCAGCCATTACTGACTCTCGATAGCAAGCTCGCTGAGCTGGCGCGTCAACAAGCTGAGGCCGAGCTCGAAGTAGGCACTGTTGCTTACAACGAGGCCGAGCGCCTGCTAACTGAAGTGGATGCGTTATCACAACAACAACTCGCTGCCAAAACCTTATTTCAGCAGCGTAAAGCCGAAGTGGCCAACGCTAAAGCGGAGCTGGCCAGACTCAAAGCAATCCTTGCTTTGCGCAAAGAAGTTGTTTCCCGTCATACGCTAAAAGCGCCATTTGATGGTGTTATTTATCAGCGGGATGTTGATGTAGGGGAGTGGGTGGAGCCAACCACCGCCGTGCTCGGTTTAGTCTCTCAGCAGGCGAAACGCCTTACCATCGAAGTGCCGCAGGAATACTACAGTTATTTTACCAACCTTAATGGCGACATCAGCATTCATCCGGATACCGGCCTGCACGATACCATTACCGGCAAGCTGGAGCGCCTGGTTGCTGCCTCAGGCGGTCAGGGTCGCAGCTTCACCGCGCACATCGCGTTGCCGGAGAATACCGACTTGCTGGTGGGAATGTCCGCCGAAGCTGAAATCATGCTGCCGCAACTGGAAAACAAGCAGGTGTGGTTGCCGACAAGCGCGATCAGGCAGCATCCTGATGGTGGTGCCAGTGTGTTTGCCATTAACAACAATAAGGCCAGCCGGGTACTGGTGAATATTGTTCGTCAGCAGGGCGATGCAGTGTTAGTTGCCAATGCGAGTGAGGGACAATTATATGCTATCTCTGGCGTCTCGCGGTTGTATAACGAGGCGGCAGTCACTGTGACCAACAGGTCTGAAATCAATGATTGAGGCAACAGTAAAGCGCGGCATTCTGGTTGCCGTAGTCGTCGGGATTAGCTGTATTATGGGGATTGTGGCGGCGCTGTCGATTCCTGTGCAGATGATCCCTGATCTGGAAGTCAGAACCATCACCGTGCAAACCGGCTGGCCTGGTGCCACGCCGCAAGACATCGAAAAAGAGATCCTCATTGAGCAGGAACGCTACCTGCGCAATATCACCGGGTTAAAACGGATGATCTCCTTTGCCGAAATGGGCGAGGGGCGGGTAGAGCTTGAATTCCCGTTTGGTGTGGATGTTAATGAAGCCTTGATCCGGGTCAGTAACGCGCTAAGTCAGGTGCCTGATTACCCGGAGAATGTCGACCAGCCGCAGTTATTCTCTGATTCCTTTTCCAGTAACGCCTTCATGTACTTTCAGTTGATCCCCGCTGAGGGGAATCCCATGGCGCTGGATATTGATATGCTTTATGACTTTGCCGACGAGGTGGTTCGCCCGCAAATGGAAAGCGTTGAGGGCGTATCGCAAATTGAAATCAGTGGTGGTTCTCGTCGTCAGGTACAAATCATGGTCGATCCGGCAAAGCTGGCCCAACGCGGGATTAGCTTGATTGAGGTGCGCAATGCTATTGTCCAGCGTAACCAGGACTCCTCCGCCGGTGACATCGAAGCCGATAAAAGCCGCTATTTACTGCGGGTAGTAGGGCGTTTTGAGCAGTTAAACGAGCTGGAAAACCTCATCATCCAGCGCATCAACAATACCAACGTGTATTTAAAGGATGTGGCCGAAGTTAAACTCGATCACTTTGAACGGCGCCAGCTTTCCTATGCCAATGGCGATCGTAACCTTGGGCTCGCGGTGCGCCGTGAAACAGGCTCAAACGTAATAGCCATTAAACAGCAGATCCTGCCAATTGTTGATCAACTTAACGAGCAGGTATTACGCCCTAACGGCCTTAAAATGGAGCTGTTTACTGACGACGTGCTGTATGTTTCCAGTTCGCTGCGCAACGTGATGGTTAACCTGGCATTAGGGGCAGGGCTGGCAACGCTGGTGATGTTTTATTTTCTGCGTTCGGTGCGCTCCACGCTCATTGGCGTAATGGGCATCCCGCTGTGTACGATTGCCGCATTTATTGCCTTGCTGGCCTTTGGCCGCACCATTAACGTTATTTCCATGGCTGGGGTGGCTTTCGCCATTGGCATGACGGTAGATAACACCATTGTGGTGCTCGAATCCATTGTGCAATTCCGGCGACAGGGGCTGAGCCGGTTTAAGGCCTCGGTAGAAGGGGTTAAGGATGTATGGCCGGCGGTGCTCGCCTCTACGGTAACTACCATCCTGGTGTTTGCGCCTATCTTGTTTATTGAACAGGAAGCCGGGCAACTTTATTCAGATGTTGCCATTGCGATTGCCGGGGCGATTTTTGCCTCTATGCTCGCCGCCATTTTTGTTATTCCGGTAGCCATGGCCCGTCAGCCCAAACCAGAAGATAGCGACGCCAGTGGCCAGAAATGGTTTACCGCAAAATGTCTGTGGCTGGTTTCGGCGGTTATTAGTTCGCGCCTTCGCGCGCTGGTAATCGTAGTGGCGGGAGTGGTGTTGATATTAGGTAGCGCCTGGTGGCTGATGCCTGCGGCGGAATACCTGCCGGAAGGCGAGGAGCCCAAAGCGTTTTCGACCATGACTGCGCCACCGGATTATAACTTATCGTCTATGCAGGAAATTGGTGATGAGCTCAGGGCATTCTTTACACCCTACGTGAACGCCGATCCTCAAGCTTACGGGCGTGGTGAGGCAGAATTTCCGGCTCTGCAGTTTTATAATATGCGAGTAAGCATAGGTAGCGTATGGATGGTCACCATGCCGGTTAATCCCGATGAGGTGGGCGATATGATGGCTCTTATAAACGAGAAGTTTGAGAGCTACCCCGGCATGCGGGCGTTTTCCACCAAAGGGTCGATTATCTCTAGCAACGATGGCGGTACCCGGGCAGTGGCGGTAGACTTTTCCGGTAGCGATATTAATGCGTTATATCAGGCGGCCAATGCGTTATACACCAAAGCGGATGACTATTTTAATAACCCTCAGATTAATTCCGATCCCGGCTCGCTGACCCTTGAACAACCCTTTATTGAGATTCGCCCGGACTGGCAGCGACTTGCCGAACTCGGCATGAATGGCGATGATTTTGGTTACTCGGTGGCCGCAGTGAGTGACGGGGCCTTTGTGGATGAGTTTTTACTCAATGACGATCAGGTGGACATGTTTTTGTTCAACAACGCTGGCAATCAGCAGAGCATTGAGCAACTTGCCACAACGCCCATTCTTACCCCGCAAGGTACTATTTTACCGCTCAACGCCATTGCCACTTTACTGGAAAGTAAACGTAGCGACACGGTGCGGCGCATAGATGGCGAGCGCACCGTTTCGGTCTATGTGATTGCCCTCAAAGAAGTGGCCCTTGAAACGGCCGTTAACACGGTTAAAAACACCTTATTGCCGGAGCTGCGCGAAAGCGGTGCTATCCCGCAAAGCGTGAGTACCCGGATCACCGGCGCGGCCGATCAGCTCGCCGCCACACAGGATGCCTTATCGGTAAACTTTTTGATTGCCATTGCGTTGTGCTACCTGTTGCTGGTGGCCATCTTTAATCACTGGGGCTACCCGGCGTTTATTCTCACCATTATTCCTCTGGGGATGGCGGGTGGCCTGTTGGGGTTAATTGCCAACAACGCTGTATCGGGCATGCTCGGCGGTGCTTACCAACCCTTTGATATGATCACCATGCTGGGCTTTCTAATTTTGCTGGGCACGGTGGTGAATAACCCAATTCTGATAGTTGATCAGACCCGGCGATTACTGGCTCAGGGCGAAGCTTTACATAGTGCGGTAAAACAGGCTGTGGAAGTGCGTTTACGGCCAATAATGATGTCTACCTGTACCACGATCTTCGGGCTGGCACCGCTGGTGGTGATCCCCGGTGAAGGGACAGAGCTGTATCGTGGGGTAGGGATTATCGTACTCAGCGGTATTTTTGTCTCCACTGTGTTGAGCGTGACATTTTTACCCGCCTTGTTGGTAACGGTACTGGCCCGGTTTGCACCCAAAGCCAGTACCAGTTCCGATTAGTTGCCCAGGTGCGCCTGGAATTCTTCGTAGGTGCCGTCGAAGTGAGTGATTTGCTTATCTTTAATTTCGATCACCTGGGTGGCCAGTGACTCAACAAATTCACGGTCGTGGCTAACAAAAATTACTGTGCCTTCAAAGGCCATCAGCGCAATGTTAAGCGCCTCGATAGACTCCATGTCCAGGTGGTTGGTAGGCTCATCCATTACCAGTACGTTAATGTCCTGAAGCATGATTTTACCAAATAACAGGCGGTTCTTTTCACCCCCTGAGCACACGCTGACTTTCTTGTTAAAGTCGTCAGAGCCAAACAGCAGGCGGCCCAGCATGGCTTTAACCTGCAGGTCATCGTGTTTGGGCTGGCGCCATTGTGACATCCACTCAAACATAGTCATGTCGTTGGCAAAGTCTTTCGAGCTATCCTGAGGAACATAACCTACAGCCGCATTTTCGGCCCACTTTACGGTACCTTCTTTGGCGGTTTCATCACCAATCAGGCATTTAAGTAAGGTGGTTTTACCTGCACCGTTTTCACCAATAATCGCCAGTTTGGCACCGGCTTCCAGCAGCAGGTTTCCGCCACTGAACAGATGCTCACCGGTATAACCGTGACCGAGCTCTTCCAGGGTAATGGCTAAACGGTGAAGTTTTTTGTGCTGCTTAAACTGAATATAAGGCTTACGACGGCTCGAGGCCTTAATGTCGGCCAGCTCGATTTTCTCCAGACGTCTGGCCCGCGAGGTGGCTTGCTTTGCCTTTGAGGCGTTGGCAGAGAAGCGCGCTACGAAGCTTTGCAGTTCTTCAATTTCAGCGCTTTTCTTGGCATTTTCGTTTTGCAGCTGTTCCTGCACCAGTGCCGCCGCTTCTACAAAAGCGTCGTAATTACCCGGGTAAATGCGCAGTTCGCCGTAATCAATATCGGCCATGTGGGTACAAACCGAGTTTAAAAAGTGGCGATCGTGGGAAATGATGATCATGGTGGACTTACGCTTGTTCAGCTCTTCGGCCAGCCAGTGAATGGTATAAATATCCAGGTTGTTGGTAGGTTCGTCGAGCAGCAGCACGTCGGGTTCGGCAAATAATGCCTGGGCCAGTAGTACACGAACCTTACGGCCTGGCGCCACTTCGCGCATTAAACCAAAGTGATAGCTTTCTTCAATGCCGGCTGAAATCAGAATATCACCGGCGCGGGACTCGGCGGTGTAACCATCCATTTCCGCAAACTGCACTTCCAGCTCGGCCACTTCCATACCTTCTGCTTCGCTCATTTCGGCTTTGGCGTAGATTTCGTCGCGGCGCTGTTTTACTTCCCAGAGTTCACGGTCGCCCATGATCACAGCATCGACTACGCTCATGTCTTCAAAGGCAAACTGGTCCTGATTCAAAATACCCAGCTTGGTGCCCGGAGCCAGTGACACATTGCCTGCAGTTGGCGTTAATTTGCCGCTCAGGATTTTCATCAGGGTGGATTTACCACAGCCGTTAGCGCCAATCAGGCCATAACGATTGCCGTTGCCGAATTTGGCAGAAATATTTTCAAACAGTGGCTCAGAGCCAAATTGCATAGTGATGTTGGCGGTGGTAATCAAAACAGTCTTCCGGGATAGATAAAAATTGGCGGACGCCGGTGAAAAGGCATTAAAGGCGCGCAATATAAAGAAACATTGCTGGCCTGTCCAGCTGATGTGGCGTTTTATTAACCGCATTAGTCGTAAGCCCGCAATCTACGAGTAAATTCAGTTTTTATATCCTGTTTTTCTCCTTGAGAGTCGCTTTCACTGGTTCTGCATAAAAGGCCATTAATTGGTGTTTATCCCGCGCTCTTTTTTGCGGCTCAATGCTGATTATTACTGTTAGATTACCCTAACACCTCAGCAACGCTACGGCGTAACACTTCGAGCGAATGCGCCTCAAACCACGGGTTGCGCGCCTGCCAGCGGTTATTTCTCCCCGAAGGATGCGGTAGCGAGTATGCATTACCTGGTGACTGTGTGGTGGACCTTACTGCCTCGGTTAGTGTTTTATGTTCGGGTAGATAATACTGCTGAGCATAGCGGCCAATGTATAGCGTGAGCGCAGGTTTTACCTGCGCCTGCACTTTAGCGTGCCAGGTAACGGCGCAAATTTTAGGCGGCGGCGCATCCGCACCATTTTTATAGCCGGGAAAACAAAACGCCATTGGCAGGTGGGTAAAGATTGGTGAATAGAACTGCTCGCGGTTAACGCCCAGCCAACCACGTAACTTGTCGCCACTGGCATCATTCCAGGGTTGGCTGCTGTCGTGTGCTTTTATTCCCGGTGCCTGGCCAATAATCAGGATACGTGCCTGTTCCTCAATTTGCACAATGGGCCGCGGTGGATAGGGCAGGTTACCGGCGCACAGTGTACAGCTTCGAATCTCTGCCAGCAGTGAGTCGGCCAGGCGGGTCATGGTTTGCCTCCCTGAGAGATAACAGTGAGATCCTGCTGCAGCGACTGGGTGAGCCAGTCAGTCATAGAACGAAGACGTTTGGTTTGGAGTTTTACCGGCGCATACAGTAAGTGTACTGGCAGCGGGTGAGGCTCATAGTCGGGCAGTAAAATCTGCAAATCACCACGCTTAACGGCGTCACTGACCTGATAGTGTAAAAAGCGGCAATAGCCCACGCCGGCAATGCAGGCATCGAGCGCAGCATCTACCTGATTAGTAATTAAGCGGGTTTGCATGGCCACTGACATCAGTTTAAGACCATGCTGAAAATGCCAGTCTTCGGGGTTATCCAGCACACTTAGGTGAACACAAGGCTGGCCGGCGATATCCTGCGGGTGTTCAGGCGCTGTTTGTCCGGTCATAAAGTCGGGACTGGCGCACAGCACATGGCGCATTGAGCCTAACTGCCGCGCTACTAAATCATGGTTGCCGATGCGACCAATGCGCAGGGCAATATCAATCCCTTCACTAAGCATGTCCACCGGGCGGTCGAGTAACACCAGGTTGACCTGCATTTTTTGGTACTGATTGAGGTAGGCGTTAATTTTAGGCGCGACATGGCGTTTACCAAAGGTCACCGGCGCGGTTACCGTCACTTTACTCAGGGGTTCAGCCTGGCGATCAATAAGCATACTTTCGGCGTCATTGACTTCGGCCAGTATAGTACGGCAGCGCAGATAGTATTCTCGCCCTTCATCGGTAATGGCAATTTGCCGGGTGTTGCGATTAAACAGTCGCACTTTCAGGTGGTCTTCCAACGCGGCAAGCGTGCGCACAACCGAAGTCAGTGAGGTTTCCAGGCTATTGGCTGCCGCCGTTAAGCTGCCCATATCGGCAATCTCAACAAAGACTTTCATGGCTTTTAATTTGTCCATATTGGCTTTATTAGTGCGAAAAACGGTTTACAGAAATTAAATATCGCATATTTTTTGCGAAAAACAGACAAGTTAAGGTGGCTTTGAGTGATTCAACCTTCTTTTAACATGGAGAGAAAGCATGAAATTGTACGATCTTGAGCTGTCCGGAAACTGTTATAAAGTGCGGCTGTTTGCCGCCCTGGCTAATATTGAGCTGGAAATTGTGCCGGTGGATTTTATGGCCGGTGAACACAAAAGTTCAGTGATGCTGGCTTTAAACCCATTTGGCCAGCTACCAGTGTTAGAACATGGAGAAGTTGTGTTGCGCGACTCCCAGGCAATGCTGGTGTATCTCGCCCGTCTGTATGATTTAGAGAGCTGGTTACCTTCCGACCCACAGCAAATGGCTGAAGTACAGCAATGGCTGTCTACCGCGGCGAACGAAATTCAACACGGACCAAATGTAGCCCGGCTGGTGGATAAATTTGGTTTTGAATTTGATAAGCCAGCCGCGTTAAACATTTCTGCCGGTATCCTGACCTTACTGAACGACCATCTGGCCGAGCATGACTGGCTGGCGCTCGGGCACCCAACCATTGCCGACTGCGCCGTGATGCCATATGTAGCGATTGCGCCAGAAGGCGGTATTTCTCTGGATGATTACCCGCATATCCTGGCCTGGATCGATCGCATCAAGCAGCTCCCTGGCTTTATTGGTATGCCAGGGCAGGTGTAGTAGGGATAGAAGATGGAGGGGTGGAGAATTGTTACAGTTGTGGTTACAGGGTTGGTTGAACAAAATAATTGAAACGCTTATTTTCAAAAAGTCCTCCCGAAACAGCGGGAGGTTTTTATATGTTAAGAAAACTATTTAATAACAGCTATTTGTGTGTTTTTTTTGATGTAAGGAAATGTCGTTTGACACAAAATTAATTTGTTAGGTTCAGGCTGCACATATAACTATTTATCAAATTAATGTCAGGTATTCGCTCATTTTTTGGAAATTCTGTAATAAATATTGTATGTTTCCAGTCGCAGTTACATTTAATCGTACCCTTCATCTATTACAAAGCGTGGTAAATACGTATGTCACAACAAGATAGCAATGCTCTGAACACTTCACGTGATGATAACGCAATCCAGGATCGTTCTATTGTTGAAGAACTAGCCGATGCAAAAAAAGAAATCAATGATCTCAAAATGCAGATTATGTGGATGGAACGCCATTACGAGTAAAGTTTAATTGCTGGTTATCGCCGGTATAGTATCAAACCACATTTCAGCGCAGCGACAGCATTCATAGTGCCTTAGTTCATTAAGTCTGCGCTTTAAATCCAAGTCAGATTAGGGTTTTAAATAAACCAACCCAATCTGTCATCCCTTAGTCGCAGAGCGATATCAGGGATCTCCTCAAAAGTCTGGCTCACCATCAACAGCCCTTTTTACCCTTCCCAAATAAATTATTGGAAACTGGCTCATAACCGAGTGTAAAGTGTTGTTATCAATAAATTAGTAAAGAATTTAGCAATGAGTGGCACTGCGAGTTGTTGTGAATTCTCTACAGCAAGTCGTTATGCATAAGGAAAGTTCATGACCGAAGCAGTTTTCTGGATGATTATCAGTCTTTTCGATTGGAGCCATGAAGGTGACGACGAAGCAGTTATCGAGCCTGCCATTGTTGCCTTATCACAAAAGTCAGATAACGAAATTCTCCAATTCGAGGAAATCTTAGCAGAGAAACTATTTGCATTAGATACACTAGCACATGCTAAACAAATTGGGGAGGAAGCATATGTTAATGACAACGAGTATTTTTCTCCCGACTGGTTCCTCTATTCAAGATGTGTCGTCGTAGTAAACGGTAAAGAGTTATATGATGAGGTGCTTAAAAATCCCTCGTCTTTTCCTAAAAACTTAGAGTTTGAGTCTTTGCTCAGCATTGGACCTGCCGCGTACGAGCGTAAAACGGGAAAGGAATATAACCATACTACTAAACTAAGTTACGAAACCTATTCAAACAAAACAGGGTGGCAGTAATGCATAACAGACAAAGTAAGTCACTCGCTAAGGTCGCGGGAGACAAAATAACTGGGCTCCATCGTTTTGCCCCTCTAGGGAAGGGGCAGCTTCAACGGAATAATAAATAAATTGAACAAAGAACAAGTAAAGATTCTTAATCAGGAATTAGCTAAAGAAAAGTGCAAGAAATATGTACCTTTCTTCATCATTACACTAGCGCTGGTTATCGTCTCTGCTCTGATAAAGAACACACAACCCACATCAAGTGAACTTGTAACCGGCACTGCGATTAACTACAAATCAATACTCCATGACGAAGGGCATGATATTGATATTTATGTTCAACTGAAGGATAAAGAAAGGCCAGTAAGAGTAAGGTTATTTAAAAATGCTCCGATTCTGATTGGCAGGAAGGTGGAGCTAAATAGAGTTTTTAAGGAAGACTCGGATTATGAGAAATATATTTTCCTTAGATACATCGATGATTGAACCTGAAAATGGTTTCAAATAACAATACCCCATAACCGAACAAGAGCTGAGTAAGCCTAAGAGGGACCATCTGTGCTATTGGCCGAATTTCATCTGCAAGCAGTGAATATCATTCAGATATTAAGCCTGCTCACCGGCTTGCTGGGTGTTGCTTTACTGGCGGGCGAACGGCGCTATAACGGTCTTGTTCTGGCGCTGTTAATGCAGAGCCTGATGATGGGCTTTAATTTATATGAAGAACTCAATGCTGGTGCAGTTGCCTGGTACATTACGCCAGCTTTTAGCCTGTCTTTGGGGCCCATTTTTTATCTTTTAGTGCGGGTGTTACTGGTTCCCGAGCAACCCTTAACTTATCGCGACAGTGCTCACTTTTTACCAACGCTGATGGCATTACCTTTAACACCCTATCTGCAGTGGATGTTGCTGGCCGGTGCAATTAGCCAATTGATTTACTTTGCACTGGCATTCAGGTGGTTAAAACGCTATCACGCTGCCATGGCCGAGCGTGAAGCCGATACCGAGAGCAAAGGCTTGCATTGGCTGTTCAATACGCTGGTGGTACTGCTGGTATTACTGATCCTGGACATGGTGCGGGTGAATTTACAGAGCGTTACTACCGAGCCCTTTCGCAGTACCTGGTATTTGCTCGATCAGAGCGCGTTTTTATTGGTGTTGTGTGTTGCGATTGTCGGGCTTATTAGGCAACCCGCGTTGTTTAACGGGCTCAGTGAGGTTGAACAAACTAACGCCGAACCAGCGCCTCACGAAGACAGTCAGGCCGCCGCTATTTTTCAGGCGCTGGACAGTCAGATCCGCGAACAACAATGGTATTGTCAGCCGCGTATTTGTTTACAGGATATCGCCGGTTTTACCGGCCTTTCGGTAAAAGACATTTCCTGGTCAATTAATACCGGTGGCGGTATGAGCTTTGCCGACTACATCAATCAACTGCGTATCAACCGGGTAGCCGAGTTAGCCAAATCTACGCCAGATAAAACCTTGCTTGAGCTCGCCATGGATGCTGGTTTTAGTTCTAAATCGTCATTTAACGCGGTATTTAAAAAACACACTGGCAAAACGCCAGGTCAGTATCTTACGCCTTTACGGGCGAGGGATTGAGGGCTGCGGTACAGTATTTCTGAGGGTCCAAAATAGCGTTAAACAGGTGCAGAATCCTGATTCTGGTCGCCCCACGGCCAGCACTGGCGCAAAGTAGCTCCATTCAAATTATATCGGAGCATTGTATGAGCACCTCAAGCGTTAATTTTATTCACATCAAAGCGATTGGCCTGTCGGTTTTGTTTATCTGCAGCATTCTTTTGCTGTCGGTTACCTTACTGGCAGTTTATGTTCATTACGAACACGGCGGCACCTCCTTGACTCTGTTTCGTCCGCAAAGTCACATTCTCACTAATGTGAATGTGCTAACGCTGGAAGATGAGCCGGTATTGAGCGACCAGGCGGTTATCATTCGAGATGGCGTGATTGAAGCCGTACAATCATCAGTGCTGCCGTTGCCCGAGGATTTACCGGTAGTGAACGGTAATGGCCGCTTTGTAATGGCCGGCCTGATCGATTTACATGTGCACGTGCTTGACCGCAGCTATGCCAAAATGGCCCTTGCCACCGGGGTTACCACGCTGCGTAATATGGGCGGCTATCGCTATCATCTAAAGTGGCGTAACGAACTGGAGCAGGGCGACTGGTTTGGTAGTCGTCTGGTGCTTTCGTCACCCATTTTTAACAGTGTGGAACAGGGCGATCCTTTATCCCACTTTACTGTGAATAGCCCGCAAAGTGCTCGTCAGGCTGTGCGTGACTATATCAATCAGGGCTATGATTTTATCAAGGTGTACGAAGGGCTCCATACCGAGGTGTATGAGGCGGTGCTGGATGAAGCGATACAGCTTGGTGTGTCGGTGGCAGGTCATCCTTCCTACGATTTAATGAAACAGAATCTGGCAGCTCATGCCAGCCTGGCAAGCTTCGAACATGTGGAAGAAATATTCGACGGATTTTTGCAACAGCAACGCAATCCCCAAAGAGTAATGCTTGCTGCTGATTTTTTGCGGGAAAATGAGGTACCACTTATTCCAACGCTGGCCGTAAATCAGGAACTCACCTTACTTAGCACCCAGAAACAGGTATATCTGGCGCAGCAGGATCTCAGCGTGATAAATCCTTTTGTCCGCATGGTTTATGAACAAACCTCCTTTCGGCGCTGGTTAGGGGCTTCAGCAGAGCTTGGCGAGTATAACCTCGAAGTGGATGACTACCTCAATGAGTTAACCTTAAGCCTTTATGAGCAGGGCGTCACCCTGGCGCTTGGCTCCGATGCCGGTGCGCTGGTGGACGTGCCGGGGCCGGCCACTATTCGTGAGGCATTGCTGATGATTGAAGCCGGTATTCCAGTAAGAGAGGTATTGCGTAGCGCCACCATCAATGCAGCAGCGGTTTTAAATCGCAGTAACGAACTGGGCAGAGTGGCAAGGGGGTATCGCGCCAATTTAGTAGTATTCAACAACAATCCGCTTACTGTGCCCGAAATCATGCAACAGCCACAAATGGTTATTCAGGATGGCCGGTTGTTTACCCGGGCAGAATTAGAGATATTGCAGAACGAAGGTCGTCAGCACAGTTCGTTGCTGGTAAGTGTGAGCAGACATCTGTTACATCTGTTGATGGACAGAATTGACTCTGCCTGCTTTACAACCGAATCAAAATAAACCATATTGGTGCATTGAGCAGTGTTACTCGAGTCGAAAGGATGTTAGCAAGTATAAGTTTCGCCCAGCGTCAGCGTTTGGCCTACATTGATTTTTGTTTGTTGTTTAAAGGGGCGATCTACCGTCAGGACTTGATCAACCGCTTTGAAGTGGGCTTGTCGGCAGGCTCCCGTGATTTTAATTTGTATAAGGAAATGGCGCCGGACAACCTGGAATATGACTCCAGGGAAAAGCGCTATTTTCAAACCAGCCAGTTTAAGCCGTTATTTGAACATGACGCCCAGCGTACGCTAACTAAACTGGCCAATGATATTTCTGATGGCTTTGATGCCATTGGTGATATTCACTTTCCGGTGGAAGCACCGTCGAGCCTCAATGTGCCGGATATATTTATTGTCGCAAAACTGGTCCAGGCCATTTTAAATAATCGCGCAGTGAGTGTGATTTATACGTCTTTGTCGAGTGGCTCTGCTGCCCGGGAACTGGTGCCTCATGCGATTGTCGATAATGGCCTGCGTTGGCATGTGCGCGCTTTTGATCGTAAAAGTCAGAGTTTCCGTGATTTCGTGCTGACCCGTGTCAGTAAGGTCACCCTAAAATCAGAACCCGCCGCCAATGAACTGGCTGAGTACGACAGCGAGTGGCATAGAATGATCCCATTACAACTGGTGCCGCATCCAAAGAACGTGAGTTTTCCCACTGCCATTGAAATGGATTACGGAATGGAAAACAGCCAGTTGCTGATAAACGTGCGAGCCGCCATGGCGGGCTATTTACTGCGCCGCTGGAATGTAGACTGCACCGAGCGCGGCACGCTGGAAGGAGCCGAGTATCAACTGTGGTTACAGAACCGGTTTACATTACGTGACGTGGATAATCTGGCCATTGCGCCTGGCTACGCAGAGCCGAAATAAGTGGCTGGCGGGAGACTGGCTCCCGCCGGTTGATTAGCCCGCCAGGGTGGCACGAATTACCTTTTTGTTGATTTTACCCACAGACGTTTTGGGAATTTCATCAACCAGGGTGATGTGCTCTGGCACTGCCCATTTTGAAATGTGTCCGGATTCAACGAACTGCTGCAGGTGTTGCTGAATATCACCGGCGCTAAGCTCGTTGTTACTGGCAACCACCATAGCATGAGGGCGTTCTCCCCATTTTTCATCCGGCATGCCCACCACGGCAACTGCCGCAACATCCGGGTGCTGACTGATAAGATCTTCCAGCTCGATAGACGAAAGCCATTCACCACCGGTTTTGATAACGTCTTTAATCCGGTCTTTAATTTCTACAAAACCATCGGGATGCACGCTCGCCACATCGCCGGTATGCAGCCTTCCGCCTTCCCAGAGCTCTTCCTGTTTGGCCGGCTCTTTATGATATCCCTGAGTGAGCCAGGGCGTTTGTACGGTAACTTCACCCACATCACTACCATTGTGTGCCGCGGGTTTGCCACTGGGCTCTTCAATACGCAGATCAACCAGGTTGGACGCCACGCCGGTCAGGGTTCTGTATTTAAGCTGTTCCTCGGCTGGCAGGGCTCGCTGCTCTTTATTTAAATGGGTAACGGTAAGTAACGGGCAGGTTTCCGACATGCCATAGGCGGAATAAATATCAGCCCCTTTGTCCATGGCGGCTTTGGCCAGCCCCTTTGGCAGCGCACTGCCGCCAATAAGGATCTTCCAGCCATCCAGCCGCGTTGTGTGGCCTTTCTCGCAGCCCAATAGCATTTGCAAAATAGTAGGCACACAGTGCGAAAAATCCACCTTGTATTGCTTAATCAGGTCAACCAACAGATTAGGCTCATACCGCCCCGGATAAATCTGTGTGCAGTTAAGCATCACAGCCGCATAGGGAACGCCCCAGGCATGCACGTGGAACATCGGCGTAATGGGCATGTAAACCGAATTGGAGCGGAGCAGCGGCAAGCCTTCATAGCTGCCCAGCATGCCCACCATGTTGATGGTATGCAGTACTAACTGACGATGGCTGAAATACACACCTTTGGGATTACCGGTAGTGCCTGTTGTATAGAAAGTGGTAGCGACACTGTTTTCATCAAAATCGGGAAAATCGCATTCGCTGCTCTGTTCTGCCAATAATGATTCGTACTCGCCAAGCACACTCATATTGGGCGTGGCGGGCGGCGTGCCGCCGTCACTCAAACGAATGTAGCCTTGTACGGTGGGCAGCTGCGCCGCCAGCTGATCGGCAAGGGGGAGAAAATCATCGTGTACCAGCACCAGTTTATCTTCGGCGTGATTCATGGTGTAGGCCACCTGTTCGGGTGACAATCGAATATTTACATGATGCAAAATGGCGCCCAGCATGGGCACAGCAAAATAGCATTCAAGGTAGCGGTGACTGTCCCAGTCCATCACCGCAACCGTATCACCGGCTTCTACCCCGGCTGCTTTCAGCGCATTGGCCAGTTGTTGTACTCGCCGGGTGAATTCACTGTAGCTAAAAGACTGCTCGCCGCGGTAAATGATCTGGTTGTCTGGTTCAAAACGACCGGCTGAGGCAAAGATTTGTTTAATCAGAAGAGGGTAGGCGTGGGCATTTTCTGCCCCTTGAAGAATTTTTACAGGCATCACACGGCTCCGGTGTTTAACGGGTTGTTTTGTAATAGTGTTGTTTTAAATAGGTTAACGCGCAAGGGGTTGGCGTGTTAGGATTTATGATTGGCGTATAAAGATAATATTGGCTGTATAAGCTGCGCCTACCAACCTCAGGATAACCGAATGAAAGACTACAATATCGCGCAATCTCATAGTGTTATCGGCAGCTGGCCGTTGGTCATCAGCAGGGCAATGAGTGCTTATCAGCTTGATGGTCAGAGTCTGCTTAGCCGTGTAGGGATAGATCCTGTCCAGGCTGCTCAACCCGAAACCCGCTATTCTCTTGCCGAGCTAAATCGCTTGTGGCGTCTGGTGGAGAGTCTGACTCAGGATGAAGCGGTAGGGCTAACCGTAGCCCGGTTTGTCCGGCCCACTTCATGGCAGGCACTGGGTTTTGCTATTTGGGCCAGTAACACGCTGATGGCGGGTTTTGAGCGGCTGGCTGCTAATTTCCGGATGTTTGCCGACTACGGTACGCTTAACATCAGTGAGTCGAATAATCAGGTTGATATCAGCCTGCATAAAAGCCTTACTATTGACCATTGGAGCGCGGCTGAGACCGACGCGTTTATGGGCACCTGTATGCTTACCGCCAGACATATTTTTGAGCCCGGCTTAGTGCCGTTGCAGGTATCGCTGAGTCGACCGCAACCAGCAGATCCAACGCCCTGGCAGCGGGTGTTTAAGTGCCCGGTGTTTTTTAATGCGGCCCACGACACGATATCGTTTAGCGAGGCGGTGATGCATCAGCCGTTGTTAACTGCCAGTCCGGAGCTCGCGGCACAGAATGACGCGCTGGTAGCCGATTATCTGGCGCGCTTTGATCGCAGCGACCTGCGCGGCCAATTGGAGTCATTGCTGTTAAATCACTTGCCATTGGGCACTCTGACTCTTGTGCAAGCGGCACAACACCTTGGGCTGAGTTCACGCACCTTGCAGCGACGATTGGCCGACAAAGGCAGTAGCTTCCAGATTGTGGTGGATGCCCTGCGCAGTCGGCAGGCGTTATTGTGGGTAGAAACCGGCCATTTACCTTTAAGTGAAGTCGGTTACCGCTTAGGTTTTACCAATGCCGGTAACTTTACCCGTGCATTTAAACGCTGGTATCAGCAAAGCCCGAAACAACGGCGCCTGCAGGCTTTGTCTGATTAACTTTCTGGCTGTTTCTTATCCTAAAGGATAATGTGTAATTAACCTGTTCAGCTTGCAGCATATCACTCCTGTGCATAGAGTTTAGTAGCAGACAGTTTTTTACAGCAGCCCGGGAAAAGAGATTTGTTGCGATACGTTATGATAATGCTTGCGGCAGTCGTCGCGGCATTGGTAGCCTGGCCGGTGGCAAGTGAAACCGGCGCTAAAAAAGTTATTGTTGGCGCACAGTTAACAGGGCTTTTTCACATTCCCGGTGAACACGAAGGCCCCGGGGTTTACCACGAAATTCTCCAGCGGGCGTTGGTAGAAAGCGGGCTGGCCGACCAGCTTGAGATCATTGTGATGCCCATGTCCCGGGCCAAACGCGGATTTGTGAATAAATAATTTGCCTGTTATGCGCCGGGGATTGCGACCTTTGATTTAGAGGATGCCAGCCTTGATTTACAGGATGTGCTGATCAGCGTGCCGCTAAATAAGGCCATGGTGAGAGTGATTTCCCGCGATGAACAACATTTAGTACGCCAGGCCAGTGATATACCGGATCATGCAGTGTTAAGCATTGTGCGTGGTACACCATTGAGTAGTGAAATGCAGAGGATCGCCAAGCGCGTGATGCACCTTTTTGAGGTCAGCAGCGAAACCGAAAATGTGCAGATGCTTAAAGATCATAAAGTTGACTACATCTTCTCTTTTTATCCGGATGTGTTGTTTGCCTACGAAGAACTGGGGATGGCTGAGCTTCCTTATGACGAAGCGTATTCGCCGCTGACTATGCGCGATACCCTGATTTGTCATCCCGGCCATGAACGCCTGTTTAAAGCCATTAATAAAAAGCTTGAGGAGTTTGCCCGAAACGGGGTATTAAAACAGATGCTGGGCGACTTAAACATGTTTGCCGAGCCTCAATTGCCCGGCAATCAGTAACGGCCGGTTAGTCTTTTTGATTTTTTAACTGTTCTTCTGCGTAGCCTTTTGGCGGCGGTGTCCAGCCTCGCCGCTTGGAGTGATTGTCGTGCAGATCCGATTTAAGCGCGTCATCAATGAGTTGTTGCAACTCCATAAATAGCTCACGGTAGTTGTTATCAAAGCGCTCGCCGCTGGCATCGTCTTTCCAGGCTTCGTAAAGTACGTCACTTTGCTGGGCTTCAATATCGCGGTAGGCATGCTTTTGCCGTTCGGCCTGAAACGGGTGTACGCCCAGCGAACGTAGTGCCTGAGCGCCCATTTCCAGGGCCGAATGATATGTTTCGGAAATCAGGTAATCAGCACCCGCCTGGCGCAACCGGTAGCCATGACCGCGGTCGAAGGCGCGCACCAGCAGCTTAAGCTCAGGGTGAGCTAATTTTACGTATTTTACCATTTCAACAGCGGTTTCCCGGTCGTCTATAGCGATAACCATTAAGCTGGCTTGTTCAATGCCGGCGGTGTCGAGCATGCCCGGTTTTGAAGCGTCACCAAAGTAAGCCTGAGTGCCTATCTGACGCATCAGATCGACCTGCTCTGAACGTATATCCAGAATTACCGTTTTAAAATCGTTAGCCACCAGTAAGCGGTTAACTATCTGCCCGAAACGGCCGATGCCGGCAATAATCACACTACCTTTATCATCTACCGTGTCATGCTGGCGATTGCTGCTGCCGTGCATATAACGGGGCATAATCACCCGTTCGAATAAGATAAACAGTCCCGGCGTTAAAAACATCGACAAAGCCACCACCAACTGCAATAAGGCAATCAAATCGGTGGCCAGCACGTTGTTCTGAGCCGCAAAGCTAATCAATACAAAACCAAATTCACCGGCCTGGGCCAGGCTCAGGGTTAGCAGCCAGCGATTACTGCCTTTTAAGTCAAATAGCAGAGCAATCACAAACAGCACCAACGCTTTAAACACCATCACCCCGAGGGTAATACTGATGATCAGTACCCAGTTTTCGGTGAGCGTAGCAAAGTGAATACCAGCCCCTACAGTGATAAAGAACAGCCCCAGCAGCAGCCCTTTAAAGGGTTCAATATTGGCCTTAAGTTCGTGACGAAATTCACTGTTAGCCAGCACTACGCCGGCCAGAAAGGCGCCGAGGGCAGGGGAGAGACCAACCAGTCCCATTAAAGCTGCAATGCCGATAACCAGCATCAACGCCGTAGCAGTAAAAATTTCACGCAGTCCCGAGGATGCCACAAAGCGAAACAGCGGCCGGCTCAGGTAATGACCGCCAACGGTGACAAACGCTATGGACGCGATAATAACTAACCCGTACAGCCAGCCAGGCAGCCCTTCCACCAGACTGTCGCCATGGCCGGCGTTCTGGCCTGCCGTCTCATTAATAGCGCTCGCCAGCTCGGGTAAGGCCAATAGCGGGATAAGCGCCAGCATCGGAATAACGGCGATGTCCTGAAATAACAGAATGGAAAAAGCGCCCCTGGCTCCTTCGGTTTGTTGCAGGCCTTTTTCCTGAAAGGTTTGCAGTACAATGGCGGTGGAAGACAGCGCGAAAATAAGACCAATAGTCAGCGCCACCTGCCAACTCAGGCCGGCTATCATGGCGATACCGGTGATAACTGCTGAGGTGAGCAGCAACTGTAAGCCGCCCAGGCCCAGTAAGCGCAGCTTCATATTCCATAAGGCTTTGGGTTCAAGCTCCATTCCCACTAAAAACAGCATCATTACCACGCCAAACTCGGCAAAGTGTTGAATGGCGTTGGTTTCCTCACCCACCAGACCGAGCACCGGGCCAATAATCAGTCCGGCTATTAAGTAGCCCAGAACCGAGCCCAATCCGAATCGCTTGGCCACCGGCACGGCAATAACCGCCGCCAGTAAATAAATAAACGCCTGAAGAAAGTAACCGGTCATTGGTGCAGATCCTGCTCGTCAAAATAGCGGGTGAGGTTTTCCAGCTGCCGCGCTTTACTGATATCCAGTTCGTCTTGCGCCAGGGTATCAAGTAGCTTAGTCCACAGCGCTGAGTGCCGGGTGATACGGTGCTCTTCCTTTGCGGTGCGGGAGCCAAATAAGGCGAAAGGGGCCAGGTAGGTTAACTGGGTAATACTGGCCATTTGCTCCAGTGGCTGCAGTAACTGGCGCAGAGTAAAGTGATTAAACCCATCGGTCTGGTAGGCTTCTTCGCGCCCGCCAGCCGTTACAGCACACATAAATTGCTTACCTTTAAGTGCATCGCCCCCTTTGCCATAGGCGAATCCGTATTCAAGCACCAGATCCTGCCACTCTTTTAACAGGGCCGGGGTGGAGTACCAGTAAATGGGAAACTGAAAAATAATCACATCGTGCTCAAGCAAGCGCTGTTGTTCACGCTCGATACTGATATTAAAGTCCGGATACTCAGCATATAAATCTACCGCCGTCACCGCCTTGTGCTGTTTGGCGGCGTTAAACAGCACACTGTTAACCTCCGATCTCGCCTGCGAGGGATGCGCAAACAATAACAGGATACGGCAGGAGGACGAGCTTGCTTCAGTAGACATTCAGGGGTCCGGTACATAATTGAGTCAGCCTAAATTGAGGCTTTTATCAGGATTATTCAAGTCTTACCACAGGCTATCATTCCCCTTCCGTTTGTAAAACTTATCAAAGAATTGGAAATGAAAAGAAACTGGGTTGTAAAGGCTGCCTGCGGGGCGTTGAATCAAGTAAAAAATGGCATAACTTACACGTATTAAGCATAGAATTACTTTGCATACATAACGTATAATGCAAGCTATCAAATAAAAAAAGCAATAGCCCTTCCGGATAAGATTACGCTGTTCAAACAGTGAACGGTTGGTTCTGTATTCCTACAAAATATACTCGCGTTTTATTCGTTTACGCTGCCAGGTTAACAACACCAGTTTAAACAGGCGCACACTCATTGATTTAACTGGCTTCGGCCATGTGTTTAAGGTTGTTTATGTCTGCACCACAAATTAAACAGGGCGCAGCGGTCTGGCCTATTCTGGCTATGGCGCTCGGAACTTTTGTTCTTGGACTAACCGAGTTTTCGGCAATGTCCATGCTGCCCTTAATTGCTGAATCATTCAGCGTCACTCCCTCGTTGGCAGGTAACGTGATCAGTGCCTATGCCATCGGTGTGGTGATTGGTGCGCCATTGTTTATGCTGCTGACCAATAAAACCAATCGTCGCACCGCGTTGATTGTGTTTACCGGCATGATTTTACTGGGCAATGGGTTAAGTGCGATTGCTTCATCTTTACCGGAGCTGGTGGTTTACCGGGTACTCTCCGGGTTACCTCATGGGGCTTACTTTGGTACGGCGTTGCTGGTTGCTTCTGGTATGGCACCTAAGGGTAAGCGTGCAACCTATATGTCTAAAGTCTTTGCTGGTCTTACTATTGCAACTATCGTGGGCGTACCTATGGCAACTCTGGTTGGACAAAATCTTAGCTGGCGGGTGTGTATGGCTATTGTGGCCGTGCTGGCACTGATCACCATGTTTTTGATTTACCGTCTGGTACCCAGCAGTCCGGTAACCAATCCAACCCGGTTGCGGGAAGAATTTGGCGTACTGAAAAACAAACTGGTGTGGTCGATTTCCGGGATTATCTTTGTTGGTTTTGGCGGCGTGTTCTGTATTTATACTTATCTGGCAGACACCATTATTAACGTAACCGAAACCCCTGAAGTGACCATTTCCATTGCCATGATGATGTTTGGGATTGGCACCACAATTGGTAACCTGGTGATCAGTAAACTGGCCGATCACTCGCCGTTAGCCACAACGGGTATCGCCCTGTTATGTAGCGTTGCCATTGCTATCATGTACGTGTTTGCCGCGACAAATATCTGGTGGTTATACGTCACTGTATTCCTGCTCGGCGCTAGTGTTGGTTTGGCAGCCGTGATTCAGTCGATGTTGCTGGACGTATCGCCCACCGGGCACGCTATGATTGGCGCACTGGTGCAATGTGCCTTTAATACCGCTAACGCAATTGGCCCCTGGGTAGGCGGCGCTTTACTGGCATCAGGCGCTTCGTTTAACGAAACCGGCTATGCGTCAGCCATGCTGTTTGTCGGCGGCTTTATTATGTGGGCCCTTAGCTACCTGCAGATGCGTAATCGAAATTTAATCCCCGCAACGAACTAATATGCACATTTAAAGGAGGTCATAAGGCCTCCTTTTATCGTAATAACCTGCTGTTTTGTCCAATTAAAATCTCTCTCTGGTTGCACCCATGCGCCGGACACGGCATGCTAAAAAAGCTTCAGGACGCATTACCCTATACCTTTGGCCGTTTGCCCCGGACAGAGAGCGCCTTAACCGGCGAAGAAGTTGGAATTCTTATGAACATGTTAGCCGTTACTCAGCGCTGCAGGGGCTGGCGTATTGCTGTGCTTGCTATCCTGACGCTTGTTATTACTGCCTGTGATAACGCTCCTAAAACTCCCCCTGATACCGGTACATCTAAGGATATCGAAATTCGTTGGGACACTTTTGGTGTGCCGCATATTTATGGCGGGACTGCTGAAGATGTGTTTTACGGTTTTGGCTGGGCCCAGGCAAAGAGTCAGGGTGACATTGTTTTGAGGCTTTACGGTCAGGCCCGGGCAAAAGGCGCTGAATACTGGGGCGAAGAGTATGAACAAACCGACTTGTGGCTACTCGGTAATGACGTCCCAGAAAGAGGGCAGCAGTGGTACCAGAACCAAAAGGAGGCGTTTAAGAAAAACCTCGATGCTTTTGCGGCCGGCATTAACGATTACGCGAAGAAGTACCCTGAAACCCTGGATCCGCAGGTATTAAAAGTATTACCGGTATCTGGTGTAGATGTGGTGACCCATGCCCACCGGCTGATGAACTTTATTTATGTTGCCTCGCCTTCCCGGGTGATTGGCGAGCGTGCACCGCCGCTCAAGGCTGGCTCAAATACCTATGCCGTAGCGCCTGCTAAGTCTGCCAGCGGTAACACGTTATTGCTGCAAAACCCGCATCTGCCCTGGGCAACCGGCTTCTTTACCTATTATGAAGCCCATTTAAGCGGTCCTGATTTTGAAATGTACGGTGCCACTCAGGTGGGCCTGCCGGTAATTCGCTTTGCCTTTAACCAGCGCATGGGGATTTCCAACACCGTAAACCGTATCCCCGGTGCCACCACTTACCATCTTACCCGTAAAGAAGATGGCTACCTCTTCGATGGCGAGGTGTTGCCATTTGAGACTACCGAAAAGACGTACCGGGTATTACAGCAAAACGGCACGCTTAAAGAAAAAACACTGGCTGTGCGAAAGTCAGTTCACGGGGCGGTGTTTGAAAGGCAAGATGGTGAAACAGTCGCATTGCGCGTTGCTGGGCTGGACCGGCCGGGTATGCTGCAACAGTATTTTGATATGTTGCAGGCAAAGAACTTCGCTGAATTTACTACGGTAATGGAAAGGCTACAGGTGCCAACGTTTAACATTACCTACGCTGATAAAGAAGGCAATATTCAGTATCTTTACAATGGCATTCTGCCCAAACACGAACAAGGCGACCTGGCTTTCTGGACCGGATTGGTGCCTGGTGATAGTTCTGAGTATGTGTGGAATGAAGTCCATGATTACGCGGATCTGCCTAAAGTCATTAACCCCGAAAGTGGATTTGTCCAAAATGCTAACGATCCGCCGTGGCTGGCCACATATCCTGCTGTTTATAAGTATCATGATTTTCCGCCTTACGTTGCAGTAGAAGGGCCAATGTCTTTCCGGGCGCAAAACGCGGTTAAAATGATGGCTGAAAGCGGTAAGTTAAGTTTCGAGCAGTTTGAGAAAATCAAAACCTCTACTTATGCACTCATGACCGAACGCGTGCTGGACGACCTTTTAACCGCGGCCGCTGAAAGTAACGACGAAATGGTGCAGCAGGCAGCGCAAGTGCTTAAAGCCTGGGACAGGCATTTTGGCGTGGATAACCGTGCCGGGATTTTATTTGAGAACTGGGCAGAATTGTTTGCTGGTAAGCGCTCTGGATTTTCGGATCAATCTAACTATGCAGTGCCGTGGCAGGCAGAGTCACCGCTATTAACGCCTTACGGTTTGAAGGATCCTGAAGCTGCCGTAGCCATGCTTAAAAAGGCCGCCGAAAATACCATTTCAACCTATGGCCGGATGGACCCGCGGTTTGGCGATGTCTCACGGTTTATTATTCGCGATAAGGATGTGCCCGGTCATGGTGGCTATGGCAATCTTGGCGCATTTAATGTGATCACCTGGTGGGATCCGGATGGCGATGGGATTCGTGAACCGCGCCATGGTGAAACCTGGGTTTCCATGGTGGAGTTTTCAACGCCGATAAAAGCGAAGGGAATTATGGCTTATGGTAATTCCCGCCAGGTCGAATCGACCCATTATTCTGATCAGCTTGAATTACTGGCAAACGATGAATACCGCACGCTCTGGCTACAGCGGGAAGAGGTTGAAGCGCATACTGAGCAAACGGAGTGGCTCGAAAGGTAGCGATGAACAGCAAGAGGGCACTAAGCGTGCCCTTTTTTGTGTGCGGTTAAAACGCGCTGGGATTTAAGCCGCCATCAAGCAGGATGTTCTGCCCGGTGATATAGCCGCCATACTGGCTGGCCAAAAAGGCGCAGGTATTACCAAACTCTTTCGGATCGCCAAAACGGTTGGCCGGTACTTTCGCGGCCAGGTCTTTAGCGACCGTTTCTTTGTCGTTACCGGTTCGGGCCATGCCCGCATTTAACACGCCGTCTAATCGGTCGGTAGCAAAGTAACCCGGTAAAATGTTGTTGATGGTAACGTTTTTGTCAGCCACGGTGCGGGCGATCCCGGCTAAAAAGGCTGTCAGGCCAGCGCGGGCACCGCTTGAGAGATCCAGTCCGGCTACCGGCATTTTAACCGTCATCGAGGTAATGTTAATGATGCGGCCAAAGCCACGTTCCACCATACCATCCAGCACCTGCTTTACCAGATTAATCGGTGTGAGCATGTTCATATTGATGCCGTCCACCATAGCGTCATTATCCAGTTCACGGAAGTCTTTGAGTGGCGGTCCGCCGTTGTTATTAACCAGAATATCGGGTGCGGGGCAGGCTGCGAGAAGTTTTGCCTGACCGTCTGCGGTGCTCACGTCACAGGCAACGGGCGTAACCGTTACCCCGGTAGCGGTGGCAATTTCTTCGGCTACCTGAGCCAGTCGCTCAGCGTTTAATCCGTTGAGCACCAGGTTCACTCCGGCCTCTGCCAGTGCCTGAGCACAAGCCCGGCCCAAACCTCGGCTTGAGGCGCAGACGATAGCCTGCTTACCTTTAAGTCCTAAATCCATACAACCAATCCTTATCTGTAGTGACCTGTGGCATGTTGCCAGCAGGCTGATAAACCATAGTTCCTCATCTTACCGGCTTGCTGCGCTTTGAAAAGGAGCTCTGTCGTTAATTTAGGCGAAGTCAGCGAGCGGGTTAGCGATGCGCTTGCGGATTAGGAAGCGGGGGCAATGAGATATAAACGCTGAAGTCATTTTCGGTATCGCCAGCTGATGCGGTAACAGTTAGCTCACCATGATGAAACTCAACAATACGCCGCGCCAGAAACAGGCCCTGACCAATGCCCAGGGGATCCGCAGCGCTATCTGGTTTGGTAGCTACGCCAGTATCATTGTTTTGATTACTGAATCTGAGTGATTGGTGCAGACGTGAAATCGTCAGCGTGTTATCACTACCATGATGGTGGGCATTTTCTATCAGGTTGCGAAACAGCAGGTAAAGCAAGGTCTCATTCGCGACCACCTGGTAATCATCCGGCACTTCGATATTAAGCTGAAAGTCGGGCCGCAATCCGCTTAGTGATAGTGTCATGGTGACATCTTCCAACACACTCAGCACGTTAAGCGGGCACTTGTCGCGGCTTTCTTCCCGGGCCAGGGCGGTCAGTACATCCAGCGTTTGGGTGAGTTTATTTAACTGGTCTCGAGCCTGTTTTTCATCGTCGTATGATAACGGGCCCGTTTGATTAAGCGTGTTTTGCAAAATACTGATCGGCGTTCTTAATTCGTGGCTGATATCCCGGGTAAACTGGGTTTCGCGTTCAAGCAGGTCGGTGAGATTGTGCCACTGTTTTTCGATAGCGCGGGCTAAAAAGCCCACTTCGTTATCTGGCAGGCTGGCGGTAAATCCGGCCGGAAATAACAGCTGAGGGGTATCGCTTTCCACCCGTTGACGTAAGCGGTTAAGTGGCGCGACGATTTTCTCAACACGGCGCATCAGAAGCCAGGAACACAGAGCAAAAATCAGTGTGCCCAGAAAGGCCACCCCCGCTATATTCAGCGGCCAGACCTTGTTGGTTACCGTAAAAGCATCTACTTCGGCATATAGCAGGGCCTCCAGCCCGTTTAGTTTTAGCGGCACAATATGAATGCTGCCAGCCTCGGTAATAAATTCGATCCGTTCCGGCTCCTTGTTATGCAACTGCTGAACAGATGCTGGCAGTTGTTGCCAGCTGCTAACAATTTTCATCCACGGATAGCGGGGCAGGGGCAGCGCATCAGTGGCCTGATACTGCTGTTCCAGATAGCGGGCTTCGGTTCTTATCTGCTGGTTAATGACATTGTCTTCGATAAGATAGCCGTACAACTGAGTGAATCCGGCAAAAATACACAACAGCACCAGCGTATAAAGCAAAAACAGCCGTTTTATTTGTTGGCCAATCTGCTTCATGCCGACGCCTGCAAGCCAAACCCTACGCCATGAATGGTTTTTAGCATGGGAAAGTCGAAGGGCTTATCCAACTGCTGGCGAATGGTATAAATATGTGATTTCAGCACGTCGCTGTTGTGAATATCATTACCCCCACACCCGCTCTATGAGTTGCCGCCGACCAAGCGGCATGGGATGCGCTTTGGCCAGTGTTATGAGTATTGCCTTATCGGTGGCCGAAAGGTGTAGCTCCTGTTGCTGACGACTCACGGTATTGGTGATTAAATCAATGGTCATCTCACCAATCACCAGCTGTTTGGCCTGGTGCAGATCGCGCCGTCTAGCCAGTGACAAACATCTCACCAGCACCTCGTCGGGCTGGTAGGGTTTGGTAACATAATCATCGGTGCCCGCAGCAAAACCTGCCAGTTTGTCGCTCAGCGCGGTGCGTGCAGTAAGCATTAATACCGGCAGCACAGACTCAGCTGTTTGTTTAATGCGACCGCACAGCTCAATACCGTCGGTGTCGGGTAACGATAAATCAAGGATCACCACGTCGTACTCAGTGTCTGCTACCTGCCTGATGGCATCTCTGCCAGTGCTTACCGCGTCGATGATGTGGCCGGCGTCAGTTAAAAAGCGCTCTAGTTGCGCCGCCAGTACGGCATCATCTTCGACTATCAGTATGTGCAAAAACTGTTTCATAGGGTGGTTAGTGGTGGGTTTGAATAGTTTAAAAGCTCTCACAGGCGATGCGCTAAAACAAGTCATTGCCGCGCTGTTTTTGCGATCTTGACCTTTTCTTGAAGTTTGTTTTGGTAAGGTTTGCTGTATTACTTAACAACAGGAATTAATCAGCAATGAGAACAGGCATTATAGTGATATTGCTATGCAGTTTATTGGGGTGCGGCGGCATGAAAGACTGGATCCACCCGGATGTGGATAAAGCCTTTACCGGGCAAACTTTCACAGCACAGCAATTACAGCGGGATCTGGATTATCTGGTGGCTACCATGAGTCGCCGTCATCCGGCTTTTGAGCAGTATGTCGACAGCGAGCAGTTCACTGCTCAGGTTGAACGTCTCAGCGCTCAGCTTAAAGATGGCATGACCCGAAAGCAGGCATTTGCGGTATTCGGTCAGCTAACGCCGTATTTCAATGACGGTCATTCAATTTTGTTTCCGCTGCTGGCCGAATTTACCTATGCTGAAGAAGCTGGCGTTCAAACCTTTCCATTCGGGGTGACCGTGCGGGATGGAAAAATACGTCTGGCCCGCTCTTACCAGCGTAGTGACAAGCAGAAGACACTGGCCGCGGGCAGCGAAATTATAGCCATTAACGGTCATGCAACCAGCGAGATTATTGCCCGTCTCACGCCACTCAGTCACGGTGAGTCGCCGGCGCTGCGTGAGAGCATGCTGTCGCTACTGTTTCATTACTGGTTATTTGCGGTATTTGACGTAAAAGGCGACATACAGCTGGCAGTTAAGGATAACGGCCAGACCACCACGCTAACTCTGCGAAATGACCAGCAGTGGGAGAGGGCAGGCGCCGGGCAGGATGATAATGAACTGACATTTATCTCACCGCATATAGCCTATCTACGTATTGACTCGTTTGACGTAGATACCGAGCAGGCCGCTTATGATGCCTTTGTCGACACATCCTTTAAGCAAATCCGCCAACAGAACGCGCAAACCCTGGTCATTGATATTCGCGGCAATACCGGTGGGCAGTCGGATGCGGGCGCGCAAATCATTCAGTATCTGACCGATAAGCCGGTGCCGCAGGGCTCTGTGGCTATAGAAAAACTCAACAGCGATACTAACGGCTGGTTTGGTTACCGGGGCGAGCCGGGTGAGGTAATTGAGTTGAGCGTCGAATCTGATGGCATGATTGAACCGGTAGATCCATCACTGCAATTTAAGGGGGATGTGTGGGTGGTTATCGATCGCATGAGTTATTCTGCGGCTATTTTGTTTGCCACCACCATTCAGGATAACCAGCTTGGTAAACTCATGGGCGAACCGACCGGTGGCTACGCTAATCAAACCGGTAACCTGACACCATTTTATTTACCCAATACCCGTTTGCTGATGCTCGCGCCCGGCCGTTACATTGTGCGCCCCTCGGGCGACAGAGCGAAGCAGCCGGTAATGCCAGACGTCAAATTAACCGATGAAGCGCTGGCCGAACCGCTGACCTGGTTTAAGACGCATCCTCTACCATCGACATAATTTGTCCCATCGTTGCGATAAGTCACAAGTTGAGTCTGCTAACAGGCTCAACTTTCCTATAAATTTCCGTATACTGGGGAACAGATAAAGTCCAAAAACCTCGTGCAAAACATCTTTATCTGTAATGAAGCCAGCGTAAGACTGGTTCTGACAATCAGGAGTACCCTATGCCTGCCCCGATAAATACATTCAAACAGGCAATCACCGGTGACACAGCACAAATTGGTTTGTGGCTGGGACTGGCGAATAGTTATACCGCAGAATTACTGGCCGGCGCTGGTTTTGACTGGCTGCTAATAGACGCCGAACATTCACCTAATGATCTGCGAACCATTTTGGAACAGTTGCAGGCCATTGCGCCTTATCCTGCGGTACCCATCGTGCGCCCGCCCTGGCCGGATGCCGTGCGTATTAAGCAAATCCTGGATTTAGGCGTACAAACCATTCTGGCGCCCATGGTCGATACGGCCGAACAGGCGGCCGAAGTGGTCGCGGCTACCCGTTATCCGCCAGAAGGGATCCGCGGTGTTGGCAGCCCGCTGGCCCGGGCATCACAATTTAACCGTACTAAGGATTATCTGGAAACCGCTAACGAACAGGTTTGCGTGCTGATCCAGATTGAAACGGTAACCGGTGTGGAGAATCTCGATGCCATTCTTGAGGTCGATGGCGTAGACGGCATTTTTATTGGCCCGGCGGATTTAAGTGCTTCCATGGGCCACCTTGGCGATCCGGGCCACGATGATGTGCAAAAGGTTATCGAGAGCTGCATTGCTAAAATCGTCAGGGCCGGTAAAGCGCCTGGGATTCTGATTGGCGATAAACAACTGGCATCCCGCTACATTGAGCTTGGCGCTATGTTTGTTGGGGTAGGGACCGATACCGGTTTACTCCTCAATGCCTCAGCGGCACTTGCCTGTTGCTTTAAACCAGAGTTGACAACTCCGGTTTCGCCAACGGCTAAGCGCTCGGTTTATTAACTAAAATACCTGGCCGGCGAGGCGATGTGTACTACTCCTCGCTGGTTGTTTTCAGGGGGAGCATTTGTTGTCGTTGTAGGGCTGCCTGTTGACGCTGGTATTGAAGTCGTTCGCTTATGTTACTTGCAGTCATAGTGTTGTTGATCAGCCAGTAATAATCCAGCCAGCCATCGTCTTCAATATCCTGCAGTGCTTGATCCGCAGCCGGATTAAGTAATGGATAGATCAATAATGGTACGGCATTATCGCCGATTTTTGTTCTCAACCGCTGCAGGGCTTCTGAAGTCTCATCCGGCAAGGGAGTTAATGCCTGCAGCGCCGCATAGAAACGGTAATTGTGCACATTCACTTGCGGCGCCGTGTCGGCAATTCGGCTTTGTAAAAAACGAATGGCTTCCTCGCTGTCATCGGCTTGCAGATAGTTTTGATAAAGCAGCGGCAACAGGCTAAAAATCCGATTGTCGAGCAGGGGCAACTCCAGCATAAGCTGGCGAGCCACATCGGTCGTCTGCTGTGGCTCAGTGAAGCGCTGTAAGTCTTGCCAAAATCTCGCTTGCGGCGTATCACCCAGTAAGCTGGCGGTGTGCCTGAACCATTGTTCAGCCTGCTTTTCATCGCCAATCTCCAGATATAGCAGCCCCGTATAGGCCGAGTTGACCTCTGAGGCGGAGTCGATGTCTGCCGACTGCAGCATACTGGTTATCGCTCCGTTTAACTGCCCCTGACGATGGAAAATTTTGGCCTGCCAGACATATGCCCAGGTGTAATTGCTGTCGATACTGATGGCGTTTTGTACCGCTTCGAGTGCCCGTTGGTAATCACTTCGCCAGAAATGCACGATGGCCAGGTTAACGTTGATCCACGGAGATAGCGGATCGAGTTCATAGGCTTGCTGCGCACGGGAAAGCGCAGCATCAAAGCGGTTGCGGGCCAACTCAAGCTCAGAATATATATACAGCGCCGTTGCGTGATTGGGTTGGCGGCCGAGAATGCCATCCAGGATGGTTTGTGCTGAACTGAAATTGCCCGCGGCGGTGTCTATAATCACGCTGGCCAGTAAGGCGTTGGTTTCCTGAGGATTGTTGCGCAATGCCGTAGAGATGGCCGCAGAGGCCTTCTGTAACGCTTCTTCGCGAGGCATAAACGCATCATGAAAATCATGACGAGCGTACAGGTAAGCCAGCTTGCCGTGGGCGGCAGCAAAATCAGGCGCGAGCGCAACGGCTTGTTGAAAGGCAGCTTCAGACTTATAAGTCCACTCGCTGGTTTTCCCGTTCATCAGCCAGTAATTACCGCGCAGGTAGTACTGGTAAGCTTCAATGTTGTCGGGCGATGATGCCTGGGCAACCTCAGTGTCGCTAGTCTGTGGTAGTAATGCTTCATTGAGGCGTCGGGCTATATTTTGCTGAATAGCAAATAAACTGGATGCGGTATTGGTATAACTTTCAGACCAAACTACCCGGTCGGTGTCAGCATCAATCAGGCGAACGGCAATTTTAAATTCTTCATCAATACGTCTGACGCTGCCCTCAACCAGATAACGCACACCTAACGAGCTGGCTACATCCGACAAACTGTTATTATCTGAACTGGTCACCGCCAGGGTAGAGTAGCGCGATGGCACGTCGAGATTCTGGTTCTGGGTGAGCGAGTCAGTGAGTTCCTCGGTAATGCCGTCGGCAAAATACAGGGTGTCATCATCGTTACTCAGTTGTCTGAGGGGTAACACCGCTACCGAAATGCGTTGCTCATCAGCCTGGGTGGTATCGTCTGTTACCGTTTTATTGAGTGTGAACACTACTACCGCCACCAGTACAAACAGCACCGCGGCAACAAACAAGGCTTTTTTGCTAACTACCGGGGCAGGGGATAGCGCTTTTTGCGGTTCAGGTTGTTTTGCTGGCGCTAAGTCTTTTGGCGACTCCATCGCCTCCTGAGCAGGGACATCTGCAACTTCAGCTTCTTTGCTATCTGCCGAAGGGGCAGGCTCTGTTGGTAGCGGTGTGCTCTGCCAGTTAACTTCACCACGTAATCGATAGCCTTTTTTAGGCACGGTCTGGATCAGCCGGCGTTGCTGACTGTCGCCGAGGGCCTGACGTAACTGAGAAATTATCCGGGTTAATGCTTCTTCTACCACCACCCGGCCATTCCAGACATCGCGCAGTAATTCACCACGCTCCACGGTGTCGCCGGCATTGCAGGCAAGCAGATAAAGCACGTGCATGGCTTTCGGTTCTATGCGCCGAATATCCTTGCCTGTTCGGATAGTGTGATCGCCAATATCCACCACGATGGCGTTTATGGTAAAGCATCCTTTGCCTGGTGGGGGATTAAATGACAACCTTAGGTCTCCGAAATTTCATTAGGTTTTATTGTAACTCATTATAAAAAAAGAAATAAATAATCTATTAGTTATTCTTTAGGTTTTAATTTGTTGTTCATCAGGCAGCCTGGTGAATCGTGCTACATACTCAACCGAAATTTAAACAAGTAGTGGCCTTTTGGTTAACAAGCAGTTTCTGCATGTCGACAGAGGATAAGGCTAACAAATAACTGTTCGTTGTGTTGAGGAAAAAACTATGTCTTTCATTAACCGTATCAAAAAGCCGTTGCTCGTTGCTGTATGTTGTTCATTTGCCGGTGGCGCAATGGCGAGCAGCCAGGTTACCGCTGAGTCGTTTCAATTAAAAACCAGCATGCGCGATGTAAATGGTGTGCGTGAAATTGAGCAGGGCGACTTTACTAAAGGGATTGCCCGTACTAAAGCAACTCTGGCCCGCACCAGTGTAAGTGTAAACCGCTTACCGCTGCTGAATAACCTTTGCGTAGCTTATGTTGCAGTTGGCGACTTAGACAGCGCCAAAGCGCATTGCAACGAAGCTGTTGATGCCAGCAGCAACAACGTATTCGCTCTTAACAACCGTGCGGTAATGCACTGTCTGGCTGATAACACGCCAGCGTGTATTGCTGACTTAACTCTGGCCAATGAAAGAAAAACCAAGCAGCGTATTGTTTCGCAAAACCTGCAGCTGGCCAAACAACGTGATTTGCTGAGCAAAAACTAATTTACAGACGTTCCCTCTGTGAGCTGTAGCCCCTGCCAAAAGGGGCTCTTATCGGGGTGTTGGTAACACGGATTACCGTTTATACCCCACAGGCTGTTTAGTCAGTCTGCAGCCCCGGCTTTGCCGGGGCTTATTTTTTTGTCGGCGAATGTTTTTGCAGCTTACGCTGCAGGCTGCGCCGGTGCATACCTAAGGCTTCTGCCGTTCTGGAAATATTGCCATCGTGTTCGGTGAGGATCCGCTGAATATGTTCCCATTCTGCCTGAGCCGCTGTCAGCGGTTTATGCTCCACCGCTGCGGTTGCAGGTTGTCCCTCGAGTTTACTGATAAGTTCATTAAAGCTGGCAGGCTTGGCCAGATAGTCTGTAGCGCCGCGTTTCATCGCGGTTACTGTGGTGGCTATGCTGGCGTAGCCGGTCATGATGATCAGGTGTTGTGGCTGATAACGGTCTTTTAGCGCACTGATATACTCAAGCCCCAGTTCATCGTCAATCATCATATCCAGTAAAATGGCATAGCAGGGCTGTGCCGGCGCTGCCAGAGCAGAACTTGCCCGGTCAAAAGTGGTGACTGAGTAATTGCCGGTAGCCGTAAAGCGCCGTTCTAATACCGCTGTGAGGCGGGTGTCATCATCAATAATCAGCAGTGGCTTAGTCAACTGTGTCCTCTCCCTTAGCTAAGGGCAGCTCAATGACCGTTGTGACCTGATTGCCGTTTTTCTCCCAGCTAACCTTGCCGCCATATTTTTCAATGGTGACGTTTGACAAGACTGCGCCCACGCCAAACCCGGACTCACTGTGAATAAGCCGGGAGCCCAATAGCTCTTTGGGGAACGCGGTATTGTGACTAACGGGATTGGTTACGGTTAATCGTAACAGCGCGCTGTTAGCGTCTATACTGAAATTTACCGCCTCGCTGGCTGCGGCATCACAGGCATTAATAACAATATTGGCCAGTGCCGGGATCAATGTTCTGTCGCCCTGAATACAGCCGTTGTGGGGCATTTGCTGTGGCCAGTTAATTTGCGCCTCCGGTCGCGACAGAATAATCAGGTGGCGAATAGCGCGTATCAGGTTGACCGGTGAAAACTCGCAGGTGCGGGCTTCACGCACATCGTCGGCCACGTCCCGCCAGTTTCTTAGCAGTATTTCTAACTGCGAGTACTGACTTTGCAGTTCTGCCAGTAACGTTAGATCGCGGCTGTCGGCAAGTTCTTCCAGTATGAGTCCCATGGTTTGTACCGGCGTGGCTGCATCATGGGTAAGCTGGGCGGCGGCGGTGCCGATGGCCAGTAACTGCTCGTCTCTGAGCTGGCGTTCCCTAAGCTGCTGGATTGCCGCGGTTTTGGCGCCCAGCTGTAAGCGGAAATAAAAGATCACCGTGGTAACCAGCAAACTGGTTAATATAAAGCTAAGCACCATTCCCTGGGCATGGCTTTGCATCATTGCTGAGTGGTGGCCGCTGGCTGGCACTATAAGCTGCATGGCCTGGCCGAGAATACTGATGGCCAGAACCACAAAACCCGCTTTAAAGGGCAGCAGCATCAGACTTAACACCAGGGGGACCAGCAAAATACTGCTGAAAGGATTGCTGGCGGCTCCGTTCAGGGCAATGGAAAGATTGACCAGGCCAATCTCCAGTAACGCCAGCAGCAGAGTAATGCCTGTGGGAATACGATGTCGGCCGAAAATCAGCAAAAACAACAGCAGTAACATGTCAGCACCTGTTTAAATCATTGCAGGGAGTATACCGGAGTTTTGGAAGCAAGGGTTGACCGGGCGCAACAGAGTAAAAAAAGAAAAGGTGTGGCATTCACTGTCCGCAACAACAAGTGAGCCAAGCTGCCACACCTCTTTTCAAGCCTTTAAAACTGCCACTGAACGCCCGCATAAACGGCGCGCCCCATACCAGGCACCGCAATTCCGTATGGTATTCCGTTGAGAGACATCGTCATTCCCTGACCGGTGTAGGCGCCGCCGGTCGGGTTGAAATAAAATTTATCAAGCAGGTTTTCAACGCCGGCATCGATTCTGAATGACTGCCACTGATGACTCACCTGCAGATTCAATAACCCATAGCCCGCAGTTTGTATTTCATTGCGGATGTCAGAGACTTTTTCTTTGCTGCTTGCCAGCGCCCATTCCAGACTACTGTACCAGCCATCTAATTGGTGCGATAACCTTAAGCTACCCTGGACCGGGATCACCTGATACAAACCTGAGCCGGTATCTTTATTTTCTGCGCTGGTAGCACTCAGGTTGCCATCGAGTTGCCAATGGCCACTCTTGCCGTGACTGATATGCCAGGTTCCACTCACGTCGGTACCATAAATACGGGCCGACTGGTTTGCATAGCGAAGTATGTTAAAGCGCTCCGGCATCCATTGGGTGCCGGCGGCAACGGCATCTATGTAATCGTCAATGTAGGTGTAGTAGTTGGTGATAGTAATTGCGTTTTGTTGCGTATCCTGCCAGGTGATACTTGCCGAAACAGTATGGGCTTGTTCCGGTTCCAAAGCGGCATTGCCCACGTATCCATTGCCGTCGCCAACCAGGTTATTCATACCGGCTGCCATCATCCAGGAAGACCACGTATATTTTTCATATAAGTTGGCTGATCGCACTTTGTGCGCGTAACCAAATTCCATGTTCAGCGCCTCACTGGCCTGGTAGCGAGCAACAAGGGTGACATCAACATTGTGGTCGGTACTACTTCGCGAACCGCTATTAAAGGCCGCGGCCTGCATCATTTGCATGCCCGGCGCGCTGGCACCATTTGCATATCCTTCAACCTCGTCGGTTTGCATGGCCACTTTTTCATAGCGCAAGCCGTACATTAACAGCCAGTTTGCACTGGTAGCGTGCTCACGCTCGGCATAAAGAGCAATGCGATCGCGCTGGCCATCATTAATATTTAAAAATGTGCCAGGGCCCATGCCGCCGCCGGAGGGCGTCCAGTAGTCGTCCAGTACGTACTGCTGCAGCTCGAGGCCAATCCGCATAACATCGTTAGCGGCCAGATAGTAATCGGCCTTTATAGTCAGGCCGTTGTTGTCTGATTCGCTGTACATTGGCATACCGACAGCACATGTGCCTTGCGGATCGCCCATAAACCGCATGGGCGAGCATGGCATGCCCATCATTGCGTTGCTGCCATACCAGTACTGTTTATCCGCACCGAAATTCATCATATGGTCGACTTTTTCGTGATAAAAACGAGTGGTTAGCTGCCCCCAGTCGGTTTCGCGGTGCCAGGCCAGATTGAGGTTGATTTGTTCATTATCCAGTAAGTCCATGCGCTGATTGGGGTAGAGCTGTTGGGGCATGTCCTGATAATTCAGCCTCGCATCAATGCTGTTATTCTGGTTGAGTTGCCAGGCTAAACGCAGAGAATGATTTTGCGTTTCATAGGCCGATGAGCCCACTTCATCCAGAGCAATTTGGTGGCCCGGGCGTCCGCTGGCGGTCTGGGTCTTAAATTTATCCGCGGCTGTATAGTTGTCGGCTTTACTCCAGTTACCGGAATAGCTCAGCAAGGTAGTGCCGGTAAGATAACTGACCTTAAGGTTTGCGCCACGCGCATTGTTATTACTGCGGTAAAAGCCGCCGACCTCGCCGGAAAATTCTGCACCGGCACGGGTAAGAAATTCCGGTGGCAGTGACTCAGCGATAATAGTTCCGCCGAGACTATCGCCGCCAACACTGACCGGCGCTAATCCGGTATATACCGTTAAAGTACCCACATCATTTGGTGCCATGTAGGAAAGCGGCGGGTTCATATGATTGGGGCAGGAAGATATCAGGTCCATGCCATTTACCTTTACCCGCAGACGGTCATCAGCCAGACCATGGATAGCTGGCAGGCTGGATAGTCCGCCGGTGGCATTTAAATGCACGCCGGCTATGCCCCTTAACAGGCTGGCGGTATCGACACTGGCAGCGCCCTTACGGTTAATATCGACTTCACTCAGCACAGCAGTATGCGCGGCAAGTGACTGTCCGATATTTCCTTCCACCGTAATATGTTCTATAGCCTCGTCATCAGACTGGGTGCTGGTGCTGGCGAAAATCGGAATAGAGAGTGAACTGAAAGCCAGTCCAATCGCGATGGCTAACTGGCAAGGCCGCCAGCGAACAGGCAAGGGGTGTGTCATTGTTGCTCCTGAGTATCTTTATCAGGCGTGCTGATTTGTGGTTCGATGTGCACCTGATTTCAGCAATAATAGCGAAAACAGGGGGTTAGCCAATGTGGCATATTGTCGCACCGGTTAGAGCAGTTTAGACGGGAGGCTTAGCGTCGGGGGAGTTCAACTTGCTGACATGCACCTACCTGCTGCTGACAACCCAAACGGATCCCGCGGACGAGTTGCTGCTGATTGAGATGATGTTGCTCGATGTCGGTAACTGGTGTATCTGGTGTGCATTGTAGCCGGCATTTTCCGCAGGTACCGGCACCACCGCATTCTGAAGGGAGATGGATGCCATGCCTGCTCAGGGCATTAAACAATGTGTCGTCCGCCCGGGCTTGCAAGCTGGCGGATTCGGCGCCGGATAAAAAATTAACTGTTAGCGTGCAGGGCGATGCCAACTGCTTACCTGTTGGGCCTGAGCGACTAATTAATAAGTACCCGCCACTTAATGCTAACAGGCTGGTGGCAATGGCAAAAATGACGATCAGAGGGTGATTAAAAAAGCCGGTGCCGGTGTAATCCATAAAATGCAGGGTTAACATCAAATCGTCGAGGCGTTGCCGGTCATTGGTGTGCCTGATGACATGCCCGGTTAATGCATCGAGATATACGGCTGTATTGAACTCATCGGCAAACCTGACCTGCCATAACGGATTTTGCTGGCGAGGCAGGTCGTCTATCGGCGGTTTCAGTAGTGCTGGTTTACCTGCAGTGGCGCTGCCTGAATAGGCCTGGCGGGCTATAGTAGCCACCTGTTCAGCGCCGATTTGCCAGGGCTCACCGGTAGTGGCATCGAATATCCGGCGCTGGCGGGGAAAATAAGCGTGTGACGGTTGATTGTATTCAAACTGATAATAGGGGGCACCAAGCACCCAGATAATCGAAACCGCCACCGGCGGTGGGGCATCTATCGCTTGTGGCGGATACAGTTCACGGCCGGGCAGATAGCCTTCATGCTGCACTGGCTGTCGGGTTGGGACATTGTCGGCGCTGTTCATCAGGCTGTTAAAGTACAAGCCGGTGAGCAGCCACACCAACAGTTGAATGCTTACCAGCAGGGCCAGCCATTTGTGCCAGTTGGCTATCACTAAGCGGATCATAAGGCGGCCTTTTTGCGCAGGGTAAAACGCAGCAATAGCAGCGCTAAACCGCTAACTGCAGCCAGTACAGAGAGCAGCGAGACCAGTCGTAACCAGCCGTTGGTGACATTTTCACCATCGTCATAGTCCATGATGTGCAGTCGCCACATCCAGTCGAACAGATACCAGTAGTTATGCCGGCGGCGGATGATGCGCCCGCTTTGTTGTTCGATAAACAAGGTGGATGAAGCAATATCGTCGAAACTCACTACCCAAAGCGGGTTTAGAGCACCGCTGGCATCGCGGCTAATTAATGGCGAAACAGTGTTGATTGCTGCTGTGCCCGTGTAAGCATCATCAGCAATTGTGCTGGCCTGCGCCTGGCTCAGTAAGTCCTGAGGTTTGCCGGTTATGGCATCAACCACATGAATGGCACGCTGACCAGCGGCTGAACGAAATCGGTACACTGGCTTTTGCAATAACGTAACCAGCTTAATATCGGTCGCGTCCGGGTAATCAGCCAGTAGCTGCGCCGTTGAATAGCTAATGTCTTTAAGCTGAAGCGGCGCTGACTGCGGGTGGGTAAGTGGTTCGCCATGGATAAAATGAATATCCAGACAAACCATATATAAGCCGGTAATAGCCCACAGAATAAACTGTATACCTACCAGTCGCATCAGCCATTTATGTAGCGTTCTAGCCTTTTGTATCACAGATTAACAGCAGTGGCCCAAAAGCGTCAGAAAACCATAAATCAGCAGCAACTGCAATTGCGTTTGTGTTTTTCCAGTTTGCCCACACCGGGATTAAAGGTGTTGGTAGGATCAATACGCTGGTAAAAGGCAGCGAGCCCTTCTTCAGCTTTATACAGGTGGCCAACGTTATGTTCCGCCGGGTATTTTGCGCCACGACTGTCCAGAATACGTAGCATTTCTGCCTTAACCTCTTTGGCATCCACGCCTTTTTTCAGGACATAATCCTGATGGAAAACGTGACAGAAGAAATGCCCGTAATACAGCGATTTGTCGATTTTATCGGCAAGTGACTCGGGCAGTTTTTCTACCCAGTCATGCTCGTTACGGCGCAGGGCAATATCCAGTGCGAGGATGTCACCCACCTCTTTCTGATGGAGTAACTGATAGCGCACCGCTGCGCCAGCGGCGGCAAAACGGTGTAAAAAGGCACTGCCTGACTCGCGTTCGGTGCATTCGAAGAAGCCGCCTACCTGTTCGTTGTTGTCGAAAAACACCGGTAGAAACGCCTGCGCCTCGGCAATACCCTCATCGCTCATTTTAAGGATCAGGTGATGCTCATACTTTTCACGGTATTCAAGCATGCGGTCCGGCAGGTGTTCGCGAAGCAACCCCGAAACACCTTGCATGAGACGGTCGGTGAGGAAGTCAGGGACAAAAGAAACCTTGTTAAGTACCGCGTCGATGCGGCCTTTCAGGGCGAACATTTTGGGTAACCGGTCGGTGCCCAGATGTTTCACGCTGAGAAAGGTATCCTTGCCGTATTTGGCGGCAATATCAAAAATATCGCGGTGAATATATTCGCCCACTTCCGGCAGGTGAGTAAATTCAGCCAGAATGTGGCGGCGCAGCCGGGTTAGTGTATCCGGATTATTAGTACCGATATAAAAGGTTTTTTCCTGTTTAGCTACCGCAAAGGTGTCGAGTCGAACGGCAAATACTGCCAGTTTGCCAGCACAGCCACTGGCCTCGAAAAGTCGGCTGGTATCGGCGTTAAAGCGGCTGGGAGAATCGGCTTCCACGTCACGCAGTCGCTCGGCGTAATCCGAGGCACTGGCCTTTTTATCACTGGCTGTGGTCGCGTGATCAAAGTTGCCGCTTTCTAAATTAGTCAGGATCTCCTGTGGCGTATCGCCCAGTTCAATATCCAGGTGATTGACCAGCTCCAGTTTGCCCTCGGCGGTGACCTGAGCAAACAGCGCAAGCTCAGTGTAAGCCGGTCCACGCTTAACCAGCGCGCCGCCAGAGTTATTGGCAACACCGCCTACAATGGATGCGCCTAAACACGAAGATCCAATCACAGAATGAGGAGCCCGGCGTAACGGTTTAAGTGTGGTTTCCAGTTTATGCAACGTGGTACCCGGGAAGCTCAGCACCTGTTCACCATTGCCCAGTACCACCAGGTTGTCCATGGCCAGGGTGTTAATCACTACCACTTCACGGTCGTAGTCATCGCCGCTTGGCGTGGAGCCCTCCGTAAGGCCGGTTTTGGCGGCCTGCATGATAATGATGCAGTTATTATCCACACAGATTTGCAGGGCCTGCCACAGGCTGAGTAACGAATCAGGAAATAACACCGCCAGTGCCGTGCCAGAGCCTGAACGCCAGCCTGAGCGATAGTGCTCAGTGCGACGATCGCCGGTGGCTACCTTGTCCTCACCGAGGAGCTGGATAAATTGCGAGAGGATAGGGGATTGACTCATTGTGTTGCTCCTGTACTCAGACCCGGATAACAGACTTTAATTTATACAATGGACTCTACAACTGTGCTGACTGTTAATCTATATTCAGATCCAATATGATTGTTTCCTTTTTTGCACAAATACACGAGACCAGACACGTAAAATGGTAAAAGCAGATGACATGTTATTGTTTGTCTATGTGGTGGAAGAAGGCTCTTTTTCCAAAGTATCGGCAAAGTATGAAATAACCATGTCGGTGGTCAGTAAGCGGGTGGCGCGGCTGGAAAAAGCCCTAAATGTGCAACTGCTCTATCGCACTACCCGCAAGCTTAGCCTGACAGATGCCGGACAGGCACTATATAAAAAGGCTAAACTGGCCCAGCAGGCTTTGCAGGATGCCGAAGACGTGGTAGCCGGTTACAGCAGCGATATTCGCGGGCGGATTAAAATAACCATGCCGGTGGTGACGGCCAATCTGGTGCTTAACCAGGCATTAGTCGAATTTTGCGAACAATACCCTGGCATTGAAGTTGAGCTTAGGGTGACTAACCGGGTGGTGGATATTCTTGATGAAGGTTTCGATCTGGCGATCCGTACCGCTAATCTGGCCGATTCTTCGCTGGTTGCCAGACGGCTGGTGGACTCCAACTGGATAGTCTGCGCCACGCCAGATTATCTGCAAACCTACGGAGAACCAGAACACCCCGATGAGCTGGAGAAGCACCATTGTCTGCTCTACAAATATGAAGGTACCAAACCTGAAGCCTGGTTGTTTCGGGTGGATGGCGAGGACAGGCTGATGGCGGTAAAGGGGCGGTATCGTACCAACACTCTCGATACTCTCAAGCATGGCGTATTGGCCGGGTTTGGCCTGGCTTACTTACCCCGCGCCCTGATCCACGAAGAGCTGGAGGCGGGTAAGCTGGTGTCGGTATTGTCGCCCTATGTTGGCAAAGAACTGGGTATTTATGCGGTGTATCCTGGCTCACGGCAGGCCGACAAAAAGCTCAACCTGCTGGTTGAGCATTTCCGTCAGGCGCTGCAGCGTAAAAAGCAGTACTTCGTTTAAAACGACATCTACGCAGAAATCTGCAGGTGGTCTGAATCCACCGCCAGTGATTTGAAAACGAAAATCATTGCGCTCAGAAACCTTGCAGAATCCGGCAATATTCGCGGCAAAAGCGGTTTCATCAATACCACCTTTATCAACCTGACGGATCATACCGGCAAGGGCAACCCAGCCCCAGTCGGCGTTGTGGGTATGGCGGGGAACAAAATCAGGGATAGACTGATCCGGGTCGGCATCGTCACCACTTAAACCAATGGCGCTGGATGGTGTACCAATGTCACCATAGAATCAACCCCCGAATACTGACTTCAGGCATACAATCAGTGTAATGGAGAACAGAAAGTGCAGACTGATGGAGGTCAAAAAAGACGCTGGAATCAACGGCGTTCATTTACACGCGGCAAGCATAATGACTCGATAAACTGCTGTCGTCCGATTCTGCAACTGAGGTGGGCATTTGCTTAAATGATCATCAGTTATGTAAACGAGTTGATGGAATTGTCATAATTTCCTGTAAAAACATGGGCTAGGCGTTACATTGCAACGCAATAATCATTGTACCAACCGGTTATTTAGGTAATATATCCACATCACTATCTCAACCGCTGAAATGCCTAAAGTGAACTCACAAAGTCAGGTTGCTCTACTGGAGTTAGAACCACAGGAAATTAAGCACGCCAAAGTTATTTCGGGGGTGTCTCCTTATGTGCTGCGCAGAGTGTTTGGTTTCTGGATGGTATTTGTTGCGGCAATTGGAGGTTTGGTAACCGTAGCGCCGGATCTTTCGCAAACATTTATCACAATGACCTTAGTGGTTTTGTTGTTATTTACATTTTTGATTTTCTATCAAAGTCGCATCGCTGAAGGCTGGCCGTCAGTGATTCACTATCATAATGCGATTGGTGTGGTACAGGACCCGGTCGCCCGGCGGTTTTTGTTTGTTGCTGACAATCTGGTAACCGATGCAAAACCCCATGTGTTAACACCAAACAAAAAAGCGGTAGCAATTCACTTCGACGATAGCCAGCTATCTAAAAAAGAAAAGTCTTTGTTAGAGCAGGCCATCTGGCCGGAAGATAACTGTCTGATTGCACTGAGTTACTTTAAAAAGCGTGAAACCATTTGTGCTTCGGTTAAAGAGATAGCGGGTGTAAATTAATCTTATACTTTTGGGTAATATCTTCACAGTGTCGAGAATTCGCTACACATTAGCGGGCTTCTTTTGTCTCTGAATTTTAATAAATCAAATAAAATCAATAATTTAAATTTTGGCCTGAATATCGCAATAGTCACTTCGAATTCTCAAACGGAGCGACATTATGAAACGTTCAGTACTTTCTTTAATGGTTGTAGGGGTAATTACGGCATCAGCCGCGGGTCCGGCTTTAGCCGATTCAAAGTGGGAAGATAAGGCGAAGGATGCCTGGATTGATGGCAAGGCAGAAGCGACGCTACTGTTTAATACCCATCTGAATTCTTTCGACATCAATACCGACGTACAGGAAGGCGTGATCATCCTGACCGGTAAAGTGGACAGCAACGTAGATAAGAAGCTGGCCGAAGAACTGGTGACTGGCATCGACGGTGTTGCGTCAGTCGATAATCGTCTGACCATCATCGAAAGCGATGATGATGAGATGATCAGTGAAGAAACCTCAAGTGATCTCACCGACGCCAAGATTGCGACCGTGGTGAAATCCCGCTTGCTTATGGATACCGACATTTCCGGTCTGGACATCGACGTTGATGTAGAAGACAGCGAAGTTACTCTTAAAGGTACCGTGGGTAGCGAAGCTGAGCGTGCTTTGGCAGTGGAAATTGCTAAAAACGCCTCAGAAGTAAAATCTGTAGACGACCAGCTTTCAGTGGTCGAATCCGAATAAACTTTTCTGCGGTTGGTCGTATTGACCAACCGCTTTTTTTTGCATGGAACTGCACATGAATAACAGCGATAACAACTCATCAGCAACAAACTCAACACCTGGCATTTTTAACTGGTTTGCCCGCTATGAAGAAGCGGCACATCCGAGCCAGTACGAAGTCAATCTGCCGTCAGCTGATAAGCAGGACGATGAATAGGTAGCCAGCGGTGCTACCGGTGCAACATCCATGAGTGGCAATACCAGCAGCGACGTAGTCAGGGCTGATCAATGTTCTGAGTACGAGCACTAACTAATCAGACAACCGTGGTGATAGCGATGCGAAATTTAACTAAATGGGCATTAGGATCTCTACTGGTTTGCAGCGGTGTTTTGGCAGCCAGTCAAACAACAACAGTTTCTCAATCGGTCAACCGCTCAGTATCCGAGTGGGTGAGTAGTGAGGCCGCTATGCAGGCAACATTGCACTCAGAGGCGCTTACAGAGCTTGAGAAGAGCGTTGCCACTACGCAGTTTGACAGTGCCAACCGTATGCATGCATTGCGACTCAAAAGAATCATGTTCTATATTTCACAGGCACGAGCTTACGAGCAACAGAACTGGCAATACAACCGCGATGATGCGGTGCAGCGGGCAAGTAATATATTACGTCATCATCAGATGAAAACCGGACAAGGCAGTTATGTATTATAAAGTAGTATTTTCGGCAGCGCTGTTGGTGCTGACGGGATGTTCGTCGGTACCACCGCCAGCTCAGACTGAAGAGGCGGTTGCTCAGTCCGGCGAAACCAACCCGTCTCAACCTACCAAAAAAGAACAGTTAAGCGCCGGTAAGTCGGTCACCATAACCACTTCGCAGGGGGAGATAAATGTTGCCCCTGCTGTAGTGTCGGTGGCCAATGCGCCAGTGGATAACCCGGCTTCCGCGCCGCAATATTACGATCCCTGGGAAGGGTTTAACCGTTCCGTGTTTGCGTTTAATAATGCAGCTTATGAATATGTCCTGATCCCGGTGAGTGACGGCTACAAAGCCGTGGTACCTCAACCGGTACGTTCATCGGTAGGCAATTTTTTTGCTAATTTGCGCGAGCCACTGAATCTACTGAATAACCTTTTTTCCGGTGAGGTATCGGACGCAGGTTCTAACCTCGGCCGTTTTTTAATTAATTCTACGGTAGGGTTACTGGGGCTATTCGACCCTGCTACCAGTTGGTTTGAAATTGAGCCCAAAAGGCGCTCAATCGGCGACACCCTGGCAACCTACGGAGTGGGATCGGGCCCATACCTGGTGCTACCGCTACTTGGTCAAAGCGATGTCAGAGGCGGCTTTTCGGTGTTAACGGAAGGCTTCATCCATCCGGTAAATCATGTGGCAGACGCCCCGCAAAACTATCAGCTCAGAGCCTTTGATGGCGTCGACGATTTTTCCGAGCAGTCGGAAACCTACCAGAATTTGTATAAAAACGCCGACGATCCCTACTTGTACTTCCGTAATCAGTATCTACAGGGACAGGCCAGGGATTTGATGTATGAAGACAACAGTGATCGATAATCTTGCTACCGGCATCGTGCGTTGGCGTTGGGCGGTGGTTATCGCCTTTGCTGCCTTACTGTTGCTGGCCCTGACCGGTGTGGGCAAGTTTAAAATTGCCGCCTCGGCCGACACTTTACTGGTAAAAGACAATAAATTGTATATCCAGACTCAGGTCGCCCAGCAAACCTTTAATCCCGACGAGTTTATCCTGTTAGCTTACGAGCCACGTGAGCACGACGTGTTCAGCGACCAGACGTTTAGCGATCTGAGCCACTTACAGCAGGAAATTGAACAGATCCCGCGGGTGGAAAGTGTCACTTCCATACTAACGGTGCCGCTTATCGACAGTGCTGATGCACTTTCAGGACAAACGGAAGTCAGCGAGCTCACCTGGCAACAACAGCGTTATTCTGCCGCACGGATGAAAGAACTGGTCAGCGGGCACCCGATTTTCACCGATCTGCTGATTAACCGCGACAACACGGCTACGTCTGTTCAGATTGTGTTTAAGCCTAATCCGGAACTGGTAAAAATTGACCAGCAAATAACGGCTATTCAGGCGCAGCTGCTTAATCGTGAGCTGAGCGAAGATGAGCAAGCACAACTCGAAGCCCTTAAAGCACAGGCCGAGCCTCTGCGCGCGGCGCTCACTCAAACCCGTAAGCAGGAAATTAACCAGTTAAACGAAATTACCCAGTCATATAGTCAACGGGCCAATACTTATCTTGGGGGCTCTTATGTGGTAGGGCAGCACCTGATTGATATTATCAAATCTGACCTGGTGATTTTCGGGCTCGCTATCGCACTGGTAGTAGCGCTGTTACTGGCTATCTTATTTCGCCGGGTTAAGTGGGTGGTGTTTCCGCTATTGAGCTGTGGCCTGAGTGTGACTCTGACTATCGGCGCGCTGGGTTGGGCAGACTTACGGGCCACGGTGATTTCGGCTAACTTTGTTGCGTTACAGATTATTCTGACGCTGGCAGTAATGATCCATATGCTCGGCAGCTACCGCTACATTGCCCGGGAACACGCCGATAGCGGACAGCATAAACGGGTGGAACTGATGCTCAAAGATAAGCTCAGCCCCTGCTTTTTTGCTTCGCTGACTACCAGTGTGGGTTTTGCAGCGTTGCTATTTAGCGGCCTTGAGCCGGTCATTTCTTTTGGTTTAATGATGCTGATCGCAATGGTGATTTCACAGTTGGTGAGTCTTATTCTGTTCCCGGCCCTGCTGGCGTTGTTACCGGCTGGTAGCGAGGCGGAGGATTACGGCTTTATTCGCAAACTGTTGCGCCATAGTCGTCTTCTTACACTTAACAGACCGGGGCTGACGATTGCCGGTACCGCCGTTATTTTTATTGCGCTCAGTGTAGGTATAACGCGACTCAACGTAGAAAATTCATTTATCGATTACTTTGCCGATGACACCCAGGTACACCGAGAATTGGCGTATATTGATAAGGAGTTTGGCGGCACCACAGCACTGGATATTATTCTCACCGTAACGGATAAACCGGACGATCCGTCTTTAATTATCAGTGCCGACAGTGTCAATCAATTGCAATTGGTACAACAGGCGGTGACCGCTTTTGAGGCTACTGGCAGCGTGACGTCGCTGGCTAATTTTACGGAGTTGGCTACCCAGCTTAATAACGGCCGACCGCTCACTGAATATGAACTGACCAGCATTTATTATTTGCTTAATGAAAAAGTGGTAAACCAACTGGTGGGGGCTTATTTTTCCGAGCAAGATCAGCAGTTACGTATTGCTATTCGAGTGCAGGATACCACCGAGGGCCTCGATCGCGAGCAGTTTCTGAATAACCTCAGGCAGGATCTGCAAAGTGTGGGAATAGCCGCTGAGCAATATCAGTTAACCAGTCTGTTTGTGTTATATCAGGATATTCTGAGCCGGTTATTTGACTCGCAAATCACGACGCTGGGGCTGGTTTACATCGCATTAGGCTTGGTATTTCTGGCGATTTTCCGCTCACTCAAGGTTGCCCTTATTGCGCTGCTTCCCAATGTATTAACGACGCTGGCGATTCTTGGCGTGATCGGCTGGGTGGGGATACCACTGGATATTATGACCATAACCATTGCCGCTATCGCTATGGGCATTGCTGTGGATGATACCTTGCATTTTGTTCACGGTTACATGGCAGGGTTAAAACAGGGCGAGGGGCAGGCTGAAGCGGCAGCTGAAGAAGCCTTTAAACACAGTGGCCTGGCCATTTTGATGACCACAACGGTAATTGCTGTGGGCTTTTCCTTATTTGGTTTTTCTGACTTTTTGCCCAGTGTGTACTTTGGATTGCTAACCGCACTGGCGATGATCATGGCACTGGTGGCCGACCTCACCTTACTGCCCGCGTTACTAAACAAGCTGGTGGCAACGCAATCTGTACCAGCTCAACCGCAAGGAGATAAAGCCAATGTCTGATGTATTGCGTAATGGCTGGCTGAAAGATATTTCAGCCCGCTTTTTTGCCGGACTCTTTATGTGTGTATCCGCCACAATGATTGTGATGGCAGGGCTACACTTTTATCAAGGGTTCGCACCAGATAAGGATTTTGTGTCGGCGGTCATTAAAGCGGTTAATGATTTATTTATTGCCCTGGCTACCTACGAGCTGGCCATGGGGATTTTTAAAGAATACCGGCATAACCAGAAAGAAGATCTGTTTATGTCTATACGCCGCACGGTAACCCGTTTTGTCAGCGTGGTGGTGATTGCCCTGGTACTGGAAGGGTTGATTATGATTATCAAGTACAGCCAGCTCGACCTTGCCGGTAATTTATTTTATCCGGTGGCGGTAGTGGTGGCGGCCAGTCTATTGCTGATGTCACTGGGGCTGTTTCTGCGCTGGTCGCGGGATGTGTGACTACCAGGCGTCATTGCAGTCGTCAGGTAATTCGGCTATGGTTATGTTTATTAAGTCATTTTAAGGAAGGAATGATGCTATGCGCAAACCATTGTGTTACTCACTAACCCCCTTTGCACTGCTATTCTTATCAGGTTCATCATTAGCGCAATCAGAGGCGCCATCGGAAGCCCCCTTAGCTGAACATATCGCTACGGTTATACAGGCTCAGCCGCTCAAGAGAGTCGATCCAACATATCCGTCGATGTCGGCCAGAAAAAGCCAGGAAGGTTGGGTCAGGGTGAGTTTTGTGATCAACAAAGACGGCGAAGTGGAAGACCCTGTGGTGCAGGACTCCAGCGGTTTAAAAGCCTTTGAAAAAGCCACGCTACGAGCGGTTAAACGCTGGCAGTACAGCCCGGCAATGCTGGATGGAGAAGCTATTCAGCAATGCCGGAATATGGTGCAAATTGATTTCAGACTGGCTGGTTCGTCGGGGGTTACCCGCAAGTTTATGCGCCGCTATAAAGCGGTTTCTGAGGCTATTACTGATAAAGACTTACCATTGGCCGCCGAATTAATCGCCGAAATGAAGGATGATCAGCTGTGGAACCATACCGAGAGTGCCTACTTCTGGCTGGCCGACTCCTATTATGCCAAAGCTACAGATGACACTGCCCGGGAGCTAAAAAGTGTGCGCCGTGCACTGGCGGTAAATACCGACGCGGTTCGTACATCGACTAAGCAGTATTTACTCGAACGTGAATTTGTCCTTTCCATCAATGAAAGTGAGTACAACGAAGCCATGAAAGCGTATGACAAGCTGGAAAAAATAGCTGATGAAAAACCAGAACAGCTGGCGCAACTGGCTCCTTATGCCGAGAGAGTAAAAGAACTGGTGCAGGGCAACGAACCAATGGTCCGCAAGGCGAGCATCGATGAAGAAGGGCGGGTATTTCATCAGCTCAGTCGCAACGCCTTTGCACTGGATATTGCCGAAGGGGATTTGGATGAAGTGCAGATCCGCTGTGACAATAAACTTTCGCGCTATACCGCAGTGAACAAATCACAATGGCACATCCCGTCGTCCTGGGGACAATGTTCTGTGTACGTGTCCGGCTCTCCCGGCGCCCAGTTTGAAGTGGTTGAGGTAGGGGAATACATCGGCGAAATTTAATTCGCCGATGGTTTAACGTTGCCAGGGCGGAATATCTTTAACTTCTGCCGCAAAGGCTTTGATTTCGCTTACGCTTTTGCTGGTATTCACGCGTTCAGTGGATGCTGGTTGAAAAGCCAGGCTAACTCCCTCGCGGCGAGCTGTTTTGGGGCGAACCGGGCGTCGCGTAAAACCACCGCCGCAATTCGGGCAAACATTGCTCAGTAAGTCATTCACGCACTTCAAACAGAAAGTACACTCATAAGAGCAAATCATCGCTTCTGTCGCATCGGGCGGTAGATCGCAATTACAACCTTCGCAATTGGGCTTTAAAAGAAGCACGGGATTCTCCTTAATTTGTTCGAATACCAATTCACACGGGGTTATTTTCATACTGTGATTTAGCGTACACTATGCCTTTCTTTTTGTTGTCTCTATGATTATGAATAAAACGCTTTTTTCTCTCTTTCTGGCTGTTTTCTCCCTCCCAAATGTTTACGCTGATACGGTGCGTGTTGCAACATTCAACGTTAGTATGGAGGCCAGTAATTATCAACCTCAGGGCGCCTCGGAACACTCCGGCGAGGTATTACTGAACTTGTTAGAGTCAGGTGAGCATCAACAAATTCGTAATATTGCCGAAATTATTCAACGGGTAGCCCCGGACATTATTCTGCTCAACGAGTTTGACTATTACCCGGATGCAACGCCAACAGCTGTCTCTTTGTTTGTTAAAAACTATCTGAATAAAAGTCAGCAGGGCCAGGCCGCGATTGATTACCCTTATCAATATATTGCGCCGGTAAATACGGGGGTGGCTACCACCTTTGATTTGGACAACAACGGCGAGAAAACCGGTAACGCGGGTGATGCCTATGGTTGGGGGATGTACCCCGGACAGTATGGTATGGCACTGCTGTCGCGCTATCCAATTGATGTGGCCGCGGTACGTACGTTTCAGCATTTTTTATGGCGGGACATGCCCGGCGCTCTGCAGATCACAGATCCGAACAGCGGTGAGCCCTGGTTTACTCCCCAGGAGTGGGCGGCGGTTAGGCTGAGCTCAAAATCACACTGGGATATTCCGGTAACCATTAACGGAAAAACATTACACATTCTGGCCATGCATCCCACGCCGCCAACCTTTGATGGGCCAGAAGATCGCAACGGCAAGCGCAATCACGATGAGATCCGGCTGATGGCTGACTATTTATCCCCTGAACGAGTGGAGTATATCTATGACGATAGCGGTAAAAAGGGCGGGTTTGCTGGCCAGCGTTTTGTTCTGGCAGGTGACTTTAATGCGGCTGATATAGGTGATAAATACCGTCCGGGAGTGATTGAACAGTTAACCGAACATCCGCTGGTTAATAGCAGCGTGATCCCGCAAAGTGATGGCGGCAGCGAGTCGGCAGAGCAGCCTTACAGCAGCCGTTTTACCGCTTACTGGGGCGCTCGCGCCGATTATGTGTTGCCCTCCAGAGAGGGGCTGACAGTGCAGGGTGGTGGTGTGTTCTGGCCGGTAAAATCATCGCCCTTGTACCGGCTGGTGAAAGACCGCCAGAGCAGTTCCGATCACCGTCTGGTTTGGATGGACATTGTTCTCGACGAAGATTAAAACGCTGTCGTGAAGATTGCCTCAGAGCCGTTAAAATTTGTAAGAAATGATACCTCAAAATTACCGGCTCTGATAAAATCACCGGCATCAGGATTCACCAGCGCCGCTGAATTTCAGTTCGCTAGTTGAGAATCGCAATGTGTGGTGTGTGCATATCCTTTTTCTTCTCTGACAAGTAAGTTTTTCCAACGCAGGAGGCCTGGTTTGGAAGTGTTAATTGAGCGTATGATGTACGCATCCCGGTGGTTACTGGCGCCGATTTATTTTGGTCTATCACTGGCGCTTATTGCCCTGGGGATTAAGTTTTTCCAGGAAATATTTCATCTTTTACCCCATGTACTTGAAATCAGTGAAGCCGATATTGTGCTGGTAGTATTATCGCTGATTGATATTGCTCTGGTATCCGGCCTGATCATTATGGTGATGTTTACCAGCTATGAGAACTTTGTTTCCAGCATCGATTTAAAAGAAGGGACAGAAAAACTGGCCTGGCTGGGTACGCTGGATACCGGCACGCTTAAAAGTAAGGTGGCAGCATCGATTGTGGCAATATCATCGATTCACTTGCTGAAAATTTTTATGAATGCAAAGAATATCGAGAACGAAAAGCTCATGTGGTATGTGCTTATCCATTTAACCTTTGTGATTTCAGCGTTTGCCATGGGCGTGCTGGATAAGAAAAGTAAACAGCACTAAACGCAAAAAGGGCAATGTGCTACCACGTTTGTAGCGACACATTGCCCTTCTGTTACGAGTGCAGATTAACAGTCTTTGTCTTCTGCATCCACGCCTTCTTTAACATCTTCACAGGCGTCTTCAACGGCATTGCCAGCATCAGTTACTGCTTCATCAATAGCTTCACCGGCATCTTCGGCTTCACCGTCACCACATGCGATAACAGAACATGCAAAGGCAGCGATAACAGTCATTTTAAGTACATCAAGTAATTTCAACGTTTTCATAATAATCTCCCTGATTGGTTATTGAGTTTGTGATTGACTACGCTCTTGGTCTTTTGCCGCGAAGCGCGCCAGCAACCAAAGAGATAACCAGTAATACTACAAATAAGAAGAACAGAAACTGTGCGATACCAGTTGCTGCACCGGCGATTCCACCAAAACCGAAAACTGCTGCGATGATGGCAATGATAAAAAATGTAATTGCCCAACCTAACATGATGTCTCCTTTAATTTCATCTAATGTCACAGTGATATATGCTTATCTTGTGCCAACACTTATCTAATTGATAATTATGATAAAAATAAGAATTTCCTGGGTTGGTCAGGCAGTCTTTGATAATTCGTTACAGGAGTTCGTGCATATTTTACAGACCACGATGCTGTGTTAGGCTGACATCACTGCCGATAAGCTTTAGGATCGGTTTATCATTGCTAAAATTCACCCGGAGAACCCATGGCCAACAGTCATTCCGCCTTTATTGGTCTTATGCAGCGCGCCCGAAATGTAAAACGCTGGCCGCTGATGGCGCAGTTTCAGTCTGAGATGCTATCTACCCACATTTATGAAGCGTCGGTAATTGCCCATATGCTTGGCGTAATCGCCAGGGAAGTCTATGGGGAAGATATTGAGCCAGACCGGGTAGCTGCCATGGCTATATTTCATGAAGGCAGCGAAATTGCCGGTATGAGCGACATTCCCAGCCCGGTGAAATATCACGACCCGGAAACCACTCAGGCGATTAAAAAACTTGAGCGACGGTTTGAGCAAATGCTGATAAAAACGCTGCCAGAGCCGCTACAAGCCTGTTATGAGCCGCTGATACTACAAGATAAAAATGACGTGCATGTACGCCTGGCCAAGGCGGCCGATGTGCTGTGCGCCTACCTCAAGTGTGATTATGAGCTGGCTAAATCGAATCATGAGTTTTCCAATGCCATGGAAGAAATGGATATTCAGTTGGAACGTTATCGCGAAATGCATCCTTGTGTGGATTATTTCTGCAAAGTCTTCTTAGAAGATGCCAAAGGCACGCTGGATGAACAAACCAAGGACTTGGACTGGGTGGAAAATGCCAATCAGGCAAATTTAAAAACACCGGAATAGTACCTGAGTTAGGTTTCTATTGAACGCAGGTGTGATTTATTTCCCCGCTAGCAGCGTTCAGCTACGATAGTTGTTTATATATTTTTTGTCGGAGTCGGTGACAGCGAATTTGAGACAATCGTAACAAACGTCCCTGTGATTCATTCCAGCCACGCCATTCATGGCGTGTCGTTCCTCATACTGCGAAATGCCACTGGCATTTCGGTTATTCGTCACCCCTGTGCCGCATCGACTGAATCCTCATCCATGATTATTCTTCCAGTTTGTTATGTATGCCAGTGACGATGACAACACTGAACAAGGGCACAATGATTTTTCTTTCTTCGATTTAGATACTGCCGATTTTTAGATTCAAACCAGAACCACACAGCTTGTGAATAGAACTAATTTCATCAATTGGATTCTGCTACCGGTAAAGCGGGTGACAGGTCTTGCTGGTCTTTAACAAAGGTTTCTTTTACGCGTTGAGACATCAGCATGTATGGGATCCAGATGAGAGCACCAATCAGCGTTCGTACAAACTCTTTGGTAGTGTCAGGATCGAACATGGGCTCTTGCGGTAACACAATGGATACTAACCAGGCATCAGCCGGAATAAACACCAAAGAGGAGAGCACGATACCAATGTAAAATGAGGGAAACAGCCAGTGGCGGGTAAAAAACAGATAAATTAAATACAGCGAAGCCAGAAACAGCCCTACATTAAAAGTAATTTCACCAATTAGTAAAGGCCCCCATAAAGGATGATAGGCCGCGGAGTCCGGATTGGTTAGTGCATCCCATATGTCACTTTGTAGCAGTGGTTGATAAGCGGGTAGTGTATTCATCAATAGCCGAAACGGCGACAGTACGACTCCTATACCAACTAAAATTAACCAGCCACCCAGGCGCTTTTTCTGCGTTGACGGGGCGTCGTTTTTTGCATCCATGTTATGGTTTTCCTTTTACTACTCATAGCCCTGATTGACTCGTGATATGAGCAGACAGGACCAACTACGTTCCATACCAATCGGCATAGAAGTTTGCCCACTCAGCAAGACTGACAGCATTGCCCAAAGGGAGTGGCCAAAACGACTTACATCTGTGTTGCGTCCCCTGGACATAGAGTAACTATGCCTCAGTGAACGCGTCGTGATCTAAGCCGTTTTCGACTAGCCCTCAGGGATCACTCTGAGAGGGTAAACTTCTATGCCGATTGGTATCAGTAGCTTACGCCATATTATCGCAGCTGTCGCGATAAATTTATGGCGCCGGAGCAGGAGATGTTGTCACTGATCCAGACGGTAATTTTGTGTATAAATGGGGCTGTACCGGACTACTTATCCGGCTGCCCGGCAAGCTCACGACTGAGCTTTTCCAGGCACTGCTGATGACGGGTTGTAATTGTGCGCAGGTTTAAAGACAACGGGGACGGGGTCAGCGAAGTCAGGTTTTCTTTGAGACTTGCCAACAATCGTTGTTCTATTTCTATGAAATCGCTAACATGACGAATTGAAGGGTAGTGCTCAAGCATTGACTTAAATTGCTCTTTCACCTGTTCCGACAGAGCATAATCATGTCCGCTATTGCTCTCTGCCTCCATCAATCGCAGGGCGCGAAGCTTCTCGGCTCTGAGCACCCGTAAACACGCGCGCTGTTGCGGCTGCTGATTGCTTTGCTGAGCGGTTTGGTAAAGCTCAGCGCCTTGATTGAAAAGGTCTTTAAACATTTTGATGGCACATTTTCCGGTGTTCGACATAACCACAGTTACACCTTATTTGTTTGACCTTTGAAAACGCTTATTGCAATTTAATAGCGTCTTCGGGGATCGGTTCGAAACGACCATACTGGATGGTCATGGCATAGAATTGCATGCCAGCTTCAGACGTATCGCCTGAAACAGGATTGGGCGTAGACACCTGCTCACAGCCGGATACCGTGCACTGCTGATTAGAAGGTAAACTGGTGGCGGTGACATCACCGGTAACTGCACCATCAACCGTTTGTGACTGAGGGGCGGCAGTTATTACCTGTTGGTCGGTCATGGATGGCATGGTCACAGCCTCGCTGGAAACAATGCGATACCAGTTGTAATCACGTTCCAGGCCAATCTCTTCTGCACGTTGCAAGCTGTATTGTTCCAAAGTTTCTTCACTGGTAGCGCTATTGGCTTTGTAAAGAATTTTAAATTTCCCCTCTGACAGGCGATGTGATGAATAACCTACGTCGCGGGCTGACTCGGCCGCCTGATAAGGTGTTGCTGTTAACCCGGAACCTGCGCAACCGGTTAGCAAACAAGTGGTAACCACAGCGAATACCAAAGCTCTGATCAACACTGCATCGCTGAATAATCTGCCTAATAGTTGTATATCCATGTTGTTGTCCTGTTTGCATTATCGTCAGTAACCGGGTGTTGAAAGCTTTGATTAACTGGTTACTGACCGAATTAAACCTGTGCTTACAGGAGAGAGTGCAACGCTTATGCCATCAATGTGATTATGTGTAAGTTATTGATAAAATTGATTTAAGCCTGTTTTATTGCAAGTGGAGTTAACAGTGATGGGAAAATGCAGTGTAAAACTTGCAAGGAGTTACCCGCAAAAGTTCAGTACGGCCAGATCAGCTTTACTCACGGGCTTGAGTAACACCTGCGCGATGGGTAAACCCTCGAGTCGGCCTTTATCTGGCTCAGCGCCGCTGATAATGGTCACGTTCAGGCCAGGGGCGACTTCAGCGATGGCAGCGGTCAGTTCATAGCCGTCAGTATCGGGCAAATGCAGATCCATAAGCACATGGACATAATGTGCCGGGGCATTGGCAACTTTTTCCAGAGCCTGTTGGCCATTAAGTGCAATATCTGCCTCGTAACCCAACGAATTTAGCAGCAGGCACATTAACTCGGCCGCGTCCTCATCATCTTCTACTACCAGTAAAGATGACTTCTGCTCAGCGTTGCTGGTTTCTTTCGGCGCAGCAGGCTGGGTGGCTGGCAGTAAAAAGGTACTGAGCACTTCACTTAAATCTTTACGGTCGATAGGCTTGGCAATTACGTTGTCAAAACCCTCGGCCAGTAAGGATTCTCTAAGCCCTTTACGACTGGCTGCCGTAACGGCTACTACCGGCGTTTGAATACCAGAGGAGCGCATAGCCTTTAAACAATCAATGCCATTCATCACCGGCATATGTATATCCATCAGTACCAGGTGGAAAGGTTCACCGCTATGCTCTGCGCTGCGTATTTTTTCCAATGCGTCGGCGCCATTCTGGGCGTAGCTTACCTGTGCCTGGCTCATGCTAACTAAACGGCCGGTGAGACGGCGAATTTCACGTAAGTCATCAACAATCAGCACCCGGCCATCAAGGTGTTGATTTATTTTAAATTGGACTGGAAGACGCTCAGGTGCCTCCAGATTCAAGCGAATAAGATTCTGTTCAGTGCTGCCTTCGGCATTGATACAAAACCAAAAGCGACTGCCTTCGCCCTGGGTGGACTCTACTCTGATACGGCCACCCATACGGCTGACTAACTCATTGGAAATGGCCAGCCCGAGGCCGGCACCACCATGGTTGGCGTGGATAAGATCCTCAATTTGCTCGAAGGGCTTAAAAATGGTTTCAAGCTTGTCTGCCGGCATGCCAATACCGGTATCTTTTACCGCAAAGCAAATCCGCTCGCCGTCTTTATCGAATTCAACATTGATTGCCACTTCACCATTGTCGGTAAATTTAATTGCGTTATTAACAAGATTGATCAGGATTTGCCGCAGTCGGGTAGGGTCTACTTTGATATATTCGGGGATTAACGAATTGGCGCTAACTGTTAAAACCAGGCCTTTCTCACTGGCGTGCACAACCATCAGGCTATAAAGATCGGTTAAAAAGCCGTTCAGATTAAGCGTTTGTGGCACCAGCTCTAACTTGTTGGCCATGATCCGCGACATATCCAGTAAGTCGTTGAGCAGGCTAAGCAAATGTTTGCTGTTATTAAAGATGGTTGAGAGTTCAGCGTTAATTCGCTCGTTACCAGGGCTGTCGAGCAACAGCTCGGTATAACCGAGAATAGAGGCCAGTGGGGTTCTGAGTTCATGGCCAAGATGGGCGAGGAATTTATCCTTGGCTTTGTTTTGCTGCTCGATGCGATTACGTTCTAATCGTTCAGTTTCAATTTCGCGGCGTACCAGTGCATAGCGGATAGTCCGCATAAAGCGTGGCGTATCGACTTCGGCTTTGGTTAAAAAGTCCTCGGCACCGGCGCGCATTACCCTGTCATCAACGATACTGTCTGCCTGGCCTGTGAGGACCACTACAGGAATGGTTACCGACAGACTTTTAAGCTTTTCCAGCACGTCCATGGCATTTTCCTGACCCAACAGATAATCGAGCAGGCACAAATCGAAGGTATCTGTTTGCAGATGTTCAATGGCTTCTTCACCCGTTTTGGCCCATACCAGCTCGAACACCGGCGACTTGCACTGCGAGAGTGAGTCGGCGGTCAGAAAATAATCGTCTTCGTCATCTTCAACCAGCAGTATGCGAACATGGTCAGTCATGGGTCACGAATGCCTATTTATTGTGAGGGAGTTCAACAAATTCTATCCAGTAGCGACCGATAGCGCGCATCAGATCCACCAGTCCCTCAAAGTTAACCGGTTTAGTAATGTAAGAGGCTGCGCCGAGGTCGTAACCGCGGATCATGTCTTCTTCTTCTTTCGAAGTCGTCAGGATAACCACCGGAATGCTGCGTAAGTTTGGGTCGGCCTTGATGTGCTGCAAGGCTTCCCGGCCATCCATGCGCGGCATGTTCAAATCCAACAAAATTAAACTCGGGCGGGGCGAAGTGGCAGGATCGGCAAATTTACCCTCCCGACGCAGATACTCCAGCAGTTCAACGCCATCTTCTACGCAGTGTAAATTGTTAAGCACCCGGCCTTCTTTTAACGCGTCGAGCGCCAGTAATCTGTCGTCCTCGTCGTCATCGGCCATTAATATGGTAACGGGTAAGCTACTGTTCGGCATGACTTATCACTCCCTGTTGTTGCAAGTTGGTAAACGGCTGGCCGTCTTCGGGCAGGTACAATTCGAACCTGGCTCCCTGGCCGGGCTCACTAAAGGCTTCGATGGTGCCGTTATGACGTTCGATAATGCGGCGGCAAACCGCTAAGCCGATACCGGTACCTTTATACTCTGAGCGCCCGTGTAAGCGTTGGAACGGGGCAAATATTTTTTCGGCAAAGCTCTGTTCAAAGCCTATACCATTGTCCTGTAAGGTTAGTTTAAACCAGCTCAGGCCTGGTAACAGATGAAGGGCTTCTGCCTGCTCCTCATCGATAGCCTCATAGCGTAAAGTAATAATCGGTGGCTGGTCTGGCTTGGTAAATTTCAGTGCATTAGACAACAAATTTAAAAACAGCTGACTCATTTGTGAGGCATCGGCTTTCATCACCGGTAATGAATCGGTGTGAATTTCTGCCTGCTTTTCTTCGATGGTGATTTCGAGATCTTCCAATACCGAGGCAACGACGGTATTTAAATCGGTATCTTCAAAGTCCTTACCGCGGGTAGTTACCCGGGAGAATGACAATAAATCACTGATCAGCATAGACATACGCTCGGCGGCATTGAGCATGCGGCGCAGGAAGTCCTGACCACGCTCATCCAGTGCATCTTCGTAGCCGGTGCTGATGCGATTGCCAAAGGCGCGTATCTTTCGTAAAGGTTCCTGTAGATCGTGGGAGGCGACAAAGGCAAAATCTTCCAGTTCACGATTGCTGCGAGACAGCTCTTCCGCGTAAACCTGTAACTCCACGGTACGTTCTTTTACCCGTGATTCCAGCACCAGGTTATGTTGCTGCAATTCCCGTCTGTGGCGGATGGTTCCGCGGATGTTCATACGTAGTAACATGAAAATACTGATCACCAGCAGGCCGGTGGTCAGTGAGGAGATAATCAGGTTAGTGACTGAGTCTGATCGCAGTTTAAGTAGCGAATCAATGTGCTGTGCCTGTACTTTGTATTCTTCTTCGGCAATCTGGACAAACACCTCTTCAAACTCGTTATAGAGTTCCAGTCCAACGTCAGACTGAAAAATAGTAATGGCTTCGTCCTTGCGGCCCTGACGTGCCAGTTCGACCGTTTCAATAAGCTCTGACAGCTTGGCTTTTGATAGATCTACCAATTGCTGCAGCCGCACTTCCTGTTCGGTAAAGTCTGAACGAATTGCGTTGGCTTCTACCTGCTCAATAATGTTGTTGACCTTATTAAGTGTTTTTTCGTAGTCAACTAAATAACGTTCCCGTTCGGCGAGTAAGTAGCCGCGCTGGCCGGACTCGGTTCTGAGTACGGCAAGGTGGAGGGTATTAATAGAGTTAATCACCTGGTTGGTGGTAAATAACCGCCGCTCAAGCGAGGCCAGCTCATCCATGGTGTGGATGGTGTAAGTGGAATTAGCGGCAATAACTATGATAACCAGGGTAACCAACAATATCGACGAAGCTGTATTGCGGATAATGGTCTTCATTCTGTGGGACTGCCTTCGTCGTTTGCGTCTGGAGAAAACTGCGCTACCAGCTCACTAAGACCATCACTGCAGTCTTTACTACCGGCAATGATCTTATCCAGTGCCGTCAGCGCTTTTTCCTTTGGTACAGCACCTTCAAGGGCCAGCTTAATCAGCTCCGACTGCATGGTAATTCGATTTAACGGGCGGCGCGCGTCGTGCACCGCCTTTTGTAATCGTGCAAATTCACCTTCATCCATATTGTATTATTCCGAATCACTGTTAAGGTCGCCATAGGCATGTAATCGGTTATACAGGGTTTTGGTGCTGATCCCAAGCATTTCCGCTGCAGTGGTTTTATTGCCATCTACTTTTTCTAAGGTCGCGTAAATTAACTCTTTTTCGACCTCTTCAATGGTTCTGCCCGCCTTCAGGCCCGTTGAAAGCGTTTGCTTTTTGGCAAACGGTGACTCAATGGTTTTGGGTAATTCGATCTCGGTACCTTCCGGGTCACTCATGATGGCAGCGCGGTGCACGAAATGGCGCAGCTCGCGAACGTTACCAGGCCAGTCGTAGGTTTGCAGTTTTTCCAGCTGTACAGGCTGCCAGCGAAACTGACTGCCATTTTCTTCGTTGAGCTGGTTAATAAAGTGTTCAGCCAGAAGCGGAATGTCTTCCTTCCGTTCCCGTAGCGGCGGGATCGTGATAGGGAATACGGCCAGACGAAAATAAATGTCTTCACGCAATACCTTGCTTTCGGCGATTTCTTCCATGCTGCGGTTGGTGGCCGAAACTACCCGGCAGTTTACCGGCATCGCCTTGGTGCCGCCTACCCGGATCACGACTTTGTTTTCCAGAACCCGTAACAGGTTGGGCTGCATGTCGATAGGCATCTCGGTAATTTCGTCGAGGAAAAGTGTGCCGTTTTCTGCTTGTTCAAAGACGCCTTCCTTGCGGCCTACAGCACCGGTAAACGCGCCTTTTTCGTGGCCGAATAACTCACTGCCGATAAGTTCTTTTGAGAACGCGCCGCAGTTGGTGGCTACATAAGTACCTTCACAATCAGACGCTTCGTGAATCGCGGCAGCAACCACTTCCTTACCCACACCACTTTCGCCAAGCAGCATCACATTGGCTTTGGTTTTACTGACCCGGCCTATCAGCTTATATAGCTCCTGCATCGGGGCTGATTCACCAATAAGCTGGCCGAAATGTTTGGTAATGGCGGTGGTTGAACGTTTACTGGCAGGTTGCTTTTTGCCCTGGAGTACCGACTCTAAATCTTCCCGTTGAATGGGCTTCACCAGATAATCGATATTCGGACCGCACATGTCCTTGATAATTCCTTTTACCGAGGGGTGACCGGTGATGAGGGTTACCCGGGTGTTCTGCTCGGGCTGCAACGATTCCATCAGGTGCAGTCCTGAACCATCAGGTAACATGAAATCTAACAGGATATGGTCAAAGGTTTCTTTAGAGAGCCACTCGCGAGCTTCGGCGAGGGTAGACGCGGTTAATACTTCATGACCAAGAAATTCGATGATTGTACAGGCGACGTCGGAAAACTCCGCGTCATCATCCACTAAAAGTACGGTTAACATTGTCGCATCCTTGTATGCTGATTATTTGGTCAATTTAACTGATACGACAATGGGTTACATTAAGATCATCAGTTTTTAGTTTAATTACAGGGTTAGTTGTTATCCAGTGAGTCGGCGCTGGGCAACAGCATGGTTTGATAGCGTAACTCACCAATGAAAGCCCGGGCAGCCGGACCAAGGCGATCGCCGTCGGCAAAACACAGATGCAGCATTGCTTTACGTAATCCGCCTTGCTCCATGGGTAGGGGCTTTAAGGTGCCATCTTCAAGTTTATCGCTGATAATTGCAAGGGGTAACCAGGCGAAGCCTAACCCCTGACTGATTATGTCGATAGAAGTGCGAACATGACTCACAGTCCAGCGCTGTTCTGCACCGAGCCAGCCGGACTCAGCTTTACGTTCCGTGGAGGAATCGCGCACCACAATCTGGCGATAACTTTTTAGATCATCCAGGGTCAGCGTGCGGTTTAATTCGTGCAATGGGTGGCTGGGATGGGCAACGGCAATAAACTCAATATCGCAAAGATCCTCACTGAAGCCGTTGGGGTAGGGGAAAGGTGAAATACCGATATCCACATCGCCATCCTTAAGTAAGGTGTTGGCGCCGTTTAACACCGTTTCCATCAGTTCAATACGCAGTAACGGGTACTCCTGGGAAACTTTATTGAGTGCGTGGTAAAGCATTTGTGGCGGAAAAATAATGTCCGCCGCCACACGTAAATAGGTTTCAATTCCCGACGTAAGGCTGCTGGCCACACTTTCGACTTTGTGAGCTTCTTCCAGCAGGAAACAGGCCCGGCGGTACATCAGCTCGCCGGCTTCGGTCAGGGTAACGCGACGGCCCTCATTGAGAAACAGGGTAAGGTCCAGGGCGTGTTCGAGTTTCTGCACCGCATGGTGGATGCTGGACTGACTTTTATGGACCTGCTCAGCGGCCTGATTAAAACCGCCGGCTTCCACGACAGCCTTAAACATGCGCCACTGTTCAAGGGTTGCTTTTAACATACCGGGTAAACTCCACGAAAACTGGCTTATACGGCCAGCTTATTGTTTTTTGCGAGCTTACACCGGTTAGTAAATTAGTTAAATGCCTTTTGAATGGTTGGCACGTCGCAGGTCATTACAGCAACGTGCTGATAGCCCATTTTCGCCAGTTGTTCGGCGGCGAGCATTGCCCGGGCACCTGAGGCGCAGTGTAGGAAAATCGGTGTGCCGGGATCCTTCACCAGTTCCAGCATCTTCATTTCAAGTACGCCGCGGGGAATATTAATTGCGCCGTTGGCAGGGGAATTAGCATGTTCTGCAGGTTCTCTGACGTCAATTACATAGCCATTAAGTTCCGCTCGTTCTTTAGCGGCTTCTGCCGCGGTGATTTTTCTGGGGGCCGGGTCGATGGCCGCTAAACGTTCCGGGATAGTTAAAAGCATAATGTCCTCTGGTAAAAAACAAGTTATATTAGTTAAAGCTAATATTGAGGGTTGTTCTTGTCAACAGCAAGCGTTAATGAGATAACTACTCTCAATTTTGTGATATTAAATGATAACCATTACTTGCTTAGGCGACCAGTTTGCAGTTCAATATGCCCATAGCGTGCAGTGAGCCTGAACAAGACAAGGTAAAAGCTATGGACCCAACGCAAATGCTGAGCCGCTCTGAAGAAGCTGAGCAATTTCTAAAACAATTATCGAATAAAACCCGGTTGATGGTGCTTTGTTCTCTGCTGGAGGGAGAGCGCTCGGTGACTGAATTACTCGACGACGTGCCAGTAACTCAGCCTGTGCTCTCACAGCATTTGGCATTGCTCCGTGAAGCCGAGTTTGTAGCCACCCGCCGCAGCGGCCAAACCATTTATTATCGTCTGGCGGATAATCGCATTATCCAAATCATGAATCTGTTATACGGTTTTTTCTGTGCGGACGACTAGTCCGCACTCACCGCACCCTCAAGTTCTTTCTTACTGATATCAAGCTCAATGGCATGACCGGCCCAGTCAATTTTTACAATATGACGGCAGTCTACTTTTACCCTTTTGCCTCCGGGCAGCCAGTCGTTAAGATTAATAATCAGGTGTGTAACAGACCACTCTGGCAGTTGGATAACAAAGTCTTCAACATGGCCTGCCTGGCCATCACTAAGCGCGATGGTATATCCGCTGAGCTCGTCACAGGAACGCAGGTGCGAATTGTCTTCTTCTACCTCTGCTTGCTCCTGGGCATAATTATCAACCAGTTCCAGAGGGTGGGCGTACTCGCCCCAGGCACCCGGCCCCGTCCAGTAGTAGCCGTAGCCAAAATATTTATAAAGCAACGATTCGTACTCGCGGGATACAGGCTGGTGCTCTTCAAGAGAAGGGCTGTTCTTCAGCGCTTCTTTAGTAAGGGAAACGGCCAGGCTTTCCTCATCGGGCAGTAAACTTTCGATGGAGACTGGCGTGATGACTACCTTACGACTCAATGGCAGCCAGGTGTTGGTATCGGCAACGATATATCTGACGACCCACTGGACATCGTCAATTAATACATCCTGACAGCCGCCTATATCGCCATCAGTCGCGTGAATTGAATAGTGGCTTAACTGCGAGAATCGCGTTTCCATAATAACCTCCTTGCTTTACTGACCTGAATTACCGGTCACTAATTTATAAGGTGCGGTGCATAGGACGGATCACTCTGATACCCATGAGCCGGGGGTGATCACATCTTTAAAATGAGTGTAGACAGGAGAAAACAAAAAAGACAGCCGGCAGTCGGGAGACTGCCGACGGGTGTATGCTGAATGACGGGTATACGGCGGTAACGGTTAAGCTACGTCAAACTCGTCGTCAGAGTAATCCTCGTCATAGTCAGACTGATTACTGGCTGAACTATGCAGGGTATAGAATTGTTTGCGGTTGCGCGCCAGCTTGATGTATTTCAACCAGGCTTTTTCCAGCAGGCTGTTGGCTTGTTGTTCACCTTTCAGCACCGCGATGAAACGTTGCTCTTCGGCGTTTTCCGGGCTCAGTTCACCAGACTCCAAGCCAGCCAGAGTTTTGCCATAGGCGCTCAGCACATCGGCTTCGGGAATACTAAAGTCACCCGACTTACGGAAACCGTAAGGAAAGTGTTGGCGGTCAATAAATTGCTTAGCAGGTACACGTATATCTGTCGTCTTCATGATACGAATTCTCTTGGTTGAGTAATTTCGTGCACTTTTAATTTATAAATCTGCAAATGAAAAACAAAAAATTTTTACCTTCACAATAAAAAAAATTGTTTCACAAAACTGCCATCTTTCGATTCATAAAATGAGTGATAAAAACCAGTCATGGTAAGGGCTTTGCAGCCTCTGACAGCGCTGGGATGAGGCCCCGTAAGCAGTACTTTGTTAGCGAGTGAAAATGTAAATTGGTTAAAAAATGCTCAGAAATAAAGTTTATCGTGACGATAAAAACTATTCATTTCCTATTTTTTAACAGCGAGGAATAATAAATGGGTTAGTGTTCAACCAACCCAGAGAAGACAATGAGCAAAGACTATCGTTACCAGCGGGAAGAATGGGACTCGGTAGATGACGAAGATGGTGGCGATTACCGCAAAGACCATAAACGTCAGCAATCTATGAAAGACAAGAAGAAGGCGATGCACCGACGCGATAAACAGCGGCGCGCTCAGCACGATAGCTTCGAGTGAACGCCAAATAAAACGGGCCGCCCGGCACGTTTTATTTTACTTTACTGAAAACTTGTGCCAGCTTATGCGTATGGACGAGAGTCATAGTACGTATAAGCATGGACATTCGTTTTCTGACCACATTTGTAGAAGTAGTTAAAACACGTCATTTCGGCAAAGCAGCCGAGAATCTTTATTTAACCCAATCGGCAGTCAGCGCCAGAATTAAGCAGCTGGAAGAATACTTCCACACGACTTTATTTGTGCGCCACCGTAATAGTATCCAGCTCACGCCAGCCGGCGAGCGGCTGTTGCCTTATGCCGAGCAGCTTAGTGCTACCTTGTTACAAGCTAAACAAGAGTTACAGCGCGAAGCTGGTGAGTATCTGGTATGCGGTGCCGGCCAGTTAAACAATGAGATCTGGATGCCTGAATTGCTCCGCCAAATCCACGGAGCGTTTCCCGAGTGGGCAATCAAAGCCGAGGTATTGCCATCTGAGCAAATTTCCCGGCAGTTGCATGACCGCAGCATCGATATTGCTTTTTCCAGTGAACCGCTTAAGTCGGAAGAATTTACCGGGCAACTATTGAAGGCTATGCCTTTGGGCTTGTTCAGTATAAATCAGGCCGAAGTGGACACCGGACCGGAGCAGTTTGTGTCGATAGACTGGGGCAGTAAGGCCCGTGATGAGCTCCTGACCCGTTTTACTGAATACCGGGATGCCAAGTTTACTACCAACTCCCTGCGTCTGGCCCTTGCGACATTGCAGCAAGAGGGCGGTGTAGCGGTGTTACCGGTTGGCCTGGACTGGTCACAGTGGGGGCTGGAAAATGTGCGTTGTATTGATCATTTCACGCATGCCCAGTGTAAACTGTATATGTATTACATGAAGTCTGTCAGACGAGCCATTGTGCCTGATGTAGTGAGTGTGGTGAGTCAACACTTTACTCAGGACGTATAATAACAGAGCAACATGCTCAGCCTGAATTGAAACAAAGAGAATTATAATGTTGAAAGACGACGAATTTATTAGCCAGAACCCTGAACAACGCCTGGCCAGCTTTTTTGCAACGGTAAAAGAGCAGGGCGAATTGTTTATCCTCAATGATGATGATGGTTGCGTAATGCTGACCTCAGATGATGAGGAAGGCGTCCCGGTGTGGCCAACGGCCAGCCTGGCGAGTATGTGGGCCGATCAGGAGTGGGCTCACTGTGAACCCAAAGCGATTAGTCTCGATGTCTGGCTGTCACGCTGGACTTCAGGTTTGTCCAAAGACTTTCTCAACGTCATTATTGCCCCCATGCCAGCCGAGGAAAGTGAGCTTATGGCCCCGGAAGATTTTGCCGATAAGCTCGCCTGAGCTGAACCATAATCCGCAATAAACGTAATAATTTCCAGGGTGTGTTGGCTTTGCTGATTAAGGTCAATAACATCCTCGGTAAAGACCATCATAATCGCGTCTTTGTCATTGCATAAATGCTTGTCAGTAATGACGGCTATGGTGTGACAAACTAATTTCGTAAACCACAACCATCAGTTAGCAAATTGCTCAGGAGGAGACTATTTCAAGCTTTTCAACCTTAACACCCGGTGCAAATGATTTATGGTTTTTACCCCTGGGCGGAACGGGTGAGATTGGCATGAACCTCAATTTGTACGGCCATGACGGCCAATGGTTGATGGTGGATTGTGGGGTTACGTTTGATGAACCTCTGGTGGCGCCGTATCTCAACCAGAATACGGGCTCCAGGTATCATGTTGTGGCGCCGGATCCGGCGTTTATTGTGCAGCAGAGAGAGCAACTGGCTGGTTTGGTTATTACCCATGGTCATGAAGATCATGTAGGTGCGGTTGCGGCATTGTGGCCGCGCTTACGCTGCCCGGTTTTCGCGACGCCGTTTACGGCAGAAATTTTACATCGCAAACTGGGTCAGGTAGGCCTTGCTGGCAAGGTCCCTGTTCAAATAGTCAGCCCGGATGCCACCTTAACCGTTGGGCCATTTGTCTTATCCTGGCTGGCAATTACTCATTCGATCCCTGAGCCTCAGGCGCTGCTGATTAGCACCTCTGCAGGCACGGTCTTTCATACCGCAGATTGGAAGATTGACGCGCAGCCAGTTAGTGGCAAACCTTTCAACGCTAATCTCTACCGGCAATTGGGTGAAACAGAACTACTGGCTTTGGTTGGCGATTCTACCAATGCGTTAAAGCCCGGCTTCTCCATCTCCGAACGGATTTGCGCCGAGGGCCTGAATACTGTTATCAAACGCTGCACCGGCAGGGTGGTAGTGAGCTGCTTTGGCAGTAATATTGCCCGCCTGATGTCACTGGCACGTATTGCTCAGCAAACCGGGCGGTATATGGCCCTGTTAGGGCGATCGTTGGAAAACATGCACGGCGTTGCCAAAAAAACCGGTTACTGGCCCGATAATTTGGACGTATTGGAAAAGGCGCACATTGGCTACCTGCCCCCGGATGAGGTGCTGGTAGTTGCCACTGGTAGTCAGGGAGAGCCGCGCGCGGCGCTTAACAGAATGGCCATTGATGCTTCCCCTTATTTTGAACTGGAGGCCGGTGATACGGTGATTTTTTCAAGTATTGTTATTCCCGGCAACGAAAAAGCAGTGGAGCGCCTGCTTGAAAAGCTGCGCAAGAAGGGCGTTGAAGTCGTTTTATCCGAAGACAGCGATGTGCCCATACATGCCAGTGGGCACCCCTGTGTCGAGGAATTAAAGCTCATGTATCAGTGGACAAAACCGCAGATCGCCATCCCTGTACACGGTGAACCGGAGCACCTTGAAGCCCATGCCGCAGTGGCGCGTGAGATGGGCGTAAAGCGCACTTATGTGGGCCGTAATGGCGATTTATATCTGCTCGCACCGCAACCGGGTATCCGTCGTGCCAGGGTCAAAGCAGGCCGGCTTGCGATTGATCAGTCCTGAATAATTCTTTGCAACATGCCATTTGAGGCATGCCTGAATACATACAGGAATGAATACCTTATGGTGAGATTCCTGCCCCATCTCCTGCCCGCAAAATCGTAATTTTTCTGTCTAAAAGTATAAAATTCGCGCTTAAGCTGTGTTTTATAGGGCTTACGCATACAATTTGTGGCGTTTCTATGCTATGAATAATAGGTCTGGTGTGGCTTTTACGCCCCGGACTGCATAGCTTCCATAATTCCATAAACAGATAATAATATCCCGGACAAACGGGGAAGGTTGAATATTTTAATGGTTAGTAGTTGGTTGTCCTCCACAATGTCTCGCTGTCTGCTGTTTTGCTGCTTGTTGCTCAGTATCCCGCAAGTTGCTCTGGCGGTTAGTCTCAACAGCGAACCGCTGGTAAGTAATCCACTGGGTACGGTGTTATCGACTCAGCAAGGACTCAAACAGGACAGCATTCAGGACCTGCTAATCGATAATGACAGTTTTTTGTGGATCGCTACCGAAGGCGGCCTGGACAGGTTTGATGGCCATCGCGTAGAGCATATTGCCGGTGAAGACGGATTGCTGGCGTCCACACCTATTCAAAACCTTTTTCTGGACAGTAAAAACCGTTTGTGGATCAGCACCTTCTACCGTGGCCTTTATCAGCTGGATTTGGCAACCAATAAGCTCCGCCTGGTGATGGAGCTGCCACAACTGGAAATTACCGAGTATAACCAAACGGCTGTGCAATTTATTGAAATGGCCAACAGCGACATGCTGGTATTGTTCGATCAATCGCTGGTCTTTTACGACACCAGCAATGACTCCCACGAAGTGTTATATCAGGTAAATCTGCAGGATAAAGACCGTGCGCCCTATTTCAGGGACATGTTGCTGGTTGATAACATGTTATTAATCGCATCTTCAGAGGGCTTGATGCTAGCTGACTATTCGGCGCAACAGCTTACTTTTAAAGATATTGAACACCGCGTAGATGAAGATTTTAATTTCGATAATGGCAATACTAAAAGGTTGTTGCTGGACGATGACGGCGCGCTGCTGGTAGGCACTGTTTCGGGCCTGTATAGCCTGCCCTGGGAGTCGTTAAAAAGGGCGCACCGGGGTGATGGTGTGGTGAAGGACAGTAAGCTGATTATCCGGGATCGAAACATCTGGGAGTTGAAAGCAAAAAACAATAATTTAGTGTGGATTGGTTCCGACATCGGTTTATTGCAATTAGAAAGGAATGACAGTGGTTGGCAAGCTTCTTACGTATTAGAGCCATCTACCGGTGATGTAGCCCTTTCTCGCTCTGACGTCCGCTCAATTGCGCTGACTTCTGATAACAATCTGTGGATTGGCTCCTATTTTAACGGAGCATTGTTCTGGTCGCCGAGCAGTTTCAATTTTAAAACCGTGCAAAATCAGGGCAACAAAAAGCCGCTTAGTGATAATGTGATTTGGTCAATTTTTGAAGACAGCGACCAGACATTATGGATAGGGTCAGATAATGGCCTCACGCACTACGACCCCGTCAGCGCAGACAGCCAGTTTTATTTGGTCGCGGATGGCATCCCGGACCCTTACAGTATTCATACCATCGGTAAAATCATGCCGGCAAGCGAACCGGGTAAATTATTACTTTCTACTTACAATGGTATGGTGCTTTTCGATAAGGCGAACGGCGATTACGAACGATTAAATTTTGGCCTCAGTTCAGAAGAGGCTGACTACGTGGCCGGGGCTTCTTTCGGGCCAGACGGCGAATTGTACTTTTATGCCAACCATTTATACCGCTACAACTTTGCGAGCGAGACGCTGACCAGACTGGATACCCTGGAGGACCAGATAGCACTCAATCAGGTAATGAACTTTATCGGGATTAACCCCCTTAATCCCGAAGAAATGTTGATGGCCATGTACGATGGCCTGTGGACCTTTAACGTTAATACCCAACAAGCCCGGCAATTGCACCGTTTACCTGATCGCCTGGTCAATACCGAATTATGGCCCGACGTCGTGAACCTGGACGGCCACGTATTGTGGGTGGGTTACCCTGGATACGGTCTGGTAGGCCTTGATGCTACTACCTATGAAGAACGTTATCATTTTGGTCGTGATGCGCTGGGCCAGGCGGTGGTATTATTTGATTTGCTGGAAGATGATGACGGCTATTTCTGGTTTAGCTCGCTCAATGGCATCCACCGTTTTTCGTCAACCGAACTTACCTTCACTCAGTATGAGTATGGCCGGGAACTCAGTATCGCCGAGTTTAACCAGGGTGCCAACGCCAAGTTACAAGATGGCCGCATGGTCTTTGGATCGCCAAAAGGCCTGGTGTTTTTTGAACCGCATAAATTAAATCAGCTCAAGCAATCTCAGTTATTATCGGATGAATCGCGGCAAATGGTGATCACTGGTATTCAGTTATCCTCCCGCGACCTGAATTTGCCTAAGCAAAACCTGGCTAATACCAACCTGAAACTGTCCCATGATGACTATGGTTTAACCATTGAGTTTTCTTCCTTGCTGTATCATCAGGACAGGGATGCGCAATACAGGTACGTGTTAAGCAAGGGTAAGCAAGTTCTTAGTGAAGATATTACCAAGGACACCCGGGTGATCCTGCCTTCGCTGGCAGCAGGTGATTACCGCTTTGAGGTGATGCCGGTGTCACAGGCCCGGGAGCAGACATTGTTGCCCGCCAGCCTGACCATTCACATGGCATATCCACCGTTTGGTTCGCCTCTGGCCTATACCCTTTATGCAATGGTGGTAGTAGGCTTACTGGGCGCTTATCTGGTCAGTCGTCACCTGCAGCTACTGCGCTTAAAACAGGCCCAGCAGCAGGTTAAGTTATTTGGTAATGCTTTTCGCCATACCAGTGACTGGGTGGTTATTTTTGATGAATCTCACTTGCCGGTAGCGGCTAATCCGGCTTTCGAAAAGACCTTCGGTATCAGTGATAAAGAACGGCTCGACCGTCAGCTTTATCGGGTATATCAGCAGGTACCCAAGTTGGAAGCACAGCTATCGGGCCACCTTAAACTGCTAAGCGATGATGCAGTCTGGAAAGGCGAGGAGCGTATTCAGACGCCCGATGGACGCCAGTATGATGTGCTTGTAGACATTAATCGTATGACAGGCGAAAAGGGCGGTGATGACACGCACTATCTGGTGGTAATTTCCAACATCACCGAACAGAAAAACGCCGAACGTAAGCTGGTGAAAATTGCCAATTTTGACAACCTCACCGGTCTGGTGAATCGCAGTTTGCTGCTGGATCGCCTGGAACATGCTATTGACTCCGCCGCGGCTCACGATCACACCGTTGCGGTATTGTTCGTTGACCTCGACCGCTTTAAAGGAATTAACGATTCTCTAGGCCATGATTATGGCGACAAGTTGCTTAGAGTGATTGCAAATCGCATGCTCAATCAGGCATCCAAGAGCGATACGGTAGCTCGCTTAGGCGGTGATGAGTTTGTTATCGTTATGGAAGAGGTTGAGAGCGAGTCGGCGGTATCAAGTTTCGTGTCGCAGCTCATAGAGTCTATTGAAACCCCCATTTCACTGGGTAAAGAAGTCCTGCGGGTGTCCTGTTCAGTGGGGATTTCATTTTTCCCTGATGATGCGACCGACCCGGCAGAACTGCTTAAACAGGCCGATGTGGCCATGTATACCGCTAAGAAGAATACGCTGAGTGCGTTTATTTATTACACCAAGGAAATGAACGAACGGGCAATTGAGCGCCTGGCACTGGAAAACCGGGTGAAGTCGGCTTACGAAGAAAACGTATTTGAAAACTACTATCAGCCCATCGTGAATCTGACTACCGGTAAAACCGAAGGGGTTGAGCTGCTATTGCGTTGTCATTTTAACAACGAGTGGATCTCGCCAGCCGCATTTATCCCGGTGCTGGAGGAGCTTCGTCATATTATTGAACTAACCCGCAAAGCAACTGACACTGCCATTAATGATTTACAGCAGTGGTATGCAGAAGGTTACACCGGGTACGTATCCATCAACCTGTCGGCACTGCACTTTAAAACCCATTTTGATCTGGACTACATCGAGGAGCGCTTAACCGAGGCGGGTCTGCCTCGTACAGCCTTACGTTTTGAAATTACCGAAGGGGTGCTGATCGATAAATCAGACGAAGTGCTGCTTGAGCTGAAACGCATCCGCGATGCCGGCTTCAAGCTGGCACTGGACGACTTTGGTACGGGTTATTCGTCGTTGAGTTATCTGCGCCGCTTCCCGCTGGATGTGTTAAAAATTGATAAAAGCTTTATCGATGACGTTAAGGAAAGTGTGGAAGAAAACGCGCTAGTGCAAACAACGATTAATCTGTCTTTAAGTTTAAAAATGGACTGTATCGCCGAAGGTATTGAGCACACTGAACAGGTGCAGTACCTGCTTAATCACGGCTGTTATCGAATGCAGGGATATTTCTTCTCACGGCCGGTGAATGCCGATGATATCAGGCCATGCCTGTGTAAAACCTGGTCGTTGCCAGAATAATCATTCAGATCAAAAAAAGCCCGGTCAATTTGTATAGACCGGGCTTCTTTTATTGCTTAGCTGTTAGGCGGTTTTAATATTCAATGGAATAGGCAGGTTACGGAACCGTTGGCCTGTCGCGGCAAACAGCGCATTGGCCAGCGCAGGCGCTGCAGGTGGTGTCGGCGGCTCACCCACGCCACCCGGCAGGGCTTCGGTTTCGATGATTTCCACGTCAATACTCACCGGGGTTTGCGGCATGCGCGCAACCAGGTAGTCGTGGAAATTGCTCTGCGTGATTTCACCATTAAGTGCAGTAATCTGGCCAATAGCACAGCTGATACCGTAAATCAGACCGCCTTCACACTGCGCCTTAACATGGTCAGGGTTAACCACGGTGCCGGCATCAATAGCGATGTAGGCTTTAGGAATGGTCCATTCACCACGACTGTTAACCTTCACCTCAATAACGGCTGCTGAATAACTTAAAAATGACCGGTGCGCGGCCAGACCCAGATATCGGCCTTGTTGTTCACGCTTATCCCAGTCTGCCATGGCAGTCACTTTATTAATGACATTTTTCAGTCTGGCAGTATCCACCGGGTAGTCGTTGAGGTCATCGCCATAGTTGCCATATTTGGCGTTACTGGCGGCAAAATCCACATGCCGGTCTTTACCAATCAGTTGCAGCAGGAAGTCCTTGTGGTCCACTTCGGTTTGGTGGGCCAGCTCTGCCACAAATGACTCTTTGGCAAACGCGTGGTAGACATTAGCTACACTGCGCATCCAGCCGATACGCACATGAGCATTCGCTTCACCGCGCTCCAGTTGCAGATTAGGGACATCAAACGGTGTATCCAGATGACCTAAATCCAGTTCGCCGTCGCTGGGCTTATTGGCTGCCGGATTGAAGGTTGATGAAATCGGCGGGAAGACCGTTTTGTGGTACCAGCCGGTAACGTTGTTATTGTCATCCAGCGTTGCACTTAAGCGCTGGCCACTGACTGAATGATAATAACCATGTTTTATGTCGTCTTCACGACGCCACACCACCTTCACCGGACGACCGGCTTGTTTGGCCAGCAGGGCAGCCTCAACCGCAAAGTCCGGCTTCGCTTTTCGGCCAAATCCACCACCGAGTAAGGTAACGTTAATGGTGACGTTTTCCACCGGGATTTTTAAGGCCCCGGCAACTTGCTGACGAGCAGTTTGTGGTGATTGCACACAAGCCCATATTTCAGCGCTATCGTCGGTTACTACAGCGGTTGCGGCCGGCGGCTCCATTGGGGCCTGCGCCAGGTGCGGCGCATAATAACTGGCATCCACTACTTTAGCGGCGTCGGCCGTGGCCTGTTCAAAATCACCCAGCTTACGCATCACTTCGCCAGGTTTGGCTGCGTTATCTAACAACGCCTGCTGGTAGTCTTCGGAGTTGTAGCTGACATGATCGCTGGTTTGCCATTCGGTTTTCAGTGCGTTACAGGCCTGCCAGGCCAGCCAAGTATTGGTGGCCAGTACCGCAATACCACCCAAAGGATTAAACAGCGCCGGGGCAGAGGCCGCTGGCATGTCGATAACATCGACCACACCGGCCATTTTTTTCACTTCAGCCTGATTTGAGGATTTTACGCTGCTGAATAATACCGGCGGGCGTTGGATAACCGCGTAAAGCATGTTGTCCATGACCACGTCCTGACCATACACGGCGGTGCCGGTGGTCATGCCGGTTAGATCAACGCTGGGCACTGCCTTACCAATTTGCGTCCACTTATCGCGGGATTTCAGCTTTAAATCACTCGGCTTGGGAACCGGTAACTTAGCCGCTACGGCCACCACATCGGCAAAAGGCACTTTACGGCCGGTGGGTTTATGCACGACAAAATGCGCCTGGGTCTCACATTCATAGGGATCGACCTGCCAGCCTTTGGCGGCAGCCGTACACAGCATCAGGGCAGCGGTGGCGCCGGCTTCGCGTAAACGCTGGAAGTTGCGTCGAACACTGCGGGAACCATCAGTGTTCTGATCGCCATACTTAGCATCGCCGGTAGCTTGCTTAATGGTTACGTGTTGCCAGTCGGCACCAAGTTCTTCCATCATTATTTGCGGAATACTGGTACGCACCTGTTGACCCATCTCTGAGCGGTGGCAGGTAATTTCAACTTTACCGTCATCGGCAAAACTAATGAAAACATTGGGGGCAAAACTATCTTGCTCCGGCGCATTGGCAAACATTGCCTGTGGGCGGGTACCTGGTAACAGGGCCAGACCAAGAGTAAAGCCTGAGGCAGTAACGCTGCGTTTCAGAAACGTGCGGCGGGATTGGGAAACGGTTGAATCACTCATTTGGTCACCTTCACAGCGATTGACTCCGCCGCCGATTTAACCGCAGCGCGAATACGTGGATAGGTACCACAGCGGCAGATATTGCCCGACATGTGGGATTCGATTTGTTCGTCAGTCACTGGTTGTTGTTTGTCGACCAGTGAGGCCGCCTGCATCATCTGACCACTCTGACAGTAACCACATTGCGGCACGTTATGTTCACGCCAGGCTTGTTGCACCGGGTGCGAGCCATCTTCTGAAAGGCCCTCGATTGTGGTGACGGCTTTGTCACCAATCGCTGCCATGGGAAGCTGGCAGGAACGGGTCGGCTCGCCGTCAAGGTGTACCGTGCAGGCACCGCAAAGGGCCATACCACAGGAATACTTGGTACCGGTCATCTTCAGTTCATCACGGATGAACCAAAGCAACGGCATACTGGGATCCCCCTGGTAGTCAAACTCCTGTTGATTAATAGTGACTTTCATAACGTTCCTCTTTTTATCCCAGACGATAGTTTCGTTAAGTGGGATTAGATCAACATGTTCACGTTGATGATTCAATAAAAACGGGTTAAACGGCGGTACACCACGACTAATTTCGCCCGATTAAAACAACTGTTTTAACCCATTTAACCACAATTCGTTAGCTTTATTGCCCTTGTTTTTGTAAAGTCTTTGTTAAGTATTCTACAAATAATAATAACCAATAGATATAAAAGGTGGAAACGACAATGTCAGATGCGTCTGCAGACCACACAACTTCTCAAGTAATGTCGCCTCTCGAATGCTTTTATTACCGTGAACAACATAGCCCGGATCATCTTTGCCTGGTGCAACCGGTAGAGGGGAGCTATCACACCTATTCCTGGGCAGAGGTTGCATCTCAGGTGCGCAAACTCGCCTGGCGCCTCAGCAATATGGGTCTGGATAAGGGCAGTCGGATTGCCATTTTGTCAAAAAACTGTGCCGAATGGCTGATGGCTGATTTGGCGATCATGCTGGCCGGGCATGTGTCTGTGCCAATTTTTGCCACCGCTGGTGAAGATACTATTCGTTACGTACTCCGGCATGCCGATGTGAAAGTCGTTTTTGTTGGCAAACTGGATGACGGCCCTAAGCAGGCGACGGCCATAGATGATGAAATTACCACGGTTTCCTTTCCTTATCCGGGCGTGAAAACCACTTATAGCTGGGCAGAGTTCAGCCACTGTGACAGTTTTACCGACAGTCCGACTCCGGCCGCTGATGAGCTAATGACAATTATCTATACATCGGGCAGTACCGGCAGTCCTAAAGGTGTTATGCATTCTTATAGCGCCATGGCCTGGGCGGGCGCCCAGGCGAAAACCGATCTGTCACTGGGAGAGGATGACCGGCTGCTCAGTTATTTACCGCTGGCGCACATTACCGAACGGGTATTGATTGAAATGGCGGCGTTACAATCGGGCATGACGCTCTATTTTATCGAGTCACTGGATACCTTCCAGCGTGATGTACAGGAATGTCAGCCTACCTTATTTGTTTCAGTACCGCGCTTATGGACTAAGTTTCAGCACGGTATTCTGCATAAACTGTCACAAACCAAACTCAATATTCTGCTGCGCATACCGGTAGTGAATGGCGTGATTAAAAACAAAATTCGCAATGGTCTGGGATTATCTCAAACCAAGTTGTGCGCTAGCGGATCTGCGCCGTTACCGCCGGTGATCACTGCCTGGTTTGAAAAGCTGGGCATCGAAATTTGTGAAGGGTGGGGCATGACAGAAAATGCCGCACTGGGCACGGCGTGTCTGCCATTTCGCAAGGATAAAATTGGTTGTATAGGCCGCCCCTGGGGAGGCGTATCGCTGAAGCTGTCTGAACAGCAGGAGTTATTGAGTAAGTCGCCGGGCAACATGATGGGCTATTACCTCGACCCGGAGCGAACGGCCGAAGCCTTTACCGGTGACGGCTATTTGCGTACCGGAGATAAGGCTATCGCCGATGGTGATGGTTACTATTCTATTACCGGTCGTATAAAAGACATCTTTAAAACCGCTAAAGGTAAGTACGTCACACCGGCGCCCATTGAAGCCAAACTAATGGAAAACAGTGTCATTGAGCAGGTTTGTGTAACGGGGGCGAGTTTACCTCAGCCCATTGCGTTACTGGTGTTATCCGAAGAAGCCCAGGAACAGTCAAAAAATCAGATTACAGCTTCCCTGCAACAAACGTTGAATAAAATTAACGGCGGGCTGGAGAGCCATCAGCGTCTTGATCACCTGGTGGTGATGGCCGAGCCCTGGACTATTGAAAATGATCTGCTGACACCAACGCTTAAGGTAAAGCGTCATGTACTTGAGGAACGCTTTCCAGAAGTGATCCATCAGGCCTATAATGACAAAGTCGTCTGGCAACATGATTCAAACTAAGAACTAAGGAGATATTATGAAACGTAGCAAGGGATTGTTATTAGGCTGCATGTTGATGGGCTTTTCGGCCGGCGCTCTGGCCGACCTCGCGGCGTTAAATGACGCCGCCAAAAAGCTTTGCAATAAAAGTAAGGTTTGCCTGCAGCAGGAAATGGCCGCCGAGGACGATTTACCACCAGGTATGGCAGCCATGCTCGATAACATGATGGGTGAGTTGTGCAAGCAGTACATGTCTATCGCAACGGTGGGCGAAAATCACGAAATCATTGAGCCGGCAACGGCATGCCTGAATTCCATAGCAGATAAAAGCTGTGATGAGCTGTTAAACGGTGAGGAAACAACAGCCGCCTGCCAGCGCTATGAACGCGTGGCAGAAAACTACCGCCAGTACTAAAGTGGGAGTGTACCCTATCCGCTGCTACGGATAGGGTGCAGTTATTCAGGAAGGGTAACGCTGTTGTAAGCCCTGATAAACCTCATCGGCATAGTCAGGGTTGTTAATATCCAGTGCGTCCAGCACATCTACCAGATGCTCATTGTCTTCGCGACCCTGCCAGGTTTTTTGATAGGTACCGGCTTTGTAACCATTATCCTGACGGAAAAAGTTCAGCACGTTTTTACCGACATACTGACGGTAGAGTTCGTCACCGGACATCTCGCACTGTTCAACAATATGCATAAACAATGGCACGCTGAATCGTTTAGCGGCACACAGACCCGCCATTAATTCCAGATTATCCAGTAATGCCTGCTTCTCGATGGCATAGTCTTTACCGTCAAAGGTCACCATGGGCTCGGCTTGCTGAGCCAGTTGTGCCGCCAGCGCATGAGCCGTTGCCTCAACATCGCCATTATAATCAATAATGCTGGCCGACAGGGCAAAGTGCCAGATATCCACCAGTTCCATTTGCAGTTGTGGCAGGTCTTTGTGCTGCGCTTTCCACCATTTCCAGCCGTGGTGTTCGATTGCCTCTACCGACTCCACCATCGCGGCGCGTAAATAACCATATCCGGCGGTTAACCATTGTGGGTTTACTTTGCAGTTCATTTTGTTCTGCAGCGACAACATGGTGTTTAATTGTTGTTGAGTAAGCATAAATTACCTAATTTTGGGGTTGCTGACGGAGCGGCAATGCGCAGCGGGAGGCATGGCTTGCAGTCCTGATTCATGGGCGGCTAGTTTACCACGGTGGAATAGCGGGATGAACGCTGGTGTAGGCAAAATCATTAATTTGGGAAGCAGAGGTGCAATGCAGATGCACTTTTAATGAGCGCGTGCACCAATATGAGGAAGCATTAGAATTTATACGATTTGCGCTATTTTTGTAAGTTGTTGATTTTTAATATTTTAAATGTTGGCATTTATTCTGCAATGCCAAGGTTGTTAACTGCGCTGGATTCTGGCGCTAACTTTGGCCGGTGCCAGGCAACGCCGGCTCAAAGTTGTCAGAATATGGCCCGTAACCTTCCCCATACAGATTTTTCGTGTCCTGAGGTCTGTATGGGTTTTTTTATGTCCAAATTCTGTTGCGCGTTAATATAGCTCACTGCGCATATTTTGGCCAGTTAATTTTCCCGCATATTTCTAAATTCATCCTTAAGGTGCATACTAGGCGTTCATTCGGTAACAGGAACACCGACGCTTTGCTCACTCTTTATCCGTCAAATAAACTCGAACATTTAAGCTTTTTGCTGGCCACTTTACTCGACCGTCAACCCGCAGCAGGTCTGAGTCCGGACGTGATCCTGGTAGAAAGCCCCGGTATGCAACACTGGCTAAGTATGGAACTGGCTGCCAGTCGTGGTATCGCCATGAATATTGACTACCCGCTACCGGTCCGCTTTATGTGGGATACCGCCAGAGCGGTACTCGGGCCCGAGGCGGTTCCAAGGGAATCACCGTTTCGCCGGGAAACTTTGCGCTGGCGGATTTACGACTTGCTAACCCAGCCTGAACAACTGACTCACCCGGCGATGTCGCGAGTGTTACGGTTTCTGGATAAAAGTCAGGCCAATGGCAGCGGCCATTTACAAACCCTGCAATTAGCCGTGGCGCTGGCCGATTTACTCGAGCAATACCTGTTATACCGGCCTGACTGGCTGCTGGCCTGGGAGCAACATCAGCAGGTCGTGGTAGAAGATGCTGATGAAGTCTGGCAGGCGCATATCTGGCGACTGCTGGTGAGTGATACGCCTGCGCATCCGGCGCGTCTGCACGAGCAAATGGTCAACGCCCTGCAACAGCCATCCGAGGCGGTGATTAAAGCCTTACCGAAACGGATTATTTTGTTTGCCATTAATACCATGGCGCCGCAGTTCGTGGCGTTTTTGGATGCGCTGGCGCAATGGGTGGATGTACACCTGTTTCATTTAAACCCCTGTGTGAATTACTGGGGCAATCTCGCTAGCCGTGGTGAGCAGGCCCGAATGCTTCGTGAACAGGGGATTACGGCCTGGCTCGAACAGGCGCAGGAAAACCCGTTGTTGGCAAACCTGGGACGACAAGGCCGGGACCTGTTTAATCAGCTTACCGAGCTGCAAAGCTATGAGATCAGCGCCTTCGATTTGCCGGCGCCGGAAGAACAGTCAGCGCAGACGTCGATGTTGAGTCAGGTACAACATGACATTCTTGAAGCGAGCAACGGCAGCACCGACTTTCGCTGGACAGCCGGTGATGACAGCATCCTGATCAATTCTGCTCACAGTACGCTGCGAGAGGTGCAGTCTCTGCACGATTATTTACTGCACCGGTTATCTGAGGATCCGGCGCTGCAACCGCGGGATATTCTGGTCATGTGCCCGGCTATTGAAGAATACGCCCCGGCTATTGAAGCGGTGTTTGCCAGAGTCGGTACGTTAAACAGTGACGATGATGCCTCGCCGCGACTGCCCTGTACCATTGCTGACCGTTCGCCACTGGATGCCGATCCGCTGGTGGCGGCATTTTTGTCGCTATTATCCTTACCCGACAGCCGTTTCAGTGTTACGCAAATTCTTGAATACCTGAGTCTGCCGCCGTTACAACGAAAATTCAGCCTCAGTGAAGAAAGTCTCACGGTGATCGAGTACTGGCTGGAGCGGGCGAATATCCACTGGGGACTGGATGGCCGTCATAAAGCACAGGTAACGGAATCTGCCGTCGACAGTGACATGTACAGCTGGCACTGGGGCTTGCAACGTTTACTGCTGGGAATGATTAGCGAAGATGCCACGCTATTGCTGGATAACTGCGTAACGGTGCCAGACGTAGAAGGGCAGGAGAGTGTTGAGCTGGGCAGACTGATGCTGATTGTAGAGCAACTGCAAGTTCATAATCGGGAGCTTGCCCGCCCGCGAACTGCCGATGACTGGCAGCTGTATTTAAATACCTTGCGGGAAGACTGTTTTATTCCGGGTAATGACGATATCGACAGCTGGGAGAGCATTGGTAAAACCATTGCTGATTTAGCCTTACAGTGCCAGCAAGCCGGTTTTACCGGGGAGCTAAGCCTGGCCGAAGTGCGCGATGTGCTGACCAAGCGCTTTGCCACACCGGATGCCGGTAACCATTTTATGACCGGGCAGGTCACCTTTTGCTCTATGCTGCCTATGCGGAGCATTCCCTTTAGCGTGATTGGCATTCTGGGCCTCAACGACGGGGATTTCCCGCGCAGTAACCCGCCGGGTAGCATCAATATGATGGCTCGTCACCCGGGGCGCCTCGGCGATCGGTCCCGCCGTCAGGAAGACCGCTATTTGTTTTTGGAAGCATTAATATCGGCCCGTCAGGCCCTTTATCTGAGTTTTCAGGGGCGCAGTGCGTTAAATAATGCTGAGCGCCAGCCCAGTCTGGTGCTACAGGAGTTAATGGACTTCCTCGGCCAGGCTTACGGCTGGCAACCAGAGGCGGTGAGACAACTGCCATTGCACCCGTTTAGTCCGGCGGTGTTTAATAGCCCTTGGCCGGCATACAGTCAGGGCTGGTACCGGCTGGCACAGTCCATTGCCGGGCTGCAGAATGAGGAAACCGAAAGTGTTATTGAGGTGTCGGCAACCAGCCATCAGACCCGCCAACTCAGCGCTACCGACATAGCACGCTGCTTTGATGATCCACTGGCCTGGCTGGCCCGGCAACTGGGCCTCAGACTGGAACTCGATAACCGCCTGTTAGAAGACAGTGAGCCTTTTGAAACCAATAAGCTTAGCCGTTATCAGTATGTGGATGAACTGGTTAATAACCCGGCAAATACCAGTGCCGACCAGCTCACTGCAGAGTTTTTGTTAAGCGGTGAACTGCCTGATACCCCCATTACCCGCGCTGAACTGGCCAGCTGGCAGGAGGCCGCAACGCTGCTTAATCAGGCAGTGCCCGGTGGAGATGATCACCTGTTAGCGTGTCGGGTGAGTTTAAGTGACTGGCAGTTGTATGCTACCTGTTATCAGCAGGACGAGACCCTGGTGGCTTATCATGTCGGGCAGCACCAGCTAAGGCGCAGCTTAACGGCCTGGCTGACCATGCTGATTGCCAATAGTCAGGGCATATCGCTACCGCTGACCCTGCATTATATCGACTGGAAAAAACAGCCACTGGCACTGAAATCAGAAACCTATCAACCCCTAACGGCCGATGAGGCCACAGCGCAGTTGCACAGGTTTATTGAGACGATTAAACAAATAGAAGCAGGGCCAAGCTTACTTTATCTGGCGGTGGCCGAAGCGTTTTATAAGTATGCCGGCATGAACACCGACAGTGATGACTGGCATGAGAGTAAAGAAATTGCTAAACGCTGGGATGATATCACCGACAGCAATAACCCCTACAGCAAGCTGGGCAGTAACGGATACTTTAACTGGTTTTACAACTACATTCCGCCCGCTTCGCAACTGCCTCTTGAGCAACTGGCCGATCTTTACTGCGCTTTTCTGAGCAACTTCAAAAGGGGAAGAAAATGACCGCACAACATCTGGATGTCATTAATCTGCCCCTGCGCGGACGTCACCTGATTGAGGCCTCCGCCGGTACCGGTAAAACCTTTAATATTACGCGGATTCACTTACGTTGCCTGCTTGAGCAACGCCTCACCGTGCAACAAATACTGGTAATGACCTTCACCAAAGCGGCCACCGAGGAAATTCGCGGTCGTATTGCTGCCACGCTGCGGGACGCCCTGGCATACTGGCAGGCGCGCACCCTTGATAAGCCTTTCGACTCAGACCCGGTACTCGACGAGCTTTATCAGCGAGTTGCTGCTGAGGAGGCGTTAGCCCTACTGCAGGCGGCCCTGTTGGAGCTGGATGATGCGGCCGTGTTTACTATCCATAGCTTCTGCAACAACGTGTTATCCGATATGGCGTTTACCTCGGCAGCGCCGCTGGAACTGGCGCTGGCAACCGATACCCGGGCGATGTATTTGCAGGGCTGTGAAGACTTTATCCGTAAAGTTAGTCGCGATGAGGAAGCCTTTGCACAGCTGGCCAGTCATGGCTGGCATACTCCCGAACAGCTGTTGAGTGATTTTCTGCCATTAATGGAGTTTGCTAACCCGCCGTACATAGCCTCAGAGCAACAAATCAATGAACAGTTCGATGCGGCGCTAAACAATCTGGCCGAGCAATACCAGCCCCAGGCAAGAGCGTTGTATACCGCATTGGTGGATAACGAATCGTTGTTTTTAACCGCCGTCATTAATAACGATGAAGAGCGCGCCAGAGAATGGCAGGTGATACTCGACTGGCTGCAAAACGGCCCGTTAACGGATATCCCCGAAGAGTTAGGTAAGTTTATCAATGGCAATCGCTATCGCGCCAAGCGCGAGGGCATTGCCGAGGCGAAAGCCCTGGTTGAACCGGCTAAAACCTTGCGTACAGAGTTGACCAAAGCCGTTGATAAACTGGCTAAATCGCGTCAGGCGCTGCTGGATAAAGCGCCGGTATATGCGGTGGTTTGTGAGGCAGTGGCGTTTGTGCGGGATTATGTCAGCAAACAAAAGCAGCGTTTAAGTACAGTGGATTTTAACGATCTCATTCGCTTGCTGGCCGCACAAATAGACGCCCCGGATTCGCCGTTGTGTGTGCAACTGCGCCAGCGCTATCCGGTGGCGCTGGTGGATGAATTTCAGGATACCGATGCCGATCAGTATCACATTCTGGCCAACGTTTATCCCGGGCAGGATGGCGAGTCTCAGGTGTCTACCACCCTGTTAATGATAGGCGACCCCAAACAGGCCATATATGGTTTTCGTGGCGGTGATATCTTTACCTATTTACAGGCCGCAGAGCAGGCGGAGTATCGCTGGATAATGGATACCAACTGGCGGTCGGTAAAGCCCATGGTGGATGCCTACAACCGGTTGTTCTGGGGCGCAGCCATGAGTCAGTCGCGCCGTGACCTGTTTAATTTTGGTATCACTTATGAGCCGGTTAATGCCAGCAGCGGCGCTAAAGCTGCTAAGACGCCGCTTAAGGATGCTGCAACAGACCGAAGTGCGCTGACATTTATTGCCGACGAGCCCGACGAAGATGCCAGTAACAGTAAAGGGGCTACCCGCCAGCGCCTCGCTGAGTTACTCACCCGGGAAATCATGCGTTTGCTGGCTCAGGCCCAGCTCGGGGAGCGTAATGTACAGCCTGCTGACATCGCGATTCTGGTACAAACTGGCAAAGAAGCCACAATAGTTCAGAACGCTTTAAAGACGGTGGGCTTACCCTCAGTGTATCTGTCTAACCGTAACAGCTTGTTTGCCAGTGCCGAAGCTGCCGATACGCTAATGGTGTTGAATGCTATCTGGCATGCCCATGATTTGCGCCTGGTCAACGGCATTATCGCCAGCCCGTTGCTGGGCCTTAACCGCCAGCAGATCCAGACGCTGCTCACTGACGAATACGCCAGCGACTGGGATGCACTATTACTACAGATTGCCCAGTGGCGTGAGATCTGGGCCCGGCGCGGTGTTATGGCGTTGCTGCTGGCGATGTTGCAAAACAGTTATCTTCCGCACCAACAGGAGGCCGAGCGTAGCCTGACCAATTATCAGCATCTGGCCGAGGTGCTCGAGGAGACCGCCAGAACTTATAATCAGCCCGGCCATCTACTCAACTGGTTACACCGTCAGGTGCGTCAGCCAGAGCAGGCACAGGAACACATTCAACGCCTCGAAAGTGATGCAAGGCTAATTCAGATTGTTACCCAGCACGGCTCAAAGGGCCTTGAATACCCCATTGTGTTTGTGCCTTTTGCCAGTGAGTACCGTGATCCGGTGAAGTTTGGTAACAGTCAGTCAGAGGTGTTGCGCTATTACGATCCGCACAGCGCCAGCCAGCAAATGGCCCTTGGCGCGGCCCCGGATGTGTTGGCACGGGTGCGCCGTGAGGGCGAAGCCGAATCCATGCGGTTATTGTACGTAGCTATCACCCGGGCTTCCCACCGCTGTTATCTGGGCGTAGGGGAAGATAAACTCAGTGACCAGTCGGCGTTAGGACAAATTATGCGCCGCGCGGATTTTGATGGCTGGCGTTGTGCTATAGAAGCGCTGATACAGGAAGGCAACGGTCATACTGCATTGATAAGTGAAGTGGCGGAAGAGAGCTTGCCGGCGACGCAAATTGATTCGGTTAAGCTCAGGTGCGCAACCTTTGAACGAGCGCTTGAGGATAACTGGCGATTGTACTCGTTCTCGGCAATCACCCGGCAGGCGGTGCACACCACCTTTCGCCATCGTGAGGCAGAAGCCGTAGCGACAGACAACAATACGTTGCCGGTGACCGCAAAAAGTGAAGAGCTTCGTTTTCAGCTTAAAGCAGGCGCCCAAAGTGGTAACTTGTTACACGACATTCTGGAGGTGACAGACTTCAGCGCGCCGGACTGGGCGGAAACCGGGGCGGCGGTTGCCCGCCGTTATGGCATTGATGAAGCAGACCATGACGCTCTGTTTAGCTGGCTCGATGAAGTGCTTACCACTCCCTTGGAATTAGCCGGAGCGGGACCGGTGAAACTGGCCGATTTGGCCATGGCCGATACACTGCGTGAGGCGGAGTTTTATTTCCCTCTGCACCAGGCTGATCGCCGCGCCGTGGGGCGGATTTTGCAGCAACACCGCCAATCACAGGGTGGTGTTGCCTTACCTGCCGTACTCGATGGCGTCAGGCTGGAGGGCATGATGCATGGTTTTATCGACTTGATTTTTTGCGTCGACGGCCGCTATTTTGTGGCCGACTATAAATCCACCATGCTCGGCGACAGCCCCGAAGACTATCAGCCACATAAACTGAATCAGAATAACCAGCAGCATTACTATGACCTGCAATATCTGATTTACAGTGTAGCCTTGCACCGCTTTTTAGCGCAGCGCATCGAAGATTATGATCCGGATATCCACTTTGGTGGTGTAGCCTATTTTTACCTGCGCGGCATGTCTGGCGATTTTCCGCCTGGAAGCGGCGTGTTTTTCCATCCTCTATCGGCAGATTTGATTGCTGAGATGGAACGGGCGCTAACCGGTAAAGTTATGCAGGAGGCACTGTGATGTTTGCCAGCTATTCCCTATGTGCCGCGCGCCTGGCGGATATTGAAGCGATTGATTATTTCTTTGCCCGGGAGCTTACCGGGCTGGTGGAAAGCAGCAATGAGACCGACTTTTGTTTATTGCTGGCGCTGAGTCGGGCCCAGCGGATGGGCAACAGTTGCCTTATCGTGAGCGAACTGGCCGGTGAACACTCTTTTGCCCATAGCGATGAACCCGACAGCGGATTTATATTTGCTCAGCAGGATGAGTTGCTTTTCCGTGCCGAATCAATGGTTAAACACCCAGGCATGGCTGGTCGGTTGCATTGGTATAACGGGCGTCTGTACACCGCCCGTTACTGGCAATTCGAGCAGCAACTGGTTGCCAGTATTGCTGAGCGCAGCAATCCCGCTCCGTTAACAGAGGAGCAGACGGAGGCGTTATTACAAGCCTGGCCAAGCTTGTTCCCGGTGCAGCAAAGCGAGCAGCAGGACTGGCAACAGGTCGCTACTGCACTTTGCATTAACCGCTCCTTTGCAATGTTATCAGGGGGCCCCGGTACCGGTAAAACTTATACCGTGGCCCGCTTACTGATGGCGCTGCAGGTTGCCTGGCAAGGCAAATTAAACGTGGTGCTCACAGCGCCGACCGGCAAAGCCGCCCAGCGGCTCACCGAATCGGTGGATGCGGCACTGGCGCAATTTTCCGGTCATCCAACGCTGGCCGCGTACAGCAGTGCCATGCAACAGCCCGCTATGACCTTGCACCGCTTGCTCGGCATGCCACGCTGGGGAATTCAAAGCCGCTTTAACCAGCACAACCCGGTGCCGGCGGATGTGATCATTGTGGATGAAAGTTCAATGATTGACCTTGCCTTAATGACCCGTCTGTTCCGGGCGTTGGCACCACATACCCGGGTGATCCTGGTGGGCGATCCAAAACAATTACCATCGGTCGAGGCAGGGAATGTGCTGGGCGATATTATTGCCGCGCTGGGCGCTGAATTAACGGATAGTGTTGATCAAGCATCTGCCGGGCAGTTTGCCCGCCTGTGTCCGCATTTACCGCCATTATCTGTGAGCACCGACAACCGGCCGGTGGCCATGCACTTTGCCCTGCGCCGGGCCCAGCGCTTCAGCGGTCAGTTGGCAGAAGTGGCCAGTGCTATGAATAACGGCCAGATTGATGGCATCTGGAATGAGTTAAGTGTGCTTGAGGCCGGCCAGATGCATAGTGTTGATGGTGTGGCTACCAGCAGTTTTAGCGCGCTGGATAACCACTTCGAGCAACTGGCGATAAACTGGTTTAGCGCAATCAGCCAGGCTGGTTCACTGCCTGAAGCCATGAACCATTTACAAGCCGGGCGCTGGTTAACGCCATTCAGGCAGGGAGACTGGGGAGCACTGGCGCTTAATCAGCGCATAGAACGTTTACTGTCGCCGGGCGATAGCCGTGGCTTTTATAAAGGCCGGCCAGTCATGATCACCGAGAACCATCACGGCCAGCGCCTGTACAATGGTGACATTGGTTTAATCTGGCCAGATGAGCGCGGCGTACTTAAAGCCTGGTTTGCCGGCCAGGACGGTTCATTTCGGGCGATACCTATTATGCGCCTGCCTCAGCACGAAACCGTGTATGTGATGACTATTCATAAATCCCAGGGTTCCGAATTTGACCGATTGTTGTTATTGGTGCCGGAAGCGCCTTCACGCCAGGCCGCAAGCCTGTACAGTCGTGAACTGGTGTATACCGGCCTGACCCGGGCTAAAACCGGAGCAGTGCTGGTCACTAGCCAGGCGATTTTGCAGGACGTCGTAGCCCGCCGTCAGCAGCGCAAAACAGGCTTACCGCAATTACTCGCCGAAGCTATTGGCGCTAATCGCTGAGTGGCACCTCACTGAGGTGCTGCTGTCGTTTAGAAGTGGTAAGTTGGTTATTAATATCCACGAAATACAGTAAACAGTCCGATTTGGCGATGTCACTGCGTGTGGTCACCATAAAAAACTTCAACGGCCGGGTGACCGTGAGCTCGTTGTTATCCGCGCAGAAATAGTCGCTCAGGAACTCCTGGGGTTGCTGGCCGGCCAGCCTGAAATGTTCCAGCCGGGCATGATCCAGCCAGCCTAATACCTCACCGGGGCGGGTAATGCCAAAGTTACGTTGTTCGATATCCTGGCGGATGGTGACATTGGCGCCAAATACGGGCCGTTCTGCATAAGCCAGCGTGGCGTGGCGATGAATCTCCAGACGTTTGGGCTGTTCCAGTAACTCAATATCCTGACGCGGGGCAAAGACATCCTCAGCTGTCAGATAGGAGCGTAAGCCGTTATAAGCATTTAAGGTGGCCAGCTCATCCATGGCACCACCGGATTCGATGGTAACGATAGGACAGCAAAAAGGCACTTCCATCAGCGAGCCCAGCTCAATATCGGTATGAATAAACCAGCGGGTAAAGTGCGACGCCAGCGCTGTATACTGGGTGCCTAACCGGGTGGAGACGCTGAAAGCCGGGCCGCTGCCGGAGGTATTATGTACATCAACAATGGCTTCAGGCGCTAAATCCACCAGGTAATCCAGTACCTGCTTGGCCAGCATACCCGGTGCATCGGTATAAGGCGGTTTGAAACAACGGTTAATGTCCCGGTGATCCGGCAAAGCCCGGTAGGTGTAGAGGGGTTCATGCAGCGCGGCATCGACCGATACCACCATAAAGGTAGTGTCGGCATAGGGCTTAAAGCCTTCTTTTAACAGGCGATGTAAAGCCTGAAACCCAGACGGTTCGTTACCGTGTAACAAGGTTGTGATGGCGCGTTTTCGGCGGGTTCTGCCGGGCATAAAGATAATCGCCGGTCCGCCCAGCATCTGGAGAAAACTCACGCTGGAATCAGGGATTTGCTGTGGAGCCGGCGCATGCAGTATTTTAAAGCCGGGCAGAGCAGGTGTGGCTAGTCTGGCGGTTCCCATTGCTACTCCCAGTAGGCCACAGGTTCACCACTGTGGCTCAGTTGATAGTACCGGCGACACAGTTCGCCCAGTACTTTTGATTCAGGATATTGGCTCATTAAGGTTTTATAGGTGTTTAACTGCCACATGGCGCCGGTTTGCCGTGCTGCCAGGCGATGCTCGATAATACCCAGGTAATGATCCCGCTCTGCGCGACTAACGCCGATTTTTGCCAGTCCATCGTCTGCCTTACCGATTAGATCAGACAGAATTGCCGTGACCTTGTATTCCTTTAACTGATGCTGGTGTTTTTGCGGCCACAGGACTTGTGCATTCAGACCGGACTGAGCACAGCGGTAAAAGTTATATTCGGTATAGCGGAAAGGCAGGCGCTGCAGATACTCTTCAATATGATCCGACAGCGCTTCAACCAGGCCAATCTGTAAGGCAGCATTGGCGAGCATATCCTGATTGGTAGGGCCGGCTGGCAGACTGCGGTATTCAATGCGTACATGACCGTTTTCACCTGGTTCGAACACCGCGCGGTTCCAGCTCCATACTGTACCGTGATGTAAGTTGAGTTCGGCAAAAGGTTTGCTGGCGCCGTTTAACCGCTCTGCAGTGACCGGTAAAACTGCCGGGTACAGGGCGACGCTCTCGGTCAGGCAGTCGGTTATGCCGTTGCGTAACCAGCCGTGACCATAACTTACGCGGGCTGGCTGACGCCATTGGGTGGCATTGGTGTCGCGATAATCGATTGCCTGTTTGAACAGCGCAATACGCGTTTCCTGCCACAGCCGTTTGCCCATAAAGAACGGCGAGTTTCCAGCCAGAGCCAGCACCAACGGTGAGATAAGCTGCGCGGTGTTATAACAATCGGTAAACCGGCTGTGCGCGATGCGGTGATGTAATTGAAAAGAGGTGTTAGCGCCTTCCAGCGTGACATCATCACAGGTCGTGCGCACCACATCCTGGCCATGAATGTCTATGTCGAATGGCGCGCCACGCTGCTCGCTGAGTTCCTGGGTGAGCGCTTTATAACGGGGCCGGTTGGTCAGGTAGTCTTCGGTTAAATGACTACCTGCCAGAGTGGGCAATATGCCAATGGCCATCGCGTGGCCATCGAAAAGGCTGGCAGTTTGGTCGACCACCCGACTGGCTTTGTCTAACTGCTGCTGAAGCTGCGAGAAGGGCGTACCGGCGGCGTTAACCGGTTCAAGATTGAATTCCAGATTGTATTGGTTTAATTCTTCCTGAAGACCATCGATACGGGCTCTTTCGAGAATGGCTTCATTAATAGGCGCCGGGTTGAACTGGCGATTAACCAGGTAAAATTCTAACTCGGCACCGAGACTGACTTCGTCGCGGTTGTAGCAGTCGCGATTGAGCTCATGTCTGACCTCGCACAGTTGTGCCTGCACCCGTTGGTCAAACAGTGCACGTTGAGCGTCTGTAAAATCATGTTGTTGAAAATTAAGACCCATGCTTTCTCTGTGTCAGTTAACAATACTAAGTGTAGCCTATCGCTAAGCAGAGTAACGACAGGCGGCAAAATGCTCCTTGATACAGATCAAGCCAGATCACAACTGGCTGAGCGGCATATTATTGTTTGCGATAAATCAACGATCGCCATGCGTTATTGGTCGGCGGTAATGGCGGTTTGGTCAGTCGTGACTGGATTTATGCGCCCGGTTTGGGTAGCGTAAAGTGAGTACCAACAATAAATTAAAAAAACCGGAGGGAATCCCGTTGCGCGTTTATGTTCTGCTAGCCAGCCTGGCGCTGATGGCTGTTTCGCCTGTATGGGCGGAGACCATCGCATCCTTTACCAAAGATATGCAAAAGCAAACGGGGTTTATCCCCGTTTATTACAGTAGTGAAGACGATAAGGTTTATCTGCAAATTGAAGCGCTGGATGAGCCATTGTTATTTCAGTCCAGTCTGCCCCATGGTGTAGGCTCCAATGATATTGGCCTGGATCGCGGCCAACTGGGCGCCACGCGTTTGGTGCAGTTTGAGCGCTACGGCAATAAGCTGCTGCTCAAGCAACTCAACACCGAGTACCGGGCGAGTGCCGATAACCCGGCTGAACGGGCCAGTATTGATGAGGCGTTTGCCGATTCGGTCATTGCCGGCTTCACCATTGCGGCCAGTGATGATGACAGCGTGTTAATCGACTATACCAGTCAGTTACTGAGCGATATTCACGGCGTCGCTGAACGTTTGAAAGGCCGTCAACAAGGCAGTTTTAAAGCTGATCCGCAACGCAGTGGCGTATACCTGCCGAGAACCAAAGCGTTTCCTTTAAATACGGAACTGGAAGCACTGGTTACTTTTGGTGGCAAAGGTACCGGCGCATATTTACGTCAGGTCACACCGGATTCCGACAGTGTCAGTGTACACATGCACCATTCATTTATTGCCTTACCCGACGATGGCTATGAGCCACGTGAATTCCACCCGTTTTCCGGTTACTGGAAACACAGCTGGCAGGATTATTCTGCGCCGATTACCGAACCTCTGGAGCAGGCTTATATTCGCCGTCACCGGCTGGCCAAAAAAGACCCTTCCGCTCCGGTGAGTGAAGCCGTTGAGCCGATTGTTTACTACCTCGACCCTGGGATCCCTGAGCCCGTGATGAGTGCTTTACGGGACGGTGCGAGCTGGTGGGATCAGGCGTTTGCCGCAGCAGGCTATAAAAATGCGTTTCAGGTAAAAGTATTACCCGAAGGCGCCGACCCCATGGATGTGCGGTACAACGTGATCAACTGGGTCCACAGAGCCACCCGAGGCTGGTCTTATGGCTCGTCTGTGGTGGATCCGCGCACCGGTGAAATCATTAAAGGGCACGTTACCCTTGGCTCACTGAGGGTCCGTCAGGATTACCTGATAGCACTCGGGTTAACCAGTCCGTTTACCGGTGACAGTGAGGCAACCAAAGAGCAAAAAGAAATGGCGCTGGCACGCATTCGTCAGTTGTCTGCTCACGAGGTTGGCCACACGCTGGGTATCGCGCATAACTTTGCCGCCAGCGAAAATGGCCGCGAATCGGTGATGGATTATCCGCATCCGAAAATCGAGATTAAAGGCAATCAGCTCTCTTTAGCTAATGCCTATGATACCGGGATGGGAGAGTGGGATAACTATGTTATTGCCTACGGTTACCAGGACTTTGCCGAGGCTACAGACAGTGCTGAAGCGCTGCAGGCTATGGTGGTGGACGCTCGGGAGGCCGGACTGAAATACAAGTCAGACGCCGATGCCAGAGCGTCTCGTCATGGCTCATCCGATGGACATATGTGGGACAACGGGGCGAACCCGCTGGCCGAATACGATCACTTGCTAAAAGTGCGTGATATTGCACTGGGTAATATGGGCCTGAACACCATCGCCTCAGGCAGCAGCCTGTCGTCACTGGAAAATGCTTTGGTGCCGGTATATCTGTTACACCGTTATCAGCTCGAAGCGGTGGCCAAGCAGGTGGGTGGTGTGCACTATTTCTATGAGAATAAGGGCGACCTGGATAAACCCATGGGGGTTAAGCTGGTGCCATCAGAAACCCAGGTTGAAGCGATGATGCGTTTAATTGATGCATCGAGCGCCGAGGTGCTTAAGATGCCTCAGCGTTTGTTATCCCTGATAACGCCGCCGACCTTTGCAGAGGCAGAAACCCGTGAGCAGTTTAATGGCCGGTTGGGCCGGGTGTTCGATCCGATTTCTGCCGCCGAAAGTGCAGCAGCATTCAGCCTGGAACTGCTGTTACACCCTGAGCGATTAAATCGCCTGGCCTATCAGCACAGCCGCCAGACCAGCATTCCTGGTGTTGATGATTTGATCCGCAAGATTTTCTCTGTGCACTTTTATCGTCAGCCTGAGCCCAGTGATAATCTGGTGGCCCGCCTGCAAATGGTGGCACTCCAGAGCGTGATGAGCTCACTGCAAAACGATGCCACGTCACCTGAAGTGAAGCTGGCGATCACCGCCGAACTGATGACGCTGACGGAATGGCTGGAAGATGAAGATGAAGTGCCGGGTTACCGGGCACTGGAGCATTATCTGGATCATTACCTTGAAACAGGCGACTGGCAGATGGACTTTAAAGTGAAGCCATTGCCACCGGGCTCGCCAATTTAATCCGGCGATTTCTTTAAATCGAAAGAGGGCTTTTTAGCCCTCTTTTTTAATCTTATGCCGCCTACTTGAGTAGGCGTCAGCAATTTTGGTATTGCATTGCAATGGTTGCCGGGAGTTGGCCAAGGAAGATGTTTATAGTTTTTGTCGGAGTCGCCGACAGCGACCAGAGGGTGTTGTGCGACACCCTCTGGACTCCCCGCAGCCCTTATCAGTGAAAAGCGTCATCGTCTCTGGCAGAACAAACTAGACCGTCAATGACGGCACATCCCTGTGCCGCATCGACTGAATCCTCATCCATGATGATTCTTCTAGTTTGTCGTGTATGCCAGTGACGAAGACAACACTGAAGAAGGGCACAAGTGTTGTTCTCTCTTCGATTTAAACAGAGCGCCCATTTTTTTGTGGGAAGCGCAAACCACCTTCACCGGTAAGTTATTATGTGTCCTGCTGTCGCGTGAGGTAATAATACTCGGTGAAGCATTTGTACAGCTGGGTACCACTGAGTACCGAGGCTGAAGGAAAATGCAGCATAGGGATCAGATCGCAGGGTGCGAGAATGTCGTGGCTGCCTTTGTCATTGTCCAGTTCGTCGATGTTCAGAACGCGCGCCAGTAGCTCGCCCTGTTTAACGTGCTGACCGGGCCGAGCACAATATTCCACCATGCCTCCCCAACTGGTGAACAGGGTTTTATAGTCTTTAAGCGCTACGCCTATACGGTCCATGACAGCCGGACTAACCTGACTTTCCGGTAATAAGCCCTTCACGGTCAGATAACTGATAATGCTGCGGGCATCGATTTCCCCTTCGGCAAAATCAATCACTTCCTGACTGCCCATTTCCAGCGTAAACGCCTCGATGCCAAAATCAATGTCGCGGTTATCCCGCTGATTAAGGCTATCGGTAAGCGTCCACCACGGGCAAAAAGTAGCTTCATCCAGAGCACCGGCAAAAACATTGGGGATAAATATACAATGGGGAAAGTTAAACGCCCTGGCACTTTCGCGGGCATACTCCGGAATATAAATGTGGCGGGTTGATACTGGTCCGTTATGTAAATCCAGTACAAAATCGGCATCCAGCGCCAACTGTTGCAAGCGCAGGTTAAGTTGCTGAGCCAGGCCCAGTCCCCAGGGGCTGGCAAGCTTATTGGCGATGGCAGTGCGTAAATGGTCTCGAAAGCGCTGTTTGATTGAGCTCACCGATTCTTCAGCGGTAACCGTATTTACAAAGGCTGCTATCTGTTCCGGGTCGTAATAATATCCGCGGTTCCAGTTGGTACCGTTTACCGGGTCAAACCGGCCAAGGGTATATTCTCCGGCCTTGATGTTGGTACCCACCGGATTACAGTTTGGCACCAGCACAATTTCGCCGCAAATAGGCATCGTCTGCAGCCACTGAATAAGGTGGTAGATCACTACGTTACCCTGAACTTCGGCGCCGTGAATAGAGCTTTGGATATACACTTTGGGCCCTGGTCGCTGGCCTTTAATATGATACACCGGCACATTCATGCTGCGGCCTGAGGCATTCTGGGCGACCCGGATATGTTGTTTATTTACCTGATTGAGCATAACGATTCTTTATTTGTTTGTTTTTATGGATTGGCAAACCGTGCACTGCGGATCGGCCGGCACCGTAAATTGTTGCCAGCTAAGCGACAGACCATCGTAAGTGAGTAACCGGCCGGCGGGCAATACTTGTTTGCCCATTAGCCAGAGTAAGGCAATGTGCGCCTGTTGAGTACCAATGGTGGCGACCACCGGGGCAAAGATACCGGCTTCTACGCAGGACAGCTCTTGTTCACTGAACAGGCGGGTAATGCACTGATAACAGGGGCTGTGATTAAGCGGGTCAACCATCAGCAATTGACCTTCAAAACGAATGGCCGCACCGCTAACCAGTGGCCGCTGTTGTGCGTAACAGATGGCATTAATTTGCTGGCGACTGGCTGGATTGTCGGTGCAGTCCAGCACCAGATCGTGCTCGCTAACGGCCTGTCTCAGTGCCTCATCGTCAAGCCTTGTGTTAACGGTCCTGATACGGCAGTCGGGGTTGAGTTCGTGTAATCTGTCGCGGGCGGCGTGCACTTTAAACTGGCCGACCTGAGCGCGGCTAAACAGCAGCTGCCGGGGCAGGTTAGAGGCTTCTACCTTATCATCGTCGACTAAGGTAAGCTGGCCTGTGCCACTGCTGCATAACAGCTGGGCAGCCGGACAACCAAGCCCGCCGATCCCGATGATCAGCACCCGGGCATTGAGTAATGCTTCCTGGCCTTCCAGGTCAATCTGGGGCAGCACTATATGGCGATTATATGTGACCGCCTGGGGATAGCTGAGCGTATCTGCCATGGTTAGACTTTTATCCTGTTATATTTCAACGCATAATGTACCAATTCGACAGTCCTGTCGCAGCAGATTTTTAAGGACCATCATGACTACCGCTTCCGAATCACTGGCTATTGCCATTTTAACCGTATCAGATACCCGTACCCTGGATACCGACACCTCAGGTCAGTACCTGGTTGACGCCGTCACTGAAGCCGGTCACTCCGTGGCCGACCGCCAATTGGTGATTGATGATATTTACCAGCAGCGGGCCATCGTATCGGCGTGGATTGCTGACCCCGCAGTGGAAGCCATTCTGGTGACCGGCGGTACCGGTTTTACCGGCAGAGATTCAACGCCCGAGGCGCTTAGCGTTTTATTTGATAAAACCGTAGACGGCTTTGGCGAATTGTTCCGCTATCTGAGTTTTCAGGAAATTGGTACCTCTACCATTCAGTCGCGGGCGTTGGCTGGTTTTGCTAATCGTACCGTTATTTTCTGTCTGCCTGGCTCTACCGGCGCCTGTAAAACGGCCTGGCAAGGGATTATCCGTTCACAACTGGATGCCAGTTTTAAGCCATGTAACTTTGTTGGTCATTTAAAGGGCAATCATTAGTTATGCAATTGTCTCATGTGAACCAACAGGGCGAAGCCAATATGGTGGATGTCAGCGGTAAAGCGGTAACTACCCGTGAAGCTATTGCCGAAGGCGAGTTACACTTAAGTGCCGAGGCGCTGGCGCAGGTTAAAAATAACAGTGCCGCCAAGGGCGATGTGCTGGCTGTGGCCAGAATCGCGGGTATTCAGGGGGCAAAACAATGTGCCAGCCTGATCCCCTTATGTCATCCTCTGGCGCTGAGTAAGGTGGATATTGAATTCACGCTTGATGAGCAGAATAACCGCATTATTACCCGTTGCCGCTGCAAGCTTAATGGTCAGACCGGCGTAGAAATGGAAGCGCTGACCGGCGTTAATGTGGCGCTATTGACCCTGTTTGATATGTGCAAGGCGGTGGATCCGGCTATGATAATGACCAATGTCCGGGTGCTACACAAGCAGGGCGGTAAGAGTGGTCAGTGGAGTCGTGATGAAGGTTAAGTTATTTGCCCAGATCCGGGAAGTTACCGGCACCGAGTCGCTGGAAATGGCGGTACCGGATGATGCCACCATCGAAGGTGTGCGTCAGGCGTTAATGGCTAAAGGCCCGCAGTGGCGGGAAGCGTTGTCGGCTAACGTGCTCTGCGCCTGCAATCAGACACTTTGTGATGGCACCATGGTGGTGTCTGAGCAGGATGAAGTGGCGTTCTTTCCACCGGTTACCGGAGGGTAGAATGTTTGCACGGGTCAGTGAAGCCGATTTTTGCCAACAAGCGCTCTACGATGAGCTTTGCGAACATAACCAGGCCAGTCAGTCTGGTGCCGTGGTTACCTTTACCGGCCGGGTGAGGGATTACAATGCCGAGGGGGCCATCGACGGCATTGAACTGGAATACTATCCGGGCATGACCGAGTCAGCCCTGCAGCAATTACTCGAGCAGGCAACCGCGCGATTTAAACTTACCAACGCCGGCATCTTGCACCGGGTGGGCCGGTTACCTAATCAGGCGCAAATTGTCTGGGTCGGCACCTGTGCAGCGCATCGCCAGGATGCTTTTAGCGGGGCGTCGTACATTATGGACATGCTCAAACAATCGGTACCTATCTGGAAAAAAGAATGGGCGGGAGATACGTCAACCTGGGTAGCCGCCAAAGGCACAGACAGTGAGGCGGCAATGCGCTGGCTGACTGATGATAAGGATAAATAACCGGCCATGAACCGAATTATGCAGTGTTTGTGGGCAATCGTTGTGGCTGTGTGCGCAACTCAGGTGGCTCATGCTGCGCCATCCATCAATGTCGCCGTAGCGGCAAATTTTGCGGCACCACTGCAAAAGCTACTGCCGGAATTTGAGGCGGCTAGCGGTATTAACGTGCGGGTAAGTGTTGGCTCGAGCGGCGCTTTATTTGCGCAGATCCAACATGGCGCGCCCTATGATTTATTTTTATCCGCCGACAGTAAACGGCCTCAGGCGCTGGTCGCCTCAGGCAGGGTAACGCCGTCTGCGGTGCAGACCTACGCGGTTGGCCATCTGGCGCTGGTGGGCAACATTGATGGCCTCAGCGATCCACAGTTAACGGCGGCGGGTACCAGAGTTGCCATCGCCGAGCCAGACATAGCTCCTTACGGACGAGCAGCTAAACAGTTGCTGGGGCAGGCCGGGTTATGGGAAAAACTTGTACCGGGGCTGATTCGCGGGACTAACATTCAACAGACACTGCAATTCTGGCAAACCGGCAATGTGGATGTGGCGTTTATTGCTGCTTCTCAATGTGTTACCTATCAACTGACTTGCCAGACTCTGCCGGATAGCTACGCGCCGATTATTCAGCAACTGGCGGTTACCGGTCAGGGTGAATCCGCTGTAGCTGCTGAAAAGCTCGCCGCATTCCTGCGTAGCCCCAAAGTTCAGTCGCAACTGGCCAAAGCAGGGTATGCGCCGCTCGCGTCAGGCCCAGCTGAAGGAAGTCGTTAAGCGTGGAATTTTCAGCAATCTGGCTTACCCTCAAACTGGCAGGGCTATCAACGTTACTGCTGATGCTGGTTGCTATACCGGTGAGCTGGTGGTTAAGTCGCTGGAACAGCCGCTTTAAGGCAGTAGTGCAGGCCTGTGTGGCATTACCGCTGGTATTACCACCCACTGTACTGGGTTTTTATTTGCTACTGGCGTTTGCGCCCGACAGCCTGATCGGCGAACTGTGGTTATCCATTACCGGTGAGCGCCTGGCATTCACTTTTGAAGCTCTGGTATTCGGCTCGGTAATTTATTCGTTTCCTTTTGCGGTGCAGCCACTGTATGCAGGCTTCGCGCAGTTACACCCGCACTATTTACACACTGCAAAGATGCTCAATTTACCCTGGCACGTGCGTTTGCAACGGGTTGTTTTACCGGCTGTGAGGCCAAGCCTACTGATTGCTGCCGGATTGAGTTTTGCCCACACGGTAGGCGAATTTGGCGTAGTACTGATGATTGGTGGCAACATACCCGGAGAAACAAGGGTAGTGTCTATTGCGCTGTTCGACCAGGTGGAGTCACTCAATTATGGCAGTGCTCACCAGCTGGCTGCCGTGTTACTGGTATTCTCGCTATTTTTGCTGATTGGCCTTTACTGGCTGCAGGGGCGGCGGAGGCTTAAATGGAATGTCATGTAACGGCTCAGGCCGGCCAGTTTACGGTGGATATAGCGCTATCGACTGCTGCTGAGCCAAATTGGCTTGGCATAGTCGGCCAATCCGGCGCCGGTAAATCTACCTTTTTACAGGCGCTGGCTGGATTTAACGCTGCGGCCAATGTCACCGGCCGCTGGCACGATAAAGATCTCAGTAAGCTTGATCATGCGGTACTGGTGAGTGCGCAAACGCCGCTGTTTCCGGCTCTCAGCGTGGCAGGCAATCTTGAGCTGGTTGCTCGCCATAATCAGCAACTGGACAATGTTAAGACCATAGTGGCGCTGTGTGAATGTACTGCACTAATGTCCCGGCAAACTAATGAGCTGTCAGGCGGCGAACTACAACGGGTAAAACTGGCCAGGGCGTTACTGGCAAATCCAGCGCTGTTGCTGCTCGATGAGAGTTTCAGCGCCATGGATCGTGCCCTGCGCTTTGGTATTTTACATAAACTCAAAGCTTATCTGAGTCCGGACGTCAAAGTAATCATGGTGAGCCATGATATCAACGACATCATCGTGAGTTGTGATCATCTGAGCATCATAGAAAGTGGCCATTGTGTGGCCTGTGGACCACTCAGTGAAATGCTTAACCCTGCCAGGGGCCAACAAGCCAATGCTTCGTTGCCTTTAATCAGCGTGCTACACGGTGAAATAGCAGAGCGAAATAAAGGGATTAGCCGGATATCTGTGGGCGAGACATCGGTTAAAGTGGTGGATGAATCAGCTATTCCGGTGGGACAGTCTGTACGGCTGTTGCTTCCAGCCAGTGAAGTAACGCTCGCCACTGAAAATAGTACTGCGCTACACACTAATTGCCTGCAGGGAACCGTGCAATCGGTAGTACCTTATTCGGCTACGCAAGTCGCGGTAAAAATTGTGTGCGAGGGGCAAGAGTTAGCGGTGCTGCTGGATAACTATGACAGGCGGATTAATGCGCTGCAGGAAGGGCAGTTGGTCTGGGCGTATTTCAGTGGCCAGCTAACGCTGGCCTGAGCCAGCATGACATTAACATGCCTGATTTTGCTTCTCTGTACTGCCTGTAAGCCTGGCTTTACCGGCCAGTTTAGCTTCGTAAAGGTACAAGTCGGCCTCACTCAGCAGTTGTTCCAGGTCAGGCGTATTAGTCGGCGGCGATATCACATAGCCGGCGCTGATAGTGACTTTTCCCAGCGGACTGGCTTCATTATCGATTGATAAATTAGCAATGGCGTCTACCATACGCTGGCCGATATTCCGGCATTCTTCCTGTGTGGTGTCAGGCAGGAATACGCTAAATTCCTCGCCACCAAAACGTACAATACTGTCGTGGGGGCCGGGCAATTGATCTTTAAGGGTTTGCGCCACGTCAAAAAGACACTTATCTCCAGCTACGTGACCGTAACGGTCGTTGAAGCCCTTAAAGTAGTCGATATCAATCATGATAACGCCCAGAGATTTACTCTCCCGGGACAGCCGTTTGAGCTGTGTCGGGATTTCGGTAAACAGATAGTAGCGGTTATACAGGGCGGTTAACTGATCTTTGAAAGTCAGTTCGGTTAACAAGTCGAGGCGCAATTTACTTTGCAATAAGTTTTTTACACGGTGGACCAGAGTCGAGGCAACAACCGGCTTTCTGACGTAATCTGATGCTCCGGCCTGCCAGCACTTATTCTGGGTTTCAGCATTGCCGTCACCGGTTATAAATACTACCGGGCAAGCGGATGTATTGCGGTTTTGCTTTAACTGTTGGCAAAGTTCTATGCCATTAATGCCAGGCATATTGATGTCGAGAACAATGAGGTCCGGCGGTTGTTTTTCACAATAATCAATCACCCGTGCCGGATCGTGAAGAAACTCGCACTGCACGATATCACTTAAAATAGTGGTGATTAACAGGCAACTGGATTGCTCGTCATCAACCACCAGCACTTTGCAATCTGCTAGACCTTTACTGGCATAAACCGATGCTTCTAGCGTGGTGTAAGCGGTTGTTTGTGTCATTGGGTCTTTCTATGCTGCTTTGCTGTTGTTCTGTTGGCAAGCCTGCTGCTTAGCGTTACCTCACCCCTAATGACATCCTGTGTCGGTTGACTATCCGGTGCGCTCTGGACTCTGACTCCGTGTGAGCTAAATTAAGTGTACATGATTACATAAATTTTACAATTGAAGGTGATCAAAGCCAGTACTTGCCAAACGTCTGGTCACCCGGCTGATTATTTTGTCTCTACTGTCGTAAAAGCGAAAATTTCCACTAACCTTAAAAATAGGCGTTGTAAAAGCTATGCGAGCAGTTGCCAGGTAGCTTCATAAAGGGTTCAGTGTTTGAAGAAAATATCAGTCAGGGCATATTCATTTGCTGCGGCATTTATCATTTTTGTCGTTGCAATGATTGCCGATCATTATATTACCGCTTCCTATAACCAGTCTGTGGTGGAAGACGTGCAAATAAACCTGCGTGAGGTGGAAGCGTTGATTAAAAACGAGTACGCCTCCTATCGGGATGACTTATTTTTCCTATACTCCACCCCGCCAATAAGCGGCTTAACCCGCGCAGAAAGCAATAACGGCCTGGATCCGCTGGATAACGCTACCACTGCGCAATGGCAGAACCAGCTAACCAAAATCTTTCGCGGGTTTATGGAAAATAACCGGAGCTATTATCAGTTACGGCTGCTTGACCAGCAAGGCAACGAAACCATTCGGGTAGAGCGAAAAAACGGCAGAGTCTCGGCCGCTACTGAAAGCAATCTGCAGAATAAGGGTGACCGCTATTACTTCACCACTACTAAGATGCTTGGTAAAGATCAACTCTTTGTATCGAATATCGATTTAAACCGGGAATATGGTCGAATCGCCTTCCCTCATCAACCCACTTTACGCCTGGCGCTGCCTATTTTCTCTGACGGTGAGTTTTTTGGTGTGCTGATTGCCAATATCGATGTGTCTGAATTACTTGATGAACTGGATCTGCTGATTGGAGAGCATTTGGATGTCGTGCTAACTGATTATGAGCAATACTTTGTCAAACACCCTCAGGCTGAACTGGCATTCACTCGGGACCTTGCGCCAGATCGCACATTTAGTAGTGAGTATAGGGTTAACCCAGCAGAAATAGGTGGCTTAAAGCGCTTTGCCAGCCCGGGAGCAGGGGCCTCTGCTTTGGGAGCCAGTAAGGACATTTTCGTTGCAGCGGGTGAAACAGGTCTGCTGCATGTTTATTTGCTGGTAAACGATGATTACTACCTTAGCCAGTTGACTAGCCGACGACTGGAGTCAATGGCCGGGCTCGGTGCCGTGCTGGTGTTCGCCGTGTTTGCCCTGCAGTACCTGGGCAGCAATAACCAGCGTTTAAGCAAATTGCTCGTGGCTGCCGAGGAGGCGAAGGCGGCCGTGGATGTGGCTGAGGACGCCGTTATTACGGTTAGTAACAACTGGCGCATTAATACATTTAACCAGTCTTTTGAGCGCATGTTTTTACTCGAGGAGCAACAGGTCAGAGAACAGAAATTTACCGACTTGCTACGGCACTTAGGTGGTGAAGAGGTGGCAGAATCGCTAGAGTTACACCTGGGAACCGGGGTGAACGGTGCGGAATGGCATCGTCAGGGCAACGGGGGTATCAGCAAGTGGTATCACTGCAAAGTGAATAAAATTGATAATTCGCAGGCAGAGGCTGCTTATGCGATTGTTATCCGTGACATTACGGTAGAAAAAGAAAGCCTGATAAATGTGGCTGAGACCAACCGTCAGTTAGAGGAGCAGGTGGAGCAGCGTACGGAAGAGCTTAAAAAAGCCCGGGACGAGGCGTTGGAACTGAGCCAGCTTAAAACAAACTTTATTTCTACCATCAGTCATGAAATGCGTACGCCACTTAACGGGATAGTTGGTGCCACAACACTCCTTCGTGGCGAGGCTCTCACTGCCAAGCAGTCACAACTGCTGACTATGGCCGAAGGCAGCGTGGATAATCTTAAGCACCTGATCAACGACATTCTGGATCTGTCTAAGATTGAGGCCGGAAAACTGGAGCTGGATTTTCAAAATTTTAACCCGGAAGCACTGATTGAGGGTATCACCAGTACCATGTCGGTAGTCGCGAGCCAGAAAGGGCTAGGTTTTTACATTGATACCAGTGAGTTAAATTTTACATTGGTACACAGCGATCCGCACCGGCTTACTCAGGTTGTTAATAACGTACTCAATAATGCGATTAAATTCACCAGTGAAGGCTACGTGTTGCTGACTTCACGAAGTGTGGTTGAGCATAATAATGCCAGCCTGATAATTGAAATAACTGATACAGGTAAAGGGATACCACCTGCACAACAGGGCAAGCTGTTCACGGCCTTCAGTCAGGCCGATGAGACTATTGCTGCCAGTTATGGTGGCACCGGCCTGGGATTGTCGATCTGCCGGGAAATCCTGTCGTTGCTCAACGGTTCCATTTCAGTCGAATCGGAAGAGCAGGCGGGGTCGACATTTACCATAAAAGTGCCGCTGGATCTGTGGCAGGTCAGGGAAGAAGAAGAGCCGCGGCTGGCCGACTGTAACGCAGGATTATTGATAGAGAGTGAACCACTGGAAGGTGTGTTGCAACATTTATTAGTGTGTAACGGTGCAGAGCCGATGGTGTACCACCGTATGCTATCCCTGAACGAAGTTCAGTCTTGTACTTATCTGTTTGTTGAACAAAACAGCAGTTATTATGGTGCTTTTACCCATTACTGGCAGCAATGGGTGGCAGAACAACAATCCCTTCCATCACTGTTCGTAATCGCTAAAAGTGCATCGGATGCCGATCACAGTTTACCGCAGGCAACTGTAATGGTGCAGCCACTGTATCGGTCTGTTTTCCTTTCTAATGTAATTGATAGCAGAGCGAAACAGACGTCGTTATTGGTTCAAACTTCCGACAGCCGGCGCAGTTCAGACGTGCGTACTGACTATTCCATGGCTGCGGTGGATATTAGTGCGCAGCATATTTTAATTGTCGATGACAACGAGATTAACCGTCAGGTGGCTGAGTTTATTCTCGAACCTTACGGGCCAACGGTGTTCAGCGCCGTTAACGGTGCGGATGCAATTGAACAATTAAGCAATAACCCGGATATCAATCTGGTTTTAATGGATTGTAATATGCCGGTGCTCAATGGTTACGATGCCACCCGAGCGATTCGGGGCGGACAAGCTGGCGAAGTACACCGAGATATTCAGATTATTGCGATGACGGCTAACGCCCTGAAAGGCGAGAGCGAAAAATGCTATGACGCTGGCATGAATAATTACCTGACCAAACCCATTGATGCCGGTGAGTTCATCGAAAAAGTTACTGACAGCCTGAGCTTAGCTAAGGTGGATAGAGTACCGAATCAAACCCATGAAGAACCAACGCAAGCTATCTGGCAATGTGAGGAAGCGCTGGTGCGTCTGGACAACAACAAGGCGCTGCTCAAAAAACTGTTGTCACTGTTTATTAATGAAAGTCATGAAAAACGACAAACACTCGCGCAGGCAATTGCCGCTGAAGACAGGGAAAAAGTGCGCTTCACGGCCCATGCGTTTAAAGGCAACGCTGCTGATGTAGGCGCTAACGCGCTTAAAGAAATGCTGACTGAGCTGGAATATCAGGCGAAAACCGCTAAAAAAGCAGAAATGCAATCGGTTTATGAGCGTATTGTCAGGCAGTTGCCAGCACTGATAGCGCAATTTGAACAATTCATTGAAGAAAGCTAGCTAATGTCAATAAATTGTCATGCGTCAAAATAATGACTACTAAAGTTGTATAGCGCTTTGTTAAAGGAACGTATATAACTTAACAAAAATGTGGTTTCGGAGTACCTAGGTGAAACACATCGATCAATGTTCAGTGTTAGTTGTTGATGACGATGAAATTACACGATTGATGCTAATAGCAGTATTAAGCGACATCTGTCATTGTGAAGCAGCAGGAAATGCCCAGGAGGCGTTTAATTTTCTGGCAGTTCATCCGGTTGATTTGATTGTGCTGGATATTCAGATGCCGGATATGTCGGGCCTGGAATTCTGCGAAAAAGTCCGCGCCAACAACAACTTTGTTAAAATCCCCATTTTGTTTATTACCTCTTCGGTTGAGCGCAATATTCAGGAAGCCTGCTGGATTGCCGGTGGTAATGACTTTGTAAAGAAGCCGGTTATCAGTAATACCCTCAAGCAGCGTGCTGAGAACTTACTGAAGAGCAAAATTGTTGCTGATTCGATGTTTCATACTGGTTATGACGATCCGCTTACCGGTATGAAGACCGAGCATTATTTAATGAAAGAAGTCAGCGAGCATCTGCAGTACTGCCAAATCAATAATCAGCCGTTTTCGATGTTGCTGATAAAAATTGCCGGTATCCACGATATCAACGAACATCAGGGCTTTCATCAGGGCAATCAGGCTATTCAGGCGGTTGCCCGGGTAATTGAGGGCCAACTTACCCTGCCGCTGGCCAAGTGCTGTCGGATAAGTGGTGCCACTTTTGCTGTCAGTTTACCTAATGTTAGTGAACAGCAAGGACTGGAATTTACTGACAAAGTGAGTGATGCCATGGGCAAGTATCTTTTCAGCAGTGGCACAAAATTACCGTTAAACATCCGCTTTAAGTCGTCTATAGCCAGTTGCGATGGCAATACTGGCTACAATATGGATGAATTGATGGGCCAGTGCCATGCGTCACTGGCTGCTAATCCGGTTGGCAGTTATTTAAAGCCCGGCGGAGCAGGTTAAATTACCCGTGAATATCGACGCTGATGAACCTGTTTGGCCAGGTAGGCGTCGAAAGACATACTGATGATGCGGATCAGTAAGCGCGCTTTTGGGGCTACCCGGATATGCTGCGCGGTGACCGATACCAGCCCATCGTCTATAAAGGGATCCAAAGCCGCAATGGCATCAGCAAAATAGGCGTTAAAATCAATATCCCACTCTGACTCGATATCGCAGATGGCCAGGTTCAGGTTACACATCAGTTGCATAATGACCTGTCGGCGCAACATGTCATCGCGGTTTAATAACACACCTTTACTAGTAAGGTTCGATGGTTCATCCAGCGCTGCGTAATAATCGTTAAGGGTTTTAGGGTTCTGACCGTACATATTGTGAACCGCAGAGATAGACGAAACGCCTAAACCGAGCAGGTCGAGATCCCCACGGGTGGTATAGCCCTGAAAGTTGCGGTGCAGCTCACCCTGACGTTGAGCGACGGCGAGTTCGTCGTCGGCCTTAGCAAAATGATCCATGCCAATCAGTTCGTAACCTACCTCACTCAGGGTGGCCATGGCCTGTTTCATTAATGCCAGTTTAAGCTCGGCAGAAGGCAGCCATTCATCTTTAATTTTACGCTGCGCGGCAAAACGCTCCGGCAGGTGTGCATAGCTAAACAGTGAAACCCGCTCTGGCTCCATGGCTTTTACTGCCGCCAGGGTAGTCTTAAAGGTTTCCTCGGTTTGATGGGGCAAACCATAAATGAGGTCGAGGTTTACCGATTCAAAGCCAACCTGTCTGGCATGCTCTACCAGAATGGCAATATGTGACGTACTCTGAACCCGGTTAATCGCTTGTTGAACGTTATAGTCGGTGTCCTGTACGCCAATGCTGATACGGCGGTAGCCCACGTTGGCAAGGGCGCTGATGTAGTCGGTGTCGACTGTGCGGGGATCTATTTCGATGCTGCACTGAGCGTCGTCAGCAAAGTTGAAGGCATCTTTTAACAGTGCCATTAAACGCTGATGTTGCTCAGGAGAAAGAAAGCTCGGTGAACCGCCGCCAAGGTGTAACTGCCGAACTGTATAATGGCCGAAAGCGGCTGCACGCAGGGTAATCTCTTTACTCAGATAATCCAGATAACGGTCTGCCTTATCGGCGTGGCGGGTAACGACCTTATTGCAACCACAGTAATAGCACAGCGAATGACAGAACGGGATATGCACGTATAACGACAAATCCTGCGCAGGACTGGTTTGTGCGGCCGTTAGCAGGGTGGCATCACTCACATCGTTATTAAATTCCAGAGCGGTAGGGTACGAAGTGTATCTCGGGCCGTTGATGTTGTATTTGTTAAGTAGCGCCGGGTCAAAAAAATCGATAGTTTGCATAGCCTGAATTCATTTGTTTATCGTTATGGGAACCGGATAGTTCCTGATAAGCCATAGCATACAGATTCTGTGCAAAGACAATTTGATCTCGTTCAATAAATAGCGGCGAATTGGTATTAGTTACCCGGTGAAAGGGAACACCGGGTAACTGAATGGGTAATTAAAAGTGGGTTCTCAGGGTAATGCCCCAGGTGCGTGGCATGCCAGGGTAAGCCATAATCTTGCCCGCCTGAACCGGTACATCAAAACCATTTTTAGCCACGTACTCGGTACCAAACAGGTTCTTACTCCAGACAATTAACTGGCTGTCCCACGCTGGCATTTCCCACATCCAACTGGCGTTAACCAGATCGAAGCTGTCGAGATGTTTGTAGGGATCGTTGGTGTCATCCATGAACAGATCACCGGTGTACAGATAATCCACGCGCACTGTGGTGGGGAAGTCAAAGACATCAATATAATGCTCAAGACCCAGTGTATAACGGGTTTCTGGTTCAAAACCGACCCGATCGCCAGCCCGTGAACAATAAGGATCTTCCACGTTTTGCCGGCCCGGATCGTCAATCCCGGTGTGCCAGGTATAGGCAACCCAACAGGTACCATTGTCAAACTCGTCAAAGGTGGCCAGTGTGCGGGCAAAATTTAACGATATCTGGGTAGAGGCAACGGGTAACCAGACCAAATCGAATTCAACGCCTTTGGTGCCGATACTGCCAGCATTTTGCAGATTAAAGCCAGTCCCGGTAAAAGTGGATGCCTGAAAGTCGTCGATATCGGTTTTATGCAGGGCAAGATTAAAGCGTAAATTGTAGTCAGGGAATTCCTGCTTCACACCTAACTCCCAGGCCCGGGACGTTTCGGCTTTGAATACCGGATCGAATCCAGGCGCTATACGGTCGGTATTGATGCCACCAGACTTAAATCCATTCGCCCAGGACAGGTATATCAGGCGTTCATCATTGGGCTGGTAACTAATTTTAACCGTGCCGGAAACATTGTCGTCGGATAAGGATTCCTGCATGGACGGCCGCGGCAGGATGGAAGCTGTATTAAGAAAATAAAATCCCCAGCCCGGATTCTGAAACGGTGCGATGGCTGCCAGTGAATCCGCATCGGGCATTTGCATGGTGGCAAGTGCCGTGGCGATATCCGTTAAAGCTGGTACAGCGGCATAGGGGTTAGGAATGTCTTGCGGTTGAGTAGGTAAACCATTTATACCCGGCCCAACTTCGCTGAATTCGCCATTTAATGTTTTATCTTCGGTGGTCCAGCGGATCCCGGTAGTGAGGGTCCACTGTGGCAGAAACGTCCAGTCTGTCTGGGCAAATACCGCATAACTGTCCTGGGTCTGATCGGCACTGTGCGGGAAGTCGGTGCCGCCTGGTGTGGCCGGCGCAACCGGTGCTATCAGGCCACCGCTTAATGTACTTAGCGTGTTAATCCCTTCAATAAGAGGCTGGAGTTCGGCTGCACTGGTGGCAAAAAAGGCCGGAAAATCACTGCCAATCATGTTATTGAAATCGAGGTCAAGGCGCTGATGAAAGTAAAAGACACCGGCAATGGCAGATAACGAGGGCGAGGCATAGTGAACCCTGAGTTCCTGAGTCACCGCGCGCTGTGCCGAGTCATTGGTGGTGGATAATAGCTCGCCATCGGAGAAATCAGAGTCGATATAGTCAAAGCTATCAAACTTTCTCAGTGAACTGACCGACACCAGCGATAAGGTGTCGCTGATTTGCCAGTCGATCTCTGCAGATAGCCCCCTATCTTGCATGGCTGAACGCGGCGAGGTGCTAAGCGCCGTGGTGAAATCAAAATACTGCGCCTGGGTAAATACGCGGCCACCTATTAATGGCGACGCGATAAGGCTATCGGTACCATACTTTCCTGCAATCTCGTTTGCCTGGGCGTTACCCTGCCAGGTGAGCGCCGCACAACAGCGCTCGTCGAGCTCCGCATAGTCGGCGATAACTCTAACCGATAGTGCATCTGTGGGGGTATACAACGCTTGCAGACGAAAACCTGAGCGGTCGCGGTTGTTAAGATCTTTGCCGGGGTGGGTCTGATCGGTTACCCAGCCATCACGGCGTGCGGTAAAGCCGCTTGCGCGCATAGCCAGTACGTCGTCAATCAGGGTGACCGATTTAGCACCGCTTATATTTAGCGTATTGTAATTGCCGGCAGTGACCTGAAAAAAGCCCCGGCCATCAAAATCGGCATTAACGGTATTAATAACCACTGCACCGGAAGGCGTATTCTTACCAAACAAGCTGCCCTGTGGTCCTCGCAGTACTTCTACCGACTGGATATCCACTAAATCGTTAATCACCGAGTTCTGGCGCGCGCGATAAACACCATCAACATACAATCCCACCGAGGACTCAAAACCAAAGTTTTGCGATGAAGTACCAATCCCGCGAATGGCGAAGGCACTGTTGGTTGCACTCTGACTCTGAAAAGCTGACAGGGTAGGGACACTGCGTTCGATATCAAAAATATCGAAACTGGCTTTTTCTGCTAACAGCTCACCACTAAGAGCGGTAACTGCTACCGGCACTTCCTGCAAGTTTTGCGAACGCTTTTGTGCGGTAACTTCAATGGTTTCCAACCCGGACTCAGATGTCGTGGGAGAAGATTGTGCAAACACTGAAGAAGAGAGTATCGCGGTAGCCAGTAATGACATTGCCGGCACAAGCTTTCGTGAGTGGTACGAAGATTGAGAAGACTGAGGTTGTTGCATAGATCGCCCTGACTTTTTATCGGCAGTAATTGGCGCATAGTGTAGTGACAATTAGGCCTGAGGGGTAGTAAATGAATGCAACAAATTGTGATAACTAATAATTGGTACAGGGTTGGCCAGGTAGTAGTTTACCGACCGGCTTGTTGTCCCGGCTGTTGATTAGCACCGTTCAAAGATAACGCTGGCGCTGTTGTGAAAGTATTTTCTGACCGATTATTTTTTTTGATGTACTTATTGAGTAACTGGTCAACCGGCAGACGCGAAGAGTCGGCGCGTAGCTTTTTGACCAGTTGTGGAGCACTGTCAACAGAAGCAGGTTGGATATTATGCTCGTTGGCCATGGTTGTGCCTGTAAATAAACAGCAGGTCAGCAGGCTAAGGGTAACGATTTTGATTTTCATAATATGCTCGCTTTTATTGATCTCGGTCAGCAACAATGTCATTACACCTTAGTTGTAGATGTGATGACACACTGAGAATCATACATTGGTATTCAAGTTAATACGTTACATCTGTAAGTGTATGTTTTGTGGTGAGTTATCAAATAAAGGAAAGGCGCCCTGAGGCGCCCCACCGCAGAGCCCGGAGCTCTGCTACCATGTTGAAATGTTTACATGGCTATCATGAATTCGTTATCAGTCTTATAGACGGGCGAGTACTTCTTTAGCAATGGCGTTGTCTTGCATGCCATTATCGTTAATCCAGGCTTGCAGTGTTTTACCGTCTTGCTCTGGTTCGCTTAAATCACGGCTTGGCATCTTTTTCACCAGCAGGGTACCCACTTCTGTCGCGTTATTTTGTAACGCGGTGCGGATAAGGCTCTGGCCGTTACAGGTAATACCAGCATAGTAATCGCGAAGTTTTAAACGGTAGTCAGACTGAACGTCACGCATTTTTTTACGCAGTTCGCCTTTATCATCAGCACTTACGATAGTGCAGATGTTGGCTAGCGCCTCTTCCACATTGGCGTGGGCAGTGGCGTTAATTCCGAAAGAAGCAGTTAATACAACAGCAGCAGTTTTAGCAAATTTCAACATGGTAGTAATCCTTTTAAGTTAGCAGTCTTAAAATTTTGTTTTGTTTTGTTTGTTTTGTTGAGGCTATTAGACCCCAAACTAACATTCGCTTAAACAGCAGGGCTGATACATTGGTATTTATTCTAATACCTGGATTTTGAGTAGCTTTACTTTCAAAATCAGTGGGTTGAGTTTTTATTGTCCAGCCAGAAAGGAAAAAGGCGCCTTGCGGCGCCTTTCCAATGCAGGGGACTGCTATGCTCCCTGCAACCATGTTGAACAGCTTACATGGTTATCATGAAAGAGGGGGATGATGTCTTACAGACGATCCATCACTTCTTTTGCAATAGCGTGATCCTGCAGACCGTTGTCGTTGATCCAGGCTTGCAGTGTTTTACCGTCTTTTTCCGGCTCGCTCAGGTCACGGCTGGGCATTTTTTTCACCAGCAGAGTACCTACTTCAGTCGCGTTATTTTGTAACGCGGTGCGGATCAGGCTTTGGCCATTACAGGTAATGCCTGAGTAGTAATCGTGCAGTTTCAAACGATAGTCAGACTGAACGGCACGCATTTTTTTACGCAGCTCGCCTTTGTCGTCAGCACTTACAATAGTACAAATGTTAGCTAAAGCTTCTTCCACGTTAGCGTGGGCAGTGGCGTTAATACCAAAAGAAGCAGTTAATACAAGAGCAGTAGTTTTAGCAAATTTCAACATGGTGGTAATCCTCGTTAGTTTTAGCAGCCTTTAAGGGAAATAATTTTGTTTGCTTTGTTTTGTTGGGTCTATTAAACCTAAAGTATAAGGCTGATTAAACAGCTCAGGTGATACATTGGTATTGGACTCAATACCTTTTTTCGCTGGCGCAAAGGTAAGTAAAATCAATGTGTTGTGGTTTGCATTGAGAACAGGTCTGGAACACAAAGAAAAAAGGCGCCTCTCGGCGCCTTCTAAATGCAGGGGACTGCTAAATTCCCTGCAACCATGTTGAACTGTTTACATGGCTATCATGAAATGGGTACGGTGGCCGCCTTACAGACGGTCCATTAACTCCTTGGCAATGGCATGGTCCTGCAGACCATTTTCATTGATCCACGCTTGCAGCGTTTTTCCGTCTTGCTCTGGTTCGCCCAGCTCACGGCTAGGCATTTTCTTCACCAGTAGCGTGCCAACCTCAACGGCATTATTTTGCAGGGCAGTGCGGATTAAGCTCTGACCATTGCATGAAATACCTGAGTAGTAGTCTCGCAGCTTGAGACGGTAGTCCGATTGAACAGCCCGCATTTTCTTACGTAACTCGCCTTTATCATCGGCACTTACGATAGTACAGATGTTGGCCAGCGCTTCTTCTACATTAGCATTCGCGGTGCCGGTAAGCGCCAGCGATGCAGTTAAAGCAAACAAAGAGGACTTAACAATTTTCAACATGGTTAGCTCCTTGAAAGATAGGTTATAGGTTAAGTTAGGTGGTCAATCAGTTGTTTGTTTTGTCAGGTTCATTAAAGCTCTGTCTGCGTTACTGGTAAATTGCGCGGGTGATACATTGTTATGAAGGTAAATACCTTTAAGCGTGAAGAACCCTGATTTTATTGGTATAGAGCATTGAATATTAATGAATAAGTAGATTTTCAGCGGGGATGTAACTATGTGCAGATAGCTGTGCTTCACCTGCATTTAAACTGGTTATTGGTAGCCTCGCACGGGACAGCGAGGCCTTTTATGTCAATTAGTTCAGGCAGCGTGTTGATTTAAGGGCGGCGAAAGAAACGCCTGAGCGATATCGATTAACTGCTGGCGCACCCAGCGGTGGGCCGGATCTTCGTTGGCACTGACGTGCCAGTACACATAATAATCAAGGGGCTGCAGAGCAAAGGGGAGTTCACTCACGGCGAGATTGTAATGTTTAGCTAAGTGTGACGGTAAACAGGCAAGGAGATCCGTTTTTACCAGTACGCTGGGGATGGTAAGAAAGTGATGGCTTTGCATGGCAATACGCCGTTGGTGGCCGAGCTTAGATAATTCAATATCCACTTCACTGGCCTGTTCCTGGCGTTGGGAGACCTTTATATGGCCATAAGTAAGGAAACTTTCCATCGACATGGGTTCGCTGAATGCCGGATGTTCCGGCCGGCCAACCACCACAAGACGATCTTCAGCTATTTTATGACGCGCCAGATACTGATCGGTAAGTGTCTCGCTGTCGGCGTAAAAATCGAGTTGTCCACTGGCCAGGGCATTGACCACCTGTTTTTTATCAATGTCGTAATTGGTGATGGTAATGGCTGGTGCCTGAGCTTCAATTTTTGCAATCAGCCGCGGCAGGATGCTGGCTTCAATGAGGTCCCGACAGGCAAACTGAAAGGTTTTTTCAGCTACTTCCGGATTAAACTCGCGACTTTGTAACACACTGGTTCGTAATAGCTCCAGTGCCTGACGAGCCGGGCCGATAAGGTTTTGTGCTACCGGTGTTGGACTCATGGTATGGCCGGTTCTGACAAATAACGGGTCGTTGAGCAGATCACGAAGCCGGGCCAGCGAATTACTCACTGCCGGTTGAGTGATGCAAAGGATATCAGCAGCTTTGGTAAGATTACCTGCGGTATAGATGGCATCAAATACAGCAAACAGGTTTAAATCGATTCGGTTTAAATTCATGTAAGAAGTGGCCCAACCAGTTAACTGCAATCATTATTACCATTATTAATAGAAAATCAACATTTCTATCACATTGATTGATTGTCAGACCAGTTGGGGGCACTGCTAGGCCTTTGCTAATTCCCTTAGTTTTTGTCTGCGGCTTCCTCGAGCTGTTCACCTGCTTTTTTAATATCTTTGCCGAGTCCCTCCATTGTTGCACAGCCCGTTGTCATACCGGCAACAGCGATTAATCCGAATAAAAAAAGACGCACATTACGAAACTTCATGGGATGTCTCCAAACAAAAATTAAAACTGTTTTCTAACTATCATCGCTAGGACTATCACCGTCTTCACTAGCCGATGGCTGGGAAGCACCATCATCTGTTTGGTTTTCAGGTAAAACAGAATCATTAAGCATAGCGTTGAGTTTCTCGCCTCCCTTAGCACCGAAGTCCAGCGTACGAATAGGGAAGGGAATAAGTATATTAGCATCGCTCAATGCTCTCTGAATGGCAACGATTACCTGATGTCTTGCCGCCAGAAAACCGGGCTCGCCCGGGTATTCAATCCAGAACCAGACCAGCAAATTAATACTGCTGTCGCCAAAGGACTCAGCCCACACACCGGTTTCTTCTTTTCTGATCACAAAGTCAAATTCATTAACAGCTTCGGTTAACACTTCGGCGGCTTGCTGAGGATCGTCCGCGTAGGAGATGCCGACTGGTACTTCAATGCGGCGATGGCCATTAACGCTGTAGTTGGTAAGAATGTTGCGAAACAGGATCTTGTTGGGAATGATTTCCCGTTGACCAAAGAATGTCATCACATGGGTATTACGCAGGTTAATTGCCTCTACGTTACCAAATACGCCTTCGGCTTCGATGACATCGCCAATCTGAAAGGGTTTACGCACCCCCATGGCAATCCCGGCAATTAGGTTCTCGGTAATATCCTGGAATGCAAAACCAATTGCCAGACCAACTATACCGGCACCGGCCAATAATGAGGTTACTGTTCCCCGCAGCCCGATAAAATCCAGTGCGATAAAAATACCCGCGGTCGCGATAGCGACTTTAATTATGGAGGTGAGCAAGCCGACAATCTGGGTGGAGTCAAAGGTGCGGGATAACACGCGGTGAGCGAGATTACCGACAATTTTAGCTAACAGGCCAAAAGCCATGGCAATAAAAATGGCCACGGCAATATTAGGCAGGTGTTTAATACTTGCTTCGACCCAGCGTTCAAGCTTTTCATTGATTAGTTGCCAGAAAGTATCGAGTTGTAGTGCTTTCATAATTCTCCACAAACAGACGGTGAGTCATCGGGTTGATTGTCTGAAACGGGTAGTGCAAGCATTGCACCATAGATAGTTGTTATTTAACTTTATGATTTATTGATGAATTTAAGTTGTTCTGAATAAGGTGGGAGCATCGCGTGAGTAAAATTTTCCTGCTAAACACGAAAGGATTACCCTGCTGCATGGATTACTTTACAGTTGCTGGCATAAAGAAAGCTGATGTGCCTTTGTGAGGCCGCCAACATTCGTTAAGGTAATATTTAACATCTTCAATCAAGGAGTTCTTATGACCACTAAGCTAAATGATACTGAAATTGCAGAGCAACTAGCGGCCTTAAACACCACCTCGGCAGAGGGAAGCGCCTGGCAGCGCGATGGCGATGCTATTACCTGTACGTTTACTTTTAAAGGGTTTATCGGAGCCTTTGGCTGGATGTCACAAATTGCTATCTGGGCAGAGAAGCTGAAACACCACCCTGAGTGGTTTAATGTTTATAATAAAGTTGAAGTCAGATTAACCACCCATGATGTGGGCGGCCTCAGCGAGCTGGACTTTAAACTGGCGCAAAAAATGAATCTATATTTTAAATAAATACGTAATAAATAGTACGCTTAATAAGCGTTGTGATGGGTATTTAACCGGTTGGTCAAAAAATTGAAACAATTCACCAAACAGGCCTTGCCAACCACTAATCCCTATGTATAATACGCACCACTTGAACGGCACAGCGCATTACGCGGTCCGGTTCAAACCAGTTCAGACGCGGGATGGAGCAGTCTGGTAGCTCGTCGGGCTCATAACCCGAAGGTCGTA
>NZ_RCUA01000019.1 GCF_003731635.1 Marisediminitalea oceani | reverse complement strand
CTGGTTCAACACCTTCGTTGCGAGTCACAGCAGACGTCCACCATCTCTTTTATCAAGCGCTAAGATACAATTAAACATATAACAGCCTTTGTACCGTTCACTGGTTCAACACCTTCGTTGCGATTCACAGCTGAATTCGACTCCCGTTTTCATGCACTTATTTTTATCCAACTTCAGCTCTGCTAGTTTAGTTTACTCAGATATTGTGCCCTGCCCTTATTTAACGCTCGGACCTTAAGCCTCTGCTATGCCTGTTTGTTTTTCGTGACAGTGCTCAGTATTCAGGTTTTAATAAGATTTATTAGCAAGTTGCCGATAAAGCATTCAGAAGCCAAACGGAAATAGCGGTAATGAATTTAAAGTTAGCCAGACAGACTCGTGTATTAGTCATTGACGATCAGGTCCTTGCCAAAGGCTATCTGAAATACTCACTGGAAGAGCTGGGCTTTCAGAATATCGAGTATGCCGATCGGGTAAGTACTGCACTCACCTACATTCGCCGTAATCATTACGATCTTATCGTCTGCTCCTACGACCTGAAAAATGAACAGGACGGCTACTTTCTTTACGACCAGCTAAAAGAACACAACGAACTGCCGCCAAGTACGGCGTTTGTTTTTATCAGTGCCGACACAACTGCAGATATTGTGCACAGTATTGTTGAGCTGCAACCAGACGACTTTCTGGCCAAGCCTTTTACCGTGCGGGAACTCGACCGCCGCCTTGGCCGGTTGTTAACCCGGAAACAAGTACTAAAACCGGTTTATCAGTTTATTGAACAAGGCTCTCTGGATAAGGCACTTCTGGAGCTGGAGAACTTTTTAACTGAGCCGCGCAATTCTGAGTTTTTCCCGCTGGCCTTAAAGTTAAAAGGCGAACTGTTATTAGCCTGCAGCCATTACGATGAAGCCAGAGAGTTTTACCAGGCGATTATCAATGTGCAAAACTTTACCTGGGCTCAGCTCGGTCTGATCCGCAGTTTTATTTCGCTGGACCTGGATGAAGAAGCGGAAAAGCTGGTTATCGAGCTGGCACTCAAGCAAGACTCTATGCTAGCCGCATATGACTTGCTGGCGGCCTTGCAAATTAAGCACAAAGAATTTGAGGATGCGCTGGAAAGTGTTGAGGTTGCCAGTGAAATTTCACCCCGAAATATTCACCGCCATGCCAAAGCCCTGGATTTGTCGAGATTAACCCACGATTACGAGTCGCAGTTTGAAGCGGCCAAGAAAATTGTCAAAATTGCCAAGAACTCCATTCACGACAAGCCGGAAATTTATCTCAATGTGGCCCGGGCGGGCATTGATTTTGCGATGACCGCTGATGAAAAACACACCAAACGCCTAATTAAGCAATCCACCGAGTATTTAAAGCAGCTTAAGAATAATTTTCCGAAAGCCGACATTGATGATCAGTTAAAAGTCATTGATGCCCGTTTGCTGTACCTGGAAGACGAAGTGGATAACGCCAAAGCGCTGCTCGACCAACTAAGTGATGATACCTGGGAAACCGAAAGCATTGAAGGGCTCCTCGATAAAGCGAAAGCTTTCCATGAGGTGGGTTTTCAGGAGCATGCGCTCAATATCCTCGACCTTATCGAACGCCGCTGTCACAACGATCCAGCACAAAGTAATTTGTTTTTACAGTATGTCCAGCAGGAAAAAACTGAGAAAGCAGAAATCAGTCTCAGTCCAAAAGAGCTTAATAACAGTGCTGTTAACCAGTACCAGCGCGGCGATCTGGAAAAAGCCCTGCAAACCTTCCGCCAGGCATTTACCATTATGCCTAAGAACCCATCCATTGCGCTGAATTTGCTACAGGCCGCAGCCATTAACCTTCGTGAAGCGAATAGCGAGGCGGCAAAAGATACCCTCAGTACACAGTTAATTCATAATTGCCTGAAAGCCATTGAGTCAGGCAAGCTCACCGAAGAGCAGGAACAACGCTATCAGCGTGTCAAAAAGGTATTAAAAGACCTGACTTAACCCCTACACCCCGCTCTCATCATGGCTTACAGCCTGATTATTTTGCATTGAGACTTTGCAGTTTTGCTAGTTTGAGACTATTTATTAAGAGTAAATATTTATTTGGTATCACTCTAAGCAAAATAAACCTCACATGAAAATAAAGGCTCTAATCGAGAAGTATCGCCTCAGTGACGATGAATATAACGACATTCTGGATCAGTTTATTCAGTCAATTGCTGAAATGTTTGATATGCCCATTGCTTTTTTGGCGGTGGTGGAAGGTGAAACTCAGTGGTTTAAAGCCAAATTTGGTATCGAAGCAACAGAGATCCCGGTCAGTGACTCAATTTGTAAGCTGGTAAAAGAAACCGGCAATGTTATTTATATAGAGGATACGCTGCAGGACGAACGTTCCCGGGATAAACTTTGTGTTACCGGGGAGCCATTCATTCGCTTTTATGCGGGCGTGCCCTTTCAGCTCCAGAACATCAAAGTGGGTTCGGTGTGTGTTATGGACACCCGCCCCAGGGTATTAACCCCCCAGGACGTCGAACTGCTAACCAAATTCAGTCAGCATCTGGCGCAGTGCATCGAATTAATCTACGCCAATTTGCGCACCGAGGACGAACACCAGTTATTAAATAATTCTCCGGCTGCTCTTATCCGCTGGCAGGCAAAGCCCTCAGTGTCTACCTCTTATCTGTCTCAAAATTTCAGCAAATTACTGCGTGTTGATATCCCCGAAGATGTTTCACTTTTTCAGTTGGAAAGCTGCATTTATCCTGAAGACCTCGACGGTTTTATGTTTGCCATGCGTAATCACCAGCAGGGTGCTACGTTTTGTGAATGTGACTTCAGAGTCGTTAACAGAGGTCATTCCCCAATCTGGTACAAACTGGTTTCCCGCGGCATCTTTGAAGAAGGTCAGCTGATAGCAGTACAAGGCTTATTGCTCAATAACGCCGAACAGAAATACCTGGAACAGCGTATTCTGGAAACCAACGAACGCATGCGACTTATTCTTGAAGCTTCCGGACTTGGCACTTCAGACTGGGATTTGCGTAACGACAACATGCGCGTGAACAACCGGATGTGTGACATCGTCAGTATGCACCCGGATAGCGTAGACACCAGCATGATGTATTGGGCGCAACTGGTACATCCGGCTGATAAAGAACGTATGCGCGATGCTATAGTAGACAGCCTGATTAACCCCAAACCCCGCTGGATATTGAATACCGACTGCAGTCCGCTGCTGGCGGTTACCGCTGGGTCGAAACTTACGGCAAGGTAGTGACCCGGGATAAGAACGGCCGGGCAGAACGCTTTGCCATGACTCACAGGGATATTACCGAGAAAAAACTGTCCGATCTGGAAGCCGACAAGCAAAGACGGTTACTGGGTTTTATTAACCACGCACAAAACCTGTTTGTTGCACAAAAAGATTTGCAACTCGCCTGTGAACAGATTTTCCCTGAACTCATTGATCTGGCAGAAAGTGAATACGGCTTTATTGGTAAAGTTCATTACGAGGACGATAACCCCTGCCTGCATATTTATGCGATTTCAGATGTCAGTTGGAGTGAGGAAACCAAAAAACAATATGAATTGTTTAAACAAGGCAAATTAAGATTTACCAACCTGAATAATTTGTTCGGCCATGTGATTACCTCAAATTCACCGGTTATCGCCAACGCGCCAAGAAAACATCTGGCTTCAAAGGGCACTCCCCAGGGACATCCGGTACTTCATCGTTTTCTCGGACTACCGATTAAACAATTCGGTAAAGCGGTAGGTGTAATAGGACTGGCAAATAAAGCAGAAGATTACTCACAAAATGATGTGAACTTTCTTACTCCGCTTACCGATACGCTGGCTAACCTGTTCAGAGCGGTTGAAGTAGAACAAGCCCGTTATGAAGCTGAGCAACGCCTGGAATACCTGGCGTCTACCGATGCACTTACAGGTTTGATGAACAGGCGAGCTTACTTTAACCGTATTCAGTCATTAACCGACAGCGAACAAGCCAACCTGTGTATTTGCATTATCGATATTGATAACTTTAAAAAGCTTAACGACACCTATGGTCATCCCGCTGGAGATAGTGTGCTAAAAGAAGTAGCCCGCGTACTGGAGCATTCAGTAAGAAGCTCAGACATGGTTGCCCGGTTGGGCGGCGAAGAATTTGGCCTGATTCTGGACTCAGGAGAGGAACAACAATGCAGTCAAATCCTGGATGACATTATGGCCAGCATCAGGGCTATCAGCATTGAAACGGAGAAGGGGCGGATAGACACTACAAGCATTAGCGTTGGGGCAACGCTGGTTTGTCGCAGCACACAGTCGGCGACAACGTTTTTTGATTTGGCCATGAAAGAGGCAGACGACGCATTATACGAGGCCAAACGGCAGGGCAAAGACCGCTATTTCTGGCATCATCAAATGGACACTGACTCACCGGAAAGTAATCAGCAGGTGGCAGCGGTTACCCATTAAACGGGTGGGTACTATACACCACCACGTCTTCGTCAAAAATCGCATCGGTATAGCGCTCCGTACGCAGATACTGCATGCCTAGTTTCTGCATTATATTGATAGAACCATGATTATCCTCCAGCGCTATAGCAGAGAACTGTGGGCATCCTGCCTGGCGCAGCGAGTCCAGCACGGCTTTAGCAGCTTCCGTTGCATACCCTTTCCCCCAGCTCTGACGACGAAAGCGCCAGCCAAGCTCAAGGTTATCCGGCTGCGGAGCACCGGTAAAAAAACCTAACGGGCGAACCAGAATCCAGCCAATCGCTTGCCGATTACCCGTGCTCAAGCTGACCTGCCATAATCCCCAGCCTTTCTCTTCATTATTGAAAGACTCGATGCGGGGAATAAACACTTCGTCCACTTCTTTGCGCGTGGTTTTTCTGCCACCGGTTAAGTAGCGCATAACCTCTTCATCCTGATCAATTTCAAACAGGAAATCCCGGTCTTGTGCGGTAATACGACGATAAGTTAAACGCTCGGACGGATTAACAGTGAGCATGTTATTATCCGCCCAGCATGGAAAGATTTTTAGTGATCCCGGTAATGCCTTCCTGTAGGTAATGAGACACTTTTTTATCGGCCAGGCTCGACGCCACAAAGTCTTTAACAGCCTGCACATTGCCCGACTCTAATGACTCACGTAAATCGAGCCCCTGTTCACTGAATAAACATAAATGCAACTTACCCAGTGCAGTAATGCGCAAGCGGTTGCAGCTGTCACAGAAATCACTGCTGTAAGGCATAATAAAGCCAATCCGGCCAACATAATCAGGATGAGCCAGTTCAATGGCCGGGCCGGCATCCTTACCACGCGGCAACACCTGCCAGCCCTGAGCTTTAAGGGCTGCCAGATGAGGTTCGGCACTGACATGATGAGATTTGAAAAAAGCCTTGTGCTGGCCGGTTTCCATCAGCTCAATAAATCGAACCGTTACCGGCATATCTTTCAGCCAGGCAGTAAAGTCGCGTAACTGAGCTTCAGCCCAGGGGCGCAGCAATACCGCATTAACCTTTACATTCATACCCTCAACGATGGCTGACTCCACACCATCGAGTACGGCATTCAGTTTGTCCTGACCACTAAGCAGTGCAAACTGTGCCGGCTCCAGACTGTCCAGACTGATATTAACCTGCTTCAGCCCGGCCTGGGCCAGTGGCTCTGCCAATGAGGCCAGTTTGCCCGCGTGAGTGGTCATCGCAACTTTACTGATCCCTTCGGTTTGCGCACAGCTGGCAACCACATCAACGATATCTCTTCGCAGAGTGGGCTCGCCGCCGGTCACCCGAATTTTCGAGGTGCCCATTTGCGCAAAAGCATTTACCAGGGTGTCAATTTCATTTAGGCTCAGAAACTGCTGGGCCTGGCCCTGATAACCGTCGGGCAGGCAATACTGACAACGAAAGTTGCATACATCAGTAATGGACAAGCGCAGATAATAAAATCGGCGACCAAACGAATCTTGTAACAAATCAATGCCTTTAGGGTTAAGGTCAGCTATAAGCATCGCACATTGTGCTGTCTGGCCATTCTACCTTATGTCGGGCCACAACATAACCATTGTTATTTTAAGGGTATAAAAGAGGATACATGCGCCCACATCGCCAACCGGTTGATCCCAACACACCTATGCAGTGGCAGGTATTTCGGCAATTATGGCCCTACCTGCTGGAATTTAAACAACGGGTTATTGTCGCCCTGCTATGCCTTGTGGCGGCCAAACTGGCCAGCATTGGCCTGCCTTTTATTCTTAAACATACCGTCGACAGTCTCAACGACGACACCGTTAAAGCCCTGGCCGTGCCGCTGTCACTGGTATTCGCTTATGGCGTATTACGCCTGTCCAATGTGTTGTTGGGCGAGGTGCGCGACACACTGTTTGGCCGGGTAACTGAGCGCGCTATGCGTCGTCTCGGCCTGCAGGTGTTCGAACACTTACACCGGCTGGATCTGGGCTTCCATCTGTCCAGACAAACCGGCGGACTGTCGCGGGACATAGAACGGGGTACCAGTGGCATTAGTTTTCTGATGCGGTTTATGGTGTTTAATATTGGCCCTACCCTGCTGGAAATCGCACTGGTAGTAGGCGTATTACTGACTCAGTATGGCGTATCGTTTGCGCTGATTATCCTCTGCTCAGTAATTGCCTATGTCTGGTTTTCAATGAAAGCCACCGATTGGCGCACTGAATATGTCCGCCAGGTTAATCAGGCTGACTCCAGCACCAATACCCGCGCCATCGACAGCCTGCTAAATTACGAAACCGTGAAGTATTTCAATAATGAGCAATACGAAGCCAATCTGTACGACAGTAACCTGGCCCAATGGGAAACCGCGCGCCGCAAAAACCGTTTATCCTTATTTGCCTTAAACGGTGGCCAGGCTTTTATTATTGCTACCGCCATGACCAGCATGCTATTGCTGGCAGCCCTTGAAGTCAGCGAAGGTAATATGAGCATTGGCGACTTTGTGCTAATCAACGCCTTCACCATGCAAATCTTTATGCCGCTCAACTTTCTGGGGTTTGTTTACCGCGAAATTCGAGGTTCACTGGCCAATATTGAAAACTTATTTAAACTGCTCGACAGAACCCCGCAGGTAGATGATAGTCAGGATGCAACAACGCTGGTTACCCGTGAGGGGCGCATTGAGTTTGAGCAGGTCAGCTTTGCTTATCACGACGACCGCCCGATCCTCAGCAACGTTAGTTTTACCGTAGAACCTGGTAGCAAGGTTGCCGTAGTAGGCGAAAGTGGTGCCGGAAAATCCACCCTGGTGAAATTACTGTTTCGTTTTTACGATCCGGCATCCGGCAGGATTATTATCGATGGCCAGAATATTGCGGGCGTCACGCAGCACAGCTTGCGTCAGCACATTGGCATTGTGCCCCAGGACACAGTGTTATTTAACGATTCTATATTCGAGAACATCCGCTACGGTCGGCCCGACGCCAGTGAGGATGATGTGCATGAAGCTATTCGTCTGGCCCACCTTGATCAGTTTATCAGTCAATTGCCCGAAGGCGCCCAAACCAAAGTAGGCGAACGAGGCCTTAAACTATCCGGTGGCGAAAAGCAGCGGGTGGCCATCGCCCGGGCAATCTTAAAACGCCCGGCGATCATGGTCTTCGATGAAGCCACTTCGTCTCTGGATAGTCAGTCTGAACAAGCCATACTGCGTGCGCTGCGGGAAGTCGCCAAAGGCCACACCAGTCTGGTGATAGCCCACCGTTTGTCAACCATTGTGGATGCCGATAAAATTCTGGTCATGAGCCAGGGCCGACTCATCGAACATGGCAATCACGATGAGCTGCTGAGTCAACAAGGCGTTTATGCCGGCCTCTGGCAAGCACAGCAAAAACAGGCAACTTAACCATGACAAACTCAATGCCCGACGCGGCAGCCCTTAAACAGGCCATTAATCAGACCATGCCCTTTGGCAAATATGCCGGGCGTAAGCTCATTCAGTTGCCCGAACCTTACCTGGTATGGTTTGCCAAGCAAGGCTTTCCGGCCGGAAAACTGGGGGAGCAACTGGCGCTGATGTATGAAATCAAACTGAACGGCATGGAAGGTATGCTTACGCCGTTAATCGACGACTAGCCCCATGGTTTACCATCAAAAAAAGTATCAGCAACACGAAGCAGATAAACTTAGCCTGTGCTTACACGGCTGTATTGCACGCAAAGTGCTGGCTGAGCCGGCATTGTTAGACCAGGCGACAACCACATTACAACAGCGCTACGAGCAAAAACTGCTCAGCTACGGTGCCTACCTGAACTGGCAGGCAATTCTTGCGCAGGTAAACATGCCGGAAAACTTCATTAAAGCGATGACAGCCACCGATAAAACCACCACAGCCCTGCGCCGAAAAACCATCTTTACCGGTGTCCTTAACGAAAAAGAGCGCAGCGATTGCCTCGCTGCGCTCTTATAACACAAAGATTGTGGTTGGCTGATTACTTACTGCGTAAGTGGTCTGCCACCAGGAACGCCATTTCCAGTACCTGATCGGCATTCAAACGCGGATCACACTGGGTTTTATAGGCTTCCTTGAGATCTTCGTCGCTGATCTGGTAAGCGCCACCGGTACATTCGGTAACGTGCTGGCCAGTCATCTCCAGGTGAATACCACCTGCATAGGTGCCTTCGGCTTCATGGGCCTGGAAGAACTGTTTAATCTCGCTCAGGATGGCATCAAAGTTACGGGTTTTGTAACCACTGGAAGCAGAGAAAGTATTGCCGTGCATGGGGTCGGAACTCCACACTACGTTACGTCCTTCGGCTTTCACCCGGCGTAACAGTCGCGGTAAATTCGCTTCCAGCTTGTCTGCTCCCATTCGGGTGATCAGAGTGAGTCTGCCCGGATCGTTATTCGGGTTAAGCGCATCAATCAGACGAATAAGTTCGTCTTCTTCCATGGTCGGGCCAACCTTCACACCCACAGGGTTATTGATACCGCGGAAGAACTCAATGTGCGCATGGTCAAGCTGACGTGTACGCTCACCAATCCACACCATATGCGCAGAACAGTCATAAGGCTTACCCGTTAGCGTATCAATACGCGTTAAGGCCTGCTCATAGTTAAGCAACAGCGCTTCGTGAGAAGTAAACAATGACGTTTCGTGTAACGATGGCGTATTGGTAGCGTTAATACCAATGACGTCCATAAACTCCAGGGTATCCTGAATGCGACGGGATAGGTCCAGATACTTATCTTTTTGCGGATTATTTTCCAGAAACGCCATATTCCAACGGTTCACTTCATGCAGATCAGCCAGTCCGCCCTGCGCAAAAGCGCGCAACAGGTTTAAGGTGGCTGAACTACGATGATAAGCTTCAACCAGTCGTTGTGGATCAGGTCGGCGTGCTGCTTCAGTGAATTCAAAGCTGTTAATAATATCGCCTCGATAGCTGGGCAGCGTCACACCATTGATGGTTTCAAAATCCGAAGAACGTGGTTTGGCGTACTGGCCGGCCATGCGCGCGACTTTGGTTACCGGGCAACGGCCGGCAAAGGTCAGAACAATAGCCATTTGCAATAGTACTTTAAAGGTATCGCGGATCTTCGGTGCATTAAACTCACTAAACGATTCCGCACAGTCACCGCCTTGCAGTAAGAAACCTTTACCTTCGCATACCTGACCAAGCTGGCGACGCAGCTCTCGGGCTTCAGCGGCAAACACTAAAGGAGGATACGAACTCAGGGTTTGCTCTACCTGGTCCAGTTCAGCTTTATCCTCGTATTCTGGCTGTTGCAAAATTGGCTTTGCGCGCCAGCTATCTGGTTGCCAGTTATTCACTTAGCACCTCTTTCAAATGGGAAATTTCAGAAAACGACTAATCCTTTAAAAGCCAGTTGCATGTCGTACGGGAATAAAATGCCGCTGCTCATCCTTAAACAGGCATTCAAACTGACAATCAAAGGTTAACCACAGGTTAGACAGGGTGAGTACATCTCTGGTAGGTCCGTATGCAAGCATTTGCCCTGCCTTTGCTAACAATACCGTATCGGCAAAGGTGTTAGCAATATTGATATCATGACAGCTCATAATTATTTGATTACCGACCTTCGCCAGCGCACTGAGCCATTGCATCAACACTGTCTGGTGACGAATATCCACTCCCTGGAGTGGCTCGTCGAGTACTATAATAGCATTACCGGATTTAATAGCTGGCCACACCTGTAACAACGCGCGGCTGATCATAATACGTTGCAACTCACCACCAGACATGCGGCTAACCGGTTTATCCAGCAAATCAGCAATATCCAGTTTACGGATCAACTCACCGGGAATGTCGCTGCTCAGGCAAGGACTTAAAAATTGCAGGCATTCGCGACCGGTTAGTTCAAACTGAATACTGTGCTGCTGAGCAACAAAACAGCGATGGCCGGATAGCACCGCGAGCGGCGTTGCATAAACATCGGTTTGCCCCCAGTGTACCTTACCCTGTTCCGGTTCTATCAGGCCAGCCAGCACCAGCAACAACGATGATTTACCTGCACCATTGGCCCCCAACAGGCAGGTGATGCCCGGTTGCGTAATAGTCACCGAGATATTGTCCAGGCGCTGTTCCAGGGAAATGTTCTCAAGCTTAACTGGCAGATTCATTTAAACTGCCCTTTAAGCAAGGCATACAGCAGTAGCGGGCCGCCCAGCGACGCGGTAACCATGGAAACCGGCAAGGATGCATAGGGCAGCAAATCCGAGAACAACGCCACCAGCAATAACATTACGCCGCCACACAATGCACTGGCGGGCAAAACCACCCGGTTATCAAACCCCATCAGTAAACGAACGTAATGAGGCACCAGCAACCCTAAAAAGGCAATAGAGCCGGCAATAGCAACCGCCGCCCCCACCGCCAGGGCGCAGGCTATAAGCACAACCTTACTCTCGTGAGTCGGGTCGATGCCTGCACTGCGCGCCGTCAGTTCGCCGTTATAGAGATAATTCAGGGTCTTGCCTTTTGAGATAATGAGCAAGCAACTGCCTGCTATCAGTGGCGCGCTCCATAGGAGGATCCAGCCGTCGGCCTGATGCAGACTGCCCATCACCCAGAACGTAAGATTACGCATCGACTGCGCGTCGGCGAACAAATAAAGCCAGCCCATTACAGCGCTGGTTAAGGTGGTAATTGCGATACCAGCGAGGATCACCGCTGTGTTAAGCCCTCGCAAGCGCGTAGAGAGGCGATAGATAACCGCGGTCGATAGCAACGCGCCGGCAAAACAGGCCAGTGGCATGCTGTAATGCAGGGTACTGACCATCCACTCTGGCATCAGGATCAACACTAATGCCGCCATCAGGCTGGCGCCGCTGGCGATACCTATGATCCCCGGGTCGGCCAGCGGATTGCGTAACACCACCTGTAAGGCCGCCCCACTCACACACAGTGCCGCGCCCACCACAGTTGCCGTGATTGCCAGTGGCAATTGTAAATTAACCAGAATGTACCAGCGAGTCTCGGCGGTAGTATCCGCCTGCCACCAGACACTGGCGAGCAATGCTGAAAAACACAACAGCAATACAATACCCAGTGCACCAAGAGTCCATTTGGAGGCAGGGGCCGACATTAATTTCTGAGCGCCCTGATCAAGCCGTCCGAAGCTTCCTCAATTAAGCCAAGCACCAGCTCAAAGCCTTTTTTGCCGCCGTAATACGGATCTGGTACTTCTTCATTTTCGTAACCGGCAAAGTCCAGCATCAGGCGAATTTTATGATGATGTTCCGGATCGCTCATCTCGCGCAGGTTTTCAAGGTTGCTCTGGTCCATGGCCAGGATCAGATCGAAGGTTTCAAAATCGGTGTCACTCACCCGACGGCACTTCAATCCTTTAAAACTATAACCTCGCTCCTGCCCAGCGGCTTGCGAGCGTTTGTCTGGCGGGCTACCAGTGTGGTAACCATGAGTACCGGCTGAATCAATGGTCAGTTTAAGTCCGGCCTCATCAGCCTTATGACGGAATACCGCCTCAGCCGTGGGCGAGCGGCAAATATTGCCAAGACAGACAAATAAAACAGCTTTGGGTGATGTCATGGTAATTCCTATCTTTACGTCAGTATTCTTAGCCTGCAACTATCCCGGCCTGCTGGCAATGCGACTTACCCCACCGGTTCGAGCGTGGTATTGTACTTATCATTAGCGATGAACACTATGCTAAAACCCACGAAAAAAACAAAGAGAAAGATTAATGCCGACAGAAACTAAGCCACACGTGCTAATGCTATCCAGTTCCCGAATGGGCGACGAAGAATATCTGGCCCATGCCCGCGATATGATTTCACACCACCTGGGTGAAGAGCAGGACGTCCTGTTCATTCCGTTTGCCGGGGTAACGCTGGGCTGGGATGATTATGTAGAAAAAGTTCGCGAGGCCCTGCCACAGCTCAACATTACTGGTATCCATACCTGCGACGACCCTCAGCAGGCAATCACCTCTGCTAAAGCGGTACTGGTTGGTGGTGGGAATACCTTTAACTTACTCAATGAACTGTATAAGCAGTCACTGATAGAGCCTTTGCAGCGCCAGGTAAGCCAGGGCGTGCCTTACATCGGCTGGAGCGCGGGCAGTAATATTTGCGGCAACAGTATCCGCACTACCAATGATATGCCGATTATTGAACCGCCCTCTTTTGCTGCGCTTGACTTTGTCCACTGCCAGTTAAATCCGCACTATACCGATTATCAGCCGCCCGGACATAATGGCGAAACCCGGGACGACCGGTTATTTGAGTTCACCCGCTTAAATCCCCAAACACCTGTGTTGGCTATCCGGGAAGGCACTGCCCTGCAATATACTGAAGGACGGCTTACTTTGTTGGGTGAGCTGGAAGGATTTTGTTTCAGCGGCGATGATAAAACCCCCATCGCGCCGGGCCAGGATTTAACCAACTATATCAGTTAAAGAGCTCGCCCAGTGCAGCAAAATCCGGCGCTGACTGATAGGGAATAGTCGCCAGACGCGGCGCCGGCATAAGTTGCTCGAGCGTCGCCAGATTTTCTTCAAAATAAGGCATGTCGGGAGTCAACGTATTCGCCACCCAGCCTTTAATATTAAGTCCGTCAGCCTTTACGGCTTCGGCGGTCAGTAACGCGTGATTCAGGCAGCCAAGACGCATCCCTACGACAATTATCACATCAAGCTGGAGGGCTTTTACCACGTCACTTAAAAAGCGTTGATTGCCAATGGGTAAACGCCAGCCACCAGCACCTTCCATCAGCAGCACATCAGCTTGCTTGTTAAGCAGATGCTTGTAGCCACTTTTAATCACGGCTTCACTAAGTGGCTGACTGGCAAGCTCGGCGGCAATATGCGGCGCTATTGCCGGCTCCAGCGCCACCGGATTTACCTCTTTCAGCGTTAACTCAACATTCGATGCCTGCTGTAAGGCCAGCGCATCTTCGTTTTGCCACTGGCCGTTGTACCATTCACAGCCCGCTGCCACAGGCTTGTAGCCTATGGCTCGCTTGCCGGCCATTACCGCGGCTTTAAGTAACATTGCGCTTACGTAGGTCTTACCTACTTCGGTATCAGTGCCGGTAACGAAAAAAGCCTGGGTCACAGTGGTTTCTCCAGCGTCAGATGTAATACGGTATAAGTGTTGGTTAACTGCCCCTGATCGTTGCGTGGCATGGCTGCTTCAAGTTGGTTTAGCGCTTTACGGGTGAGCCCCTGACGCTTAGCGCCCTGTGCACTACTGCCAGCGCCAACGCCTTTGATTGAGCGCAGCAGTTGCCAAAGCCCATCAAACTCATCGCTGTATTCAACAAGTTCATGTGCACCATAGTTCAAACCGGTCTGGCTCAGCGCAGCAAGCCAATCGCTGGCAGTGAACAGCTCGTTAATTTGCAGCGATACCCCGGCAGCGCGACTTGCCCGGCGTAATTCAGCAAAAGAACCGTCCACCATAATCGCTAATTCAGCGCGTCCACCATGGTGCAAAACCCGGGATATTTCAGCGAGAGCGGCTTGCGGACAACGACACCACTGCAGAGCCATGGAAGAAAACACCATATCAAAGGCGGCGCTCTGCCAGGGCAGTTGTTCGGCATCGCCCTGCACAAAATGGATAGCAGGGTAATTTCGCTGAGCCTGCTCGACCATGCCTACGGCCAAATCGAGCCCGGCAGTCGCAGTGGCTATGAGGCTTAAATGCTGAGTGTGACGGCCGGTGCCACAGCCAATATCCAGCGCCTTGTTTACAGGCTTTTGGGGTACACGGGCAAGCGCTGCTGCGGCTATCCGCGCCTGAATATTGGCTATCTCATCATACTGACCGGCGGCGCCACTGAAACGTTTGGCCACATCGTCTTTTTCAGTCGCCTGTTGCACAGTTGTGCGCGGTTCAATCAGGGCCATGTTGTAACTCCTGACGCACCAGAGTCAGTCCGTCTACCAGAGCGTCTATGTCCTGGCTGGTGTGCACGGCACTCAGTGTAATGCGCAGCCGATCCGACCCTTTCGGTACCGTTGGATGACGCATGGCCGGCACCCATAGCCCCCTTTCAGACAATGCTTTGGAATACTGGCGGGCCAGTTCTGGTTCACCCACAATTAACGGTTGAATGGCGCTTTCTGAGTCGAGTAGTGTCAGGCCTTCCTGCCTGGCGCGCTGTCTAAAATAGGCAATATTGCCATGCAGCTGCTCGCGCTGGGAGCCAGTGGTCACGCAGTTCAGCGCGTAAATGGTAGCGACCGCCTGGGCCGGCGGAAAGGCCGTAGAATAGATATAGTGACGGGCATAATTAACCAGATAATCAATCAGGCTGTGGCTACCCGCCACAAAAGCACCGGCAGTACCCACGGCTTTGCCGAAGGTACCCATAACAATTTGACAATCCTGCTGCTTGAGGCCAAAGGTTTCCACCGAGCCCAGACCGTTATCGCCGGTAACACCAAAAGCATGGGCATCATCCAGCATCAGCCAGCTATCGGACTGCTTGGCGCAACTAACCAAAGCGTTAACATCAGGGCTGTCACCATCCATACTGAACACCCCTTCTGAGGCAATCAGTCGGTTTGACCCTTCGCTCTTAGTCAACAGAGTTTTAAGGTGAGCAGTATCGTTATGGGCAAAGCGGCGCAGGTTGCCCTGACTGGCAAGCGCCCCTTCAATAAACGACGCGTGCATAAATTTATCGGCAATAATCTCACCGGTCGAGGCAAATAACGCCTGACATACGGCCTGATTGGCAGCAAAGCCGGAATTGAATAACAGCACCGCATCGTAGCCCAACGCTTCAGCCAGCATAAGTTCGAGCTCACGGTGAGCCACGCTGTAACCTGTTACCAAGGGAGAAGCACCGCTGCCGGCACCAAATTGCGCCAGTCCTTCAACCCAGGCCTGTAATACGCCCTGATCGTGACGCAGTCCTAAGTAATCATTGCTGCCGAAGTTAAGATAATGCTTACCATCAACGGCAATTACGCCATCCCGCTCATAGTCGATGGCGGTGCGCTGGCGGTAATAGCCCTGCTGCTGGCGCTCAGTTAACTGCGTATCAATAAAATCAAAGGCCATTATGCAGACTCGGTTTGACCTTTTTCGGTGGCGTCATAAAATAGTTCTGACTGCGGAGCATTTTGTTGTTCGATAGCTTCCTCGAGCGCCAATTGGTGCGCTTCGTCAGAATACTCCCGGGTACGCTCAGAATTAATGCCCAGCTTCTTAAATAACACCACGTCCTCGTGCGTATCCGGATTTGAAGTGGTGAGCAGCTTACAACCATAAAAAATGGAATTGGCACCGGCCATAAAACACAGCGCCTGCATTTGCTCATTCATTTGTTCACGACCCGCCGACAGGCGAACATGGGACTTGGGCATCATGATACGCGCTACCGCAATAGTACGGATAAAATCAAAGGGTTCCATATCATCCAGTTTGTCCAGCGGCGTGCCATCAACCTTAACCAGCATGTTAATCGGCACACTCTGAGGCTGCTCCGGCAAATTGGCCAGCTGAATAAGCAGCGATGCGCGGTCGGACAGTGTTTCGCCCATGCCGACAATGCCACCCGAGCACACATTCATCCCCGCCTCGCGGACATTTTGCAGGGTATCGAGGCGATCCTGGTAGGTACGGGTGGTAATAATATCGCCATAAAATTCCGGCGAGGTATCCAGATTATGGTTATAGTAATCCAAACCAGCTTGTTTGAGGGCAACCGCCTGGTCGCGGGTTAACATACCGAGCGTCATGCAGGTTTCCAGCCCCATCGCCTTCACCTCGGCGACCATTTGGGTAAGGTAAGGCATATCGCGCTCTTTAGGGTTACGCCAGGCCGCGCCCATACAAAAACGAGTAGAGCCGGTTTGTTTAGCTTCTTTGGCGCGTTCAATGACCTTTTCGATTTCCAGCAGACGTTCTTTTTCAAGGCCGGTATCATAGCGGGCGCTTTGTGGGCAGTATTTGCAATCTTCCGGGCACGCGCCGGTTTTGATTGATAACAGTGTGCTCACCTGCACCTGATTAGGGTCGAAATGCTGACGATGAACCACCTGGGCTTTAAATAACAAATCGTTGAAGGGCATCGCATACAATGCCTCCACTTCTTCCCGGGTCCAGTCATGTCGAACGACCGCTTCAGTGCTATTATGTTGTGATGCCAGCATCGCCTATCCTTTACTCTTATTGTCTGGTCGCTTAGTCTATGCGGCAGCAAAGACTTGTCAACCAAATTAACTTTTTAAACTTTACTATTGTGCATAATTTAACCAACAAAGAATTTGACCAACAACATATCTGGCATCCTTATACTTCAGCCATCGATCCCTTGCCTTGTTTTGAGGTCAGTGGCGCCAGTGGTGCCGAGATTAGCCTGGCCTCGGGAGAAACCCTGGTTGACGGTATGTCCAGTTGGTGGGCCGCTATCCACGGATACAATCACCCGGCACTCAATGCCGCCGCCCACCAGCAAGTTGATAAGTTTAGCCATGTCATGTTTGGCGGCCTGACCCACGAACCAGCCGTTAATCTGTGCCGGCAGCTGCTAAGCATGGCACCGGCGGGCCTTGAGCGGGTATTTCTGGCTGACTCCGGCTCAGTATCAGTGGAAGTGGCCATTAAAATGGCCGTACAGTACTGGGCGTGTCAGGGCCGACCGGAAAAATCGCGGCTTATTGCGCCCCGCAATGGCTATCACGGCGACACCTTTGCCGCTATGTCGGTTTGTGATCCGGTTAATGGCATGCACAGCCTGTTTACCAACAGCCTAACCAAGCACGTTTTTGCTCCAGCGCCACAGACCCGCTTTGGTCAGGCTTTCAGTGAAGACGACATTCTGCCGCTGGAAGAGCTTTTTGCCCGCCACCACGAAGAGCTGGCGGCGCTGATCCTCGAGCCTGTTGTGCAGGGTGCTGGCGGAATGCGGTTTTATCATCCCGAATATTTACGCCGATGTCGTCAGCTTTGCGATACTTACGATGTGTTACTGATTTGCGATGAAATTGCCACCGGATTCGGTCGCACCGGTAAGCTGTTTGGCTGCGATCATGCCGAGATTAGCCCGGACATTATGTGTGTTGGCAAGGCTCTGACCGGCGGTTACATGACGCTGGCGGCCACGCTGTGTACCGAGGATGTGGCACGCGGTGTTTGTGAAGGTAATCCCGGCGTATTTATGCACGGTCCCACCTTCATGGGTAACCCGCTGGCATGCGCGGTGGCCGGTGCGAGCTTATCACTGATTAATCAGGGTGACTGGCAGGTTCAGGTACAAGGCATAGAAACCCAGCTTAAAGCCGAGCTTTCCCGCTGTAATGAACTTGCCTGCGTGCAGGATGTCAGAATATTAGGTGCTATTGGCGTAGTGGAAACCAAACACCCGGTAGATATGAAACGTTTACAGCCTTTGTTTGTAAAAAATGGCGTGTGGATCCGACCATTTGGCAAGCTGGTGTATATTATGCCCCCCTACGTCATTTCATCTGAGCATCTCAGCCGCTTAAGTGATGCCATCTATCACTGCCTGAGCCACACTTACGGTTAAGACATTAAGGAGCGCGCAATCAATGATTATCCTGCGATTAATCGACAAGATAGTGTTTGCCGCGCTACTCATCCTGATGCTACAGGTGCCGATTGTCACCGACCATTATGTGCAATATCTCAACGGCTATGTGGATGCCACCCAGGCCGAGGTAGATCATTATCAGCAATTGGCCGACACCTACGGTTACACCGATATCAACGCTATGCTCACTGCCCTGCAGGCCAATCAGGACGCGCTGGTGCGTGACGATGCAAGGCACAAACAAACCGTGTTGCTGGCACATAAAGAGGCTCAGCAAGCCCTGAATAACCTGCGCACCAGCAACTATTTTGAGCAAGCCTGGTATTTTGCTCAACCTGCCCAGTACCAGCGACTCGGTCAGGTGTTAAACCTCTACCAGCCATCTTTGCCACTCAAACCGCAGGCCGTTGGCTCTGCACTGATTACCTCTCTTAGCCTGTATTTACTGCTTTGGCTACCGGTAGCCTGGCTTCGCCATCGACGCAAAAAGCACCGTCAGGTCTTCAGCCATTAACTTTTTTATACCTGAGTGCTTATTCAGGTATCAAAATTGCTACCTGATCATCATGGTATACACCTTTTATTTACAATTTATCGATTAATATTTATCCAGTATCGCGAAACGCCCCACTTTCAAGGGCCATGCGATTGAAGTGAGGAAAATAACCATGACAGATACACCGAAAAATCAGACATTAATTACTGGCCAACTGTTGCAAATCAGAGACAAACTGATGGCCAAGCGTCACCTTATCCCTGCCTCATTCCAGGCAGAGTGGGATTCTCTGGCCGAGAAAACCGAAATGTTCGATCCGGCCAACCAGGGTCAGTTAAGCCACGCAGGTAATCAGATGGTCACCAAGCGTTCGGCTTTCAAAGGCACAGTTAATGATTTACTGCAGTTAGTTGAAGCTATGCGGAATTTAAACCGCCAGATCAAAATCACTGCACATTAGTTCGCCGCTCCCCAGTTCCGGGAGCCGCCGCCGTAACACAATCGCGGCCTGAACCCGGCGCTTGCCATAGCTGGTCATGCGCTGGAAGTCTTCCCGGGCAACGGGCACGTGCTGGTAATCGAGATATCGTGATACGGCCGTGTCGGTATCAGGGTCCGGATCGTGAATATACACGCAGTGTTCATCGGTCCCGGTGAGCACTACCCAGTGGGGCGCTTTAGAGCGGTCCAGCCGATAGGTACTGATTAAACACATCAGTGCACTATGCGGTGTATTGGCTTCCTTATCCAGAATATCCAGCCAGTTACTGTAGAATACCGGTACCTGACGAGCTTCGGCTTCTACCACAAACTGTTGCTCAACGATGGCCAGGGTCTGGCGCTTGTGCTCATTGCGTACGCCGTCGACAAATAGTGGCCCTTCGTGACTTAAATACACTTTGACATCAAAGCCCCTCTCCATGGCTGACATTGCTAAACCTAATGGGTGCGTGCCTGCCGGCCCGCTGGTCATGTAAACGGTATTCGATTCACGCCAGATAGCGAACTCTTCAGCCTGGGATAACCGCACCGACGGGTCAATCATAGCCATCGCCATCATCAGACTGGCTGGCCCACAGGTAAATGCCGTGGATTGCTGATACCAGGGGCATAACCTGTGCTGAATATCCGGTGTATCCAGCGGCAATGCTTTTTGCATGCGGATGGCGGTGGCGTCATCTTCATAGTAGTGGGGAGTCACCGCGAACGACTCAAACCCCAACCGTGTATAGAGTCTGATGGCCGACGCATTGTGCTCAGCCACTTCCAGCCGCATATATCGTTTGCCGCGTTTACTTGCGCGTTTTTCCAGATACCCAATAATAGCTTCTGCCATCCCCTGCCCGCGCGCTTGTGGCGCAACAGCCAGCGAATATAAGCGGGTTAGCAACGTACCACGCCGGACTAAAAGTAATCCATAACCCACCAGCTCACCTTCGGCATCGGCCACCACCATCTCAGCATTGCTGCTGTGCAGGTAATGTCGGAAGCTGCGACGACTAAGCCTGTCAGCACTGAAACAATTATTTTCCAGCGCCAGCAGCGCAGCCAGATCGCTGTTATGCGCAGGCCTTAACAACCAGGGCGAATGTTCGGCGTTCATGCCTGGCGCCCCCGGCGTTCAAGGCGGCTGACGAATTCCTGCATGATCAGCAAGTATAATTCGTTGCCCAGGTATTTATCTTCAATGCCGGCATCAATATTGGGATTGTCGTTCACTTCAATCACATAAACTTTATTACCCCGTTGTTTTATGTCCACGCCGTACAGCCCTTTCCCCGCTACATCAGCCGCCGCAATCGCCGCCTTGAGTACCTGTTTAGGCACTTCGAAGGTTGGCATGGTAACGAAGTCACCCGAGTCTGATTTACCATCTGCGTGGTTATAAATCTGCCAGTGATTACGCGCCATAAAATACTTACAGGCATATATTGGCCGGCCACCAAGCATGCCTATGCGCCAGTCAAACTCCGTAAAAATGTACTCCTGGGCCAGCACTAACGCGGAGGCTTCAAGCATCTTAGCGAGTTTGTCTTGCAAGGCAGCCAGAGTTTCCACTTTATATACGCCTTTGGAGAAGGAGCTCTCCGGTAGCTTTAAAATAATTGGCAACTGCAATGTATCTATTAAAGCCTCACACGTAGTTAATTCTGCATCGGTCACAAACTGGCTCTTTGGTGCAGGCACCTTGTGATAACTAAAAGCATCCTGCAGGAAAATCTTATTGCAACAACGCAATATGGACTGACTGTCGTCCATTACCACCACGCCTTCACGCTCCGCAGCGCGAGCCAGGCGGTAAGTCTGATGGTCAATCGCAGTGGTTTCGCGAATAAACAGGGCATCGTACTGCGCCACGTCACCAATGGTCTCTGCGGTTACCACTTCGGCATGGAAGCCCGCTTTGCCAGCCGCTTTAACAAACTGGGCTATGGCTTTTTTGTCACTGGGTGGCGTTGATTCCTGCGGGTCGACCAGAATCGCCATGTCCCAGCGGGATTGTTTGTTCTTTGCTGAAGTGCGCCATTGCTGCTGAGTAAACTGACTCAGTCGCTCAACGAAGCTGCTTTGCAGCGCCTCCGGGATCGCATTAAAACCTACCGATACGCAGGCAACAGTGGCCTGCTCCTGACGAACGGTGAGCTTCAACAGCGGACTTGGATAACGACCAAAAGCAGAGGCGGCAATACGTTTCAGACGGCTGTCTTCCGTTTTACCAAAGCACACAAAAAACTCACCGCCAAGGCTTTCGATAATGGCCTTTTCCTGAGGTTTAATGACCAGCGACTGACCTTCCTGTCCGGCTTTAACCAGGCGTAAATCATTAATGGTATTTACACTGGGGATCACCCGGTGCTGCCGGGCTTCTGCAAGCAATGAACAGTAATAACCGTTACTCAGGTATTGGTCTGTGTCACAGAGGTTAATAACCCGCGTTTTCGGTTCGTTCCATTTTGGATAATCCGACAGATATTGCTCAAAACTCAAAACGGTTAATGAGGGTACGTCCAGCGTGATGTGTTGATTTGCCACAATCAGAGTGTGATGCATGAAAAGTTGAATGTCCTTACACGAACGTTCGCAGACAATCGGCCCTATTGCCAGATCGCTGCCAGCGTTGATTTATTGCGCTATAGTACTGGTAAGCGAGTCGCGCGAATAACGGATTATTTTTATCGTTACGACCTGTTTTGTTTCTGCTGCGACTGATGTATTTGCAATGTGAAAGGGTTATGCTCTATTCTGCGCCTACCCCGGTACCATTGGTTGGTGCACAGGTTGTTCAAGGAGATTATATGTTGTTAGCGAGTGTCGCTATTCTCGTCGGGTTACCCTTATTATTGTGGAGTGCAGATAAGTTTGTTGGAGGCGCTGCGGTTGTTGCCAAACATTTTGGCCTGTCGCCAATTCTTATCGGGATGCTGATCATTGGCTTTGGCACCTCAGCGCCAGAGATCATCGTGTCGATTATTGCCGCAATGGAACAAAGTTCAGGCATCGCACTGGGTAACGCGTACGGCTCCAACATCGCTAACATCGCACTAATTCTTGGTATTACGGCGCTTATCAGCCCGATAGCGGTTCGCTCTCAAATTATCCGTAAAGAACTGCCTATCATGCTGGGCCTGACCTTCTTTGCAGCCTGGCAGGTGCTCGATTTACAAGTGTCAAAAGATGACGCTTTTTCCCTGCTCGGCCTGTTTATTCTGTTGATCTCCTGGAGTATCTGGACAGGTATGAGCGGCGACAAAGACGCCCTCGCCGCAGAATACGATGAAGAGCTTAATCTTGCCGATACTAACCTTAAGAAGGAGACTCTGTGGCTGGTAATAGGGCTTATCATTCTGGTAGCCAGCTCCAGATTATTAGTATGGGGCGCGGTGGAAGTTGCGACCTACTTTGGTGTTAGTGATGTGGTTATTGGTTTAACCATTATTGCCATTGGCACGTCCTTACCGGAACTGGCTTCTTCACTGGTTGCGGTGAAAAAAGGCGAACACGACCTTGCGCTTGGCAACGTGATTGGCTCCAACATGTTTAATACCCTGGCGGTTGTCGGCATTGCCGGGGTCATTCACCCCATGGAAGTCAGCTCAGACTTCCTCTATCGCGACGTCCTGTTTATGCTGGTGGCGTCGGTTGCTTTGTTTATTTTCTGTATTGGCCTTAAGGGGCCTGGTCGCCTGAACAGGCTGGAAGGTGGTGTGTTTGTAGCCGCATACGCAGGTTACACCTGGTATTTAATTAACAGTAGCTTTATCGGCGGCTAGTAATAATTGCTGGCAGCGCTGGCTCATGACAGCGCTGCAGCATTAAGGGTAACCAGGCTCAATGAGCTGATCCCGGCCAGAATAAATAAGTTAACACCATAACGGTCGCTTTTACGGCGGTTGCGGCGCGAACGCAAAAACATGGTGACTAAGCTGGTTACCAGACAAGCCTGCAGTAACATTACCAGCGCATCGATATATTCAGCAGACCAGCTGGTGCGCCCTTCAATTCCCCAGAACTGTTGCACACCGGAAACCATTTCCGGCCGGGCGAAATGAAATAAAATTAAGCAAATAAGCAGCGATAACCAGGCGAGGGAATTTAAGGTAACAACCACCTTGTAATAAGTATCCTGCTCGCGGGATTTCTTCCTGCGTTCCTGACCAAATTTTTGCACTTGTTTCGTTGTCATTTACATCTGTATCGCTAGTATCCTCAAAGCGATTGAGTATACTAGCGCCTGTTTGGCTAAAGAGACTACCACACTGCTTATTATTCAAGCAGGCAACGGATGAAAAACGGCATTTTTACCGCTCTTGTACTTAATATCGGCCAACACGCCATTTTGTTTAATGAATCTGGATGCAATCACGCTTAGCCTATGCGATGATTTGCGATTAAATAAAGACACACTTTGATTGGAGAAAGTAACCATGACACACGCCCCCGTAGTTGACGTACTGGCTGGTAAGTACGCGGTTGGCGAATCGGTAACGGTAAAAGGCTGGGTTCGTACCCGTCGCGATTCAAAAGCAGGCCTTTCATTTATTGCTTTGCATGATGGCAGTTGTTTCGACCCAGTACAGGTCATTGCACTCAATACCTTACCCAATTATGCCGATATTCAACGTTTAACGGCAGGCTGTTCACTGGTGGTTACCGCGAATGTAAAAGCCTCAGAAGGCAAGGGCCAGGCACTGGAACTGGACGCCACGGCAGTGGAAATTGTTGGCTGGGTGGAGAACCCGGATACGTATCCTATGGCTGCTAAGCGCCATTCCATCGAATATCTGCGCGAACACGCCCACTTACGCGCCCGCACCAACGTTATTGGTGCTGTAACGCGTATTCGTAACTGTTTGTCACAGGCGATTCACCGCTTTTTCCATGAACAGGGCTATTTCTGGATCAGCACGCCAATTATTACTGCCAGCGATACTGAAGGTGCGGGCGAATTATTCCGCGTTTCAACGCTGGATATGATGAACATCCCAAAAACCGACAAAGGCGATGTGGACTACAGCGAAGACTTTTTCGGGCGCGAAGCTTACCTGACCGTATCCGGCCAGTTGAACGGTGAAACCTACGCCTGTGCCATGTCTAAAATCTATACCTTCGGACCAACGTTCAGGGCAGAGAACAGCAACACGTCCCGTCACCTGGCTGAGTTCTGGATGATAGAGCCGGAAGTGGCCTTTGCCGACCTGAACGATATCGCCCAGTTATCAGAAGACATGCTGAAATATGTATGCAAAGCGGTTCTGGAAGAACGTGCCGATGATATGGCATTTTTTGCCCAGCGCATTAACAAAGATGCTATCACCCGTCTGGAAAAACTCATCAGCAGCGACTTCGTACGCATGGATTATACCGATGCGATTACCATTTTAGAGAACTGTGGCAAAGACTTCGAGTTCCCGGTGAGCTGGGGTATTGACTTATCCAGTGAACACGAGCGCTATCTGGCTGAAGAGCATGTTGGTGCGCCAATTATCATGCAAAACTACCCGAAAGACATTAAAGCCTTTTACATGCGCTTAAATGACGACGGTAAAACCGTGGCGGCGATGGACGTCCTGGCCCCGGGTATCGGTGAAATCATTGGTGGTTCACAGCGTGAAGAGCGTCTTGATGTGTTCGATAACCGCCTGGAAGAAATGGGCCTGAGCAAGGAAGACTATGGCTGGTATCGCGACCTGCGTCGCTACGGTACCGTACCCCACTCTGGTTTTGGCTTAGGTTTTGAACGCCTGGTAGCCTATGTGACCGGCATGCAAAACGTGCGCGACGTTATTCCGTTCCCACGTACTCCGGGTAACGCCAGCTACTAAGTGACTGGTTCCTACCGGTTATTTGAATACTCACGGGGCGCTTTAAGCGCCCCGTTCTATTTTAAGTCGCCAGTGTTTAGGTTAAGCTAACTAAAACACTTTTCGACGCCCGTGATGTCAGCGCCTCCTCTATGTAATATCACCTGCCCTCAGTGCGAAGCCAATGTTAACGTACCGGCTTTGCAGAATAAACAGCGTGCTGTATGCCCGCGCTGCGGTTATACACTGAGTATTTACCACCGCAATGATATGCCCGCGTCGCTGGCCTTATCGCTGTCAGCGATGATTTTTTTAGTGCTGTCGTTACCTTTTAACTTTCTCTCTTTCAGAGCCAACGGGCAGCAAAACAGTATCGATTTACCAGGTGGTCTGAATGTGCTGGTGGAGCAGGATTATGTCACTCTGGCGGTGATCACCGGCATGGCTACTCTGGTACTGCCAGGGCTGGTGCTGACGGGCTTAATTATCCTGCTCAGTTGCCGTTTACTGACCACACCAAGCCCCTGGATGAAAACCCTGCTGCGCTGGGTAGAATGGCTGATGCCCTGGAGCATGGCGGAAATTTTTCTGCTCGGTACTCTGGTGAGTCTGATCAAAATAACTTCATTGGCTGATATCGCTATCGGCCTGTCCTTTTATGCCTTTGTGCTGTTCAGTGTTTGTATGAGTGCAGCGCTGTTTTATTTTGACGATACCCGCCTCAAGCTATGGCTGCACAATGGTGAATTACCACAAGTAACCCCCCTTACACCGCATGTGGCGAGCCTGAGTATTCAGCGAACCTGGGCATTGCTGTTTACGGCGTTAATCCTGTATATTCCAGCTAATGCACTGCCCATAATGAGCACAGAGCTTTTTGGCAGTTCAGAGCCCAATACCATTATGGGCGGCGTGATATCGTTATGGGAGTCGGGTTCTTACCCGGTCGCCATGGTGATATTTGTCGCCAGTATTGTTATTCCGGTGGCCAAACTGGTGGTACTCGCCAGATTAACTTACGCCGTACAATTTAAAGAACTGACGAATCCCGGCAGGCAAATCCGCTACTACCGGTTTATCGAATTTATTGGCCGCTGGTCGATGATAGACGTATTCGTGGTGGCTATACTTGTAGCACTTATCCAGCTTGGCAGTACCCTGGCGATTCACCCTGGCCCTGCAGCGCTGGCATTTTGTGCACTGGTTTTTATTACCATGCTGGCCGCGATGACATTTGACTCCCGCTTAATCTGGCAGCAAAGGAAAGACTCAGATTTATGACCGATGATGCAGCAGTAAAACCCACAACGCGAATATCCAAAGTCTGGGTAATTCCGATTATTGCGTTATTGATTGGCGCCTGGATGGTGTATTACCAGTGGCAAAATCAGGGCCCACTGATCACCATCGATATGAGTTCCGCCAGTGGCATCGAGGTCAACAAAACACCAATTAAAATCCGCGATCTGGATGTTGGCCAGGTAAAAAAAATCGAACTCAAGCCCGAGCTTGATGGGGTCACCGTAACTGCCCGACTGGAAAAAAGCGCAGCCCGGCTGCTCAATGAAAATACCCGTTTCTGGGTAGTAGCACCGCGGGTATCTTTTTCTGAGGTGTCTGGTCTCAACACGTTACTTTCCGGCAGCTTTATCGCAATGACCGCCGAAGCCGGGCAAACCGAACAGGATCATTTTACCGCGCTGGAACGCCCGCCGGTTACGCCACCGGGTACACCTGGTTTACACGTAGAGTTACGCAGCGATACCGACGATTTAACTTATAAGCCCGGCGATACCATCATTTACAAAGGCTTTAAGGTTGGCGAGTTCGAGGAAGTCCATTTTGATGTTGAGCAAGGCCGTATAACCTACCGGGCATTTATTCATGCCCCCTATCACAAGTTAATCGATGAAAACACACGGTTCTGGAACGTTAGTGGGGTAAAATTGCAGCTGGCTTCTAACGGCCTCACAATCCAGACCGGTAGTCTGGAAACTTTACTGGCCAACGGTGTGACTTTTGGTAACCCCCAGGGCGATACCAAAGGCCAACCTATCGATGATAACGCTGAATTTGTAATTTATGGCGACTATAACGCTGCCGCAGATGAACGCTTTCGTTATGCTGCACAATACGTGCTGCTCATCGACGAAAGCGTGCGCGGGCTTACCGTGGGTGCGCCAGTGGAATACCGTGGCCTGCAAATCGGTAAAGTCGCCGCGATTAACTCCAATAACATGGACATCGGCAGCTTACTGGATGATGAGTATCCTATTCCGGTATTAATTAATATTTATCCGGGTAAAGCGCGCCTGGAAGACAGCGAAGAAGGACTGGCCTTTTTACGCGACCGCCTGGGCCGCTGGATCCGTAAAGATCTCAGAGCCACGTTACGCATGGGTAACTTTATAACCGGTGGCTTATTTGTTGATTTACAGCATGTAGACCAGCCAGAAACGGCATCACTGCTATCAGTGAATGACATAGACGTTATTCCCACCGTCTCCAGTGAGTTTACTCAGCTGACCCAAAAAGCCGACGCCATTTTAGATAAAATCAACGCATTACCGCTGGAAACCCTGATTGCAGATATTACCGCCGTAATAGAAACCCTCAACGCTGCCGCCGAATCGGTGAATGAGACCAGTGACAATTTCGACGAAACCATCGCGGCGCTCGACACGGAAGCACTGAACGATCAGATCCAGCACAGTTTAAAAGCCTTTGAGGGTCTCCTGCAGCACTATTCAGAGGGCGGGTTAAGTAAAGCGGAAATCGCCAATACCGTAGACTCATTACAAGAAACGCTCAGGGCCATTCAACCACTGCTGATGCAACTTAATAAAACCCCGAATGGCCTGATTTTCTCAGATAATGCCGAGATAGATATTCAGCCTCAGGCGCAGGAGCAAGACCAATGAAAAAGTGGATAGCAGGCATTGCAGTGCTGTGGTTAGCAGGCTGCAGCAGTAAGCCAATCGGTTTAAATTATTATATGCTGCACGAGCCAACGCTGGTGGCCGCGGAGTCGAGTACCGATATCAGCAACCAGCCCACGATTTTTTTACGCTCGCTGAGTGCACCGGATTATTTAAAGCAACGTAACCTCAGTTTACAGCTCAGCGACAGCGAAATACATTTCGCGCCAAAGCACGTTTGGGCAGAGCCCTTTGACCGTGACTTTAAGATGGCGTTTAGCGAATCCTTGTCTGTGAAGCATAAAATGCGTCTTCGAGTGCAAAGCAAGTGGACAAATCCTGCCCAACCGGAGTACATTTTAGATATACAGCTGGACGACTTTATTCCAACCTATGATGGCAGACTGGTTCTGAAAGGAAAATTCAGGCTGGAAACAGACGGAGCGCCACCGCAGATTGTCCGGTTTAATTACTGGCTGCCACTCAACAAGGATGGTTTTGCGTTTTCAGTATCGCAGATGCGACTGCTGATCGATAAATTAACCAACGATGTTGTAACCAGAGTTGAAGCAGGCAGATAACCCTTACATCATTTTTACTAAGCTATTCGATAGCCTTATCACCAGTGGCTGCCGCCCCGGCCATGACGAAGACACTAATCGCAAGATAGTCGTTATCAACCTGTTCGCGATAGTGGGCATGTCCATCACGCTGGTACTGGGAATCAAAGCCCTTTTCAACGAACAGCTTACTCTTGGCATTGTGTTGCTGTCATCGGCGACCCTGTTTGGCCTGTGTAAAGGGGTGTTGCTGCACAGTAAGTTAAAAAACAATCATATTATTGCCCCTACCCTGCTGGTACTCTGCCTGCTTAGTCTGATGCTGTATCTGGTCATATTCGGTGGCGTGGCTGGCACCGGCCCGCTATGGATTTTTGTGCTGCCCCCGGTCGCCATGTTTTTTGCCGGGGTATTCTGGGGGATTATTACCGTTGGCCTGTTTATCGCGCTGTGCGCGGTCATTCTGTTCACCCCCGGTGATGCGCTGCTGATCGCCAGTTATACGCACGAATTTAAAGTGCGTTTGTTGTTGTCTTTCGCCACCGTGACCTTTTTATCGGCCTTTTACGAGCACAGCCGGCAAACCAGCTTTATCATCATTCGCGATATCAGTGAAAAATTTGAACGACAGGCATTATATGACGCGCTGACCAACCTGCCTAACCGGCGCGGCATTCAGAAGTTTATCGATCACGAGATAAACCGCGCTAAACGGCAGCAGGAACAACTAACCCTTATTCTGTGTGATATTGATCGGTTTAAACAGGTCAATGATAACTACGGCCATGATGGTGGGGACATTGCGCTTAAGCATGTTGCTGACCTGTTTAAGGAGGTCATCAGGGAACAGGATGGCGTGGCACGCTGGGGCGGCGAAGAATTTCTGTTTGTTCTGCCTACCACCAATGAGAGCAATGGCGTGGTACTGGCTGAGAAAATCCGCGAAACAATTCAAGCAACGCCGGTACAAATCAAAAACACCTCACTGACAATTACCGCCAGCTTTGGTGTGGCGCAAATTCACCTGGAAAATGGTCTTAACAATGCCCTTTCACTGGCAGACAAGGCACTTTACCGGGCCAAAGAAAAGGGTCGCAATAAGGTGCTAAGTGCGTCATCATTAACACCTTAAAACGATAGGCTTTCGCAGTATCACTTTTTAATAGTTCGTTACAATTATAAAGCGATCCGATGGCTGTCATCGCTCATAATATAAATCTAAAGAAAAGCGTATCCAGGGTCAAAGGAAGTACAAAATATGAAGTTGATAAGAGTGATCTTACCAATAGCCATCATTGTTCTGGGGATTGGAGCAATGAAGACTGTTACCGCGCTAGGTGACACCACAGAAGAAAACGAGTCGGTCGACACCCGTCCGACCGTGCGGGTTACCCAGTTAAAGCCAGAATCCTTTGCCATAAATATTGAAGCTTTCGGCGAACTTGCGCCATTAGAAAGCACCCGCCTGGCGGCCCAGGTGAGCGGAGAAGTGGTAGAATGGAATCCGACATTCGTTGCCGGCGGCATTGTTAAGCGTGGCGAGATGCTGTTCTCAATTGAAAAAGATGCGTACACCGCAGCCCTGTTACAAGCAGAATCAGCGCTCGCCAATGCTCAGGCAGCGCTGATAGAAGAAAAAGCCCTGGCCAATGTTGCCGAGCGTGAAGCCGCCACCTTACCCAATTCAAGAGTAACCGATTTATACCTGCGTAAGCCACAGATTTTATCTGCTGAAGCAGCGGTTAAGGCCGCCCAGGCACAAATGAAAATTGCTAAGCGTGACCTCGCCAACACTGAGGTGGTTGCGCCCTACGATGCTTTAATTGTTAGTCGCTCTATTGGTAAAGGGGATTTTCTTACCGTGGGAACCTCTGCGGCCACCTTGTACAATGTGGAAGTAGGCGAAGTGACTTTCCCTCTGGCACGTTTCGACCAGGCCTTCCTGCCTGAAGCCCTCAATGGTATTGAAGCAACAGTCTCCTTGCTTAACGGCACAACCGACGAAATTAAACGCTCTGCCACCATCGTTCGCGACTCAGGCATTTACGACAGCGCGACTCGAATGACCCACCTGGTAGCCAGAGTTAACGACCCTTACGGTTTAACTACGCAACAGCCTGTGCTGCGGTTTGGTGCTTACACTAAAGTGTCGTTTACCGGTAAGACCATCGATAATGTTTACCGAATCCCGCAGGAACTGATTACCCGACGTCAACTGTGGATCCTCGATGAAGCCGACAAACTGGTCGCCAAACCGGTTGAGGTAGTGCGTGAAGTTGACAGTGAGTTTTTAATTCGGGTAGATATTGCCGCTGATGATCGCATTGTTATGACACTGCCTGAGTATCCGCAGAATGGAATGGCCGTAAAGGTCATTGAAGGTGCCGATAAACTCGTCGCAAAACAACCTTAATCAACGGAAATCAGCGTAATGTCAGATCCATTAAACCCTCAAACCGGGCTTATTTCGTGGTTTGCCCGTAATTCGGTTGCCGCCAACCTGCTGATGATATTCATCCTTATTATGGGTGCCTTTGGCTACAAAACCATTCAGCGCCAGATGTTTCCGAATATTGAGAGAAACTATATTAATATTTCGGCGCAATACCGCGGTGCGTCTCCCCAGGAAATTGAAGAAAGTATCCTGATCAAGATAGAAGAGAGCCTGAAAGACGTTAGCGAAATTAAACGCACAGTATCCCGCGCTTTCAGAAACAGCGGCCGGGTGTCGCTGGAAATCGATAAAGATGAAGAGCTGACCGATGTGCTCGATAAGGTAAAGCTGCGCGTCGACAGTATTGCCACCTTCCCGGCCGATATGGAGCCGGTCACCATTTCTCAGGCTGAGTTTCAGCAGCAGGTGTACGAAATGGCCCTGGTGGGTGATATTCCATTGGAGGAATTAAAGCCTATCGCCAAGGAAATTGAGGATGACTTACTCCAGTTAAGTAATGTTTCCCTGGCCAATGCCCGGGTACCAACCGATGAAATTGCCATCGAAATTAAGCCTGAACTGCTGCGCATGTATAACCTGACAATTTCAGACGTCACCAATGCCATCAATCAGTACTCTGCCAACATTTCAGCCGGTCAATTACGTACTGACGCAGGCCTGGTCTCGGTGCGGATTGAAAGTCAGTTTTATGATGGCGATGAGTTTGCCAGCATCCCGGTCAAGATTGGCCCGGATGGCGCGAAGGTCGTGCTCTCTGATATCGCCGACATTAAAGATGGCTTTACTGAAGGCGAGCGCTACTTCCGCTATACCGGGCAAAATGCGGTATTGATTGCAGTAAACGCAACTAAATCGCAGAGCATTGTGCCGATTGCTGAAACGGTAAAAGATTTCATGGCATTTAAGAACACAGAGTTGCCAGCCGGTTTAGAGCTTAAAGAGCTGGTCGACATGACCTACTACTTAAATGCCCGCCTGAACATGATGCTCAACAACCTGTTTCAGGGCTCGTTACTGGTTGCTCTGATGTTGACGATCTTCCTGCGCTTCCGCCTGGCTTTCTGGGTTATGGTGGGGCTACCGCTGTGCTTCTTAGGCGCAGTTATGCTAATGCCAGTGTTTGGCGTAAGTGTAAATATCCTGTCGTTGTTCGCCTTTATCATGGTACTGGGTATTGTGGTGGATGATGCCATTGTAATAGGAGAAAGTGCCTACACCGAAATAGAACAACGAGGGCCCGGGGTAGAAAACGTTATCCGCGGGGCCAAGCGTGTAGCAACGCCAGCGACCTTTGGTGTACTTACCACCATAGCCGTGTTTGCGCCATTTACCCTTAGTAGCGGTCCCGAGGGGGAATTCTTTTACAATATCGCCATTGTTGTGATCTTGTGCCTGACCTTTAGTCTGATTGAATCCAAGCTTATCCTGCCTGCGCACATTGCCCATATAAAATTCAGCAAAGTAAAACCTGACGGCTGGCGCTCTCGCTTCAATGCGCGGTTTAATCAGTTTATTCATGGCCCGTACCGTGGCACCGTCGAAAAAGCCGTGCAGTGGCGCTGGGCCGTTCTAGCTGGTTTTGTTGCCATGCTAATGCTGAGCTGGGGCCTGGTTGCCGGTAATCATGTGCGCATGATACCTCAGCCCAAGGTGCCTCATGACTTCCCCAGCATCGGCATTGAGATGAACGAAAATGTGTCGGATATGGCGACCATCGAAGCATTAAAAACCGTCGAATCAGTGATTTGGCAAATTGAAGAAGAAACTATCAAGGAATATGGCTCTGGCATGATCCGTGATCTGCTGGCATTTAATGAATCCCGTACCGAAGCGCGGTTGGTTATTCCTCTGGTCGATGAGGACGCACGTCACTTTAATACCTTTGAACTGGCCCGTAAGTGGCGCGAAAAGATCCCTGAAATCGCCGGTATGAAGAGCTTCAGTATTGAAGACGATGTGAACGGTGGTGGCGACAACGGTGAATTTGGCTACCTGCTGTATGGTGCCGACATTAAGTCACTGAACGAAGCGGGGCTGCGCTTTATTCAGATGTTGCAACAGGAAAAGGGCCTCTATGATGTGAGCTCCACCATTGACCCGGCCAGTAAAGAAGTGCGCATGGAACTGTTACCGGCAGCCTACGAGCTTGGCCTGAATCTGCGTAGCATTGCAAACCAGGTTGGCCTGAGCTTTTACGGCGGTGAAGCCCAGCGAGTGATCCGTGACGGCGAGGAAGTCCGGGTGATGGTGCGCTATCCTCGATTAACCCGGGAGCGTTTTTCTGACCTGAAATACACAGTGATTACCACACCAGAGGGTGAGGAAGTCATGTTGGGTGACGTGGTCACTCTGAGCGAAGAACCCGGAATCAGCTACATTCGTCGTGAAGAGGGCTATCGCTCCGTGTATGTCTATGGCGCTATCGACGAAGAACAGGTTGAACCTAACGAGGTGGTAGCCAGTATTGATCAAAAACTGCTGCCACAGCTGTTCGAGGAATTCCCCAATGTACAAACCCAACTGGGTGGCGACATTGAAGAGCAACAGGCGCAACAAGACGAACAAATCATGTTCTTTGTGGCTGCGATGATCATGGTGTACATCCTGCTGGCAGTGCCGCTGAAGAGTTACGGTCAGCCGTTAATCATCATGTCGGTAATTCCCTTCAGCCTGACCGGTGCCATCTGGGCTCACTACCTGCTGGGCCTTGATCTGAGTATGATGTCGACCTTTGGTCTGATTGCGGCGGCCGGGGTAGTTATCAATGACTCCCTGGTAATGACCGATTACATAAACCAGAAGCGTCTGGAGGGCCACTCCATACTGCAAGCTGTTCAGGAAGCTGGCTGCGCCCGTTTCAGAGCAATAACCTTAACGTCGATAACGACCTTTGCTGGGGTTATGCCAATCCTGTTTGAAACCAGCCTGCAGGCCAAATTTGTCATTCCAATGGCCGCTGCGCTGGGTTCTGCAGTGTTGTACGCGACTTTGGTTACCTTGCTACTGGTGCCCTGCCTGTATTTGATTTTGCAGGACCTGACTACCCTGTTCGGTAAATTCTTTGGCTTGTTTCCACTGATGAAAAATAAACTAACAGGTAAATCTCCCCAGCTTTCTTAACACAATTAACTTCGGGGAGGCCGGTTGCCAAACCGTGCTCCCCGCATGCTTTTCAGTTAAACTTTCCCATCATTAACAACAAAATGTAGTAACAACCTGCCTCTGGCATGGCTCGACCGAGGAGACCCTATGGCCATCACTATTCGCCCCGCTCAGACAACAGATACCGAAACTATCTTACACTTCATCAAAGAGCTGGCTATTTACGAAAAGGCTGAGCATGAAGCCAAAGCCACTCCTGAGCATATTCACAATACCCTGTTTTGCGAAACACCCCATGCCCATGGGCTCATTTGCGAACATGATGGCCAGCCCATCGGTTTCGCAATTTACTTCTTCAGTTACTCTACCTGGCAGGGCCAGTACGGTATTTACCTTGAAGATCTGTATGTTTCACCACAAAGCAGAGGACTCGGCGCAGGTAAACAACTGCTAACCCATCTTGCAGGTATTGCCGTGGAAAAAGACTGTGGAAGATTTGAGTGGAGCGTGCTCGACTGGAATCAGCCAGCCATTGATTTTTATGAATCACTGGGCGCTAAGCCCCAGGGCGAATGGATCCGCTACCGGTTAGACGGTGATGCGCTTAAAGCATTAGGTAGCCAGGCCTGAGCCAATAGTTGATACCAAAAAGCTAACGACTAACGGCGTTTCTCTACCGAGGCGCCAAAATAACGAAAAATATCCCGCCAGCTAACAATCCCAACCGGCTTATCAAACTCGTCGATAACCGGTAAACAAGAAATCTTATGTTGATTAAATAAACCGATGGCGCGCACCATGGTGTCGGTAACTTTAAGAGAAATAACGTCCCGGCTCATAATCTGATGCACCTTGCGCTCCAGCGTGGCACGGTCGCGGATTCGCTCACTAATACTATCAATGAAAGGGCTGATAGCCTTGAGGTAATCGCGGTCTGACAGGACGCCCACCAACTTTTCATCTTCAACCACCAGCAAATGATGAAAGCCACTGGCTTCGAATATCTCTCTGACCACAGTCAGTGAATCGTCCATTTGAACGGTCACTATGCGGCGGGTCATAACACTGGGTATACTCATTTCATACTGCTCCGTGACTGGCGACAACAAACGGCCTAAAGACTCTGTTTCATCAGTGGAAATCTCCACATTACCGTGTAATAGTAGTTTATAAAGTCAATGACAATATAACAATTCGAAGGACGTCAAATGACCATTCGCCTTTATACGCGACTCCTCAACCATCCTTATCTGATTATTCTGTTCAGTAGTATACTGATTCTCGCACTGGCAGCGGGCGCTCAGAACCTCTATTTCCGCGGCGACTATAAGACCTTTTTTCGCGAGGATAATCCGCAACGGGTAGCATTTGAAGAAATGCAGGATATGTTTAATAAAACGGAGTCGGTAAATATTCTGGTTGTGCCGGATTCAGGCAACGTATTTAACGCCACCACCCTCAATCTGATTAAAGCCCTTACTGAAGAAGCCTGGCAAACCCCCTACTCTATTCGCATTAACTCTGTTACCAATTTCCAGCATACCTATGCTGAAGGTGATGATCTAATCGTCGATAAACTCTACCCGGACTGGCAAACCCTCACACCAGAAGTCATCTCCAATATCGAACAGGTCGCTCTGAGTGAACCTGACGTGGTAAACAGGCTGGTTTCACCAGATGGTCAGGTGGCCGTTATCAGTATAACCGTTCGCATGAGCGATGGTGACCAAACCCCGGAAGTGGCGGAAATTGGCGACTTTGTAAAAAGTATCAAAAATCGGATCGCCACAGAGCACCCTGATCATAAGCTGTATTTAACCGGCGTGGTGATGCTCAATGATGCCTTCCAGATTGCCGCTAACGACGATGCAGCCACCTTAGTACCGGCCATGTTTGCCGCCATCATTGTGATGATTGGCGTGTTGATGCGATCCTTTTTTGCCGCCGTTACTACTCTGGTAATAGTGACGACTACCATTGCCGCTACCATGGGATTCGCAGGCTGGAGCGGTTTCTTCTTAAGTGTTTCAACGGTCAATGTCCCCACCATGGTAATGACTCTGGCAGTAGCTGACTGCGTCCACGTGATAGCTTCCTGGTTTCAACATATGCGTGAGGGCGAAAGTCGCGATGAAGCCCTGCACAATGCCCTGGCAATAAACTTTATGCCGGTGGTTATTACTTCGGTTACCACTTCAATTGGGTTCTTAACCCTAAATTTTTCCGATGTGCCGATTCTGGTCGACCTGGGGAATCTTACAGCGATGGGCGTCATGCTCGCTTGTGTACTGGCTCTCACACTGTTACCGGCAATGCTTAAAATTCTGCCAATTAAACCACCGCAGCAAACCAGCACTAAACCGCTGCCCTGGCTCACCGGGTTGGGTGAATGGGTGATCACCTATCACCGCCGGGTTTTACCTTACAGTGCAATCGTTTTTGTAACCGCATTGATTCTGGCTTCCACCAACCAGTTAAATGACATTGCTATAAAATACTTCAGTCAGGATAACACCTTCCGTCAGGCGGCCGATTATCAGTCAGAACACCTAAGCGGTCTCGCCACCATTGATTTTGCCATTTACACCGATGAGATCTCCGGTATTAACAAACCGGAAGTATTAACCTCGGTGCAGGCACTGACCGAATGGTTGAGGGCGCAGCCAGAGGTTGATCATGTTTCTTCCATTAGTGACACCTATAAAAAGCTCAACAAAAACATGAATTATGATAATGAGAGTTTTTACCGGTTGCCGCTTGATGTGGAACTGGCTGCCCAGTATCTGTTGCTGTTTGAGATGTCTCTCCCCTATGGCCTCGACTTAAATAACCAGATTGATGTCGACAAAGCCGCAACCCGAATTAGCGTGACGCTGGATAACCTTGGCAGTAAAGAGCTCACGGCCTTTGAACAACGCGCCAAGGACTTCTTCAATAAACTGGCGCCTGAGCTTAGGTTAACCGCGGCAAGCCCCGCTCTGATGTTTGCTCACATTGGTGAGACCAATATGCAAAGTATGCTGAAGGGCTCGCTTACGGCGCTGGTGATCATATCAGGGCTACTGGTCTTTGCCTTAAAATCCCTGAAACTAGGCGCTATAAGCCTGGTGCCTAATTTGCTGCCTGCCGGATTAGGGTTTGGCATCTGGGCCATGTTGTCGGGTGAAATCAATATGGCACTTTCGGTGGTGCTCAGTATGACACTGGGGATTATTGTGGATGATACGGTGCATTTTTTATCGAAATACAAAAAAGCCCGGGAACAAGGTAAAAGTGCTGAAGAAGCCGTGCAATATGCTTACAAAACCATTGGTCAGGCGCTTATTGTAACCACCACAGTGCTGACCGTGGGTTTTGGTATTCTTAGCCTTTCAAGTTTTGCGCTGAATTCAGATATGGGCCTGCTGACCGCTATTATTCTGGTGGGTGCGCTGGTGATCGACTTACTGTTTCTGCCTGCGTTTTTACTCTGGCTGGATACCGAGCGAACGGCTAAAACTCACTCGTAGATATCAATGTGCGGAGCATCAGGATCATGATGATGTTCTGATGTTTCGCCATGACTGTCGTAGAGCAGTTCTTCCTCATCTTCCGGCGCTGGTGCAGCAGATTGTTTATCAGCTTGCTTTTGATGCTGCTGCCGGGATGACTCCTGCTCCTGCCGGGATGCTTTTTCATGCACCTTATATTGCTCCTGCTCACTGATCAGGCGTTCTTCATCATGGGTTTCTTTCTCATCTTCAGACAGGTGCTTAGCCCGGGCTTCTTTACTAACCCGCTTAACCTTTTCGTCGACTACCACCGGCACTTTGCCTTCCCGCGGCAAAACCGAAAACAATAGATCGTTACTCATAACAACCACCTCCCAACCTTTGCCTCAACTATACGCCTTTATGTATAATTATTCACCAGCTTAGGGTATTCATTCCAAACTAACAGGTCTTATAACCATTAATTAGAGTATATTTACCCGCAAAAGTTGCAAAACACTTGCAATGGCTGCGCGTCTTGGCTATTGTTTGCGCGTCTAAATTAATGAACAAAATTTTATACATGATTAAACGCGCCGCCATTCATCACCACCATCATAAAGCATAACCTTTCAGGTTTGTGCTGGAAGGTTGTTGTTTTCCTTCCAGTGGCGCAGATAAAGAATATCGACCCCCGGAAGGAAACTTCCGGGGGTTTTTCGTTAATGGCGCACCAAATTCAGGACTAATTAGAGGACCATCACCATGAGTGATAACAGCAGACTGCGAATTGCAATTCAAAAATCCGGTCGTTTAAGCGACGACAGCATTGCACTTCTTAAAGCTATAGGCATTAAACTTAACATTCGCGATCGCCTGCTGATTGCCCATTCTACCAATGAGAATATCGACCTGCTGCGTGTTCGCGATGATGACATTCCGGGCCTGGTTATGGACGGTGTTGTTGACATGGGCTTTATTGGTGAGAACGAGTTAGAAGAAAAAATGCTCGAGCGTCAGGCCGCTGGCAAAGCAGCCGATTTCGAAGTGCTGCGTCGTCTTGATTACGGCGGTTGCCGTTTATCTCTTGCGGTACCTACCGAGATGGACTACAGCGGCGCAGCCTCGCTGGGCGGTAAAAAAGTAGCCACTACCTACCCTTATTTACTTGAACGTTATTTCAAAGAGCAAGGCATTAACGCCAAAGCGGTCATGCTGACAGGCTCCGTGGAAGTAGCTCCTCGCGCCGGAGTAGCCGACGCCATTTGTGATTTGGTATCAACTGGTGCCACCCTTGAAGCCAACGGCCTGCAGGAAGAGGAAGTGATCTTCCGCTCAAAAGCCGTGCTGATTCAACGTGCCGACGGCGAGCTGAGCGAAGAGAAACAGGCGCTGATCAACCGTCTGGTACCGCGCATTGATGGCGTTATTCAGGCCAAAGAAAGCAAATACATTATGCTACACGCGCCAAAAGCCTATCTTGAGCAGGTAAAAAGCCTACTCCCGGGCGCTGAGAACCCAACCGTGCTGCCACTGGCTGGCAGCGACGACACCGTAGCCATTCATGTTGTCAGCCCTGAGAACCTGTTCTGGGAAACCATGGAAAAGCTTAAAGCTCTGGGCTGCAGCTCCATTCTGGTTATGCCAATTGAAAAGATGATGGGTTAAAAGCGAGGCTAATCCGATGATTAACTGGTCTACTCTGACTTCTGCACAACAAGTTGATGCGCTGGCTCGTCCTGCAATGGCCGACAGCGCCAAACTCAAAGCAACCGTGACAGACATCCTTGCCGAGGTGCTTACGCGCGGTGATGAGGCGGTACTGGAATTTACCCGCCGTTTCGACTCGCCCGAGCTTACCAGCCTGAAACTCAGCATTGAAAAACGTGATGAGCTGGCTGCACGTGTGACGCCTGAAGTACAGGATGCAATTCAAACGGCGTTTGCCAATGTAAAACAATTCCATGAAGCTCAGTACCCGCAGGACATCCGCCTTACCACGACGCCAGGCGTAGTGTGTGAGCAACGTTTTACTGCGCTGGAAGCGGTAGGGTTATACATCCCGGGAGGCAGTGCGCCACTGCCCTCTACCGTTATGATGCTGGGTGTGCCTGCAATGGTAGCTGGCTGTGAGCGCAAGGTACTTTGTACCCCGCCTAATGCCGGGCAGGAAATTGCCCCTGAGATTGCTTTTGCCGCGAAATGCTGCGGTATTGGTGAGATTTATCTGTGTGGCGGCGCGCAGGCGATTGCCGCCATGGCCTTTGGTACCGACACCATCACCAAAGTCGATAAAATCTTCGGCCCCGGTAATAGCTTTGTTACCGAAGCCAAACAGCAGGTTAGTCAGCGCGCCGACGGTGCCGCTATTGATATGCCTGCCGGACCATCAGAAGTGTTGGTACTGGCTGATGAAAGCGCCGATGCCGACTTTGTTGCCTCTGATTTGCTTTCCCAGGCCGAACACGGCCCGGATTCCCAGGCTATTCTGGTCACTAACAGTGCTGAGCTGATTGAGGCAGTAGAAGCAGCGGTAGCCAAACAACTGGCACAGCTATCACGCAATAGCATTGCCAGCAAAGCCATGGAAAACGCCCGTTATATTCTGACCGACTCAGTGAACGAGGCCATTGCCGTGAGCAACCAGTACGCGCCTGAGCACTTAATCGTGCAATGTGATAATTCACGGGGCTTGCTGCCGCTAATTAAACATGCCGGCTCAATATTTTTAGGCCCGTGGTCACCAGAGAGTGCCGGCGATTACGCCTCTGGCACCAACCACGTATTGCCAACTTATGGTTACGCCAGAAATTACTCCAGCCTGGGACTGCTGGACTTTATGCGCCGCTACACGATTCAGGAACTCAGTGAAGACGGCATGCGCAATTTAGGCCCGGCCATTATGCAACTCGCTGATGCTGAAGGGCTCGATGCTCACCGCAATGCGGTTGGCTATCGGCTGGACAAATTGAACAAGCAAAACGATTAACTTACAGAGACCGCTATGACGAGCAAACTGGTTGATACTTTAATCAACGCCAATCTGGTGCCGCTAAAACCCTATGAATCAGCGCGCCGGTTATTTTCCGGTGGTCAGGACTGGCTTAATGCCAACGAGTCGCCTTTTGCCAATCCTTACGATATTGATTCGGGTAACTTTAACCGTTACCCCTCCTGTCAGCCCGACAGCGTGATCAACGGCTATGCCGACTATGCAGGTGTAGATAAATCACAACTGATTGTCACCCGCGGCGCCGATGAAGGCATTGAGCTGTTAATCCGCACTTTTTGTACCCCGGGCGAAGATGATATTCTGATTTGCCCGCCTACCTATGGCATGTATGCCATCAGCGCGGAAACCTGTGATGTGGGCATTAAACGCGTTCCCTTAAACGACGATTTCAGCCTGGATGTCGACGGGATTTGCGCGACAGAAGACGTTAATCTGGTATTTATTTGCGCGCCTAATAACCCTACCGGCACTCAGGTGAGTCAGGCCGATTTAACCGCCGTGCTGGAGCACTTTGCCGATACCGCTCTGGTAGTGGTAGACGAAGCCTACATTGAGTTTGATATCGAGAACACCTGGGCAACGCAGTTGGCAACTTACCCTAACCTGGTGGTATTACGTACGCTTTCCAAAGCCTTTGCCCTGGCCGGTTTACGCTGTGGATTTACTATCGCCAGTGAAGCGATTATCCAGTCGCTGTTAAAAGTGATTGCGCCCTACCCTATTCCGGAGCCGGTGGCGCAAATTGTGGCGCAGGCATTAACGCCCGGGAATATTGAGCGAATGCAGCAACAGGTGGCGTTTTTAAATGAACAGCGCACCACGCTGCAGGCAGAGCTGGCCAAACGGCCCGGCGTAGCACTGGTTGGCGATGTGAAAGCCAACTATATTTTGTTCCGCCACAGTCACTGCGCGCAGATCATGCAATACCTGGTAAGTCAGGGCATGCTTATACGCGATCAGTCCAAACAACTTAACCTGCAAGACTGCCTGCGGGTAACTATTGGCAGCGCTGAACAGAATCAGCGTTTACTTTCCTTATTAGACGCTTATTTTGAGCAAGCGGGAGCATCACTGTGAGCCAGCAAGCTATTTTATTTATCGACCGTGACGGCACTCTGGTAGAAGAGCCACCTATCGACAAGCAACTCGACAGCCTCGAAAAGCTGGTATTCGAACCTCAGGTGATCCCGGTTTTACTAAAACTGAAAGCCGCCGGCTTCAGACTGGTGATGGTTACCAATCAGGATGGTCTGGGTACCGACAGCTTTCCGCAGGCCGATTTTGACCTGCCCCACAATGCCATGATGGCAGTGTTTGAAAGTCAGGGCGTGACCTTCGACGATGTGCTGATTTGCCCGCACTTTGATGAAGACAACTGTTCCTGCCGTAAGCCTAAACTTGGTCTGGTCAAAGACTATCTGCAACAGGGTAAGGTCGACTTTACCCGCTCATACGTGATTGGCGATCGCATGACTGATATGCAGTTGGCCGAAAACATGGGTATTAAAGGTATTCAGTACAGCCGTGACGACATTAACTGGCCGGCTATCGAGAAGCAGTTGCTGGCCTCTTCCCGCATCGCTGAAGTCACCCGAACCACCTCTGAAACCGACATTCATGTACGGGTAGATTTAGACTCGGCTGCGAAGTCGACCATTGCCACCGGTATGGGCTTTTTCGACCACATGCTCGACCAGATTGCCACCCACGGTGGCTTCGAATTACAACTTAAAACTGACGGTGATCTGCACATCGACGATCACCACAGTGTAGAAGATACCGCATTGGCGTTAGGTGAAGCCCTTAAAAAAGCACTGGGTAACAAACGCGGCATTGGCCGCTTTGGTTTTGCCCTGCCGATGGATGAGTGTCGCGCCGAATGTATTATGGATATTTCCAATCGCCCTTACCTGAAATTTGATGCCAAATTCAGCCGTGATCAGGTTGGCGAAATGGCCACCGAGATGGTTGAGCACTTCTTTTATTCACTGGCCCAAAGCATGGGACTGTCGCTGCACCTATCCACCAGCGAAGGTAATGCTCACCATCAGGTAGAGAGCCTGTTTAAGGTATTTGGCCGGGCCTTACGTCAGGCAATTACCCGTTCGGGTGATGCCCTGCCAAGCAGTAAAGGAGCCCTGTAATGACCCAGCAAACCATTGTTATTGTTAACACCGGTTGCGCCAATATTTCCTCGGTTAAATTTGCCCTTGAGCGCCTGGGTGTCAGTGTAACGGTATCGGACGATCCGGCGGTTATTAAAAGTGCCGATAAGGTATTTTTACCGGGCGTCGGAGCTGCTGGCGCGGCCATGACCAGCATCACTGCCAAACAGCTTATCCCAACGCTACAAGGCTTAACTCAGCCGGTACTGGGTGTGTGCTTGGGCATGCAGCTTATGGTTGAGCAATCCGATGAAGCCACCACTGGTACCATCGACTGTTTAAAACTGTTACCCGGCCATGTGAAACGCATGCAGGCTGGCGAGCTGCGCTTACCCCACATGGGCTGGAATACCATTAGCCCGGTCGGTGACTCTCCGCTGTTTAAAGGCTTAGGCGAAGGCACCTATTTTTATTTTGTGCACAGCTTTGCAGTGCCTGTTTATGAGCACACTCTGGCGAGCTGCGAGTATGGCCAGACATTTTCGGCCGCTATCCGGCACAATAATTTCTTCGGGGTGCAATTCCACCCCGAGCGTTCAGGTGAAGCCGGCGCGCAACTGCTAACCAACTTTGTGAACCTATAATCATGATTATACCTGCTATCGATTTAATCGACGGCGCCGTGGTGCGACTGTACCAGGGCGACTATAACCAGAAAACCCAGTACACCCTTGACCCGGTTGAGGTCGTACACAGCTATGCTGATCAGGGTGCCGAGTGGTTGCACATTGTTGACCTTACCGGCGCTAAAGATACCGACAAACGTCAGCTGGAACTGATCCGCGCCATGGTGGATACCAAGCGCATGAAATTCCAGTCTGGCGGTGGTATCCGTGAAGAGCGCGAAGTGGCGCAACTGCTTGAGTCTGGTGTAAGCCGGGTGGTCATTGGCTCACTGGCGGTAAAACAAACCGAGCTGGTAAAAAGCTGGGTAAAACAATACGGGCCTGAGCACATTGTACTGGCGCTGGATATTAACATCGACGATGACGGCAATAAGTTTATTGCAACCCACGGCTGGCAAGAAAATTCCGGCGTATCACTGGAGCAAATCCTCGAAGCCTTTGCCGAAGTGGATGCCAAACACGTGCTGTGCACCGACATAAGCCGTGACGGCACGCTACAGGGCTCTAACGTTGAACTGTATACCGAAGTGAGCAAACAGTTCCCTAACGTATCCTGGCAAGCCTCTGGCGGTATTGGCGGGCTCGATGATATTCGCGCGTTACGCCCGACCGGTGTAGGCGGTGTTATTTTAGGCCGGGCACTACTGGAAGGTAAATTCACCGTTGAGGAGGCTATCGCATGCTGGCAAAACGGATAATCCCCTGTCTGGACGTACGCGACGGTAAGGTGGTTAAAGGCGTACAATTTCGTAATCACGAAATCATTGGCGACATCGTACCGCTGGCGGAACAATACGCCAAAGCAGGTGCTGACGAACTGGTCTTTTATGATATTACCGCCAGCTCCGATCAGCGCGTAGTAGATAAAAGCTGGGTGAGCCGCATCGCTCAGGTCATTGATATTCCTTTCTGCGTAGCGGGCGGGATTAAGTCAGTAGAAGACGCCGGGCGCATTCTTGAAATGGGCGCGGATAAAATTTCGATTAACTCCCCGGCCCTGACCAATCCTGAACTGATCAATGAACTGCACGATGTGTATGGTCAGCAGTGCGTGGTAATTGGTATCGACAGTTTTTATAACGAAGCCAACAACCAGTACGAAGTGTACAAATTTACCGGTGACGAAAGCCGCACTCAGCAAACTGCCTGGCAAACCCTGGACTGGATCAAAGAAGTGCAGTCACGTGGTGCCGGTGAGATAGTGCTTAACTGTATGAATCAGGATGGCGTGCGCAAGGGCTATGACATTGCGCAGCTGGCAGCAGTAAGAGAAGTTTGTAACATCCCACTGATTGCCTCAGGCGGTGCTGGTGCCATAGAACACTTTACCGATGTATTTAAGCAAGCCGATGTCGACGGCGCGCTGGCAGCTTCAGTGTTTCATAAAGCCATTATTAACATCGACGAATTAAAAGCGACTCTGGTAGCTGCCGGTGTCCCCATGCGCCAGCGTTATACGGTTGGGGCATAAGGAAACAACTATGAAAATTACTCAAGAGACCCAGGGCCAGTTAGCCTGGGAAAAAATGGATAACCTGCTACCCGCCATTGTGCAAGATGCGGTAACTGGTAAAGTACTGATGCAGGGTTACATGAACCCGGAAGCACTCGAGGTTACCCTGAGTACCGGTAAAGTCACCTTTTTCAGCCGCTCTAAGCAGCGCTTATGGCAAAAAGGCGAAACCTCCGGTAACACGCTGGATTTAGTCAGTGTCAGCAGTGATTGCGATGACGACTCTTTACTGGTGCTGGCCAACCCTAATGGCCCAACCTGCCACACCGGCGCAGAAAGCTGCTGGTTTGATGGCGACGTTGCCGATTACACCTTTGTAGGCGATTTGGAGCGGGTACTGGCAGCACGTAAATCGGCTGATCCGGAGTCGAGCTACACTGCCAAACTGTACAGTAAAGGCGTAAAGCGCATCGCGCAGAAAGTAGGTGAAGAAGGCGTTGAAACTGCGCTGGCGGCCACCGTAATGGATAAAGAAGAACTGCGTAATGAAGCAGCTGACTTACTTTATCATTTAACAGTGCTGCTGCAGGCCTGTGATATGTCGGTATCGGATGCCGTTAACGTGCTCAGAGAACGCCATAAAGGCTAGTCAGCACAACCTGAACAAAGGCTACCTGATGGTGGCCTTTTTTATGCGTCACTGATAACCGAGTTCCCGGGCGGCAACCTGCAAGCGTTCCACTATCTCCGGCTCCATATCACCATTAGCCGCCAGATAAGCCACAACAGAAAGTGCCGGTACGGGCTGCACAACCTTGATATCCCCGGCCTGTAAACCTGCCAGCTCCGCGGTGCTTTCAATAAGGTTTGGATCTTCGATAATGATATCGACAGTGCCAAGTTTTAACTGCTGCCACGAACATAGAATATCGGCGCATACCAGCAGATCCCGACCTTCTACAAGTCCTTTGCTAACCAGCCATGACTCAGCAATATCACCTCGCTGAGCGGCTGCCGACAAGCCATTCAGATCAAGCTGGTTATCGAGCTGGATATCCTCTCGTCTGGCAAGCGTCAGAATGCTCAGGTTAAACCTGGCAACCGGAGCAATCCAGTGAAAACGACCTTCCCGCTGCGGCGTTTTTGCAATGGAGTAAATCAAAGCTCGACTGGACCGTTCGACATTTAGCATCGCCCTTGCCCAGGGGTATATCTTAAATTCAGCGGTAAGCCCGGCATGGGAAATGATATTGCGGACCCGCTCAGTAGCAATACCGCTAACCTGATCGCCCGCCTGATACTGATAAGGTGGTGACACTTCGGTAAACACTACCAGTGAGGGAGTGTTGGCGAAAGCCCCTGTAATACTAAGTACGCATAAACAAAAAACACAGACTAGCTGGCGAAACTTCATTGAGGACAGCAACTCATAAACTACATCGTTTAAGTGTAAACCGATGTGGGATTTTTGCCCAGTTAACGGCCGCAAGAAGTCAGCTCAACAGACCAGCATTCTACCAGCCGTTTACCCGCGACCAAATTGCCGAAATGTCGCCGTCATCACCAATGACCTGGTATTGAGAATACTGAGCTGCCGTGGCACAGGCATGAATCGGTAAAATACGCAGTAAACGGCCATAACCAAACACAGACTCAGGCGGTGTAAGGTTATCGCGATGGCTGATAATGCCGTGTTCCTGATTGGTGGCACTTACGTACCAGCCATCCAGTAGCTTGCCGTTCTCATCGCACACCAGTCCATAACCACAGTCCTGCTGCTGTGATGCCGTGCCCTTATCCCGCGACAAGGCCATCCAGCCAGCATCAACAATCACCCAGTTTTTATCGACCTGGTGGCCGATTACGGATGTGAGCACAGACAGAGCAATATCATCAGTTTCACACACCCCAAGACCGGCCATGACACAATCAAATGTGGCATAGACACCGGCCCGAAGTTCATTGATACCAGTGTGCTTTATGCCGGCTAAAGCCGTGGGGGTTGAACCTGCCGAAACCAGCTCACAGGGTATTCCCGCTGCCAACAGGTTAGCTGCAGCGTTGGCAATACGTTCACACTCTTGTTGCCCCATCGCCTGTTGCGAAGCTTTGGTGTCACAATCGTAGGAGGCCCCGGCATGAGTCATGATGCCTCGAAAGTAAATATTCGGATCTGCTGATAAAGCTCTGGCGCAAGTAATCAACTCGTCGGACTGAGGTAATAAGCCGGCGCGATGATCGTCCACATCCACTTCCAGCATCACCGATAAAGGTAGCTCTAATTCACCGGCGTAATCGGTTAATGCATTCACCGCAGCCAGACTGTCAGCTATCACCGTGAAATCCGGCGCCAGTCGTTGAATGGCGGCTAACTGGCCGAATTTGTTGGGAGACAGCCCCACTGCGTAGAGAATATCGGTATAACCGGCGCTGGCAAAAGTAGCCGCTTCTGCCAATGTTGACACCGTGATGGGGCCTGAGGCTGGTGCGTAATATTCTGCCGCCTGCAGTGATTTAAGGGTTTTAACGTGCGGACGAAGCGTAAGTTGTTCACTATCCGCGACGGCCTGCATTCGCTGGCAATTGCGGCGGAACTTAATCAGGTCGAGCAGGCACGCTGGCGTGATAAGTTGTGCTAACGAGTTCATAAAAACGGTAACCAGTAAATAAGTGTCAGATTAGCGCTGGCCAGGCCGAACAACGACATCAGGGTTAACATCATGCCTGCGACTCGTTGCCAGGTTGCGCCCACAGAGTGACGCAAACCGTATGCATGCAATACACGGCCAATGACCAGGGATGCGCCGAATAGATGAATCAGCCAGGGAATTTCCGTGCTGATTTCCAGGATGGCCAGCAGCAGTAACGTGAGCGGCACATATTCAGCAAAGTTACCGTGAACCCGAACCAGACGCTGCAGTACTTCGTCGCCGCCGTCACCCACGCCAATACGATTGCTACGCCGGTGAATAATCACCAACGCGGTAATATACAAATAGATAAATGCCAGAATACTGGCATAAAAAGCAGTAACCGGAAGTACGATCATCTTTTCACTACTATCTTCACGTTAGAGGCGGTTATTGTGACAGTGAAATGGGTGAAGGGTAAAGCAATGATTGTGATGTTCGTTGGTTAGCAACAACGGAAAACAAAAAAGCCGCTGTAAATCAGCGGCTTTTCAATTCTGCAAGAGGCCGGATTAACCCAGCAGCTCACCTAATTGCTTGCTGACCGTTTCTACCGGCTGAGTGCCGTCGAGTTTGTGGTAAGCACAGTTACCAGCTTCGGCTTCAGCACTGTAGTAATCAACCAGCGGCTGTGTTTGCTCGTGGTAGATACCTAAGCGTGCGCGAACGGTTTCTTCTTTGTCATCATCACGAATGATCAACTCTTCGCCGGTCACGTCGTCTTTACCTTCCTCTTTTGGTGGATTGTAGACAACGTGGTAAACACGACCTGACGCAGGGTGAACACGACGGCCGCCCATCCGGTCGACGATAACGTCATCCGGTACATCAAATTCGATAACATGGTCAACTGCCACACCAGCTTCCTTCATGGCATCTGCCTGAGGGATAGTGCGCGGGAAACCATCGAGCAGGAAACCGTCTTTACAGTCATCCTGAGCAATGCGCTCTTTTACCAGACCAATAATGATATCGTCGGACACTAATTTCCCTTCGTCCATGACTTTCTTTGCTGCTAAGCCCAGTTCTGTACCAGCCTTGATAGCACTACGAAGCATGTCACCTGTAGAAATTTGCGGGATACCATATTTGCCCATCAAAAATTGCGCTTGTGTACCCTTACCGGCTCCCGGTGCACCGAGAAGTATAATTCGCATATTTGCGCTCTCCGCTTATTTATTTCATAACTGTGAGGCACTTTACACACTACCATTCGGCGTGACAAGTGCTCAGCCGGTCTTGTCTGCTGTCTTACGACTAATAGCGTATGTAAATTGAACTATTGAACAATGTCGACACAAATCCTTAACAGCAATGCTAATTTTTGCGGTAGCTCTAAGCGTTACCGGCATTGACAGCACTCCCTAAGTGCCCGCATGTGTAAGCAACCCAGCTTGTTACGCTTTGCATCATCAAGCTGAATTAAAACCAATATAAACCACGCTGATAATTTGTTACCTGCAAATCTGTCGATTAGTGGATTAATGTTGTCGACATTACAGGTACACGCAAAAAAACGGGCAGGTAAAAACCTGCCCGTTTTATTCAGTGCTTTGCTGCTGACTTACTTAGAAAGACTCATCAGTAAGCCATTCAGGTTGCGTACGAAAGTCGCCGGGTCTTTAAGACTACCCTGCTCAGAAAGTGCCGCCTGATCAAACAATACTTCTGTCCAGCTCTTAAATACCGTTTCGTCCTGTACGTCGGCCAGTAACTTCACTAACTGATGTTCAGGGTTGAGTTCAAAGTGATATTTCACTTCAGGCACTGGCTGACCAGCGGCTTCCATCAGCTTCATCATTTGCGTAGTCATGCCGTTGTCGTCAGCCACGATTACCGCTGGTGAGTCGGTTAAACGGTGAGTGAATTTAACGTCGATAACTTTGTCGCCCAGCGCGGTTTTAGCGCGCTCAAGCACACCTTCTACCTGCTTTTCGGCTTCTTCGTGAGCTTTCTTGCTTTCTTCGTCTTCCAGATCATCTAAATCCAGATCGCCACGGGCAATCGACTTCAGCTGCTTACCATCAAACTCGGTCAGATGTTGCATTAACCACTCGTCAATGCGCTCGCCCATCAACAGTACTTCAATGCCTTTCTTCTTAAAGATTTCCAGGTGAGGACTGTTTTTGGCCGCCTGGTAACTGTCGGCAGTCACATAGTAAATCTTATCCTGACCTTCTTTCATACGAGAAATATAGTCAGCCAGAGATACCGTTTGGTCACTGCTGTCGTTGTGAGTTGAGGCAAAACGCAACAGGCCAGCTACTTTCTCTTTGTTGGAGAAGTCTTCCGCCGGACCTTCTTTCAGCACGTTACCAAACTCGTTCCAGAACGACTGGTATTTTTCGGCGTCATTTTTCGCCATACGCTCCAGCATTTGCAGTACACGCTTGGTGCAACCCGTGCGCAGTGACTGGGTGATCTTGTTATCCTGCAAAATTTCACGGGATACGTTGAGCGGCAGATCGTTGGAGTCGAGCAAGCCTTTTACGAAGCGCAGATAAGTAGGCATAAACTGCTCAGCGTCATCCATAATGAACACGCGTTGAACATAAAGCTTCAGGCCGTGGGTTTGCTCACGGTTCCATAAGTCAAACGGGGCTTTGCTTGGGATATATAACAAGCTGGTGTATTCGGTTTTACCTTCCACCTTGTTATGTGCCCAGCTCATCGGCTCGGCAAAGTCGTGAGAAACATGGCGATAGAACTCAATGTATTCTTCATCGCTAATTTCTGACTTGTCGCGAGTCCACAATGCAGTGGCTTTATTAACGGTTTCCCATTCGCCTGGCTGGGCCGGGATCTTCTCTCCGTCTGGTCCTTCCTGCTCTTCTACCGGCGCTTTCCACATGCGCACAGGAATACTGATGTGATCGGAGTATTTGCTGATGATCGAACGCAAACGCCAATCATCGGCGAATTCTTTTTCATCGTCGCGCAGATAAAGCGTAATCTCTGTACCGCGATCGGCCTTTTCTATATCACCTACGGTGAATTCGCCTTCACCCTCAGAAATCCACTCTACGCCCTGATCAGCAGACTCGCCTGCAGCGCGGGTGCGAACGACGACTTTGTCAGCAACGATAAACGCAGAGTAAAAACCAACACCAAACTGACCAATCAGCTGGGAATCCTTGGCTTTATCACCAGACAGTTTGCTGAAAAAGTCTGCGGTGCCCGACTTTGCAATAGTACCGAGGTTGGCAATTACGTCGTCGCGGCTCATACCAATACCGTTATCGCTAATGGTGATGGTACCCGCTTCTTTATCAACGCTCAGTTTAACGCACAGATCACCATCATTTTCGTACAGGCTATCATTTTCCAGCGCCTTAAAACGAAGTTTATCAGCGGCATCTGCTGCGTTAGATACTAACTCGCGTAAAAAGATTTCCTTGTTTGAATAAAGAGAATGGATCATCAAATGCAGAAGTTGTTTTACTTCTGTTTGAAAGCCATGAGTTTCTTGATGGGCCACTTCAGCCATAAACCAGAGTCTCCTAGTCAGTTTAATTATTTTTCAACAAGACAAGTGAGGTCTCAGGACAAAGAATTCAACGGTAAAATACAAAAAATTGTTGGTTGGGTAGCAAAGTGCTGGCCATAAAATGGCTTACCGGAATGGGTTTCGACGGTACTCAGAGTGACCGTCGACCTGAAAATGCATGGGTGAGTGTATTGCCGTCTATGTATTCAAGCTCTCCGCCAATCGGCACACCATGAGCAATTCGGCTGGCCGAAACATTGTGCTTCTGACACAGCTGACCAATATAATGGGCTGTGGCCTCGCCTTCCACTGTAGGGTTAGTAGCCAGAATGACTTCGGCGTATTGGCCCTCGGTAATTTGTTTTTCGAGAATATCCAGACCAATTTCGGCAGGGCCGATGCCATCAATGGGCGACAGGTGGCCCATTAATACAAAGTACGTGCCTTTGTACGCCATGGTTTGTTCGATGGCCATCACGTCCTGTGGGCTCTCCACTACGCAAAGCTGCTGACTGTCGCTGCGTTGGGGATGCTGACAGATTTCGCACAACTCATTCTCAGAAAAATTACGGCACTGTTTGCAATGACCGATATGCTCCATGGCGTTGTGCAGAGCCGCGCTGAGCGTTCTACCGCCTTCACGGTTACGCTCAAGTAACTGAAACGCCATGCGTTGGGCTGTTTTATTGCCCACACCCGGTAAGCAGGTCAGGCTATCGATTAACTCTGCCAGTAAAGGACTGTATTTCATAATAGTGTTACAACACAATTGGAAGCCTGATAAGGCATTGGTGATTAATGAAGCGGCAATAAATAATATGCTCTGCGGCTACTTCATCTACTTGGTTTTGACCGACACTATACAAGACCCTATTTTAAGCGTAAACCTTTTGCATCGGTGTATTCAGAGGGATAAAACTTACACGTTAACCAGGCTGTTACTTTGGCAAAGTTTAAGGCTGTCTCTCGCAGTGAAACAAGATTAGCTCTTAAGCAGTTTAACTCTCCGTTATTTATCCGTTCATCATCAAATACACTGGCTTCATCATGCATTGCCTGACAATTTTCTAACTGCGCATTATGTTCTGCGTTATCCGGGACCAGACAAAATTTGGAGCTCATGTGGGTAGCATCAGGACAGCCAAAAGAACAGTATTATTAATAAGTGGACTAGTATTTTGTATAGTCAGTTATGCCAACAACGCTGTGGAGAATGAGGGATTAAATGAACAAATTAATGCCGCATTTCACCATTTAGTACAAGGGGATACCAGCCCTGCCACAAAGCTGCTAGCCGAACAGGAAGGGATAAAAGATGGTAATCATCAGTTAAGTAAGCTGGCTATCATGCTACAAATCGAACTGGAGGATAACGATGCAGCGGAGAGGCTGTTGCTTAGTTTTGAGTCTCGTTTTGCGGATAATCCCGATACCTTCGCATTTGCCGCCGATGCCTGGCGCGACCTTGGCCATCAGGCGGGAATTTTCTCTAAGTTCGGGTTTTATAAGAAAGGTGTGCAGGCTAAGTTACGCGCCGGAGAAGTCGGTCCTGACAATGCTGAATATGTAGCCCTACGAGCCGGGGCCTCTGCGCACGGAAGTAGTTATGGTGCCGATGCGTCCTTACAAAAAACCTTAACCGACAAAGCCATCGCTCTGGAGCAAAAGTGGGGCTATATCGCCAAACTGAACTACGCACAAAATACTGACGATCAGCAAAGTGGCGTTGTCGCAGCTAAAGCGGCTGTGGAAGAATTTCACGACGACTTTGTCGTGCTCGAACGTGTGGCGCAGTATTACTGGACAATAGATAATCTGGCCCAGGCACAACAAACGTTTGCGCAGGCCTGTGAGTACCCTCCGGTGCAAAGCTGGTACCGGGAAGTGAAATGGATCAATGCTTGTTATCAGGTAGCGTTGTTTAGTCAGGAACACGGATTGGCTGTAAAACCGGGTGAGCAAGCCCTTAACCGATTACTTGCAACCTATAAGTTGCCCACCAGTCAGAATGTCGAAATCGCCGTGTTATTACTGGATATTGCGCAACAAGAAAATAGCCAGTTAGCCGTTCAGCGCCTGAATCAGGCGATAGCACATGCAAATGACGAGGCTTTGGTTAGGCGCGCTACCAAGCGTCTGGCGATGTTAGATTGACTTACATTGCAGAACTTATGTCCGGATGCTTATAGGAATCGGATTGAGAATGAGTGAGCGAAGTTTTTCGACCAATATCGAGTAGGGTGAGGCGTCTCCGCCTCATCCCTCTCACAGAACCGTACGTACGGACCTCGTATACGGCTCATGTACTGGTTTATCCAGCGTAAATGCTGGGCACATTCCCCGTTCTAACATCTCCCAGATTCACCAGTCCTAGTTCGTTGAACCAGCTGTTTGGCATCGCGTAGCTTGCTAACGGGCTTCTTGCGCTTCGCCAACTCGTCATGTTCATGCAGATGAACTTGCCTTTGTATCCTCGCTGTCGTAGCCAGCGATGCAGGCGGCTCGCCTTCTTCCATAACTTAAGTTGAACGCTTCGCAGTCTGCGTCTTAGCCAACTCGCAATTTGTTTGAATGCCCTGCTAGCATCGGCAATCCTGAAGTACTGGCTAAACCCTCTTAGCAATGGGTTCAGTCCATTGATGACACTTTGCAACGGTTTTCCTCCATTGCGTTTTGTCATCTGCTTTAGCTTCCTTCTGAACGCCGCCAGTTTCTTCGCTTGAATTCGGGTATGTTTTGTCCCGATTTCCACGCCAAGGAACCTGACTCCCGCATCACTGTGCGTGATATGGGTTTTCTCTGTGTTCACTGTCAGCTTCAGTTTACCTTCAAGGATTTGTGTCGCTTGTCGCTGCGCATTCTCTGCCGCTGAACCACTCCGACACAAGATAAGAATGTCATCAGCGTAACGCACTATGCGGTGGCCACGCTGTTTCATCTCCTCATCAAACGCATCCAGATAGATGTTCGCTATCAATGGGCTGATTACCCCACCTTGCGGACTACCTGCCTCTGTCTGCTGCCAATGCCCATCAACCATTACCCCACTTGTTAAGAACTGACTGATTAAGTTCAGCACGCTACCATCTCGTACCCGTCTTTTGATGCTTTTCAGGATAAGCCTATGGTCCAGCTTATCGAAGCACTTCGACAGATCCATATCCACCACGTGTCGTCGCTCATATCGACGGATGAACATTGTGGCTTTATTGATGGCATCATGACAGCTCCGCCCCGGTCGATAACCAAAGCTTGATGGATGGAACTGCTCTTCGAAAATGGGACTCAGGATATCAGTCAAACTTTGTTGAACGACTCTATCCCGTACTGATGGGATCCCCAGTAACCGTACTCCCCCCCCTTCTTTCGGGATTTCCACCCGCCTGACCGGTTGAGGGGTATAGCGTTTGGTTTCGAGTTCGAGGCGTAATTGCTCAAGATTATCATCCAGATTCGAGGCGAACTCGCTCAGGCTCTGCCCATCTGTTCCGGCCGCGCCTTTCGCTTTGAACACCTTTTT
>NZ_RCUA01000018.1 GCF_003731635.1 Marisediminitalea oceani | reverse complement strand
AAATCTACTGATCAATAGGGTGGGAAATTTATAGTCTCAAGGTCCGAAAAACGTACAAAGCCGACTCTGGGAAACCAATATCACGATGAAAGTGTCCACTTACCATAAATGAAACTGCTTGCAGTAAAGCTAATCAAGTAGATATAAAGAGATTGGAACAAGAGTTTAATTTTGAAACCTGGAACGTATAAAGCTAATAAAGGTATAGATAACCAAGCCAAAACACATCAGGGCAACAAATCCTGCCGGATACGCCATCAACAGCATTCCTTTGTCCCAGCCATACACAGCCATGGTAGTACAAATAACAGCCAGCGATAACTCTATTAGCAGACTTTCCCAGTTCAATCGATAGTCCGAGTCAATGGGACGGGCGAAGAAATTAATTTTATAGGGCATAACGACACTCCTTTGTGTTATTACCAGTGATAGCAAAATCTGCCAGTGCTGACCAATTTAATCGATGAACGCCATTACTGGCCCTAATCGAGGTCTTCCAATGGCCAGATAGCGATATACTCTTCGAAGTTGTCCAAATCAGCTTCTGATTCGGGCACCGTCTTACCGCGCACCGACATCCCTTCCCGGTGCATTGCCGTCTTCTTGCCACGATTAAGCAGCGGATGCCAGGACGGCAAGCCACGACCTTCGTGCAGGCGCCGGTAAGCGCAGCTGGTGGGCATAAAGAAAATATCTTTGAGATTTTCCTTCGTTAGTTTTACGCAATCCGGTACCAGTTGCTGACGCTCAGCATAGCGTGTACAGCTACAGGTTTTGGTATTGAGCAAATCGCAGGCGATACTGGTATAATGAATCGTTTCGTTATGTTCCATGTAATGAGTAGGCGCAGCTTCCACGGCATCATCGTCGTCGATGAACTTGTGCAGGCAACACTTGGCACAGCCATCACAAATCGCTTCCCACTCTTCACGGCTCATGTCATCGAGTGACTTGGTTTCCCAAAAACGGTCTTCCACCTTATTCCCCTACCTGCGTATGAATGTCAAACCACGGCGCCATCTTTAATTGCAGATTATCACCCTGATGCAAAGGCCCTACGCCTTTTGGGGTGCCGGTAAGCACGATATCGCCGGGTTGTAGTGTAAACACTTCAGAGATAGCGCATAGCAACGATAAGGCATCACGCATCATCATCTTGGAATTGCCCTGCTGACGGACTTCGCCGTTTATTGTCAGGGAAAAGTCGAGGTTACCGAGTTCGGTAGATGCATCGAGCGGCGTAAAGCTACTTACCGGGCATGCCCCGTCAAAAGCCTTGGCGCGCTCCCAGGGCTGACCTTTGTCTTTCAGTTTTTGCTGTACGTCCCGCAGCGTTAAATCAAGCGCCAGACCAACACCATATAATGCATCAGCTGCGATTTGCTCGTTACTGCATTCACGCAAAGGCTTAGCGACTAACAGCGCGACTTCCAGCTCATTGTGACACTCGCCCATGTCGGCAGGGATAACCAGTGGTTTGCTGATCTCGCACAATGCCGTCGCTGGCTTCATAAATAACAAGGGTTCAGCCGGGACTTCGTTGTTGAGCTCCTGAATATGGTCAAGGTAGTTACGCCCCACGCAAACAACCTTGCCAACCGGCAGGTCAATGCGCTCGCCTGCCAGAGTAGTATGTTGATACATATTATCTCCCCTGCTTGATGCGCTCTGAAAGGTAACTCACAGACACACCAAAATAGCTAGACCGGTTCCACTTCATCAGCGTATGGAAGTTTTGATAAACCAGATATATCCGGCCATTTTTACCATCCGGCATAATCAGCGAAGCATTGATGTCCACCTGGGGTAAATCGTTTCCGTTAAAACGGCGAACGCCCTGCTCCTGCCAGAAAGGCAGGGGTTTAAACTTAGCTCGATCCAGTCCGGCCAGCGAGTAGTCGAAATCGCTGCTTACACTTACCTGACGTCCCCAGGTCTGATCATCCTGCCAGCCTTCGGAAGCCAGAAAGTTAGCTATGGAGGCAAAAACGTCTGCCGGCGTGCCCCAGATATCCTTGCGACCATCACCGTCGTAATCCACCGCATATTGCAAAAAGGATGTGGGTATAAACTGGCTCTGGCCCATAGCGCCGGCCCAGGAGCCATTGAAATCTTTCAGCGTAATGTGGCCTTCCTGCAAAATAGTCAGCGCCGCCATAAACTGCTTTTTAAATAACGCTTCGCGCCGGCCCTCGAATGCCAGCGATGCAAGGGCAGAAAGTACCGGGTAGCTGCCCTGGATACGCCCAAAGTTTGACTCATTGCCCCACAACGCCACAATAAACCTTGGCTGTACGCCGTATTCTTTGGCAACCTGATTGAGCAACGCCTGATGTTCTTCCAATAAGGTGACGGCTTGTTTTACTTTCCAGTCCGGCACCCGGGTTTTCAGGTATTTATCCAGCGTAATTTTCGTTTCCGGCTGGTTTTTATCGGCCTTAACCACCGTAGCCCGGTAATAAATAGTGGCAAACACGTTCTCAACGAACTGACGGCCAAAGCCGGCTTCTATGGCATCAGTTTTAAGCTGGGATTTGTATTGTTCAAACTCCTGCTGTTGGTCGGTTTGCTGAGCAAAAACTGGGCTGAACAACAGCCCCGCACACAACAATACGGTCCATAATTTACGCATACATCGCCCCTTAAGACTTAGGTGATGTGGGTGACAGGCCAAGCTCAGTACGGTGAGTCTCGAGCCAGTTTTCTTCCTTAGGCGGCATTTGCAGGTAAAAGCCCGGCTCATCCATGGCTTCCAGTAACTTTTGTTTATCTACCCCGCCCAGCACTTCGCGCTTTTGTACTGGCAGCATCATGACCAGTTGCGGATGACCGAAGCGGCTCATCAGTGCTTCAGGGACGGCAGAGAAATCATCTTTTTTAGGAACGTAAAGGTACATTCCTTCTTTCTTGGCGGTTTTATAAACGGCAATCAACATGGTGTTTATCAGTTATTTTCTTCGTGTAATATCGCATTAACTACTGGTGCAAACAAAGGTTCACGCCATCCGGTCAGCACGTCGGGTTTGAGGCCCATCAGGCGACATTCATCAACGTTAAACCATTTGTATTTTAACAGCTGATTGAGCTGTTTTTTAGAGGCCAGCACTTCTTCTGTGACGCCGTGCTCAACAGCCATTTCACTCACGGCTTGCTTAAACCGGGCAAGCGTTTGTTTATACGCAGGAAAGTCTATCAGGCGCGATATCCGCTCAATATGTTCTCCCGGTGGCGTATTGTCGAACTCCTGCAAACCGGCATTCACTACGTTAAGAATAATATCAGGATTCAGGCGGCGTTCCTGAGGCGTTAAACTTTGTATACGGGCAAGCGCCGATTTAGACTGGGGCATACGCAAAGCCAGTTCGTATAAGTGAGGCTCTTTAAACACAAAGTTAAGCGCCATATTGCGTTCCCGCGCGCGACGAACCCGCCAGGCAGCCAGGTGTTTTAACACAGTAAGTTGCTGGCTGGATAAGCGCCAGGCATTGTTAATTTGCAGATAGGCAAACTCAGGCGGCAGGCTGGCTTTTTTCTTGTCGACCAGGCAGGCCGATTCAGATAACACCCAATCTGTCTTGCCCTTGGCTTTAACCATATCGTATAACTGATGGAAGGCGGGTAGCAGATATAATACGTCGTCGGCGGCGTACCGGCATTGCTTGTCGGTTAAAGGGCGGGCCAGCCAGTCGGTGCGCGACTCGCCTTTTTCCAGTTCGGTTTCCAGCAGCATTTCGATTAACCGGGCATAGCCCATGGTTGCGCCAAGGCCCAGCAGGCTGGCCGCAAACTGGGTGTCGAAAATGGGCGTTGGTACCTCGTTAAAAGTAGCCAGAAAGGCTTCTAAATCTTCTGAGCAGGAATGCAGTACCTTAATCACATCCGGGTTGGTCAGCAGGCTGACCAGCGACGACATATCATCGATCGCGAGCGGATCGATTAGTACCAGTTGATGTCCGTCATAGAGCTGCACCAGGCCAAGCTCGGGGGTTAGCGTGCGGGTTCTGACAAACTCCGTGTCCAGCGCTATTGCCGGCTGGCGTGCCGCTCTGGCACACACCTCATCAAGGGTTTCCTGATCCTGTATATAAATATAATCCATAAAATAAAAAAACCGGCCCAGGGCCGGTTATACTCTTAAAATTCGGGCCTGACGACGCGCCCTAGTCTCGTAGTTCACGTCGTAAAATTTTACCGACATTGGTTTTTGGTAGCTCTTCTTTAAACTCTACGTGTTTAGGGACTTTATACCCCGTCAGATGCGTACGGCAGTGTGATATCACGGCTTCAACGGTGAGTGAATCATCTTTTCTGACAATAAAGAGTTTAACCACCTCTCCACTTACATCGTGGGGAACACCAATGGCGGCGACTTCAAGTACAGCATCATGCATTGCTGCCACTTCTTCAATTTCATTCGGGAATACGTTAAACCCGGATACCAGAATCATATCCTTTTTCCGGTCAACAATGTAGAAATATCCTTCTTCATCGCAACGGGCGATATCGCCGGTGGCCAACCAGCCGTCTTTGAGAATTTCATCACTGGCTTCCGGACGGTTGTAATAGCCTTTCATTACCTGTGGGCCTTTGACCCATAGCTCACCGGATTCTCCGACCCCTACTTCATTGCCGTTGTCATCTATCAGCATAATGTCAGTCGAGGGCACAGGTAAGCCAATAGCACCTTTATAAGCTTCTAGTTGCGGCGGGTTAACCGCCACCACAGGCGAACACTCGGTTAAACCGTAGCCTTCCAGCAGCACGGTACCAGTCACTTTCTGCCACTTTTCAGCCACCGGGCGTTGCACCGCCATACCGCCGCCGAGACCAAATTTAAAGTTAGAAAAGTCCAGATCGCTGAACCCGGGAGTATTGAGTAAGCCGTTAAATAAAGTATTCACGCCCGGTAAAATGGCAAAGGGGTATTTTTCCAGCTCTTTAACAAAGCCTGGCATATCCTTGGGGTTAGTGATCAGTAAGTTAGGGCAGCCAAACTTTAGGAATAACAGGCAGTTAGCCAGTAGCGCAAAGATATGATAGAGCGGCAGAGCGGTGACCACCAGATCTTTGCCCGGCGTAATCACCGTTGATAACAGCCCTGACACCTGCTCCAGGTTGGCAATCATATTACGATGAGTGAGCATAGCGCCTTTCGACACTCCGGTAGTACCACCGGTATACTGGAGAAAAGCGAGGTCCTGGTTGTTAATTTCAGGACGCTCGTACGTGAGTTTTTCGCCGGCTTTCAGTGCCGACATAAACGATTTGGCCCCGGACAAGCTGTAGGATGGCACCATCTTTTTAACGTGCTTCACCACAAAGTTGACTACCCAACGTTTTGGTGCCGGCAGCATGTCTGCCAGAGACGTCAGTAACACTTCCTGAATACCGGTGTCGGCCACCACTTTGTCCAGCGTATGCGCAAAGTTTTCAACGATAACGATTGCTTTGGCCTGGCTGTCGTTAAGCTGGTGTTTTAATTCTCGCGCCGTATAAAGCGGGTTTACGTTTACCACGGTCATGCCAGCACGCAGGATGCCAAACAGAGCAACCGGATACTGCAGCAGGTTAGGCATCATGATCGCGATGGCATCACCAGGCTTAAAGCCATTGTTCATCAGGTACGCGGCGAATTGCCGGGACAGGCTGTCGAGCTCACTGAAGCTGATTGTCTGACCCATATTAATATAGGCGGTTTTGTCACCATATTTAGCTACAGACTCATCGAGTATGTCGATAATGGAAGCGTAACGGTCCGGGTCAATTTCCGGAGCTACTCTCGAGTCATAATGATTAAGCCAGATTTTTTCCACCAAGCTCTCCTGTCACCTTAAGTCTTTCGATTGTTCTTGTTGTGTGTCATTGCTGGGTCAGCCACTGGTCTGACGTGTCGCATATAGTATAGGATGATTAGCAAAAGATAAACGCTGTTATTTACATTTCTTCAACAAACCGACAAATCGCATTACCAACTGCTGACGGATTAACCATATGAAAGTGATGTCCACCTGAGAATAGTTCAAACCGACTGTTCTTCAACCAGCTTTTGCGCTTCTCATAGGTTGTGTCCATTTCCTTAAAGCTGTCGGTTGCACCACCGATCCAGACCGGACATTCGATAGCCTCCATGAGATTTTGCGCCTGTGATTCAGTTAAACGTAATGACGATTTAGTGCGTAAGCGCGGGTCGCTGCGCCAACCGCTCAGGCCATCTTCACGGATGGTGATATTTCTGCGCAGAATAGTAGCGGCGTGCTCAGCAGTAATGTCGCTCATTTTGCAGCGCGCGGCCACCGCAGCATCCAAATCAACCTCGCGGGGGCTGCCAGTGCGGCCGGGCTTGGGAAGGCGAGACAATATTGATGCCCGTAATTGCTCTGTACTGGTCTCAGGAGGCAGTGTTAACGGCCCGCAGGCATCAATCATAGCAATAGCACTGACCTGCTCGGGGAATACCGCGGCATATATACTGGCCAGTATACCACCCATGGAATGACCGACAATCACAATATCCTGCCAGTCTTGAGACACCACCAGCTCATGCAGGTCCTGTATATAATCCATTTGGTTGTAATGAGCGCAGGGAGGACGGTGATCGCTGAGACCATGGCCGGGCAAATCGATAGCAATGTACTGATACTGGCTCATTGCAGGCGCCAGACAAGCCATACTGGCGGCATTATCTAAAAAACCGTGTAACGCCAGCACTACCTGACCTTGCTGGCCATTGGTTATACCTCTGATAGTGCCCGACCATATTGAAAACTCACACGCTTGCATTACTACTCCCTGAGGGCGTTGCCCTGTGACTCATAGACGTTGAGCAGCAGTTTAGCAGCGACGGGAGTAAATGTTGAACCTTTGTTGATAACGATCGCGCTGCCCGGGGCATGGCATTGCCGCTCCCCGGGCCGAAAGTTGCCGCAAGCGGCAACTCATTTCCTAAGGATCGAGTCGGCGATGAGCTTTATTTCTGGTACTTGGTGGTTGCGGCCTTGGTTGTGGACGCGCGCTCATACTCGGGCGACTGTTAGAAGGCGGCCGATAGTTATTCTTACTACCCGACGAGTAGGCTGGATCCTTGTAAGTGCGGATCATTCGTACACTCGGGCCAAATCGCCACGGACTCCAGTACGGATGGTAAAACGGTGAATACCAGCCGGAGTAGAAGTCAAAGAACACCGTAGAAGTATCGTACAGTCTCTGGCGACGCCATTTGTAGTAATTGTCGACCGTTAGCGACGGAAACATATAAGGCTGTTCGCCGACCATACCGGCCAGAGGTTTACCCACCTTGCCCAGAAAGGTTACGGTGCGCCCCTCTTCAAACATGATGGGGTCAACAAATTTATTGATAACCGCTTTAAACCGCCCAGGTGTTTCTTCACTGGCGTTCGGCTTTCCATAGTGATTCAGCGGAAAATACACCACTTCAATGAGAGTTTGATCGGGTTTGTTCTCGACGTTAGTAATAATGCCGCCCCAACGAGCGCTTTTACCCAGAATATCATCACCTGCAACCACGGCTTTGTTGTACCCTACCAACGACGTATTTTCTGGCACCTGGAGCTGCTCGGGAACAACTGCACAAGCCGACAGGCTTAATGCGAAGATAACGACAAATGCACGAACTAACATAGGGATTCCTTGCTTTAGCTAAACATGTACGAGCCATCCGGCTCACGGTTCATTTCAACCGAACCAAAAGCCTGCGGCTCCGTGCCTGACTTATCAATCATACTGCTCACATCTTATCAACGGATCAGTATGCTCGGGTTCAATCATGAAGTACTCATACTCAGTGTAGAAGATTAAACTGAATAGAAACTGAATTTAAGGGTGATTCATCATAATGAATCAACAAGTTACTGATTATGACAATGGTAATCAAGGATAGTTTAATCTGGCGTTACCCTGATTAAGCGTAGAGGTCGACACCCATCATTTCACGTATGGCTGCGCGTTTGGTTTCACGTTCATGACTACCGTAAGCTTCCAGGGCCAGAATAGCCGGGCCCTGGGGCTGATCGTAGCCTGAGGTGCGGCGAAACGACTCTGCCTGGGCACGGGTTTTATCATCGCCGCTGCGAGGTTGAATGGCATCTGGTTGGCTTGCTGGCGCTTTATCAACACGCTCTACCGCTGCGGATTTTGCCGCAGGTTTAGGCTGTGGAGCATTGCGCTCTACATTGGGTGTGATTAATTGCTGACGAATTTCCATTAAGCCAATAATGCCTGTCGATTGCCAAATTACTGACAACCAATGGGCTGTCGTTAGTTAAACTCAAAGTACAGCAAATATCACGCCAGTCCTGGCCTGCGCTTAGCGGCCAGGCAATTTTTTCCAGGTTACCGTATTACGTAAATACTCAGGCGTTATAGCATCAACTGCCATGCCCTGCCCTGCACTCAATGTTTGTTCTGCCAGCGGCAACATAAATCTCGCGTAAGGATAAGACACGCTTACAGACTGGCCATTAAGCAGTTCACTTAATACCGGGTATGCCTGCCAGCCGGTGCCGGCAGCCGCCATTGAAGAAATATCGATTTGCTCAGCGGCGGTCTCAGGTGAAGTCACCTGCTCTTCGCCCATCAGCGTCGCTATGCCCTGCTGATTCTGATAATGAGCAAAATAGACTTCGCCCATGCGAGCATCGATGGCCACCGCAACGTCACTTACATCACCGGAATTGATCACCTGCTGAGCCATAGCAGCCAGAGTACTGACGCCCGCAACAGGAAGCTGACTGCCCAAAGCAAGCCCCTGAATAATGCCGGTGGCAATACGCACACCGGTAAAACTACCTGGGCCCCGACCAAAAGCCAGGCCATCAAGTTCCGTTAAAGAGGCGCCAGCTTCTTTCATCACCGCATCTACCATGGGCAGAATCTTCTGACTGTGCTGTTGCGGACAAACCTCGTAACGGGTAAACAGTGTCTGATCAAACTGTAGGGCAACCGAACAAGCTTCGGTGGCAGTATCAATAGTTAAAATGTTCATGGATTATTCTTCTGTAAGGTGTTCTGTTTGTTCGATATTGGCCAGAAATTTTTCAACTTCACTGACATCCCGGGTGCGCTTCATTGGCGGTAAACTGCCAAGGAAGGTTTGGGCGTAGGGTTTGGTAACCAGGCGATTATCGCAAATAACCAGCACTCCGGCATCAGCCGGGTCGCGGATCAGTCTGCCAGCGCCCTGTTTAAGGGTAATAACCGCTTGCGGGATCTGGATACTACCAAACGGGTTGCCGCCTTTTTTACGGCATTCCTCCAGCCGGGCCTGCAGCAGCGGATCATCCGGCGCGGCAAACGGCAACTTGTCGATCATAACGCACACCAGATCATTACCGCGTACGTCTACGCCTTCCCAGAACGCACCGGTACCAAGCAGTACCGCCGATGGGTCAGACAAATAAGCACTTAACAGAGCCTGCTTGGATGTACTGCCCTGTACCAGCACAGGATTATCAATTTGTTCCTGCAATGCCGCAGCCACTTCCTGCAACGCCGCATGGCTGGTAAACAGTAGGAAGCAACGCCCGCCGCTGGCCTTAATGAGCTTTTTAGCGATGGTAACCAGTTGCTTGCGCATGGTTGGCATGTGCGGCTCGGGTAAATATCGTGGTACGCACAACATGGCCTGGCTTTCGTAATCAAACGGACTGTCGAGCATCATGGTTCGGGCTTTTTCCAGGCCCATGCGGCGCTGAAAATGAGTAAAGTCGTTATCTACCACCAGCGTGGCCGAGGTAAATACCCAGCCGCGATCGTCAGACTCCACAAATCGGCGAAATTTGGCGGCAATCGACAGCGGTGTCATATGCATTACAATATGACGAGGCGTGGTTTCGTACCACAAACTCATCCCGTCATGCTCTTTGGTGGTAAACAGAGCGAGCTTTTCCCGGCTCTGAACGATCCGATCAAACAGGTTATCAAGGTCTTTGTCGCGCCCGATATGCAGCTTACAAATATCGTACAGTACGCCTACAGCATCTTCGAGGCGGCTAACCTGAGTTGCCACTTCCTCGCGTTCCATGGCCTCCAGCCAATGGCCACGCTGGGGTTTATCGGCAAATAGCAAACGTAAGTCTGCGGCCTGCATGCGGACCTTCTCGCCGGCTTTTTCCAGCTGATCGGCATCTTTTAACACCGTACGATACAACAAAGTAATTTCTTTGCTGATTTCAGTTAGCTGACGGGTTGAGATAGCCTCGCCAAAGTATTCACTGGCGATTTCCGGGATCTGGTGCGCCTCGTCAAAGACAATACAGTCAGCTTCGGGAATAAGCTCGCCAAAACCGGTGTCTCGCAGCGCCATATCGGCAAAGAAAAGGTGATGGTTAACCACTACGATATCCGCTTCCATGGCGTTTTTACGCGCCTTCACCAGGTAGCAATCTTCATAGTCTGGGCAATCGCGGCCCAGGCAGTTATCCACCGTGGAGGTGACCAGAGGGATCACCCGTGCATCTTCAGGCAGAGTTTTTACCTCGCCCATATCTCCGGTTTTGGTGGTATTGGCCCAGGCTCTGACCGTGGATAATTCGTTGAGTACATCAGATTCCACCAAAGTCGAATTACCGCCGTGCTGCGCCAAACGGTGCAGGCAAAGATAGTTAGCCCGGCCTTTTAGCAACGCCGTTTTACGGTTACTGGCGAGGGCTTTTTTAATCACCGGCAGGTCGCGGTGAAATAGCTGCTCCTGAAGGTTTTTAGTCCCCGTGGAAACAATGGCTTTGCCCTTCGAAAGCAAAACAGGAGCCAGATAGGCAAAGGTTTTTCCGGTGCCGGTGCCGGCCTCAACAATTAAACTGTCGGCATCGTTAATGGCGCTGGCGACGGCTTTTGCCATATCTGTTTGCGCCTGACGGGGGTTAAACCCCTGAATCGCCTTAGCCAGCAATCCCGAGCCCGAAAATACATCATCTAAACTGGGCATGTTGTTCCTGAGTGAGTGCAAAAGCGCTATTATGCCAAAGTTTTTACAGCTCGTCTGTGGGTCTGTTAGATCAGGGGAAAGTTTGCCGACACAAACACCCGATAGGCCCAGGGTGGTAAGCTCAGATTGTCGGTTCGCGGGATCCGGGTGCATGACGCTTCAAACAGGTCAATGTATTCATCGCGGTACAGGTTTTCATGAAAATCAACATCAGCGGTGTCTGCCGACAGGTTGAGTACCACAAATACTTTTACATCGTCTTGCCTGCGCACAAAACTAAGCACCTGGTCAGGCAGTGAATTAGGTACCTGTATCATGCGAGCGCCATACTCACCGTTCCAGAGTGCCGGTACCCGTTTCTTCAGATGAATAAGTTTACGGTACAGATCGCCAATCGGATGGTCTTGCCAGTCGATTGGATCACGCTCAAAGAAGGCCAGCCGCTTGCTCTCGCCCGCTTCCTGGCCATTGTGAATGAGCGGCATACCCTCACCGAGTACCGACAGGACTATCGCTGCCTCTAAGCATTCGCCAAACTGCTCCTGCTGGGTGCCATCCCAGGCATTTTTGTCATGGTTACTAACAAACGTCATACGGTAAGCTGAGCGGGGCCAGGCCCGTTCGTTCCATGAATAGTATTTTCTTAGTCTGTCTACCGGTGCTTTTTGGTGGGCAATATCATGCATTGCCTCATTCCAGCTCCATGCGTAAGTCATATTAAAGCCGTCACGATGAAGGTCACGGTCTTCCCATTCGGCGAGCAGAAAGACAGGTTTAATGTTATCCAGCGCCGTACGAAGCTGGCGCCAGAAATCATTAGGTACATAGCCTGCTACATCACACCGGTAGCCGTCGATACCAAACTCTTCAACCCAGTACGCCATGGCCTTAACCATATATTTGCGCAGGCCCGGCTGGTCGTAATCAAACTCGATAATATCGCTCCAGTCCCACCAGGGTGAAGGACGAAAATCGCCTTTGTAATCCCGTGCATACCACTCAGGATGTTGCGTTACCAGATGGTTATCCCAGGCACTGTGATTCGGCACCCAGTCAAGGATCACTTTCAGGCCTAGTCCATGGGCTTCATCAATGAGTCGCCGAAGACTGCTTTCGTCACCGAACTCAGGATTTATGGCAAAATAATCTTTCACGGCGTAAGGACTGCCGAGCTCACCTTTGCGATGTTTCTCGCCAATCGGATGGATAGGCATCAGCCACAGGATCTTCGCGCCCAATCCGGCGATATGAGCCAGTTTTTCAGTGACACCCTCAAAAGTACCGGCCTGACTGAACTGACGGGTATTAACCTGATAAATAACAGCGTCTTTGCTCCAGCCCGGCTGCGGGAGGGGGTAAAGATTAGCCGGAGAATAAGCCATGGAGTGAGGATCCGTTCACCTGTAAATAGATGAAGTCACCATAACAGACTTACCTGCTTAACTTAAAGAGCAAGACCAAAGTCTATACTAATTAGCTAATGCGTACCGTACAGTACAAATAACAGTCAGGCTGTTTACACAATGCTAAGAATGCCCAGTAACAGCACCCAGAGAGCAAAAAACAGTTTTACCTGTCTGGGCGAAAAGAACAGTACCACATAGCGTGCAAGGCGGCCGCCAATCACGGCACCAGCACCGGCAAACAACACCACATACCAGTTTACGGCTCCAGTTACCCAGACGCCAAAACCTGCTGCTCCCCACACCGTAACCGCCGAGATAATCACAGCTGCCCCAATTGCTAGCGTGACATCAAACCGCCTGACAATCAGGTATACGGCAACCAGTTCACCTATACCCACCGACAAATAGGCGGTAATAATGCCGCCTGCAAAGCTGATAACGGCAAGCCAGTTGTTATCGGCTACCGATAGCTGACTGCGCCCATGAGGGCTGCTTAACCGTTTCGACGAGGCCATAATCGCCAGCGCCAGCAAAATAGAAAACGCGCCAAAGCCAATGTGTAACTGTGATGATACGGCCGAAAAACTCAGGTGAGGTACAAGGTAGTCAAACCCATACTGCGCCAGCCATAATCCGGCCAGCCCAAAAGGGATGCAGCGACTCAGGACGGCCGGAAGCAACAGCCAGTCGGGCTGCTGACTCTTAATATGACGGTAAAACTGCAGCCAGCTGATAGCACCGGCGGTCATTCCGCAGCACTGGATGGCAAAACTGGTGGCGATGACCGCCTCCGGAGAAAATGCCAGTTGCTGAAAAAAGGGCACGAACACTACCCCGCCACCGGCCCCGGTGGCATTGGCAAAAACAGCCCCAACGATCCCCAGCAATAAAAACCCGCCATACTGAGTCAACAGTACGGGAAGCTCTGTGCCGCCTACAAAAATCACCAGGGATAACCACAACACCGCCAGCAGGCTCAGCCAGGGATGGGCAATGAACGTCTTCTTCACTTTTTCAATCAATTGATTTTGACCGGCAGCACTTTGCCAGAATCTCCCGTTGAAGTCGAACCCCCTTTGATTAAAACCTACATTTTTACAACATTTACCCGCTATACTAAAACAGTTTAAGTTTGGGTAAACAGCGCCTATGGTTTCAGTAAAGCATCAGCCACATTATAGCCTTATCAGTTTACAGCCAAATCGTTCCGCCGACTGGGTCCATAATAAATGGCTGATGGCTGGCATGGCAGGCGTTGCCCTGATAATTGCTACTATGTGGGCATTTTTTGGCATCTGGATCGTCTTTCCCTTTGCCGGTATTGAAGTGGGCTTACTGTGCTATCTGCTTTACCGGGTCAGCCATAACACGTATCGCACGCAAACCCTGTCATTTGAGAAAGACTACGTGCATATTCAAAGCAACCATAAGTCATCGCCAACTGTTACGCTTAGCCGCTGGGACACCCACCTTGAAATGTCCGAAAGCCCGCGCGACTGGTATTTACCACAACTGACTCTGGTTACCCCGGAACACAGTATAAAGGTTGGCGAGTTTTTAAATCAGGCAGACCGTCACCGCCTTTATGAGGAAATTAAGAAAATTGGCATTCCGGCCTGGCGTCATCACTGGTGGAAACACTAGCTATAGTTAGAGACCCGCTCACCTAGCCAGTTAAAAGCCATTAATCATTGCCGGATAAGCACTTAGCAGGTAGATTAACGGTTTTGTTCAGGGACATCCGAGCATGCTGAAGCATTTGTGCTGGCTATTTTTATTCACCTGCAGTTGGGTCCATGCTGCGTCTGTCTGGCAAGTAAGCAAAGCAGGCAATACTGTCTATATTGGCGGTACGCTGCATATTTTAAGTCCCGAAGACTTTCCGCTGCCCAATGCCTATGGCATCGCCTACAATCAGGCTGACAAGCTGGTATTTGAAACCGATATCGCGGGGCTCAATAGCCCACGCTTTCAGCAAGACTCGCGGGCCAGGCTGACCTACGGTGACGGTACGCAACTAAAAGACGTGTTATCGAAGGAAACCTACCAGGCACTCAAGGCTCACTTAACAGCCCGGCAGATGGACATAGCAGCCATGGCCAATTATACACCGGCCCTGATTAGCATCACCCTGAGCTTCGCCGAACTGCGATTATTGGGTTTAACCAGTCAGGGAGTAGACGAATTTTACTATTTTAAAGCCATGACTGACGGTAAGGAACTCGACTGGTTTGAGTCACCTCAGCAACAGCTTGAGTTTATTGCCGCGCTGGGTGGCGAAGACGAAGATGAGATGATCCGCTACGCGCTGGATGATGTGAAACAACTCCCCCAGGCACTTGGCGAGCTTAAAAAGTTCTGGCTAAGCGGCGACATGGAAGGCTTATACCAAAGCCAGGGCAAAAGCTTCCATGATGACTTTCCTGAGATATATCAGCAGCTGCTGATACAACGAAACAAAAACTGGCTGCCTGCCATTGAGGAAATGCTGACTACGGCGCAAACCGAGTTTGTGCTGGTTGGCACTATGCACTTATCCGGCAAAGACAGTGTGCTTGATATATTGCGCAGCAAGGGTTATCAGGTTACCCAGGTAAAGTAATCCTTAGACTACCTGTACCTGGTTCCGCCCCATGGTTTTAGCCTGGTACAGCGCTTTATCAGCCCGGGCAAATACGCTCTGGGGCGAATCCTCGGTTTGCATAGAGGTAATGCCAAAACTGGCTGTGACACTCAGTGAACGGGACTCAAACTCTACCTGATGCTGCTGAATAAGCGTGCGCAATTCCTCACAGGTAGAGAAAGCTCGGTGACCGCTGGTGTTATGCAGGAATAAGACAAACTCCTCCCCTCCCCAGCGACAAGCCACATCGCTATCACGCAAACGTTTCTCAAGACGGTTGGCCACCGCACTGATTACTTTATCTCCGGCGTTATGGCCATAGATGTCATTTACCCGTTTGAAATGGTCGATGTCCACCACCACCAGTGTGCCGCCAACAGACTGGCGTTTAATCAGATCACACTCCATTTTAAGAAAACTGTCCATGTAGCGCCGGTTTTTCAATCCTGTTAGCGGGTCATGGATGCCATCCTGGTGAAACTGTCGCAAAGCGGTAAGTCGTTTATCGGCATCATGATCGAGTGCCAGGAGGCGGTTTTCACGCTCAACCTTGTGATCGTCGACCTCAAGCAGAATAGCAATAGGTTTTTGGGTTATTTGCGAACATAACACGGAAAAAAAGCCTAACCAGCTGCCCGGCGCTTCAGTATGTTTGGCTTGTAGGCGGCATGGGTGTAAACCACTGGCAGAACGAGCATGGCGGATCATTTGCCGGAGCGAGCCAAATACTCCGGCCTCTTCACAATACTCACCGAGCAAACGCCCTTCCCTGACGTTAGGTAAAAATTGTCGGCAGCGACGGTTGAGGCGAGCTATTTTGCCCGACAAACTGAGTACCAACGCAGGGTTTTTAATACTGCTTAAAATCACATCCGTACTGATATGCTTATCAATTAGTGAAACCGGTTCAGCGGACATCGAAAAACTCCCTGTAGTGACCGTCAGAATTGTCTTCTGCCTGCAGTAAGATGGTTACCTTACATTGTGCATCACCTTTTGCGATGGCCTCATCAACCGATACTGCTGCGTACTGATTGCTCTCGGCAACGACCTTGCCAAACACCCCGGCTGTCATAGAACAGAGCGAACTTTTGCCGAGTACACCTTTACCAAAAGGACACTGCCTGTTGCGCAAGACTATCTTGCGCCCGGTAATGTCTGACACATAAAAATCGCCACCGATACGGGTCTTTAAATCGATAAGTAACTGAGCGAGCTGCATGGGTGAATAGTGGCGACGGCCGTGGGCTTCACGATAGGCAGAAATAAAGAAATCAGCCAGGCGACTGGCAACCAGGCCAACAAAAGCCGTGCTTTCATCGTTGCCCAGCACTTTATCCAGAACGTCGTTAAGTTCGAGCAAACACTGACGATAGAAGCGGGTTTGATCGACATCCACCCGCAAGTTGATAAATTCTCCGCTATCCTTTTGTTCCATAGCTCCTTTCCTTTAAACCGGTTAAGTTTTATGTAGAAGCAACGTATTACTGCGCTGTGCATAGATATTAAAAAATACACACCATCCTGCGATTTCCGGGCATGTGCGAAAAGCCGCCAGGTACAACCAGCGTATAATTAAGGTGTATACCAAAAAAGCAGCATTTGCCAATTATCGATAAACAATGGGCATATTTGTCGATGAAATACTTATTTCACCTGATTAAGGACTTTACGATCTTCTTCCCGCTTTACCAGGATAAAGGTGAGATACATTTTGGTTGGCAGCGAAAGAATCATCCCGATTGCCACCAGGCAAGCACTGATAACAATTCCGGTGACACCCATTTGTTCAATGGTTTCGCTATACATGTGGCAGTAAACACCAGCCAGAATAAGGCTGATGCCAATACTCATGATAATTTTGAGCAGCAGGATTAGCTTTTGATCGGTCATAGGTCACCTCCGGAATATATATTAAATCTAATATAAATTTCCGCTAGCGGTGTTGATCTGCGTCATCAGTGCGGCCTCGTGCAGCACTGACTTATTTAAAGATATAAACTGACGTTCCCGGTTTCCTGAATTAGCTGCTAATACCAATCAGCCTTGAAGTGTGATCTAATAAACCACCTTGTTTGGCATAATGTTTTACTCCATGACTCTACTGTCTTCAGACGCTCTGCTCGGGTTATCAAAGAAAGAAAAGAACCCAAATAAACGCGTTCGATTGTTGGCTGTATCGCTATATTTTGACTGTCATAATCGAGCTCAGGTTGCACGACAACTTAAAGTCGCTCGTCGCAGTGTAAATAGTTGGGTGGGTGAGTATTTAGCTCACGGTTTAGCTGGTTTAGAGGATAAACCCCGCTATGGAAAACGCTCTGCTCTATCTGACAAACAAAAGCAGCAGCTGTCTCGATTTATCGATAACAGGTCACAAACAGATAAAGGTGGTCGCCTAACTGGAATGGATATTAGGGAGTATATCCGGGTTGAATTCGGCGTAGATTATCATCTGAGTCATATCTATAAGGTACTTGCTAAGCTTGGATATAGCTGGATAACCAGTCGTTCCAAACATCCTAAACAACAATCAGGCGTCCAGGACGCATATAAAAAAGTTCCCTCTGGAAACGATCCTTAACACCCCAGTCTATGTTCAGCACGATCACATAGATATTTGGTTCCAGGACGAAGCCCGGTTTGGTCAACAGAATACGACAACTCGCTTGTGGGCCAAAACCGGCACAAGACCAAGAGCAGTGCGCCAACAGCAATTTGAATATGCACATTTGTTTGGCGCGGTGTGTCCTGAAACCGGTGAAACCGAAGCATTA
>NZ_RCUA01000017.1 GCF_003731635.1 Marisediminitalea oceani | reverse complement strand
CAAATTAATGTTCAACATGACTTTATTGATGTGATATTTCTGACTGTGAGTGCAGTCCTTTCTGGAGCAGAGGGTTGGAGCGATATAGAAGTGTTTGGTCGAGATAAACTTGATTGGTTGCGCCAATACCGTCCCTTTGAAAACGGCATTCCTGTTGACGATACCATTGCCCGAATTGTTCGAGTAATATGCCCTGAACAATTAAATAAAGCCTTTATGAATTGGGTGAATGAAGTGCGTGTTGAAACGGGTAAGCCTCAAATTGCCATCGACGGTAAGACACTTCGTCATTCCTACGATGGCGATAAGCAAACGGCATTACATAGCATTACCGCCTGGAGCAAAGATGCAGGTTTAGTGCTTGCGCAACTGAAGTCATCGGGCAAGAAAAATGAGAATGCTTCGGTATTGGACCTACTCGACACGCTTAATATTAAAGGCGCTCTTATCAGTGCAGATGCCATGAACTCTCAGAAAAAGATAGTCGAGAAAATCAGCTCGGAGAACGCAGATTATGTGCTCTGCATCAAAAACAACCACAAACAACTACGCGATGAAATTGCCGCCTATTTCCATAAGGTAGAGAGGGATAATCCCGCTTGGATTGCCTGTAATGAACAGACTGATTCTGGCCATGGACGAATTGAAGTACGCCGGTGCCAGCAACTAAGAGTCAGTGAGTGGATAAGTGAAGCACAGCACTGGAAAGGTATACGCAGTGTTATCAAAATAGAGCGAGAGCGCCACCTTAAAGACAAAGAGGTGAGCACTGAAACGCAATATTACATCAGTTCACTGGATATTGACCCCGTTGCGGTCAACCAGGCTATCCGAGCACACTGGGAAGTCGAAAATAAAGTCCACTGGGTGTTAGACGTGACGTTCAAAGAAGATGATAGCCGAATACGCAAAGAGGACGGAGCGGAAAATGTCGGAGTGATTAGGCGGTTTTGTTTGAATATGGCTCGTTTACACCCCAAGAAAGCCAGCATGAGAAGCAAACTCAAAATGGCTGGCTGGGCCGATGAATTCAGAGCAGAGCTTATTTTTGGGTAAAAGTATGCGGTTGCCCTGGATTATTAAGTGGTTTAACGGGCTTTTCCATTGACAATGGCCCCGGAGATCTCTAGAATTCAGCGTCCTTTTGTAGCACGCCTATTATTTGGGCAGTTACAATAAGTATGTTTAACCACGTAAAAGTGAGACTTTGGTCATGAAAAGAACGTTTCAACCGAGTAACCTAAAGCGTAAACGCTCTCACGGTTTCCGTGCTCGTATGGCGACTAAAAACGGTCGTAAAGTACTAGCCGCTCGCCGTGCAAAGGGTCGTGCTCGCCTTTCTGCTTAATGGTATTTACCAAAAGTGGGCGAAAACCAGTTTTCCCGGGAGTTAAGGCTTCTTACTCCCTCCCACTTTACCTATGTTTTCGATAAAGCAATTCCTGCAGTATCACCGTGTTTTACGGTTCTAGCCAGACATAATCAGTTAACTCATCCCCGTATTGGCATCACCTTAGCCAAAAAACGTATTCGCAAAGCTAATCAGCGCAATCGCATTAAACGTTTAATTCGCGAAAGCTTTCGTCATCGCGCGCAGCAACTCCCCGGAATCGATATTATTGTGGTCGGCAAAACCGGCGCCGATGCATTGTCGAATGAAGAAGTCTTTGTCACGTTGGAAAAGTTATGGAAAAAGCTCGAAAAGCGCTGCACTACGGGCTAATCGCGCTGCCGCTGGGACTCATTTACTTTTACCGGTTATTTATTTCGCCGGTGCTTGGACAGCGTTGTCGCTTTCACCCAAGCTGCTCAGTTTATGCCTTAAATGCATTTAAATCGCACGGATTGTTAATTGGCGGTTGGTTATCTATCAAACGCATATTAAAATGCCACCCTTTGCACTCTGGCGGATACGATCCGGTACCCGAAAACAAACAAGACAATAAACACTCAAATTAAAAGAGACCAGTATGGAATCGCAACGAAGTATTCTGATTATTGCCATCGCATTTATCAGCTTTTTACTCTGGCAAAAGTGGCATGAGGCCTACGGACCGCAGCCAGTTCAACCAGTAACCCAGCAAGCGGCAGACAGTGTACCGGCCGGTGTACCTTCAGCTTCATCAGTCCCTGCCAGCAATGGCACTGACGAAGATGTGCCTGTTGCAGCGAGTGAAGCTTTGCCGCAGGCAACAGCCAGCAACAGTACTAAGCAAACGATTTCAGTAGTTACCGATACACTGAATCTGACGATTAGTTTGGTAGGTGGTGACGTTATTCACGCCGACCTGGTTAAGTTTCCGGTTACTCAGGGCTCAGACGAACCCTACAGCTTACTGCGCGCTGGTAACGGATTGTATGTTGCACAAAGCGGGCTGGTAGGTGCAAATGGCCCCGATGGCAGCTCACAAGGCAGACCTTTATATCAGGCACAGGCGGATTCATACGAGTTAAACGGTGACACACTGAGTGTGCCGCTAACCTGGTCGAGCAATGACGGAATCAGCATTACTAAAACCTTCACATTCACCCGTGGACACAACGATGTGGATGTGAGCTATGCGATTACCAATAATTCTGGTCAGACTGCTCAGTTCCAACAATATGCTCAGCTTAAGCAAACCACCGCTGAACAGGAAGGCGGTAACATGTTTATGCCAACCTATCGCGGCGCAGCTTATGGCACAGCCGACGATCGTTACAACAAGTACACGTTCGGCGATATCGAAGATGAGCCATTGCGTATCAGCACCACTGGTGGTTGGGTAAGCATGCTGGAGCACTACTTCATTTCGGCCTGGGTACCTTCTCAAACCGAAACCAATTCGCTTTACAGCCGTTTGGTAGCTAATCAGTACGCGATTGTTGGCTACACCGGCGAACCAACATCAGTCGAAACCGGACAAGCCATTGAGTTAAGCAGCACTCTTTATCTTGGCCCTAAGGATCAGGATAAGCTGGCTACGCTGGCGAGAGGCTTAGACCTGACCGTAGACTACGGCATTTTATGGTGGATTTCGCAGCCATTATTTACCCTGCTTAAGTTCCTGCATAGCCTGGTAGGTAACTGGGGTGTGGCGATTATCCTTATCACCATCATCGTTAAAGGTGGTATGTACTGGCTGACTAAGAAACAGTACGAGTCAATGGCCAAGATGCGTAATCTGGCGCCTAAGATGCAGCAACTGAAAGACCGTTTTGGCGACGACCGTCAAAAGATGTCTCAGGCCATGATGGAGCTGTACAAGAAGGAAAAAGTTAACCCAATGGGCGGCTGCTTCCCACTGTTACTGCAAATGCCTATCTTCCTGGCACTGTACTGGGTACTACTGGAAAGTGTGGAATTACGCCATGCTGACTTTATTTTGTGGATCACCGATTTGTCGGTGATGGATCCTTACTTTGTACTGCCGATATTAACCGGCGCCAGCATGTGGATGCTGCAGAAGCTGCAACCCACTACCATGACCGATCCGATGCAACAAAAGATCATGCAGTGGATGCCGGTTGCCATGAGTGTATTCTTTATCTGGTTCCCGGCCGGTCTGGTACTCTACTGGTTAATCAGTAACGTGATTACCCTTATCCAGGCGAAAATCATTTACGCCTCCATGGAAAAGCGTGGCATTAAGTAAATAATTAATCCCATTAAACTACTTAAAGCCCGCATGAATGCGGGCTTTTGTTAACAGGAGAGCAGTCACCATGCCTTCATTTGATATTGTGTCAGAAATAAACATGGAAGAAGTCCGCAATGCCACGGAAAACGCTAACCGTGAATTGTCGACTCGCTTTGATTTTCGTGGCGTAGAAGCCAGCTTCGAATACAAAGACAAAACCGTAGTAATGGCCGCCCAGGCCGAGTTTCAGCTCCAACAAATGGAATCCATGTTCCGAAATGCCTGTGCCAAACGTAATCTGGATACCTCAGCCATCGACTGCAAACCGCATACTGTCACCGGCAAAAATTATCGTCAGACAATAGCGTTTAAAGAAGGCATTGAGCAGGCCGTCGCTAAGAAGATTGTTAAACTGGTCAAAGATGCCAAAATTAAAGTACAAACGGCTATCCAGGGCGATCAGTTGCGGGTTACCGGTAAAAAGCGCGACGACCTGCAACAGGTTATGCAACTGGTTAAACAGGCAGAGCTGGGCCAGCCATTTCAATTTAATAATTTCCGCGACTAGAGCTTAATTATGACTATCAGCCACTCCGACACCATTGTTGCACAAGCTACCCCGCCCGGGCGAGGTGGTGTTGGCATAGTGCGGGTATCCGGCCCGCAGGCGTTAAAAGTGGCTGAGCACATATTACGCATCCCGTTATCACCCCGTCAGGCAACTTACACTGATTTTTACAATGCCATGGGTGAAATCATCGATCAGGGCATCGCTATTTATTTCAAAAACCCGCACTCCTTTACCGGTGAAGACGTGGTGGAGTTTCAGGGTCATGGCGGGCCGGTCATTATTGATATGCTGCTGGAAGCCATTTTAGCAGTGCCCAATGTAAGACTGGCGCGGCCAGGGGAATTTAGCGAACAGGCTTTCTTAAACGACAAATTGGATTTGGCTCAGGCTGAAGCCATTGCCGACCTGATTGATGCCAGTTCACAACAGGCCGCGAAAAGCGCGTTACGTTCGTTACAGGGTGAGTTCTCAGAGCAAATCAATACCCTCAGCGAAGCCATTATTCATTTGCGTATGTACGTGGAAGCCGCTATCGACTTTCCGGATGAAGAGATCGACTTTTTATCCGACGGAAAAGTCAGTAATGACCTCACCACTATTCTTGAGCAAGTAGGCAAGGTTCGCAGCCAGGCAAAACAAGGTACGCTGCTACGGGAAGGTATGCAGGTCGTTATTGCCGGCAAACCCAATGCCGGTAAATCGAGCCTGCTTAATGCGCTGGCCGGCCGTGAAAGCGCCATCGTAACCGATATCGCCGGTACCACTCGGGATGTACTGAAAGAACACATCCACATTAATGGCATGCCACTGCATATTATTGATACCGCCGGTCTGCGCGAAAGCCCGGATAAAGTGGAACAAATCGGTATTGCCCGCGCCTGGGAAGCGATTAACCAGGCCGACCGGGTATTGTTTGTGGTCGACAGCACCGAATCCGATAGCATCGACCCGTACCTCATCTGGCCCGAATTTATGCAACAGCTGCCTGCTGGCATGCCAGTAACGGTTATTCGCAATAAGGTTGATAAAACCGGCGATGAAATCCGCCTGCATAAGGTCGATTCGGCCCATGGCGCATTTACCACCATCGCGCTGTCGGCCAGTACCGGTGACGGTGTAGAGGTGTTAAAAGACCATCTGGCTGCCAGTATCGGCCTCGACACCACCACCGAAGGTCAGTTTATCGCCCGCCGCCGACACATGGATGCCATTGATACCGCGCTGGCGCATCTGGAAACCGGCGAGCAGCAACTTAACGATAATCTGGCCGGCGAATTACTGGCTGAAGAGTTGCGCCTGGCCCATCAGGCACTCACCGAAATCACCGGCGAATTTACCTCCGACGATCTGCTCGGTCGTATCTTTTCCTCCTTCTGTATCGGCAAGTAACCAGCAGCCGGCAACCTACCCCGACTAAACATATTCCCTGGCGGTTATTATTGGTATAATGCCGCCACTTTAAGCATAACTGCCACAAGGTTTATCCGGAGTAATATGGATCGTCACTTTACACTGATAGTAGGTTCTGTACTGGGGGCCAGCGAATATGTTGCTGATGCCATTGCTGAGGCCCTTCGTGCCCGTGGATATAAAGTTACTATACTCACACAGCCAGATATGGACGATATCGAAGCAGATTCCACCTGGTTTATCTGCACATCAACCCATGGTGCCGGCGATTTACCCGACAATATTCAGCCTTTTGCAGCCCAGTTAGAAGACGAAGATCTCAGCGATATTGAGTACTTTGTGGTGGGTCTGGGCGACAGCAGCTACGATACCTATTGCCACGGCGCCATTGCCATGGAAACCCTAATGAATAAGGGCGGTGCCAAGCTCATGGCCGATCCGTTACACATTGACGTGCTGCACCACCCCATTCCGGAAGATCGCGCCGTAGAGTGGCTGGAACCCATTCTCGACACGCTGGACTAAATGTTTACCCAGGCCGAATTAAATGCCCTTACCTCGCCGCTGAGCAATGCGGCAAGGGTACTGTATTGTCTGGCACTACGTCCCAAAGCCAATCAGGACACATTGTTATCTAACCCGCTGCAGTACAAAGAGCTACTGGCTTTGATGAACAGCGACCCGCAACGGGAACCGGTGACTCGCGGCCGTGAGATTAATACCTTGCTGGAAGAACTCACTCAGGCCGGACTGGTGACATTACCTGAATCGCTGAGCCTGGATATGTCGCTTAATGGCAAACGCATTCTGTTACCCCTTATCAGCAATACCCAGGGCTATCAGCCCTTTCATCAGCAACACTACGCCATGCATCGCGACTGGCAACCAGAACAACAGGTATTTGATGATATTGCAGCGCTGATTGGTCTAATTGATAAAAGCTTTGATGAACAGGACATTGGTGAGTTTGTGGCCTATTGGTTGGGCCGTCCGGAAGCGGTGTTCAGCAGCTATCAGTGGACGCAGAAGTTCACCTACGCGTTGAAGAACCGCCGCACCGCCAAAGGCTATCAGGCCACAAAAAAAGTGGGTAATCAGGTTGTCACCGTTGAACCGGGCATCGAAGCAGATGATAATGCCAGACAGCTAGTTGCTAAATACGCCAATAAATCAGGTAAAAATTAATCATGGATTCATTTAAAGATAAACTTAACTCACTGGCCAGAACGCTGGGTAAAGCGGTGCCAAATGAATCTGAATATATCGATTACAAGACCCTGCGAAAGCAATACGAAACCCAGGCCAATCAGGAAATAGCCCAGCTCCAGCAACAATCCAAAAAGCAGCGCATCGAAATGCTGCATGGTCGCTCAGACCTCAACCCTCGCTGGACCTTTGCCAACTTAATTGAAGACAGTGATGACGTGGTTGAAGCGGTCAGCATTGCCCAGTCTTTTATCGCCGCACACGAAGACAAAGCCTGGCGTGAAGCGGGCTCCCATATGATGATTTTCTACGGTGACTACGGACGCGGTAAGTCGCACATAGCTGGTGCCATTGCGCACCAGCTTATCGATCAGTATGAAGTTACCGTGTTGTATCGCCAGCTATCCACACTGCTGGAGATGCGTCATTCTGCCTATGACTTTGGTTCTCAGGACAACGCCGGGCAAAAGTTTCGTGCCGCCCATCAGGAACTGCTGGATGTGGACATGCTGATCCTCGACGAAGTTTGCGTTAACGAAACTGTATTAAAGAAAAACTCGCAAAGCTGGCTGGGTAATCTGCTCCGTCAGCGCCTGGTCAACAAGAAAAACTGTATTCTGATCACCAACCACAACCTTGGCGATCTGGAACAGGCACTGGGCCGCTACTGCTTTGAATCGATCAAAGAATACGATACCTACAAGGTCAGGTTTTCCGGCCCGAGCCGGCGTAAAGGCCTCACTCTCGACGAAGAAGATCAGGTCACCTCTGCACCTCGCTATCAACCTAATCAGGTTCGTTAGCGTCCCTACAAATCAATGAGAAGCGCCGTTTATACGGCGTTTTTTTATAGCCAGCGTCTAAGATTTACGCTTAAAAACATCCATTTAATGGCTTTAAACGTCGTGCTGACAATAAATATTTTTCCTCCATAGCCTGCTTTATTTTATTTTTATAAACATTACCAAATAAAATGACCGGATCGAAAACGTGATCCACGGATCCAAAACCGTTAAGATCTGAATAACTCTTTTCCACAGTAAAACACCGCTATAAGCCGCATAATACGCCTTACAGGCCGATCGGATCCTGGATCTATTAAACAAGTTATCCCCAGTTAGATCAAAGCTAGATCACTGCTGTGCATAACCTCTGAGAAGTAGCTGTGTACAAGCTTTGATCTGAATTGTGATAAGATCCGGTCAGTGCTGGCATGTGGATAAAACAGTGCCTTATACACAGGATCCCAGTAGGGTTGTGATCGGGGTCTTCCAGATCTTATTGATCGCGTAATATCATGTTTTAAATAAGGAAAAATGACTTACACACAGATCCGGCGATCCCTAATAAGAATAAATATAAAAGATCTAAATAGATCCTATACTTTAATAACACGACCCGCTTTTTAGCTTTACCAGCAAAATGTAGAAAATTTAACCATTTTCATTAGCCAAGAACTCAGCTAAAATACGCGCCCTTTTTTCTCCACTGGTTAACACTTCGTCCAGTTAGGTAATTAGTGAGGTAACTATGTTTTATCAGCAGGATTACGATGTCATCGTAGTTGGCGGCGGTCACGCCGGTACCGAAGCTGCACTTGCTGCTGCCCGTATGGGCGTGCGTACCCTATTACTTACCCATAATGTCGAAACCATCGGGCAGATGTCGTGTAACCCTGCGATCGGTGGTATTGGTAAAGGCCATCTGGTAAAAGAAATCGATGCCTTTGGTGGTGCCATGGCACTGGCTATCGATCAAGGCGGGATCCAGTTCAGAACGCTTAACTCCAGCAAAGGCCCTGCTGTGCGTGCAACCCGCGCCCAGGCTGACCGAAGCTTATATCGTCAGGCGATCCGCAACATCGTGGAAAACCAGCCAAACCTCACGCTGTTCCAACAAAGCTGTGATGATCTGATCGTCGAGAACGATCGCGTCTGTGGTGTGGTAACCCAGATGGGCCTGAAATTCCGGGCGAAAACCGTGGTGTTAACCGTTGGTACATTCCTGGGCGGTACCATTCACATTGGTCTGGAGAATTATCGTGGCGGTCGTGCCGGCGATCCACCGTCGATTGCCCTGGCCGAACGGCTACGAGCGCTGCCGTTCAGAGTCGATCGTCTTAAAACCGGTACCCCGGCACGACTGGATATCCGCAGTCTGAACTTTGATGTAATGCAGGCTCAGCCTGGCGACACGCCGGCACCGGTGTTCTCGTTTATGGGTAACCGTGAAATGCATCCGCAGCAGATCCCGTGTTACATCACTCATACTAACGAGCAAACCCACGAGATTATTCGTGGCGGACTGGATCGCTCACCAATGTTTACCGGCGTAATCGAAGGCGTTGGGCCGCGTTATTGCCCCAGCATCGAAGATAAAATTACCCGTTTTGCCGATAAGAATTCACATCAGATCTTTGTTGAGCCTGAAGGGCTGAACAGCGTTGAGGTGTATCCTAACGGGATCTCGACCAGCCTGCCCTTTGATATTCAGCAGGCGCTGATCCATTCCATCAAAGGCTTTGAAAACGCGCATATCATTCGTCCGGGTTATGCCATTGAGTATGATTTCTTTGATCCCCGCGACCTCAAACAAACCCTTGAAACCAAGTACATTGAGGGTTTGTTCTTTGCCGGCCAGATTAACGGTACTACCGGCTACGAAGAAGCCGGTGCCCAGGGTCTTATTGCCGGTGCCAACGCGGCCTTACAGGTACAGCAAAAAGATCCGCTGATCCTGCGTCGCGATCAGGCCTACATGGGCGTACTGATTGACGATCTGGCAACGATGGGCACTAAAGAACCGTACCGCATGTTTACCAGCCGGGCTGAATACCGCCTGCTGCTGCGTGAAGATAACGCCGATATGCGTCTTACCGCTGCAGGCCGCGACATCGGGCTGGTGGATGATGCTCGCTGGCAGGCCTTTAATGCCAAAATGGAAGCGGTTGAACAGGAACAACAGCGTTTGCGTGGTCATTGGATCCATCCTGAACACGCCGCGGTTGCTGAGCTAAACACGTTGCTTAAAAACCCGGTGAGCCGCGAACATTCACTGGAAGAGCTAATCCGTCGTCCGGAAATGACCTATTCGTCACTGATGAGTATTGAATCGCTGGGGCCGGGCCTTGCCGATCCCATTGCCGCCGAGCAGGTGGAGATCCAGATCAAGTACGCCGGTTACATCGCTCGTCAGCTCGACGAGATCGCGAAAACACAGCGTCATGAAAATACCCTGTTACCAGCAGACTTTGATTACAGTAAAATATCCGGGCTGTCCAATGAGGTAGTGGCTAAGCTTACCGATGCCCGCCCGGAAACCATTGGCAAGGCAGCACGGATTTCAGGAATTACGCCGGCCGCCATTTCGCTGCTGTTGGTTTACCTGAAAAAACACGGCATGTTACGTAAACACGAGAAGCAGTCTGCCTAAATGAGTTTTGACCGACAAAAACTAAGTATCATTTTACGCGACGGCATCGATGCGATGTCATTGGTGCTGTCTGAAGAACAGCAAAATTTGTTGCTCGACTATGTTGAACGTATCCACAAGTGGAACAAGGCGTTTAACCTGACGTCGGTTCGTGATCCCGAACAGATGATGGTAAAGCACATCCTGGATTCACTGGCTGTGGCGCCGTTTTTAACCGACCAGCGCTACATCGATGTGGGTACCGGCCCCGGTTTACCAGGTATTCCACTGGCCATTGCCTGCCCGGATAAACACTTCACGTTACTCGATAGCCTGGGGAAACGGGTGCGCTTTATGAAGCAATGTGCATACGAGATGAAACTGGTCAATATCGAGCCCATCCAAAGCCGGGTTGAGGAACATGTGCCTGCGCAGTACTATGATGCAGTACTCAGTCGGGCATTTGCCTCGCTGAAAGATATGTTGCACTGGTGTGAGCATCTGGTAGATACTCAAGGGAAGTTTCTGGCACTGAAAGGCCAGTATCCGACCGACGAAATCGCTGCCATTCCGGCTACCTTTACTCTGGAATCATCTGTAGAGCTATTCGTACCGGGGCTGGAAGGCGAACGTCACCTGCTGACGGTTCAAAAATCATAGTTGGGATCAAACGTGGCTAAAGTAATTGCAATCGCAAATCAAAAGGGCGGTGTGGGTAAAACCACTACGGCAGTAAACGTATCTGCGTCAATGGCTGCCACAAAACGCAAAGTGTTACTGATTGACCTGGATCCACAGGGTAACGCTACCATGGGTAGCGGCGTGGATAAGTACGAGGTTGATGCAACCAGCTATGAAATGCTGATTGAAGACAAGCCGGTTGACGAAGTCATCGTTAAAAGTACCTCGGGTAAATACGATTTAATTGCCGCCAATGGCGACGTTACCGCGGCCGAAATTAAACTCATGGAACAGTTTGCCCGCGAAGTGCGTTTGCGCAATGCCCTGCAGTCGGTTCGCGATTACTACGATTTTATTTTTATCGACTGCCCGCCGTCACTAAACCTGCTTACGGTTAACGCGCTGGCAGCCGCTGATTCAATTTTAGTGCCCATGCAGTGCGAATATTATGCACTGGAGGGACTCACGGCGTTGATGGACACGATTCAGAAACTGGCTTCGGTGGTGAATCCGGAATTAAAAATAGAAGGTGTGCTGCGGACCATGTATGATCCGCGTAATCGCCTGGCCAATGATGTGTCTGAACAACTCAAACGGCATTTTGGCGAGCAGGTATACCGTACCGTGATCCCTCGCAATGTACGTCTTGCTGAAGCCCCAAGTTTTGGCGCGCCAGCCATGTATTACGATAAATCATCGACTGGCGCCAAAGCCTACCTGGCGCTGGCCGGAGAAATTTTGCGACGCCGGGATAAAACGTCAGAAATGCCTGCCAAGGCTAGTTAAGAAAAAGAACATTCAGGCATTGAGGATATTATGTCAGCAAAAAGAAGAGGATTAGGACGCGGGCTGGATGCATTGCTAGCTACCAGTCAGTCAGCCTCACGCAGCGAAGATGGCGAAGCCGTAACTTCACAAAACAGTGAATTGAGAAAACTGCCTATCGAATTTTTGCAGCCTGGCAAATATCAACCCCGTAAAGATATGTCGCCGGAGGCGCTGGAAGAACTGGCCTCCTCTATCCGATCGCAAGGTGTTATCCAACCAATTGTTGTGCGGTTAGTAAGTACTGACAAATATGAAATCATTGCCGGTGAACGCCGGTGGCGAGCCGCGCAGCTTGCGCAACTGGATGTAGTTCCCTGCCTGATTAAGGACGTTCCCGACGAAGCTGCCGTGGCCATTGCGCTGATCGAAAATATTCAGCGTGAAGACCTTAATGCCATGGAAGAAGCCCAGGCTCTGGACCGCTTAATGAACGAGTTTGAATTGACTCACCAGGAAGTGGCCGAGGCGGTAGGTAAGTCACGTACGACCATTACTAATCTGTTACGCCTCAATAATCTTAACGACGATGTAAAGTTACTGGTTGAACACGGTGATATAGAAATGGGTCACGCCCGTGCTTTACTGGCGCTGGAAGGTGAATCTCAGTCTGATGCCGCGCAAATTGTTTCTGGCAAGGCGCTCACCGTTCGTGATACCGAAAAACTGGTGCGTAAAATTCTTGAACCTGCAGAACCCAAACCCCCCAAAGAAATTGACCCGGATGTGAAAAGTCTGGTGAATAAGTTGTCGGATAACCTGGGTGCTAAAGTGTCGATTGACCATAACGCGAAAGGGAAAGGTAAGCTGGTGATAAACTTTAATGATTTAGACCAGCTCGACGGTATTTTGTCGCGGATAAAATAGCCTTTTTAAGGCGATTTTTGCGGCTAACTCGTCTGACCTTCTGTTATAGACTCAGAAAATTTTCACAATAACATACAAAAAATCCATAACGGTTGAATTCTACCGCTAAAACAGTATACTTCTGTCGCTTTTTGTTGGGTTTCACAACCAGAGAATACATGTGACAAAAAACTTGGCCGACAAAGGAAAATCAGTGGCCAAAAAAGCGGCGCTTTTTCAGATTATATGTGCGCTGATTTTCATTCTCATAACAGGGTTGTTGAGTACCGTTGATAAAGCCTTAGCTTTTGCAGCGGGGACTATCATCAGTATCTTACCCAATCAGATTTTCGCATTGTTTGCGTTCAGATATGCCGGGGCGAGTCAGTTAAGACTGGTCACGAAAAGTTTCAGCCAGGGCTCAAAGTTAAAACTGGCTGCAACAGTAATTTTGTTTGCTATTGCCTTTGCAGGTTTAAAGTTAGAACCGCTGCCGGTATTTGCCGGATTTGCAATAGCAACTGTCAGCTACTGGCTGGCGTTGTTTCGTCAACGATAGTACTAACAATAAAAAATAAACGTATCGCCCTTAGTCGTAAATAAACTAAGGCGAAGGTCGTAGAGACGAAACCAGTAAAGCATTTTAAACTTTAATTTTTTTAGGTTGAACAATGGCATCTGAATACACTACCTCAGAATATATCAAGCACCACTTGACCAATGCCTCCATGTGCAGCACCGAAAACGGCATCGCGTTTAACGCGCAATGTGCCGATGCTGGATTTTGGACCTGGCATATCGATACGCTGGCATGGTCTATTGGTTTAGGTTTACTGTTTTTGTTTTTATTCCGCTCGGCGGCCAAAAAAGCAACCACAGGCGTTCCTACCAAATGGCAGGCATTCGTGGAATTAGTTATCGAGTTCGTCGATGACAACGTAAAGAGTACTTTCCACGGTAAGAGTGATCTGATTGCGCCGTTAGCACTGACCATCTTTGTGTGGGTGCTACTGATGAACCTGATGGATTTAGTGCCGGTAGACGTCATTCCAATGATTTCTGGCCTGATTGGCGAAACCTTCTTTGGTGTGGATGCCCATCACGTATACAACAAAGCAGTACCGACCACAGACCTTAACCTGACCTTCGCGTTAGCCCTGGGTGTGTTTGTACTGATTATCTTCTACTCGATTAAAATTAAAGGTGTAGGCGGTTTCATCAAGGAACTGACCATGCAGCCATTTAATCACCCGGCGTTTATTCCAGTTAACTTTATTCTGGAAACCGTTACCCTGCTGGCACGTCCGCTGTCACTTGCGCTACGTTTGTTCGGTAACCTGTACGCCAGTGAGCTTATCTTCATCCTGATCGCAACTATCGGCTACTTCCAGCTGCCGTTGCACTTTGCCTGGGCCGTGTTCCACATCCTGGTTCTGCCTCTGCAAGCCTTCATTTTCATGATGCTGACCATCGTTTACCTGAGTCTGGCGAGCGAAGATCACTAGAAACTAACAAGCGGTTGTCGCGAGTAACCTGGAAGTTCGCGGCAACCACATTGAAACGTGTTTTAACTTTAACTTTTAACTTTAACTTTAAATATAATCGGAGACGTACATGTTATACATCGCTGTTGCACTACTGATCGGTATGGGTGCCCTTGGGACTGCTATTGGTTTTGGTCTGCTGGGTGGTAAATTCCTTGAATCTGCTGCACGCCAACCAGAGCTGGCACCTCAACTGCAAGTTAAGATGTTTGTTGTAGCGGGCCTTATCGATGCGATCGCAATGATCGGTGTTGGTATCGCTTTATACCTCTTGTTCGCTGTTGGTGCTTAATTTTTATTAACTCAAGTCTATTAGCGAACATTTATGAGGAGGAGCGGTTGTGAATATTAACGCCACTCTAATTGGTCAATTAATCGCATTCGTCGTTTTTGTGTGGTTCTGCAAAAGCTACGTATGGCCACCATTAATGGCTGCGATTGAAGAGCGTCAGAAGAAGATAGCCGATGGTTTAGCTGCTTCTGATCGCGCTGAGAAAGACCTCGAGCTTGCTCAGGCGAAAGTCTCTGAGCAACTTAAAGAAGCGAAAGCACAAGCAGCTGAAATTATCGAGCAGGCTAAGAAGCGTGGAAATCAACTTGTTGATGAAGAAACGCAGCGCGGCCATGCTGAGCGTGAAAAAATTATCTCGCAAGGTTATGCCGAAATTGAAGCTGAACGCAATCGTGCCAAAGAGGAACTGCGTAAGCAGGTAGCAGCATTAGCTATTGCCGGCGCACAGCAGATCCTTGAACGTGAAATCGACGCCAGCGCGCAAAGCGACATTGTTGAAAAACTTGTCGCCGAGCTTTGAGATAGGAGATGAGCCATGTCTGAATTGACAACCGTAGCTCGTCCCTATGCGAAAGCCGCTTTCGATTTTGCTGTTGAGCAAAGTGCCATTGCCAAATGGCAGGAAATGCTGAATTTTGCCGCTGAGGTTTCGAAAAACGAAACGATTCATCAGTTATCGACTGGTGCGATGGCGGCAGACAAACTGGCAGACCTGTACATTAATGTCTGTGGTGACTCGCTCGATGAACATGGTCAGAACTTAGTAAAAGTACTGGCTGAGAATAAACGTTTAACTGCGCTGCCTGAGATTTCTGCTTTGTTTGATTTACTTAAAGCAGATTATGAAAAAGAAGTAGAAGTATCTGTTACCTCTGCAGCTGAGCTCACCGAAGCACAGCAATCTGAACTCAGCACATCGCTGGAAAAACGTTTGGCACGTAAAGTGAAGCTTATTTGTAACGTGGATCCTGCCCTGGTAGCCGGCTTAGTTGTTAAAGCTGGTGATACAGTCATCGATGGTTCCGTGAAATCTAAATTGAACCGTCTCGCAGACGCGTTGCAAGCATAACGGGGATAAGAGCATGCAACTTAATTCCACTGAAATTGCCGAACTGATCAAGAAAAGAATTGCTCAGTTTGATGTAACCAGTGAAGCACGCAATGAAGGTACTATCGTCGCAGTAACCGACGGTATCATCCGCATTCACGGCCTGGCCGATGTAATGCAGGGTGAAATGATTGAGCTTCCTGGTGGTCGTTACGCGATTGCACTAAACCTTGAACGAGATTCAGTTGGTGCAGTTGTTATGGGTCCTTACTCGGACCTGCAAGAAGGACAAAAAGTCCAGTCTACTGGTCGTATCCTTGAAGTACCTGTTGGTCGTTCACTGCTGGGGCGTGTTGTAAACACCCTGGGTGAGCCGATTGATGGTAAAGGGTCTATCGACACTGATACTTTCGAGCCAGTTGAAAAAATCGCACCGGGCGTAATCGAGCGTCAGTCAGTTGATCAACCAGTACAAACTGGTTACAAGTCTGTTGACTCTATGATTCCAATCGGTCGTGGTCAGCGTGAGCTAATCATCGGTGACCGTCAGACTGGTAAAACAGCGATGGCAATCGATGCCATCATCAACCAGAAAGGTACTGGCGTTAAATGTGTATACGTAGCGGTTGGTCAAAAAGCCTCTACTATCGCTAACGTAGTACGCAAGCTGGAAGAGCACGGCGCACTGGCTCACACCATTGTTGTTGCCGCGTCTGCTTCTGAGTCTGCTGCCCTGCAATACCTGGCGCCATACTCTGGTTGTACTATGGGTGAATACTTCCGTGACCGCGGTGAAGACGCCCTTATCGTATATGATGATTTGTCTAAGCAAGCTGTTGCTTACCGTCAAATTTCACTGCTGCTTAAACGTCCTCCTGGTCGTGAAGCATACCCAGGTGACGTATTCTATCTTCACTCACGCTTACTTGAGCGTGCTGCACGTGTTAACGAGCAGTATGTTGAGCGTTTCACTAACGGCGAAGTTAAAGGCCAGACCGGTTCATTAACGGCACTGCCAATTATCGAAACGCAAGCGGGTGACGTATCTGCATTCGTACCAACTAACGTAATCTCGATTACTGACGGTCAGATCTTCTTAGAAACTGACCTGTTCAACGCAGGTATCCGTCCGGCGGTTAACGCTGGTATCTCGGTATCTCGTGTTGGTGGTGCTGCGCAGACTAAAATCGTTAAAAAGCTGGGCGGTGGTATCCGTTTAGCCCTGGCTCAGTATCGCGAACTGGCGGCATTCTCGCAGTTTGCATCTGACCTTGACGAAGCGACTCGTGCCCAGCTTGAGCACGGTGAGCGCGTTACCGAACTAATGAAACAGAAACAGTACACTCCACTGTCAGTGGCGGATACTGGTGTTTCCCTGTTTGCGGTAGAAAAAGGTTATCTGAAAGACGTGGAACTGAACAAGATCCTCGATTTCGAAGCGGCCTTACATTCATTCATGAACAGCGAATACGCTGATCTGATGAAGACTATCAATGAAACAGGTAACTACAACGATGACATTGAGTCTCAGTTGAATGACGCTTTAACTAAATTTAAAGCGACACAAACTTGGTAATCAATGGCTGGTGGTGAAAACCACCAGCACTACGTTGAGTAATCGGAGAGATAGTCATGGCCAGCGGTAAAGAGATAAAAGGTAAGATTGGGAGTATCAAGAATACTCAGAAGATTACCAGTGCGATGGAAATGGTTGCTGCGTCTAAAATGAAAAAGGCGCAGGAACGTATGTCTCATGGACGTCCATACGCACAAAGCATGCTTAAAGTGATTGGTCACATTGCTAACGGTAACCTTGAATATCGTCATCCTTATCTGGAAGAGCGTGAAGTCAAGCGCGTTGGTTATATCGTTATTTCTACGGATCGTGGCTTGTGTGGTGGCTTGAACACCAACGAGTTCAAATTAGTATCGCAACAGGTTAAAGAGTGGCGTGCTAAGGATGTAGAGGTCGATTTTGCTGCGCTGGGTTCAAAAGCTTGCGCATTCTTTAATCGGTTCGGCGGCAACGTACTTGCTGCAGAGTCTGGTTTAGGGGATGCACCATCGGTAAGCGATATTGTGGGTGTTGTTCGCGTAATGCTTAAAGCATTCGACGAAGGTAAGCTGGATAAAGTATTCCTGGTTTACAATGACTTCGTGAACACAATGACACAGCAGCCTGTGAGCAATCAGTTACTGCCTTTGCCAAAGTCAGAAGACGAAACGTTAAAACATCGCTGGGATTACATTTACGAGCCGGATCCAAAACCTATTTTGGAAGCATTAATGGTTCGTTACATTGAATCTCAGGTATATCAGGGCGTAGTTGAAAATGCCGCGTCGGAGCAAGCTGCCCGAATGGTTGCAATGAAAGCCGCAACCGATAACGCAGGCAACCTGATCGATGATCTTCAATTGGTATACAACAAAGCGCGTCAGGCCGCAATCACACAAGAAATCAGTGAGATTGTTGGCGGTGCCGCAGCGGTGTAGGCAAAGGTTTATAAAAGTTAATGAGGACAAATTATGAGTCAAGGTAAGGTCGTCCAAGTCATTGGCGCCGTTGTGGACATTGAGTTTCCACAGGATGCGGTTCCAAAGGTATATGACGCGCTTAAAGTTACCGAAGGTGACTTGTCTGGGTTAACCCTGGAAGTGCAACAACAATTAGGTGGCGGTGTCGTTCGTGGTATCGCTCTGGGTTCTACTGACGGTCTGCGTCGTGGTCTGGTAGTTGAAAACTCTGGTGCGCCAATTAACGTACCAGTAGGTGTTAAAACGCTGGGTCGTATCATGGACGTACTGGGTAACCCAATCGACGAAGCAGGCCCAATTGGTGAAGAAGAGCGTATGTCTATTCACCGTGCAGCGCCTAGCTACGAAGAACAATCAAGCGCGGTAGAACTGCTTGAAACTGGTATCAAGGTAATCGACCTGGTTTGCCCATTCGCTAAGGGTGGTAAAGTTGGTCTGTTCGGTGGTGCGGGTGTTGGTAAAACCGTAAACATGATGGAACTTATCCGTAACATCGCTATCGAGCACAGCGGCTACTCAGTATTCGCCGGTGTTGGTGAGCGTACTCGTGAGGGTAACGACTTCTATCACGAAATGAACGATTCAAACGTTCTGGACAAAGTATCACTGGTATACGGTCAGATGAATGAACCACCAGGTAACCGTTTACGTGTTGCTCTGACGGGTCTGACGATGGCAGAGAAGTTCCGTGACGAAGGTCGCGACGTACTGTTCTTCGTAGATAACATCTACCGTTATACACTGGCCGGTACCGAGGTATCAGCACTGTTAGGCCGTATGCCTTCAGCGGTAGGTTATCAGCCTACACTGGCTGAAGAGATGGGTGTTCTGCAGGAGCGTATCGCCTCTACCAAGACTGGTTCAATCACGTCTATCCAGGCGGTATACGTACCAGCCGATGACTTGACTGACCCGTCACCAGCTACCACCTTTGCTCACTTGGATGCAACGGTAGTACTGTCTCGTGATATCGCGTCTTTAGGTATCTACCCTGCGGTAGACCCACTGGATTCAACTTCACGTCAGCTGGATCCACTGGTAATCGGTCAGGAACACTACGAGACTGCTCGTGGCGTTCAAACGGTACTACAGCGCTATAAAGAGCTGAAAGATATCATCGCGATTCTGGGTATGGACGAACTGTCTGACGAAGATAAACTGGTTGTAACACGCGCTCGTAAAATTCAGCGTTTCCTGTCTCAGCCGTTCTTCGTAGCAGAAGTATTCACTGGTTCTCCAGGTAAATACGTTTCTCTGAAAGACACCATCAGTGGCTTTAAAGGTATCCTGGAAGGTGAGTATGACCACCTGCCAGAGCAAGCCTTCTACATGGTTGGTTCTATCGACGAAGCGCTGGAAAAAGCCAAAAAATAAGCCTGTTTGAAACTGACCGGCTCTGCTAAGCAGCCGGTCTTATTCAGGCAAGGCTTTACGTACCTATCAGGAGGTTATTATGGCAATGACAGTTCATCTGGATGTAGTAAGCGCAGAGAAGTCTATCTTTTCTGGTCTCGTTGAAACAATGCAGGTGACAGGAAGCGAAGGTGAACTGGGTATCTACCCTGGCCACGCGCCTCTGATCACTGCAATTAAGCCTGGCATGGTGCGTTTGGTTAAACAGCACGGTGAAGAAGAAGTTATTTATGTTGCTGGTGGTGTACTTGAAGTACAACCTGGCAGTGTAACTGTTCTGGCCGATACGGCAGTAAGAGCAGAAGACTTGGATGAACAAGCTGCTGAAGAAGCTAAACGACGTGCCGAAGAGCACATCGCCAATCCAGGTGCTGATTTTGATTACGCCGAAGCTGCATTAGAGCTAGCCGAAGCAATTGCCCAGTTACGATTGATTCAAAAACTGCGCAAGTAAATCGTTATAAGCATTATCTGAAAAGCCCGGACATTGTCCGGGTTTTTTTATACCTGGAATAAATGTAAAACCTGAATTGAAACAATAGCTGTATAGGTATACAGTTGTCTGGCGTATTTTAAGATTATTCAAAGATTGTCATCATGGCAAAAGCCGGGTGTTGAATGGTGTTGAATAAAGTACCGAGAGTAAAACTCATTCAGCAAGGAGATGATTAAATGAGTAACCCCGAGCCATTAACCACCCGTTGCCTGTGCGGCGACACCAGCTTAACCGTTGTACCTAAGTCCCTGGAAATAGGCGCTTGTCATTGTAGTACCTGCCGAAAGTGGTCAGGCGGCCCCTTTTTGGCTATCGAGTCAGAGCAGGTTACTGTAACTGGCCAAAATGTTGGCCATTACGACTCCTCAGAGTGGGCTGAGCGGGTTTTCTGCCAGCATTGTGGTACTCATCTCTTTTATAAACTAAAAGACGGTCACGCACGCTATGTGCCCGTTGGGCTGTTTGCTGAACAGCAGGACATGGTGCTGTCCCATCAGATTTTTATCGATAGTAAACCGCACTATTATCACTTTGCTGAGCACACTACCAACATGACCGGCGAAGAGGTTTTTGCAGCGGCTACCGGAGAGAAATCATGAGCAAAGACACCCTGATTAATTATGTGGAGCTGCCCTGCCGGGATTTGCCCGCTACTAAAACATTCTTTGCGTCGGTATTTAACTGGACCTTCACTGATTACGGCCCGGTTTATGTGGAGTTTCATGACAAAGGCATCGTCGGCGGGTTGTATCAGTCGGAACTTGCCTCCGTCACTGCTAATGGTGCGGCATTACTGGTATTTTACAGTCCGGACTTAGCTACAACTCAGCAGCGTATAGAGGCTAATGGCGGCGCTATTATAAAACCGATATTTGATTTTCCCGGTGGCAGACGCTTTCATTTTACCGAGCCGAGCGGCAATGAATTTGCAGTGTGGAGCGATAAGTAAACGCTTTCATAAAAGCTACCATCACAGTGCTGCATAAGGTAATGTATTGCGTCGCATGAATTTGCAACGCAATACATTATTTAGTTAGAAGGCAGATGAAAAATAACAAAAACGCAGTGCTGCATGTCTGGATGTTGCCGCTTCTGTTTGTCTTAGCCTGTTTTACCGCCTGTTACCTGGCCGGGTCGTTGGATTACCGCAGCATAATAGACGAACGCTCCCAGCGTGATTTTAACGCGGCGCTGGGTATGCCGCTGATCATCGGTTATTTATGGCTGGCATTACGGATATTGCACCGGCGGTCCGGTAAACGGATTGCCGATTTTCTGGTTCAGACCAATCAACTGTCGCAATACCGCCAGCACATGAAAACGCTGGAAAAAAAGCTGATACGCCATGTTATTCTGGCTGCAACGCTGTCTATCGCAATTACCCTGGTGTATCTGATCAGCGAAGATCTTCTGGCCTTTAGTCAGCCATTCTCAGTACTGCTGCTTAATGTTATCGCCGTGCCTTTCTGGTTTTTCCTGTTTTTGTTCCTGATGCAATCAGCGTCATTTACGCGTTATCTTTATAATCGCCTGGTGCTGCCGAATATCCACCAGCACTTTTGCTACTGCAAGCCCATTTGTGACCTGGGTGTCAGCAATGTGATATTTTCGCTGTTTATGTTGCTGTTGATACCTGTGTTCTGGATCGGCAAATCGGTGCCATTTATAGATGGTTTAATCCTGTCAGCGACGACGGCATTTATGATCGTTCTGCTGTTTCTGCCAGTATTCAAAACAGTTTATTTGATGCGTAAGCATCGCAACCAGAGTATTCAGCAAATAGAAGGGCAGCTTGCCAGTCTGATTATGAAGGGCAGTGATAACCCCGGAGCAAATTCGGGAGATGTGCTGTACCAACTTAATCAGCAGCTCGAAGACTTAAGACAACATCGTTGCTGGCCAAAAGATGGTCTTGTAAATACGAAAGTTTTTATTATGTCGACCGGTCTACCTTGCTGCTTTTTAGTGCTCATCTGGTGGTTAATTTAGGGAAGTCGTTAAAATGAAAGTGTATGGTGACAGCCGCTCGGGCAACTGTTACAAAATTCAGTTGCTGTTAGGATTATTGGGCAAGCAGTGCGAATGGAAAGAAGTTGATATTTTAAACGGTGAAACGCAAACCGATGCGTTTAAACAGCTTAATCCGGTAGGTAAGATCCCGTTGCTCGAACTCAGTGATGGCCGATGCCTGAGCGAGTCGAACGCTATTCTGAATTATCTGGCCGCGGGTAGCGCGTTTATTCCCTCCACCGAATTTGAACTGGCTAAAATGCTGCAGTGGCAGTTCTTTGAACAATACAGTCATGAGCCTGCCATTGCAGTAGCGCGCTTTATCAACGTATACCTTGGTCTTCCTGCTGAGCGCCAGCAAGAATATGAGCTAAAGCAACAGGCCGGCCATAAAGCCTTAGCGGTAATGGAGCAGCAGTTGATGCAAACGGTTTTCCTGATTGGCGACCAGATGAGCCTGGCTGATATATCGTTGTACGCTTATACCCATGTGTCTCATGAGGCGGGTATTATGCTTGACGAGTATCCGGCTATCCGCCGTTGGTTGTCCATGGTGGAAGAGCACCGCGGCTACATGCCAATGCAGAAGAAAGGCTAATTGATCGGCATTAATCCCGCCGCGGGAGGAAACGCTGCCATTGGCTGGTAAAGGTATTGAGTAAGCTTAGTAGTGGTGACGGGTCGAGCTGTTCGACAGACTCCAGGGTATAGGCCACTGCCTCCAACGTTGAAAAGCTGTATTCGAGATCTGAACTACGAATTGAATACTGACCACTCTGGTGCAGTGGCAATTTATAAAACGGATACCGATTTAGCCAGGTGTTGTTCTGCCAGATACCGTAGGCCTGCTTCCAACTGGCATCAATAAAGATCGCCCGTTTGATAGGAGCAGAAGCATTTTCAGCTTCCGGGGATAACTCGGTACTATGATCAGCAGGATAAAACACCGCAGTTGGTGCCGGATTGGCCGCCAGGTACTGCTCAATCTCAGTAAAGTCGCCCGCCAGTTTGCCTGTCACAACGGTGATGTTTGCCAGTGCCAGGCTAAGCAGCCGCACCGTGTTTTTAGCATGCAGCGATTCTTTGGGATGTTGCAGGATGATTACTTCGGTATTATTAGTAACCGGTTGAACTGCATGGCAGAGGCAGGTTTGTGCAGGGTAACCACAATTAGGGCATTGTTTGCGCATGACTAAACAGGAGTCGACTGGTACAGATAGCCGTAAGCTTACCCCAGCGGAGCGCATTTGGCACACTGTAGGGTTCATTCCGAAGGGAAGTGTGGCGTCTTATGGAAAAATCGCCGATTTAGCCGGACTTCCCGGGCGTGCCCGCTATGTGGGGTATTGTTTGCGCAATGTACCCGCCTCTCTTACACTACCCTGGCACCGTGTATTACGCAGCAACGGGCAGATTGCTTTTCCGGCCGGCACGCCACAGGCACTTACCCAATGTGAGCTGCTGGCAGATGAACAGGTACTGGTGCAGAATAATCGGGTAAATCTCAAGCTGTATGGCTGGGAGCCGGGGCTGGATGTACTGCTGCATCAGTTAGCATTTTAATGTCTTCTCTCTGAGCAAGGAACTTATGGCATCGTTAACAATAGCAATTGAACAGCTGGAAGTCGGCATGTACGTGCTGCAGATTGCTGAACAAAAAGCCGGAACGGTGCAAATAAAAACCCGTGGCCGAGTAACCAGTCAGGCTATTATTGACCAGTTAAAGCGCAAAGGCATCAAGCGGTTAATTATTGATACCGACCTGTCTTCGCATGCCGAAAAACCAAAAGCCAGCGAACAAAGACAACCTGAGCTGGATACCCGTGTCCCGCTTGCAGCGGAGTTGGTTAAAGCGGAAAGCTTGTACCAGCAAGGAATTGTCCTGCAGAAAAGCCTGTATGATGCCGTTCAGGAAGGCACACCCTTTGACGATTTTGTGCCGGCAGAATTTGCCCGGGCGCTGGTGGGCTCACTGGATAGAAACCCGGATGCGTTGTTATTACTTTCCCGGATCCGTGAGAAAGACACCTACTTACTCGAGCACTCCCTGAACGTTGGCATTTTATCTGCGCATTTTGCCCGCTCCCTGGGAATGTCTCAGCCTGAAATCGAAGCGGCAGCCTACAGCGGGCTGCTGCACGATCTGGGCAAAATCAAAATCCCTGATGAAATTCTGCATAAACCCGGCCGGTTAACCGAAGATGAAATGGACGTGATGAAAAAACACGTTGAGTATGGGGTTGAGTTCTTGTCTGCCATGAAATTAGATACCGGCCTGATAAAAGTTGTCAGTGAGCACCACGAGCGACTCGACGGCCTGGGATACCCCTATCGCCTGAGTGGCGAGGACATCTCCTACAACGGTCGTATACTGGCCATCACCGACATGTACGACGCATTAACGGCCGATCGCTGTTACAAAGCCGGTATGCCGAGCCAGAAAGCCCTGCAAATACTGATGAAAGATAGCGAAACCAAGTTGGATGCCACCCTATTGCAGCAATTTATTAAATGCATGCGCATCTATCCACTGGGGTCACTGGTTGAGTTATCCAATCAACGGGTGGCGATGGTAATGCATCAAAATGAGCAGCAGCCCCTGCGACCGGTAGTTAAAACTTTCTATTCCATTAGCGGCGGGCACTACATAACGCCCAAAGACGTCGATCTCAGTAAAGACTTGCAAATCAAAATTGTAAAGGCCGTCACCCCGGCGCAATACAATATTGATATTAATCGCTTCTTTAAAGAGTCAGTTATGGTTTAAACGCCGGTGTTGCAATTTAGAAACAGCTGAATGTGTAAACATTGCAATTCTAGTATTGAGCAGTCGTTGAAATTACTGCCGCATTAGTTCTCTTCCACTCACCCCTAAACCTTCGCAACCCCCTGATATCTATACCTGTGCGGCAGATTCATCTGACGTTCATTAATCTGAGGCTATTGTTGGAACAGGATTTGCTCCCGTCACGTTGTATGTGTAAGTTATCTGAGGAAATTATGAAAAAGCTATTATTAGTGTGTGCCGTTTCTGCTGCTATCTCTTTAACCGGTTGTGCTAACAGCAACAACACCCAGCGAGGAGCCGCTATTGGTGCGGTGGCTGGTGCATTATTAGGTAAAGCCACTGGCGACCATGATAAAAAACGTTACGCCTGGGGCGCAGTGGTAGGTGCCATTGCCGGCGGTGCCATCGGTAACTACATGGATAAACAGGAAGAAGCGTTGCGCGAAGAGCTGGCTGATACTGGTGTGGATATCGTTCGTGAGGGTGACACACTGCGCCTTATCATGCCGGGCGATATCACCTTCGCGACCGACTCATCGGCAATAAGTCCTAATTTTAATCCGGTGCTCAATGACGTGGCGCTGGTTATTAATAAGTTCGAGAAAACGGTATTGATGATCGAGGGCCATACTGACGATACAGGCGCTGAGGATTACAATCAGGCGTTATCGGAGCGTCGCGCCAATGCCGTTAAAAACCTGCTGGTATCGTACAATGTAAACAGTCAGCGTATCACTACTGTTGGTATGGGGGAGTTTCAGCCTAAGGTGCCTAATACCTCTGCCGCGAATCGTCAGCTAAACCGTCGTGTTGAGCTGTCTATCCAGCCTATTACTAATTAATCGTGAGTCATTTGACCCGCCTGAATGGCGGGTCTTGCTCAGTGCATCCCATTATAAGCTTTGATTTGCTCGGCCACGCTGTCGGCAATGTCATTGGGAATTGGAATGGTTAAATGATACTGAGTGACTTTCCAGCCTGCCTCGGTTTTAACCAGCACGCCGGTCCCCCGGGTCAATCCCAGTGAAGCGTTATCTAACAGCTCATCAAACCAGGCGACATCCTTGTTGGGTGAAAAGTAAATATGACGCTCCCTGGATTTATAAGTCCAGCCAGAACCCCGATCAAAAACCGGTTTCGCATAGTTCTTAAATTCTTCCAACGTCCAGGTTTCAGACGCATCGGTGCCAATAAATATGGCTTCCTCGTCATACTGCGCAAAATAACTGGCATAGTTAGCTTGTGCAGCAAACTTATGTAAGTTGCTGATTACATTATCAACAGCTTCCTTCTCTGTGGCTAATGCTGAATGGCAAACCAGCCCGATTAAACAAATTAACCAACGCATAATGTCTCCTTTGTTGTGGTTTTGCTCCCGATCATGACCTTTTTGAGCAAGATCACTAAGACGCTGTTTTCAATATAAACGCCGTGCTGCTTACTTGCAAATAAGGGGTTGTCGACTACTTTTCATGGTATAGGTGCGGCGTTTAAGGCCGTCTTGTTGTATCTACTTCTCTGGAGCAATAGCGTTGATGAACTTACTTTTGCGGCTGACTGTCGGGCAAAAAATTCTCCTTATACCGATTATTGGCACCCTCAGTTTTGCTATTTTTGTGATTATTAACAGCGTTGTTTCTGCACAAAATGCCAGCGAGCTTGAGACCGCCCAGAACGTTGACTTTCCCGCCCTGCAATTAAGTACCTCAGCGTTAACCAACATGGAAAAGGTCCGCGACATTCTGGCCTCTTCGGTAACTACCGGTGATATTGATGCGGTAGATACCGCCAGACAGAAAGCCGACGTGGTGAGAGCCGATCTGACCTCCATAAGCCGGATTGCACCGGAATTATCCGGCGATATTAATACGATTCTTAATACCTTTAATGCCTACAGCGAAATGGCGTTATCGCTGACCAGTTCCATCCTGGACAATACTGCCGACTTTGCCACCCTTGGTGGCCAGCTTGAAACCATGAATAGCCGCTACGATGAGGCGATAAATCAGCTCAACGGATTTAAAAGTAGCCGGCAGCAAACTTTTGAAAAAGCCTTTGAGCAATACAACAACGCTCAGGATTTCCTGTTTTGGCTGGGGCTTTTAATGGGTGTGTTAACCACGCTGGTGTTATTTGGTACGGCTATCCCGGTTACTAAAACCATTACCGGCAATTTAACCCGGGTGGTGAAATCCTTGCGCGACATTGCTGAGGAAGACGGCGATCTGACCATTCGTATTCAGACTAACGCGCAGGATGAAGTGGGCGATTTGGTTAAATACTTCAACCGCTTTATGGAAAAACTCCAAAGGGTGGTTAAAGACATTGTTGATACTACCCTGCCCCTGTCTGATCTTGCTCAGAACCTGAATCAGCTCACCGACACGACTAATCAAAACATTAGTCAGCAACAGGGTGCGGCCGTCCATGCCAAGCAGGCTGTTGATAACATGAATCACTCGGTGATTGCCGTAGCCGAGAGCGCCGCAGAAGCAGCCAGAGCGGCAGACGAGGCTTCATCGGCGTCTAATAACGGTCAGCAGGTGGTAAACAGTACGGTCACCAATATTCAGGCTTTAGCCCAGAATGTGGAAGAAACGGCCGAAGTGATCAGAAAGCTCGAAAATGACTCTAATCAGGTAGGCGTGGTGCTCGATGTTATTAAAGGCATTGCCGAGCAAACAAACTTACTGGCACTTAATGCGGCCATCGAGGCGGCGCGGGCCGGTGAGCAGGGCCGCGGCTTTGCAGTTGTGGCCGATGAAGTGCGTACCCTGGCCTCCAGAACTCAACAATCAACAGAACAAATTCAACAAACTATCGAACGTTTACAAACCGCTGCCCATCAGGCTGTTTCGGTGATGTCCAGCGGCACGTCGCAGGCTGAAGGTAGCGTGACCGAGGCTAACAAGGCCGGTGACAGTCTGGTAGTCATTGCCGACACCATTAGCCGAATTAGTGCCATGAATGGCCAGATTGCCAGCTCGACGGACGATCAGCAGGCAGTTGCACGGCAAATCGTTGGTTTTGTGGATGAGATATATGCCCGCACGGATGAAACCTCTCAGAATTCAGACCGACTCGCCTCAGCCAGCACGGAACTGGCTGGACTAGCTAAAAACCTCGAAAGTATCGCCAGACAGTTTAGGGTCTGACGAGGTTTAAGCCACTTTAAACCCCGGGGATAACGGGGGCAGATAAAAACGAAGCGCCGCCGGCACGCGGCTTACTGAGTTACTATTAATCCGGAAAAAACTATGAATAAACCAATTATTGCAGCGGCTACGGCGCTGGCAACCTTGCCTTTTAGTGTTAGCGCTGATATCAATTTTAGTGGATTTGCCAGCGTGGTTGGCGGTGTCGCAACCGACAGCGACGTAGAAGTGAGAGGCTATGATGACAATGTCGATTTTAAAACCGGCTCATTCTTCGCCTTACAGGCCTACTCAGACCTAACCGACGATTTAAGTGCGACGGTACAGATACGGGCACGGGGGAGAGACGACTGGGAGCCAGAGTTTACCTGGGCATTTTTATCCTATGAGGTCAGTCCGTCCTGGCGAATTCAGGCCGGGCGGCAGCGGATACCCATGTATCTCTACTCTGACTATCTGGATGTGTCTTATGCCTATCACTGGATAGCGCCTCCCGGAGAAGTTTACAAGGCACCGTTCGACTCCATTGATGGTATTGCCTCTATTCACGATCTGACGGTTGGCGATGCGATGGTCAATTTGCGCCTGTATTACGGCTCCGAGGATTTTGAATCCCAGGGTAACGACTATCAGATGGAGAATATATTCAGTGTGGTCGCCAGTGTTAACTATGGCTGGTGGACTTTCCGCAGTAGTTACCTGCAGTTTGACTTTAGTGGTGAACTGGGGCTGGAACCGCTGGTGGCGGCCTGGCAAATGACGCCGTTTCCTGAAGTCGGCAGTGAGCTGGATGTCAATGAGGATAAGTCTGAAGGCCTGGAGTTCGGTGTCATTTTTGATAATCAGGACTGGTTATTTGTGGCCGAGTATATTCCCTCATCACTGGATAAAACACTGATTGGCGACTACGAGCCCTGGATGGTTTCTGTGGGCAAACGCTTCGATAACTTTATGGTCCACGCCACCGTGGGCGAGGACGTTAGCAAGCCTTACCGTGACGCCATTAACCAGGTGCCACTGGGTGTTGATCCGGGGCTTGATGCTTTGTATGCGCAAACTGAAGCGGTCCTGGCGACCCGCGAATACTCACTGCCATTTTATTCGGTTGGCCTGCGCTGGGACTTTCACTCCTCGGCAGCTATGAAGTTTGAATACACCCACACGGAACTCTTTGGTGGTGATAAATCCGGCGCCTTGCAAGCCGCCATCGTTACTGTGTTTTAAGGGGAAGTATGATGATTTATTTGATTAAACGTATACCCCTGAAACTGGCATTGTTAGCTATGGTGATTGTTGCTGGTGGCGCTAAGGCCGAAGTGGCTGTGGTGGTTAATCCTGGTTATTCGGGTGCTGTGGATAAAGATCAGGTGGCGCAGATTTTTCTTGGTAAAGATAAGTCTCTGACCCCCTTTATGCAAAAAGGCGCCGCCGCGGATGAGTTTATCGACAAAGTGTTGTCGCGTAACGCGTCGCAGTATAAAGCTTACTGGGCAAAACTGGCGTTTACTGGTGGCGGACGACCACCGAAAGAGCTCGGCAACGATGCCGAAGTACTGACCACAGTCAGTGGCTCGGATAATGCGATTGGTTTTGTCGATGCGGCAGCGGTTAATGATTCGGTGAAGGTGCTATTTACCCTGTAGTCCGGAGAATTGACTGATAGAAGGAAAAGGCCCGCCAGCGCGCGGGCCTTTAACCATAAAAAGCGCTTTGTTTCGTTGTTTTGGTGTAGGATTAACCGGGTTGAAACTCATCCGGTACCCTGCATGTTATTAAGAAGCTTTATTCTTGCTACGCTGTTTGGCCTAATCTGCGCCTGCAGCACTCTTTCTTCCATTGCCTCCTATACAGTCACTGAGCATGATATTGAGCAAGGTTTGTTAGCACACCTTGACCAGCTAAGTCAGAAAACCTCCGTCGCGGGCATACCGGTTATGCTGAGTGTGTCATCGCTGAAAGTGGTTGTAGGACCGGATAATCGTTCGGTGGTTGCGCTGCAGGCAGACGCCATTGCCAGTGTGTCAGTGTTTGGATTGCGTTACCCGGCTAAGGTCAAACTGGGATTGGAAGGTGAGCCGTATTACAACCAGCAGGAAAAAGCCCTGTATGTACGCTCGCTTACACTGACCCGCAGTGAAATTGATGCGGCGGGTTTTAAAGGCAATCTGACTCCGCTGGCAGACCGCTACATGGGATTGTTTAACAGTTATCTGGCTACCCAACCGGTTTATAAGGTGGATAACGCCAAAGGCGGTCTGGCCTGGCTCAGTAACGTCCCTTTAAAACTGGACATCGTGCCGGGCAAAATTATATTTGCACCGCGTTTCGAAGAGTAGGTTAAATAACAAATTGAGCCATGAGGTGGCGTAACGACTGCATCTGTTCGGCCAGCTTATCAGCGGTCTGCTGACTCACCTCAGCACGCTCAACAATATTCTGCAGTGTCGCGACCAGTTCTCGCACATGATGCTGTAACTGATCGCCTAACGCTACCTGACTCTCTGTTTCTGCCGCAGTTGAATCACTCATAGCGTTAATGGTCGCCAGCGCGGTATTCACCTGGCTAAGCGCTTGTTGAGATTGTTGGGTCACCTGACTGGCCTGAACACTTTTAGCGCTGCTTACAGTCATCGTTTCGACCGCATTGGCCGCCGATTGCTCAAGGCGCGTGATGGTGTGACTAATGACTTCGGTGCTGCCCTGGGTTCGTTGTGCCAGTTCGCGTACTTCGTCGGCTACCACCGCAAAGCCCCGGCCCTGCTCGCCAGCGCGGGCCGCTTCAATCGCCGCATTTAAGGCCAGCAGGTTGGTCTGGTCGGCTATACCGTTAATCACCGCCAGTACTTTACCGATTTCCACTACGTCTTTTTGCAGCGTGGCGATTTGCTCGGCAGATACGGATATTTCAGACTCCAGGCCACTCATCACCTGGACGGTTTCATTAATAGAGCGATTGGCTTCATCGCAGTGGCTTTTCACCTGGCTTGCTGCACTAGCGGTTTGTGTGGCGTTGGTCGCAATTTCTCTGGCTGAGGTCACCAGATCGCCAACAAAGCCCGACACGGTGTGGCTGCTTTGCTGGCCCTTACGCAGTTGTGCACCGGCGTGCCTGGTGTCGCTGCTGATGGCAGTGGTTGACTGATAGGCGGATTCGCTTTGTGACGCCACCTGACTGATTAACTGGTGGATGCGTGAGGCAAAGCCGTTAAAGTTACGCGCCAGTCCGCTGACTTCGTCGTTTCCACCGTCGTTAACACGCTGAGTCAGATCACCATCACCCTGCGTGAGTTCGTGAAATGAATTACTCAACGATAGCAGACGCTGCAGGATCCCGCGGGAAATTAAAAACGAGGTGCCAACCGCAATCAGTAATACCGCTACCGTAATCACCAGGGTCAGAATAAAAGTGTCCTGGCGGGCTTCGCTGGCTTCTTCTCTTAAGGTACTGATGTAATTATCGATATCATCAATGTAAAAGCCGGCACCAATGACAAGATCCCAGGCCGGAATGTAGCGAACATAGGACAGTTTGGGTAGTGGTGTACTCTCGCCCAGACGGGGGAAATAATAAACGTAATAGCCACCATTGGTTTGTTTACCGGTGGCGACCAGGTCGCGCACAATGTACTGAGATTTTTTATCCTGAAGGTCCCAAAAGTTCTCTCCCAGGCCGGTGTCGCTGCTACCCAGCAGGTGTCGTATGCCCTGACTGTCGTAGCCAAAAAAGTAGCCGTTGTCGCCAAACTGCTGCTGGCGTAAACGAGCCAGCCCCTCTGCACGGTTGGCGGGATCTGTCGTTAGGTCGCTTACCGATGAGAGGGCCAGGTCGATGTAGTGCCTGAGTTCCTGGTGTTTAACATCCAGTAGTTGCTCGCGGGTTTCCTTCAGTTGCGATTCAACCAGTGATTCCGCTTCATAGTTGTTTAAAAACAGTAGAAAAACACTTAGAAACAGAACCGGAAGAATTGCCAGCGCACGAAGTTTGTTTTTTATTGTTAACTGCATAGCAACTACTTTTTGTTAGATTTATCAATGGTCTTATACAGACGCCATTTTGTGACAGTCAACCTGAATTAAGCGTGGCGGGCTACAGTACTTTCGTACTATGGCGGGATGGGCGGCTGTTCGTTGTGAAAAAACAAGAGTTGAAAGAGGCGGAACAGCAAAAAAGAAAACCCCGCAGAAGCGGGGTTTTATCAAAAATTACAGGGTGATTTAAGACTACATTCTGTAGCGGATACCCAGCGCAAAGGTACGGTCACGAATGTAAGTATCGCGAGGATACAAACGTGCGTCGTCTGCTGAGTCGCCACCGAAGTAGTCGTTCGCTACGTCATCGGTCAGGTTAGTACCGTCGAAGCTCACGGTCAGGTTCTCTGTTACATCGTAGTTAACCGAGAAGTCCAGGGTGCTAATTGGTTTGTGAACCACAGAGCTGCCCGGCTGAGCGCCTACTTCGTTAAAGCTACCGTACCACTCACTGCGCCAGTTATACGCTAAACGCATGTTCAGTCCCTCACGCTCATACATCAGAATCGCGTTGTAAGACTCATCAGACACATTCGGTAGTGGCTGCATAACGCCGGCGGCGTTTTCGGTTTCGTGATCCATGAACGTGGCACTTAACTGCACACCCAGTCCATCAAGTACGCCTGGCAGACCTTCATAGAAATGGGTATAGGCTAACTCGGTACCTTCCAGTGAGCCGCTTCCGGCATTTTGTGGCCGTGAAATCGAGAAGTCCACACCGTCAACGTTAACAATTTCGTTGGAGACAATGATGTAACCGTCAATATCGCGGTAGAATACCGTGGCTGTCAGTGAGCTGGCCTCACCGAAGTACCATTCTGCTGCCAAATCGTAGTTTTGCGATTCAACCGCAACCAGGTCCGGGTTACCGCCATCACCGTAACCAATAGAGCCGGTAGCGGTGGTTTCAAAGTAGGTGGTGCTCGGGTTTAACTGGGCAAAGTCAGGGCGCCTGATAGTTTTACCATAGGCACTACGCAGGAACAGATTGTCAATAACTTCTAGGCGCAGGTTAACCGCTGGCAGTACTTCTGTGTTGCTGTTATCAACCGTTACAGGCTCCACTACGCCGTCGGTGATTCGGTTACCGTTAAGTTCAGATTCCAGACGAACAACACGAACACCGGCCTGACCATCAAGGATCATGTCACCAAACTCACGGCTGAAGTTAGCCTGCGCGTAAATGGCGTAGTTCTTTTCTGTATTGTCGTAGTAACGCGCTGGCAGGAACTCAGGCTCATCACGAGAATGGCCCATCGCTTCGCGGATATCGGCGCGATTGCTAAGCAGGTAGCTGGCATTCGGCGTTAACCACTGCGTGTTGTTGAGGTTGGTTACGTCACTCATGTAACCGCTGGGCGAGTAGTCTTCCAGGCCCGGGAATTCAGTTAGTGTAACATCACGGCCAGAAATGTTACCACGACCACCAGTATCGGCCTCCTGGTTAAAGGCTGAGCGGTCGTTCAGGCGAAGACCAACATCTACAGAGTGGATCCAGGAGTCCAGCGCAATATTGGCATCCAGTGTCCAGTCGATGGCCTCACCTTCCTGGTGACCACGTGAATCAAAGTAAGTCCACAGGTTGTACTGGCTCAGATCGGTCATATCATAAGGCTGACCGTCGCTGTTAAGGATCTGAACGTCAGAAATCCCGGCGCCGTTCTTGTCGAAGTCATAGATAATGGTGTCAGCAAAGAACGCTAAATCCAGAATAAAGCCACGGTTGTTGGCTTCAGTATCGGTATACGCCAGGTCTGATTCAACGGTAACGTTATCAAAGTACCATTTACCGCCCAGGGCAAATTGGTATGTATCAGATTCGTTGAAGAACGACTGGTTACTGGTGATAGTGCCTGGTGCATCTGGACGCACTACTGACTGGGCAACGTTAGAGCCTTCTTTATACGACTCCACATAGCCATCGCCCCAACCTCCCCAGCTTGGCAGTGGTACCCAGAAGTTCAGCTGGCTGTTTTGCTCGTAATTAACACCGAACACGTCCAGGTAATATGAGCTGTTGCTGTTTGGCTCCCACTGGAATGACGCGTTAAATGAATCACGCGTGCGATCGCCGTAGCGGAAATAACCACCGATAACGTTAGGCGCTATCGCCGGTGCGCCGGCTACATTTAGCGGTGCAGAATTCGGGTTGTTTACCACGCTGTCTGGCAGTTCAAATGGTGCCGTTACAAAGTTTACCTGGTCCTGGAAGTCGCGGTCCTGATGCGAAACGCTCAGCATGGCTCCAAAGCGGCCATTACTGTTTTCCCAGTTGTTATTAATGGTAATGCTGCCTACCGGGTTCCATGATTCAGCTTCGTCGCTGTACTCATAGCGTAGGTTACCGGCGGCTGAAAAGCCGTCGTCGAAATCAAACGGGCGACGTAACTGAATATCTATACTACCGGCCATGCCCCCTTCGATATCAGCAGCGCTGATAGATTTTTTAACGTCAACGGAATAGACCAAATCGGCCGGAATGTCTGCCAGTGAGATGGAACGACCGGTTGTAGTGAAGATATTGCGACCGCTCATAGTGGTGACGATATCGGGTAAACCACGAATCAGTACCTGGTTTACTTCACCATTGGTACGGGCTACCTGAATACCTGTTACCCGTTGCAGGGCTGCCGCCACGCTGTTATCGGGTAGCTTGCCAATATCCTGTGCGACAATCACATCAGAAATGTTTGATGCGTTCATTTTCATGTTTTGCGCGGAATTAAGGCTGGCCTTCACCCCACGTACATCAATAACTTCAACCTCGTCCTCGCTGGGCATGCTGTCGGTGTCCTGGGCATACAGAGGCTGGGCGGAAAGTGCGAATAAAACGGCGCTGGCAAGTTGAGCACGTTTAAACATGTATTATCTCCAAATATATGTGAATGCGCAGTTCACAGGTATGTCGTCCAATTGTGAAAATCCTGGCGCGTTGTAAGGTATCGACTTCAATCAGGTCGAAATCTCAATTCTTTATTATTGTTATTCTTGGGTTGGTGATACTATTGTATGATAATACTACAGTCAACATACCGTTAACGAATAATTCCCGGGGTATGGTTGGCTTTAAGTGGTGAGTAAGAATATAAGTTTATATAAAACAGTGTCTTGTAGTTATTTAGCTATTTATTGATTTTAATTAATAAATTACGAATTATTAATAAGTGCACTTGTCCTACCGTTTGAATGTTAAATAATTGTATGATTTTTCCTTTTGAAACAGTGCGTATTAATCGCTTTATTCATCACTACTGATTGCAATGATTCGGGGGATCGGCAATTATCTCTGCCAGCATTATCGCGGAGGTCTTTATGCTTAACTGGTGCTCGTTACCCTTCTCTCAGCTCACTACCGACCAGCTCTACGAATTACTCAAATTACGCACCGACGTATTTGTTGTGGAACAAAACTGCCCCTACCCGGAACTCGACGATAAAGACCGTATAAAAGGGGTTTATCACCTGTTGGGTACCAGTAATAGCGAGCTGGTGGCCTATGCAAGATTATTGCCGCCTGGCGTTAGCTTTCCACAGGTGAGTATTGGCCGGGTCGCTGTAGCGGGGCACACCAGAGGTAAAAGGTACGGCCAGCAACTCATCAGCAAAGCGTTGGAAGAATGTCAGCGGCTGTGGCCGGATAAGGACATTCAGATCGGTGCACAGGTTTATCTTGAAAAGGTCTATCAGCAGTTTGGCTTTGTCAGAAACTCTGAGGACTACCTGGAAGATGGTATTCCTCATGTGGACATGGTGCTGAGCAATGGGCGCTGAGCAGACAACACTGGCCAGCACCCTGTTGCGTGGCTACAGCCTGATAAGCAGCTTGCCTTGATTGGCGCCGCTAAAAAACAGGTTAAGCGCGCTCATGGCGCTTTCCAGTCCGTCTAGTACATGGGTGCGGTATTTTATTTTGCCGGCGGTCACGTAGGGACTGAGCTTGCTAAGCAGCCTGGGCGTTTCATGCAGATGGTCCGGCATGGCAAAACCCTGAATCAAAATCCGTTTCTTAATCAGCGGGATCCAGTTAGGCCCCGGCGCTGGCGATGCGGCGGTGTAGTCGGCAATCATACCGCAAACCACTATTCGCCCGTGTACATTCATGCGATCAAAAATGTGCTGTTGCACCGGGCCGCCGGTGTTTTCAAAGAAAACATCAACACCCTGTGGAGTCAGCGCCTTAATCTTAGCGGCTAAATCATCGGTTTTATAGTTGACCGCGCCGTCAAAGCCAAGCTCGTTGACTATCCAGTCTGCCTTTTCGTCACTGCCGACCACGCCGATAACCCTAAGGCCTTCAGCTTTTGCCAGCTGGCCAACCATGGAGCCAACCGAGCCTGCCGCGCCGGTGACTACCAGGGTCTCACCGGCTTGTGGTTTGCCAATACTAAACAAACCCTGGGTGGCGGTCAGACCGGGTAAGCCAAATACCGCCAGCGCGGTTTCACCGTCAACGCCAGCAGGCAGTTTGTTGAGGCCTTTACCGTCACTCAGGATATATTCGGTCCAGCCCATCATGCCCATTACTTTATCGCCTGGTGAGAAATCCGGGTGGTTTGAGGTAATCACTTCGCCGTATCCGCTCGAGCGCATGCGGGTATTAAGGGCTACCGGCGGGATATAGCTGTCTTCATCGGGCATCATCCAGCCCAGCATGGCCGGGTCCATCGACATATGGGTTTGCTTAACCAGCAGCTCGCCCGGGCCAGGCTGTGGAATGTCTTTTGACACGACCTCGAACAACTGCGGGCCAATGGGATTGCCATCGGGGCGTGCGGCCAGAAATATTTCTTTGTATTGGCTCATGAAGTACTCCTTGGTAAACACCGGGAGTATGGCACATCGGCAAAACTAACCAAACCGGGTGAGTCATGATGGTCAGTATTGAGTGTTTAAGCCGTTTTTATCCAGGCAAAAATTAAACGTGAAAATATCGCCTTTTTCATTTAAGCTCGGCGCAACTTTACCGGCCGACGGTTAATAGTTGGTTGATAAGTTTGACGTTTTAATGGTTACAAGGAAAAAACCACATAAGAAAAACCTCTCTGGCGATATCCGTATTGCTCACCTCATATCAGGCTATGGCCCAAACCAGCGCAAACAATCCGCAGTTTAATTATGCTGAAGCAGGCTATGTTCAGTTTGAAATCGACGATATTGATGAAGTGAAGCCAGCCGGTATTACGATAAGTGTTGCCAAACAATTCGATCAATTTTTTGTCGCTGGCCAGTACATGAGAGCTGTGGACGATACCAATCAAAACTACGGCATATCAGAACCGGGTTTCGAGGTTGATGAGCGGGCGAATATGGAACTTACCACTACCCGTTACGAGCTTGGTGCTGGTTATATCTGGGATGTCAGCCACGGCGCTACTATCGACCTAATGGTTGCTTACGGTAACCTAGATGCGACTGCGGATGTCGATTTTACTGCAGAAATCCGTTATACGGATATCGACGGAAATCCAATTCTTGAAACCGTAAGCGATAGCTACTCTGAGTCTGCTGATGAAAACTATTTCAGTGCGGCCGCACGATATATTCTTAACGTCAACGACTTTGTCCTCAAAGGTTCTGTCGGTGCTGAGCGATTCGACACTGATGGCGCTGATACGGAGTTTGTTTATTGCGTGGAGGCGGGGTATTTTGTTACCGAAGCTGCTTCGGTTAACCTCGGTTACACTGGCGGAGCTGATTATTCAGTGGTGGCGCTGACAGCGCGTTATCATTTCTAACCCATCACCGAGCATACCGTTATTGCCACTAACGAAGCCCCGACGAAGGGGCTTTTTTGTGGAAGCTGGACCACACTAACCACCTGTTTCTTCATTCACTCGAAAGTCATTTTAGTACGAAAAATAAAACAGCAAGTTGTGTGCAACTATTTGCGTAAACACTTTGATTTGGCTCCCTTCTATTGATAAACGTTGACCGGCTAAAGCGTTTATTGCAGGTTTACACCGTTATAGAGGGTATGTCTTCCGCCTGTGCTTTTAAATATTCTGTTCTCGCGAAAATGTTGTCACGTAATGCCTCAAAATAAGGTATGTCCTCGACCGTAATAGAGGGCTGTTCTTTCAGCTCATTGATAAAAGTACAACCAGAAAGTTGGTTCAGTACGCTATCTGCAAGTTCAACCAATATTCTCGACAATAGCCTTTTGTCGATATTACAGGTTTCCGCAAAGTCAGCCAGTTGATAGGTGTGAATGTCGTTTGGATCAAATTCATCCCCCATCGCCATTGCTAAGACATGCTTAAATTGCGGGAACATGGCGATATTCACCAAATCATAAGCAGGCGTAAATCGTGCGTTGTGTTTGTCAAAATACAACGAGACATTTTTGCCATGACTATCGTAATTGCTGATCATTAGATTGAATAATTGCCACTGGAGCAGCCATTTTGTGCTTTCAACGGGTGAAGACATGCCCTGACTAAATTTAAACAATTTCTCTAAACTGGCCCCATCCCGAATGTGCTGAACATCCCGCCCATCACCAAGGTTGCGTTCGTACTTGTGATCTCTTGACAAGTTGAGGGCCTGGCAGCCATCTATTACATGACGCCTGAATACTTTCTTTTTGTCAGCTATATATTTACGATCAAATCGTTTGACGATAAGGGCTGGATGAGGGCCAAAACGTCTGAACGTCACATTGGCGGTAGGCAATCCAATCGCCTCTGATAGCTTCATACAGAAGAACTCATTTAATACCAGATTGGGGCAGTTTTTCTTTTCAAACTTCAGGATATGGGTGGAACACAAAGAACCGTCGCCAAAACCAATGCACCCGACGTCATCAATAAAAACATTCAGCTTGTCTTGCACACCGGCTACGCTAAGCCGTGGCTTGTCGTCCCATGTCAGCAGGCCGAACTCTTCCTTATTATCGAGCCTTTCGATTAACTCTGCCTCTTCAAGGGGTCTAAAGACCGGTTGAGCCCCATCTACCTGAGTTTCCGGAGCGGGTTTAAAAGCCACCGCTCCGGCTAAATCGCTACCAATGGTCTGTACTTGCGAATACACGTTTTTTTCTGAAACACCCAATTTTTCAGCCAGCAGCTTCCGTGCTTCACCTTCTGGTAAGGCGTTATCAAGGTAGTTGTAAGCGACCTCTGGTGTATGCCGGTTGTTAAGCTGCAAATGTGGTGAAATGGCAAATCCATGTTGTTGCCATTGCGGCGAATAACTTAGTCTTAATAGGTTTGTGGTGCTATCCAGAGTCACTGTGCCGATGATTTCATCGCCGTAACTTACATTCAGTTGATATGCATTGGTGTTCGCCATTGGTTAAATCCATTCCTCATCTGAGGAGGAGTTCGCTGTTGGCGTTAGCGCTTTTGATGTCAGTTTGATACCCAGCCCATTCAGAACAGAGAAAACCGCAGCTAAGGTGCAATTCGCATTACCGTTTTCGATGCGTGACAAAGTGTTAATGCCGATCCCGCACAGCGCTGCACAGTCGGCTATTTTAATGCCGAGTTCTGTGCGCTTGGCTTTGATCAATTGCCCAAGTATCTCTGCGCTATCGATAAAGTCGGTACTTGGCATGTCTGAAGCGGTTACTTTCTTGGCCATGAGGTTAAGACTACTGATAATTGTTCACCATAACTGGTGATTATAGAGTGGTTATAAGAAATTTCAAATATAATCACCAATAACGGTGAACTTATGTGTGTTGTTACGTAAAAGTAGTTATATTCACTGATAGCGGTGATTTATTGAAGGGTAATAATAAAAAGCCGCTAAATTAAGCGGCCAGGATGAAACTATCGAAATAAGCAAAAAGAAACCGATCAAAAATGCCTATTTGCCCACCACTTGCCTATGGCTTTTACTAAATCTTAGTGGTGCTTCTTGGCTAAAACTACGGAAAAACAGTGCCGTTTTTATGCTGCTGTTAGAGCTAAAACATAGCAGTTTTGAAGGGCTTTATCGAGTGATTTTTTCAACACCTCACTTAATAATGGATACAATAATGTCCACTTTCTGTTTTATTTCGCTATAATGGATATGACTGTATCCATTTGGCCTTTGCGGATGAAATTTACATTACTTGATGATACCGATGTAAGCCAAGCCTATGCGGCTTATTTACGTGAGTTACGAAAGCAGGCAAAGCTGTCACGAGCGGCGCTTGCTGAGCGCAGCTGTGTGCCTGCGGCCACCATTAAAAAGTTTGAGCTGACCGGGCAAATTTCATTTCGCCAATTGCTGTTGCTATGGCAGACCCTCGATTCATTGGATAGGCTTTATCAGCTCACACAACCTAGCAAAGAACGGGTCACTATGCCCTCTAGTATTGATGAGGTGCTAAAAGATGAGTTTTAAACCCATTCAAAAACTCGCCGTAACTCGTACGTTAAGCTCAGGTGAGCAGGTTGCTGTAGGGGTCGTGGCGCAGAATCGGCAAGGCGTTTTTTTCCAGTATGCAGACAGCTATTTGCAGCAGTTTGGCAATTTATCTCCTTTTACCTTGCAGTCGAGCACACAAGTTCAAGTCGCACCTAAGCAGCCACACCAAGGTGTACATGGCGTATTTGGAGATTGTTTGCCCGATGGCTGGGGCATGTTGTTACAAGATCGTATTTTCCGGCAAAAGGGCATCCTGCCTAATCAATTAACGGCGATGGATAGGTTAGCCTTTGTCGGTGATAAAGGCATGGGAGCATTGTCTTTTTCTCCGGTGTCTGAGTTTTCAGCCACCACGCACGCGGATATTGATTTAGCGACGTTAGGCTTAGAAGCACAAACGCTGTTCGATTCTTCGATGTCAGATTATATGGATGATAATCACGATGAGTTAGATGGGCATACGCAACAGGTGTTGGCCGCATTAGTCGCCGGAGGTAGTTCGGGCGGGGCCAGACCTAAGGCACAAATTTATATGCCTGCTGGGGAAACTCAGCATTGTCGAACCTTCGCTCAGCTTGGAGATGAGGCTTGGCTGGTGAAGTTTACCTCTAAAAATCTCGCACTTGGCCATGAAGAAGGTTTGTGTGAGGCGGTTTATTTACAAATGGCAGAACTTGCTAAGTGTCAACCGCCGCAATGGCAACTTATTGAAGCACCACCTACCAGCGGTGCGTCTGCTTGGTTGGCGCTTAAGCGTTTTGATTATGTCACTGAACAGGCCGACTTAGGCAGCAAGCGCAGTGCAGGTCGATTGCATATGCACAGCGCTTGCGGGCTACTGGATGCAGACTTTCGAACGCCAAGTTTAGATTACATTGATTTGATTAAAGCCAGCCGTCAGTTGTGTAAATCACCAGCCGCCGGACAGCTGCAATTTCGTCGCGCCATTTTTAACCTGCTGTCGTCTAATCAAGACGACCACAGTAAAAACTGGGCGTTCTTGCAAGCGGATGACGGTCAATGGGATCCTGCCCCTTTTTACGATGTTACCTACAGCCCACATCCATTCAACGAACACGCCACTGCGTTCGGCGGTTATGGTAAAGCGCCACCGCTTAAGGTGATGCAAAAACTTGCTACCAGTGCTGGCTTTGCGAATTGGCATGATGCAAGGCAAGTCATTGAAGAAGTCGCAGAAGCCATCAGCCAATTTACGTATCTGGCACAGCAGCAAGGGATCAGTAAAACAACCGTGTCTGCGATTGCTAAGACATTGGATCAGCGCAAACAGGAAAATGCAGCGCTTTTTCAATGAAAGTAAAACAAACTTTTCAATTCACAATAAATACATAACAAGGTCATCGTGAGCGAATATCAATACTATAAATTTGAGCGTCTGGATGGGTATTTAGATGCTCAAGCACGTCAGGCGCTCAGAGCCATTTCAAGCCGTGCCGAGATCAGCGCTACGTCCTTTCAGGTCTATTACACCTATAGTGACCTAAAGGCGGAGCCTTTTGAGCTGATGTTAAGATACTTTGATATCGGTTTTTACTATGCTGATTGGGGCTCAATCGATGCCTACATCAAGCTGCCAGCAGGAACGCTCCCTGAAGCTTTACTTGGCTTTTCAAGTGATGGGCTTCATGTTCACGAAAACGATGAGTGGCAGTTACTGATTTTTTCCCTTGAGGAGTATGACGAATATTTTGACGATGAGCATGCCGACCAATTTTTCCAGCATTTAGCTGGGTTACGCAGCGGGTTAATGCAAGGGGATTGGCGCCTTGTGTACTTTATGTGGCTCAAAATGTTTGATTTTAATGATGACGTTGAGCGAGTGCCGTTAATTCAATTCGATTTTGAGCACCTCAGTGAAGAGGAGCAGGCGTTTGCAGCGCTGTATGATATTCCCTTAGCATTGGTTAAGGCACTCGCCATGGTGCTGAACGCACAACCCAGCCATCAAGCCAAACAAGCCCAGTTTCAGTTTGATACGTGGCTAAACAATCTCACGGAAGTTGAGAAAGACACGCTATTACGCGCGCTGTTTGAGCAAGGCCAGCTAACTCGCCACCAAGCCTTAGCGCTGACGCGAAAAGAACCTGCCAACATAGACGAAATCTATCAGTATTGGTTAACCCCCGAGGTAATTTCTCCTTTTATTGAGCAAGCGCAAAGCCAATTACAGCAAGAGCAAGCCGCAGCACTCGCAAAGAAAATGGCTATTGAAAAAGCAGAAAAAGAACAAGCGTTGACGGATGTTTACAATCGGCGTGAGCACTACTGGCAGCAAGCGCAAGAGCAAGCGGATCGAACTTGCGCCAGTGGTTACGATGCGGCATCACGCTATTTGCATCAGCTGTTTGAGGCCTATCAGTTCAAAGCGGATGAAGCGGCGTTTGAACAATGCTTTAAGCGCTTTGTTGTGGTGAACAATAGCCGGAAAGCGCTGTTAAATCGTCTCAAAAGTCTACTTTTACAGGGCGTTCCGTTACGCCCCTTTGCGTAGCACAAACATGTGGTACCCAAACTCGCAAAACTGTTCACCATCAGACCAGAAAGGTGTTCACGATCGGCCAGAATATGCACTTCTGTCACTCGCGCTTTGAGTGGTTCTCGTCTTCCTTTGGCTGTGGTGTAGCGGATCATCCAATAAGGCGAGCCCTGTTTGCGGACGCAAAAGTATAACCCTTCACCGTCTGAATATTTTTTTGGGTCGGCTTTGCTGTATGCAATAACCTGTTTTGCTGTGAGTTTTCCCATGTTTACTCCATAGTTGCTGAAATAATGGAGGGGGTAATAATGGCTGCCCACCACTAAACAGGTAGTTGGTAACGGACATCTGCAAACCGATCTGGACGAGGAAAATAAAAAAGCCCTGTATTTACAAGCAAATAGCAGGGCTTCTAAGACATTCTTGGACGGGTGAAAAAACTATTCGATGTTTTGAATTTGCTCATTGAGTAGCGGCCTAGAACCTAACAAACTCAACGAGTTATCGAAAAGAAACCGTTCAAAAATGCCTGTTTGCCCACCAAACTGCCCACCACTTGCCTATGGCTTTTACTAAATCTTAGTGATTAGCAATGGAAAAACAGTGCCGTTTTTATGCTGCTGTTAGAGCTAAAACATAGCAGTTTTGAAGGGCTTTATCGAGCACGATTTCCGTCAACATAGCTTTGCCATTTTTTCACTGGTTCTACGCGATAGTAATGAGTCAGCAGAAAGCTCACTTAGCCTGAAATGGACATTATGATGTCCATTTTAATAGAAATAAGCTCAATATGGATACTATGGTATCCAAGAGAGATAAGACTGAGTGTCGAATGGTAAGCATCAGGTCTACAAATTGTTATCCCTAAGGTAACTTTGTGTAGACCTTCGGGGCTAGGCAACGCGCTTTTACCACCTCTTTGGTAAATACTGCGTGAAATACAAAGGCATCACGATATTGGTTTGTTCTAACGCTGAAGAGCCTTGTGTACCCGTTAACTTAAAGGTTTTATTTGGAGTACATTTTTCAACGTAGGATGCCAACGATTTTGCTCTTGTACGTTTACCACTTTTGACTTCCACAGGGATGATATCGCCTTCATCGGTCGCCAAAATAAATTCGATTTCGGCGCGGGCGTCATTCCATGAATAGCTTGGGTCAACGCCAATAGCTGTGAGCTCTTGTTGCACAAAGTTTTCAGCCACATAGCCTTTGTATTCATAGTTTTGTTGCTTAATCTCTTTATAACTGCTGCCCAGCATATGATTGAGCAGGCCCACATCAAACAGAAATAGTTTAACCATATTGTCTTTTTTATAGGCCGCCAACGGAGATTTAGGTAATCCTTCAATAGGGTAGTTTGGCAAAGCTAAGCGGCAGCAGTTAAGCCAATGGATCGCGGTTTCAAAATCGCTATAACGAGATTTACGCTCATGCACATGCTTAAATTTAAAGCGTTTAACTGACTCATCGCTGACAAGTGATAGCTGGGCTGGAATGCTATTAAACACCGATTCAATCAGTGTGGCATCGACCTTCCCCGCGTACTTACCGAAATCGCGGCGATAACCTTCAACTAAATCGGCATGAATTTTTGTGACTTTTTCAACACGCTCTAGAATGCTTGAATCCTTAAACTGATACCAAGCAGAAACGGCTTCCGGCATACCACCGGTAAAAAAATAGTCGGTTAGTTTATCCATCAATTTAGTGTGCACCGCCGGTGTGCTTGCTTGACTATCAAATGCTTTGATCAGTGCTTGCTCGTTGGATGCGTAAATAAATTCTTGGAAGGTCAGTGGTCGTAAATTGTATTGTTCTACCTTGCCCACAGGGAAGGTGTTGAGCAAACCAATATTTGAACCGCTGGCTGCGACAAAATAGGACGGTGCTTTTTCGGCAAAATACTTCAGCGAAGTTACGGCTCGTTCACATTCGCCAATTTCATCTAATATCAGCAAGTCGGTGTCTGGATTGAACGCTTGGTTGGTTAACAACTCAATGTTCATTACTAGCTCGTCAGGTGACAACGAGCCATCGAACGCTTCTTTGTAAGCTGGGTTTTCAAGGAAGTCGATACGAAGGATGTTGGCAAAGGTATTCCCAAACAACTCTTGCAGTAGATAGGTTTTACCTGTTTGTCTTGCGCCATCGATCAATAATGGCTTGCGCACAGGTTGACTTTTCCATGCTATTAGGGCGTTGAGTAAGTTGCGCTGCATTGTCATTTCCCGCCAATTTAGACTGTTAACTGCCTGTAGTATAACTCAGTCTACACTTTTACGCGCAGAAAAGTGTGATATTTTACATTTTTATGCGCGTAAAAGTGTTGTGGCGTTCTAATTGAGCAAGGCTTTCCCTTTTGAGATGGCTTTGGGCACTTACCCTTTGGGCATCTGGGGCAGTTTGGGCAAAGCCTTAGTTCACGCCACTTAGGCGCACACTAACCCTGCCCACAGAGCATTTATTGTTTTGGGCACTATCTACAAACTGGGGCAAGTAGCTACTTGTACCCTCAGAAAGCTGCACGATCTGGGCATTTATCTGCCTACTGCGTCCGTTTAGTACTGGCAAACTCCTAACTGAACTTAACAGATCAGTGAGGAAGCAAACGATGAACCCAACTACACAATCATCCACCACATCAACACACCCAGCGCGTCAGCAGCGGATTTTGCGCTTGCCCGAGGTAAAGGCAAAAACAGGCTTTGGCCGCAGTACCATTTATGCCCTGATGGCCAATGGTGAATTTCCCCGTTCCATTCGTATTGGCGCGCGTGCCGTGGGCTGGTTAGAAAGCGATATCGACCAGTGGATTGAAACCCGCCGTATCGGTGCTGCTTATGGCCGTGGATAAACCATCAGCATTAAACCAATTATCTGCCAGTGATATGCCTAGCAACGAGCCAACATTACCGGCTGGTTTTGCCTATAACGCGCAAAACTGGCTGGTGATGCAACCAGCGGGGCAAGATAGCCCTGTCAAAATCTGTTCTTGGCTGCAAGTAGCTGCTCGTACTCGCGATCCGCAAGGGGACAACTACGGCTATTTATTGCACTGGTTAGACGATGACAATCGCCATCGCTACTGGGCCATGCCAGCAGAACTATTGGCCGGAGACGGCAGCGAGTACCGTCGGATATTACTTAGCCGAGGCATGCGGCTGAGTAACAGTGTCAAAGCGCGGCAGTTGCTCTCGCTGTTTATTCAACAAATGGGCGAACTGGCTACGCAAAAGGCCATTAGCGTGAACTGCATTGGCTGGCATCACCACGCTTATGTGCATCCGCGCCTCACCTTTTACCCAAGCGAACACAACAACCCGCGCATGGTGCTACAAACCATGCACCCGATAGAAGGCTTTATTCAACAAGGTAGTAGCGACAGTTGGCGGCAGCACGTTGGCCGTTATTGTCTGGATAACCCGCTATTGATTGTTGGTGTCTGCGCTGCGCTGGCCGCGCCTTTGTTGCACTTGTGCGGAGTGGATGGTTTTGGTTTACACCTCTATGGTGCCAGCAGTACTGGTAAAACCGCAGCGCTGTATCCGGCATTATCGGTGTGGGGCGAACCTAATCAACTGCGCCACAGTTGGCGTGCCACGGCCAACGGTTTAGAAGGTACAGCATTAGCGCATAACGATGCCTTGCTGGCGCTCGATGAAATGGGCGAAGTTGACCCAAAAGAGGCAGGTGATGTCGCTTACATGCTTGCCAATGGCCAAGGTAAAACCCGTGCAGGCAAATACGGTGAAATGCGCTTACCCGCCCGTTGGCGCTTGGTGTTTTTATCTACTGGCGAAGTGACGCTTGAAAGCCATCTTGCCAGTATCGGCAAGCGCGTAAAAGCTGGCCAGCAAGTGCGAGTGATTGATCTCAGTGCCGATGCTGGTGCGCAAATGGGCGTGTTTAACCAGAGTCATGGTATGAACGCCGCCGATTTAGCCGATCACCTAAAACAGCAAAGTCGCCAACATTACGGCAGTTTGGCCTTGGACTGGTTACGGTATTTAACGCAGCACAGCGCGCAGGTGCGACCCGTTTTTCAAAACGTACGCCAACGCTTTTTAGCCAGTTTACCTCCCGAGTCAGACGGCCAAGTGCGCCGAGTCGCCGAAAAATTTGCCTTACTGGCCAGCGCTGGCCTGTTAGCCATTCAAGTCAAAGTACTTGATTGGCCAGCTCAAAGTGTCGAAGCTGCCTGTTTAAGCCAGCTTAACCAATGGATACTTGCCCGCGGTGGTGTAGCCGCCAATGAAGATCAACAAGCCATTCGCCAGGTGCGCAGTTTTATTGAGCAACATGGCGAAAGCCGCTTTACGCCCAAACAAACCGGTTACAGCAGCCAAGTACGCCAACGCGCGGGTTGGCTTGATACTTCTGGCCCACACACCCTCTACCTGTTTTACCCAACTGGCTGGCGTGAAGCTACCGAAGGCCTAAGCCCAGATCGCGCCGCCAAAGCACTAATGGCCGCAGGCTACCTAATCCCCGATGGCAACCGACCACAGCGCAAAGTCAGCCTGCCCGACAACACCCGCCCACGCATGTACTGCGTGAAAGGCAGCATCTTGGATGACTAAAAAGGCGATTAATCCTGTGTAGGCTTGTCGCCTTGCAGTGCACCGCCAGTCAACCTAAGGGCTGGGCGAGGTATAAAGTCCAATGCAGACAATACTGTTAGAGGCATTCCCGTGAACCGTTAGCGTACCAACAACCAGCACCGAACGAATAACAAATTCGCTCAATTATTTGGTTTCAACTCAAATAATTTGAGAATAATCATAATCGTGGTAGGGTAAGCAATAGTGACCCCCCCAAGTTTATGGTTAAGAAAACACCGTGGAGAGAGCATGATCCGCTGCCACCTAGCCCGATTAATGGGCGAGAGAAAAATGCGCATTAGCGACGTGATGCGAGAAACCGGCCTAAGCCGTACCACCGTCACGCTACTGTACAAAGAAACCGCCCTCAAGGTGGACTTAGAAGCGCTCGATAAGCTGTGCGAGTTATTTAACTGCCCTCTAAGCGATTTGCTTGAGCAGGTTCCAAATTAAAACGATTACAAGGAATGTTATGGCCTTCAATACCAAAAAATTCAATGAAGATAGCCGAGTAAAAATCCCTGCAATTCTTCATTTAATGCGCCTAGGCTACCAATATCTATCACTTAAAGGGCAAAGCTGGGATCTCGACACTAATATCTTCCCTGACGTATTCAAAACCGCTATCGGCAAAATTAACCCTGGTATTGAAGATGCTGAAGCCGGTCGTTTGCTGGAAGATGTCAAACTACTGCTGGATAACGAAGACCTAGGCAAAGCCTTCTTTGAGCGCCTGTCAGAACGTTCAAATACCAAGCTGATCGACTTTGAGAATTTCAATAACAATACCTTCCATGTTGTTACCGAGCTAACGTGTCAAAACGGCGATGAAGAATTCCGCCCCGATATCACATTGCTTATCAATGGTATGCCGTTGGTGTTTATCGAAGTGAAGAAGCCCAATAACCGCGAAGGTATTTTGGCCGAGCGCGACCGCATCAACAAACGCTTTCAAAACCCTAAGTTCAAGCGTTTTGCCAACATCACTCAGTTTATGATTTTCTCCAATAACATGGAGTACGACGACGGCGATCCAGAACCCGTACAAGGCGCTTTCTATGCCAGTAGTTCTTACCATAAGCCGGTGTTCAACTATTTCCGCGAAGAAGAAGTCTTAAACTTAACCGCCCTGTTGAAGCCGGTATCGGATGATGACGAGCTAAAAGTCTTAAAAGACAATAATCTGGAAGTGATCCGCAGCAACCCAGAGTTCCAGACCAACAAGCAACCCGAGCGCCCAACCAACCGCATTTGTACCTCTTTACTCAGCCGTGAGCGCTTAGCCTTTATTTTGCGTTACGCCTTGGCGTATGTGTCCGAGTCAGACGGACTACAAAAACACATCATGCGTTACCCGCAGTTGTTTGCCACCAAAGCCATTGAACGCAAGCTCAGCGAGGGCGTTAAAAAAGGCATCATTTGGCACACCCAAGGCAGTGGTAAAACTGCCCTAACGTTTTATAACGTGCGCTTTTTAACCGATTACTTCCAAAAGCAACAGGTCATTCCAAAGTTTTACTTTATTGTTGATCGCCTAGACCTTCTGCAACAAGCACAGCGCGAGTTTACCGCTCGTGGTTTAACCGTACACACCATCAACTCAAGGGATGCCTTTACCCGTGACATTAAAGCCACACAGGTGATCCATAACCATTCTGGCAAGCCAGAAATCACCGTAGTGAATATTCAAAAGTTCAAAGATGACCCAGATGTGGTCAGCACCAAAGACTACAACGTCGCGATACAGCGGGTGTATTTTTTAGACGAAGTTCACCGCAGCTATAACCCTAAAGGCAGTTTCTTAGCAAACCTAAGCCAGTCAGACAGCAACGCCATAAAAATAGGCTTAACCGGTACGCCGCTATTGGGAGATGACTACAACTCACGCGCCTTGTTTGGTGATTACATTCACAAATACTACTACAACGCGTCCATTGCCGACGGTTACACCTTGCGATTAATCCGTGAAGAGATCAGTACTCAATACAAAATTGAGCTGCAAAAAGCCCTTGAAGAAGCCGAAGTGAAAATGGGCGATGTGGATCGCAAACTGATTTACGCCCACCCAAGCTTTGTTGAGCCCATGCTGACTTACATCGTAAACGACTTTGAAAAAAGCCGTGGCGCATTAAACGATGCAACCATTGGTGGCATGGTTATTTGCGACAGCTCAGATCAAGCCAAGCAGATGTTTGAAATCTTCAATGGCGTTTATGCCGAAACGCCTATTCTGCCGCAAACATCCAACTCAAAAACCGAAGTGCTTGAAATCGCTGAGCCTGCGCCAACCAGTTATGCAGAGTCTGCCAAACAAGCGCAAAAGGTAAAAAACGCGGCCCTGATTCTGCACGACATCGGCACCAAAGAAGAGCGCAAAAACTGGGTGGAAGACTTCAAAGCAGGCAAAATCGACTTTTTGTTTGTTTATAACATGCTACTCACTGGCTTTGACGCCAAACGCTTAAAAAAGCTCTACCTTGGCCGGGTGATTCGCAAGCACAACTTGCTGCAAGCGCTCACCCGAGTTAACCGAACCTACAAAGATTTTCGCTACGGTTATGTGGTGGATTTTGCTGATATTCGTAAAGAGTTTGATGCCACCAACAAGGCCTATTTCGACGAATTACAGTCAGAACTGGGCGATGAGATGGAGCACTACTCGCACCTGTTTAAATCTCAGGAAGAGATCAAGCAAGAAATCGAGCATATCAAAGACGTACTGTTCCGTTTTGATACCGACAACATGGAAGAGTTCTGCAACCAGATCAGCCAAATACAAGACCGCGATACCGTACTAGCACTCAAAAAAGCCTTAGCCGATGCACGCAGCTTGTATAACTTGATCCGCTTGCAGGGCGAGTATGACTTTCTCGATGAGCTGGATTTTGCCAAGCTCAATGTGCTATTTCGAGTTACCAGCGATAGATTAGATATGCTGAACCTTGCCAACTCAATACAGGATGGCGCAGATATTGGTAACCTGCTCAATAGGGCTTTAGAAGATGTTATTTTCACATTCACCAAAATCGGCGAAGAAGAACTAGTACTGGCCGATAAGCTGAAAAACACCCTGCGCCAAACCCGCGAAGCACTGGCTAGCAACTTTGACCAGCAAGACCCGCAATTTATCAACTTAAAAGAAGAGCTAGAGCGCCTTTTTAAGAAGAAAAACTTAAGCGAAGTGACTCAAGATGAAATGGTTGCCAACATCGACGTACTGAATAAAATTCACGACCGCGTTAAAGAGCTGAACCGCCAAAACAACCAACTTCGGCAAAAGTATCTTGGCGATGCCAAGTACACTCGTATTCATAAACGCTTACAAGAGCGCCAGCAAAGCCAAAGCGATATTAGCGAATCAGAACGCAAAATTTTTGAAGCGCTAGCAGGTGTAAAGCAAGATGCCGACGAGCAAGTGCTCAACAACAGCCAAGTGCTGGACAACGAAAGCTACTTCGAACGGCAAATGATGCCGCTGGTGATTGGCCGCTTTATGAAAGAACAGCAAATCAAACTTAACGCCGACGCCTCGCGTTACATTAACCACCTCGTCGTCGCAGAATATTTAAAAGAATTTAATACCGGCAGCCAAGCGTGGTAATGCGGGTAAAACTGATTAGGAAATAAATAGAAAATGGTTGAATTAGAATTTCAGCAAAAAACCAAAACCTTAATTGATAGCTTAAAGAGCATCTGTGCCAACTATGGTTTAGGTAACGACGGTAACGAGTTTAAAATCATTACCCAAACCTTTTTGTACAAGTTTTTAAACGACAAGTTCGCCTTTGAAGCGAAAAAGCTCGACGACACCATCGCTAAGGCTGATAAGTGGGAAGAAGCGCTGGCAGCCATGAGCGAAGACGACCTCGACATGCTGCAACTGCAAATGGGCGGCGATACCGCACGGTTAAAACCGCAGCACTTTATTAGCTACCTGTTTAGCCAACAAAACGCGCCAGACTTTGCCAAGCTATTTGACGATACCCTTATCGACATTGCCATTACCAATAACGATGTGTTTGCAGTAAAAACCGATGGCGGTGCAAAAGTAGTGCTGTTCGACCGCCTTAGCCAATACATTGCCGACGATTCAAAACGCGATGCCTTCTGCCGCGCCATTATCAATAAGCTGGTGGAATTCAGCTTTGAGCGCATCTTCACCCAAAAATTCGACTTCTACGCCACCATTTTTGAATACCTAATCAAAGACTACAACAGCAATTCCGGCGGCAAATATGCCGAGTATTTTACCCCTCATGCGGTCGCGCGCATTATGGCCGAAATCCTCGTACCACAAGCTGAGCGAGGTACCGTACGCAATGTAGCCTGTTACGATCCATCGGCAGGTTCAGGCACTTTACTTATGAACGTCGCCCACGCCATTGGTGAAAACCGCTGTAGCATTTACACCCAAGATATTTCACAAAAGTCATCAAACTTGCTGCGTTTAAACCTGATCTTAAATAACTTGGTGCACTCAATCCCGAATGTGATCCAAGGTAATACGGTGTTACACCCCTACCATAAAGACGGCAAAGAGCTAAAACGCTTTGACTATATTGTTTCTAACCCGCCATTTAAGCTCGATTTCAGCGACTTTAGGGATGAACTCGATAGCAAAGAAAACAAAGAACGCTTTTTTGCCGGTATTCCCAAAATCAAAGCCAAAGCTAAGGACAAGATGGAAATCTACCAATTGTTCTTGCAACACATCATTGCTTCACTCAAGCCTGGTGGTAAAGCAGCTGTAGTGCTGCCTACTGGCTTTATTACTGCGCAATCGGGTATTGATAAAAAAATCCGTGAACATTTGGTAAAAAACAAAATGCTGGCGGGTGTGGTTTCTATGCCATCCAATATCTTCGCCACCACCGGCACGAACGTATCCATTTTGTTTATCGACGCCAGCAACGATGGCGATGTGGTACTGGTAGATGCCTCAAACTTGGGTGAAAAAGTCAAAGACGGCAAAAACCAAAAAACCGTATTAACCGCCGAAGAAGAACAACAAATTATTGATGTATTTAACGCCAAAGAAGCGGTAGAAGACTTTTCCGTTGCGGTGAGTTATGACGACATAGAGGCCAAAAATTACTCATTAAGTGCAGGCCAATACTTTGATGTCAAAATCGAATATGTCGATATCACCCCAGAGCAGTTTGCACAAAAAATGCAGGGCTTTACCAGCAATTTAGATAGCCTGTTTAGTCAGTCTCGTGAGTTGGAAACTGAGATCAAAAAGCAGTTGGCGGGGTTGAAGTATGTTAAGTAGCGCTTGGAAATATGTTCCTGGTAATGAGTATTGTGTAAAAGTCACGGATGGCACACATGACTCACCAAAACAAGCTGAGTGTGGAAAACCACTTATCACCTCTAAACACATAAAGGGTGATGTGATTGATTTTGATACTGCTTATCTAATAAGTGAACACGACTTCAATGAGATCAACAAAAGAAGCAAGGTTGATCAGTGGGATGTCATTATTAGCATGATAGGTGCGTATTGTGGTTTCTGTTTTATTGAAAGCAATGAAGAAATAGAATATGCCGTAAAAAATGTTGGTTTATTTAAAGCTGGCACTGAAGTTAATGCCAAGTGGCTCTACTACTATCTCAACTCACCAATAGGAAGAGCCCATCTTGATGCTGTTAAAAGTGGATCAACACAACCATATATAGCGTTAGGTGCGCTTAGGAACCTTCCAATTCTCGTCCCTAAGGAAGATGACGTTAAGGAAAAAATAGTTGCTATTTTAGATGCCATAGATACAAAAATACGAGTGAATAACCGCATCAACGCCGAACTGGAAGCTATGGCCAAAACCCTGTACGACTACTGGTTTGTACAGTTCGACTTCCCCGACGACTCGCCACAAGGTCAGGGCAAACCCTACAAATCCTCCGGCGGAGAAATGGTCTACAACCCAACCCTCAAGCGGGAAATACCGGAGGGGTGGGATGATGCATCGCTAGTTGATATTGCTACGTTTACTAATGGTATCGCTTGTCAGAAATATTACCCCACGGGCGATGAACCTACTTACAAAGTAATCAAAATAAGAGAATTTAGCTCTGGCTTCGATGATAGTTCGGAATCCGTTCATCAAGGTGTACCTGAAAAAGTGGTAGTAAATGATGGCGACATTCTTTTCTCGTGGTCAGCAACTTTGGAAGTTAAGTTGTGGGCAGGTGGCACAGGGGCGTTAAATCAGCACATTTTCAAAGTTACATCGGAAAGTTATCCAAAAACTTTCTATTACTTCGAAGTTTTGAAATATTTGGAGTATTTCAAAATGGTCGCAGAGCTTAGAAAAACCACTATGGGGCATATAACCAAAGATCACCTTGTTACAAGCCGAATTTGCCTGCCACCTAAAGACTTAATCAAGGCTATGGATGCAAAGCTTTCACCGATTCTCAGTAAGATAATTAGTAACAGTCAACAAAATGCAGAACTGGAAAAGCTCCGCGACTGGCTACTCCCCATGCTAATGAACGGCCAGGTCACCGTTGGGGAGGCGAGCTAAATGTTGAACCTAACACCACACCGCTTAATTAGGAGGGCGCATGAAATTTAACTTTGCACACTTAGGCGGTATTGATAAAGGCACCGTTGAACTGGGCGATTTAACCGTGATTTGTGGCCCCAATAATATGGGTAAAACCTATATTAGCTATGCCATCTATGGCTTGTTACGTCATTTTAAACAGTGGATTGATTTGTCGGTCTCCCGTGAGCGCCTTGCACAGCTGCGCGACGAAGGCACGTTATTGATTGAGTTGACTGACTATCAAGCGAAATTAGCAGATTACCTTAAAAACGCCTCTTCAGAATTTTCTGAAAACTTGCCACGTTACTTCAATGTACCGGAAGATTTTTTTAACGGTGCTAAAGCGGAGTTTAGCCATGACCAGCTAGTGTTTGACTTTACTAATGAGTTTAAACAAGCCGTGAGTTTTGGGCAGTCAGAACAGTTAAGCTTTTACAAGGCCGAAAATGAAACCGTGTTATCGGTCACTTTCCAAACGAAGAGCGGGGGGCGAGTACCGGACCGAATTTTAGATGATGTGATTAGCGATCATATTACCGACTGCCTATTTGCGGATTTATTGCCGCGCCCCTTTGTAGTCACATCAGAACGCACCGGCATTGCCTTGTTTTACAAAGAGCTGGATATCAGTAAAAACGCCATTATCGAGCACATTACCAGTGGCGATAAGGTAAACCCGATTGATCTGCTAAACAGTATGCGTTCGCGTTATGCCCAGCCAATCCACGACAATATTAACGTGGTACGCGAATACGAAAATCTGTGTAAGCGTAAGAGTTTTATCCGTGAAGAGAGCGACTGCAAACCGATTCGAGATGCGCTGCAAGACTTAATGGGCGGCTCTTACAAAGCGGTCGATAAACAAGTGATGTATATGCCGAAAAAAGAACGCGGCCGCGATAAGGTTGCTGTGCCTGTTTATGTGGCATCCTCTTCCATTAAGTCGTTGTTTTTAATTGACCTCTACATCAACTCGTTAGCCGAGAAAAACGGCATGTTGATCATCGACGAGCCAGAGCTGAACCTGCACCCAGATAACCAGCGAAAAATGGCTGGGCTATTGGCGCGTTTAGTGAACTCTGGCGTGAAAGTGCTGGTGACAACCCATAGCGATTATTTGATCCGCGAGCTCAACAACCGCGTGATGCTTAACCTTGATGTCGAAAACAAAGAGCAGATTATGAAATCGGCAAAAATGACCGGTTTAGACCTGCTGAAACCTGAAAAAATCAAAGCCTACAGCCTAAAAGATGATCACCAGATACATACCGTTGACGTGGACAAGTACGGCATCAATATGGAAGTGTTTGATAATTTAATCGCCGATGCCAACGAGCTGGCCGATAAAATTTACTACGGTATCAAGGAGTGATGCATGCTGGCAGCGATGAAGGAGATCATCAACCCTGATGTGGTTATCCATTACGATACCGCCAAGAAACAGTTAAAACTGAAAGAAGATGGGGCAGATAGCAAGGTAGCGACGCTGTATATCGAGCATATACCCGACAATGCCCTCGCCTTTACTTTGGATTATCAGCCTAAAAAAGATAAGCAGAAATATAAACAGCTTTCACTCTATGTAAAATCGACTAACGGCGTAGGCGTGAATCAAGGCTGTGACCTGATTATTTTATGGCAAGATACCGAACAAAAACGTGCATTAGTATTCGATCTAAAATCCGATAGGCTGAAGCCTAAGGATAATCAGAAGCAACTGGATAATTCAGAGTTGTTCTTAAAATACCTACTGAGCATGGCAGAAGTCCATTACGAAATAGATGCCAACGGTATTGAAATTGATAAAGCCATCGTGACCACCAATGCCAGAAATGTACGCAAAAGAACCACATACCAGCCAAATGCTGATACGGCACAGATTGGTAATTACAAAGTTGAAAGTGTGGTGGCTAACTCTTCAAGAACGGCCTGTATTTCCTTTCGGCAGTTAACCAGGTGATGTGAGATGACACTTGGTAGCGCCTTAATAATTGTGCTAATGCAACGCTATCTAAGAGGTTTGCTTGACCCAACCGTTTCGTTACTTGAAGTTCATAAGCTTTTGTATTTCATGCAAGAAGCAGGTGAGCCATTAAGATTAAAATACGAAAAAGCGCATTATGGCCCTTATGCACAAAATTTGCGGCATGTGCTCAATGCGATTGAAGGGCACTTTATCTCTGGTTATGCCGATGGTGGAGATGCACCTGAAAAAGAGTTACAGCTGGTGCCAGGCGCTATAGAAGATGCGCAGGAATTTCTTACTCAACACCCTGACACTCAAACACGATTTGAGAAAGTGTCGCAGCTAGTCGAAGGTTTTGAGTCCCCGCAAGGCTTAGAACTTTTGGCAACGGTGCATTGGTTAAGTAAATATGAGCGAGTACAAAGCACCGAAGCGCTTGTACAAAAGGTGCACTCATGGAATGCACGCAAACAAATGTTTACTGCAAGGCAAATTGCGATTGCAGAGCAGGTGTTAACAGATCAAAGCTGGATAACTGCGTAGTTAATACATAACGCAACTATTAGGAAATTCCAGATAGTTTATTTTTACTTTGTCTGGTTCCTTTTTTCTGTTAATTCTAAGAGCAGTACTTTGACAGTTCGAGTTTGTTTTTTGGCTGTGAGCCGCTGGGTATTGCTACCGACATGAATGTCGGTAGCAACATGTTATTCAGAGTGATTTCTGTTTTCTAGCTGTTAGTCAAAGCAGTGGGGATGATTTGTTATGAATACTCGAACCTGTTCAATTTGCGAGATGGGCCAACTCATCCTGCATACTGAAAAGATTACGGTTGAGCATTTGGGTCAACAAGGCCAAATTGAAAGCCAGTATTCAATGTGTGATTACTGTAATAGTGTACAGGCAGGCGAAGATGAAGCTCGATTTAATCAGCTCGCCATGAATGCCTTTAAAAAGCAGGTGCTTAAAAAAGTCTGATACTTAAAAAGGTATGAGTGATGGCGGGTGTGTGACTCATTGATCAAAATGGCAGTTGTTCGGTTATTCCGAACAACTGCTAAGTAAAATCGACATCAAAAAATATCGAGCTATTTGGCGCTTTTGATATTAAAATCGCATCAACAACACCCCTCCCGCTACCCGTTAGATCAGCGCCCCGCGAGGGGTTACTCGTTTTTAAGGCTTCTAATTTTTGCTACCGTAATCAGTTACGGCACCAAAATTAGCTTTCATCCACACATCATTCTCCGGCCCACAAAGGTGGTGCAGCAGCGCTAGGTTGATCTGGTGGCTGATCACGTTGCTGTTTCGTTTTTGGCTCTCCTTTCTAAAACCTCTCAGTAATAACCCCGTACATGATTTGCCCATTTGCTCTGGCGAACTGGGCAGGCAAAAGGCGCGGTTTTGCTGTTTGGGGTGCAAGGTAGCGCGCTTTCCTGTTTTAGATAAAGGCGTTATGCACCAAAAGATGCAGGCGTTGGCGGGCGTGTTTGCTTGCAATGTTCTGGTTTGTATTGTGCCGTTCATATATACCGGTAAAAAATGTGCCGGTAACAAAACCAACCCGCCTTGCGCGTGGCCATCAACCTCAGGTAAAGGTAGCCAATACAGGTTTGGCCATTGCTCGGGGCTTTGCCATTTTTCTACGATCACTTGTGCGCCAATGCTATTTAGCCATTGGTGAATCGGGCAGCCTGGGTGCGCTTGTTTAACCCGCGGTAACTGATAGGTCAACCAGCGGGTTAAGCGTTCGGCCGCATTATCGCACTGGCTTAATGCTGGGTAGAGAGTAAACGCGCCATGCCCAACCAGTAAAGCGACCACCTGCTGTATCCATTCTCTATCCCAATCGTTGTCACTTGCCCATAACACGTCACTTATCACCTTGTTGGTTCGTCTTGCCGTCTATTTTCAGTCGTCGGGTGCAGACTCGGTGGTGAAATAGATGAAAGAAATGGCCATCAAACTAACCAGTCAAATCGGTTTTTTATGATGACCTGTGCGCGGCTAACTATTTGATATACATAGTCCAATACGGTGCTGTTTGGCTGCGTTCGCCAAATGCAAAAAAATCGAGACGCCAAACGATCGTTTGCATTCTGGGTTTGAAAAACCAAACGGTTTGTACTTTGGTGTCGAGATTGGTTTAGGGTGCAAAAAGTGCCAAACCTTGCTTTGTGCCAGTACCGGCAAGGCTTAGCAGCGTTGGATTTCAATCGAGAAGCCAAACAGTAAGTGGTCTAATTTCCCTGTTTGGCGTTTCGATCCAAAAGCCAAACGGATAGTGGTTTTGGCGTATGGGTATAAAAGTATGAGGAAGTGTTCAACGAAGAGCGGCTTGCTAATTTAACTTGGGATTTGATGGAGAGGTGTCTTCCAACTTGAGTGAAGGTTGCTTGTCACTGTTACCCTCAAAGTATTCAAGGGCGTACCCCATTGCCTTGTAGCTTTTCTCGCGTTTTTTAAACATGCGTTGCAGCATAGGGAGGGCGCAGTCCACATAGTCGTGAATGGTGACTTGTGTTTTTCCTTCCGATTCACGATGAATACGACCGGCATATTGAGCCAATGTACCTTTCCATGCGATGGGCATGGCCAAAAACAACGTATCCAGTCTTGGTAGGTCAAATCCTTCGCCCACATATTTTCCTGTTGCGACGATGGCTTGAGCCGATTGTAGATGATTATCAGCATTCTTGCGTTCCGCAGCATTCATGGCGCCTTTGAGTACGACAGTGCTTATACCCATCTCGGTAAGTCGTAAATATATGTACTCTGCGTGCTCTCTACGCTCAGTAAGGACTAAGGGGTGTCCCCCATTTTGAACACACTGAGAGGCGTCTGAGACAATTTTTGAAGTGCGCTGTTGGTTATCGACGAGCCAGCGGTAGGCATCGCTTATTTTGGGGCGCTCATCTGTTTTTATTAGCTCAGCTGGCGGTATATCGTAGAGCTGATGAATCATCACGGTTTGAGTAAATTGCTCATCAGGGCTTTGTTTCACTTTGTAGCGAATGGGCCCTGCCGCCATAAAAATGATCTTCTGATGGCCATCTTGTCGCTCTGGCGTTGCTGTTAGGCCCAATACATATTTTGCTCTTACCTCGTTGAGTACCATTTCAAACCTTGGCGCAGACAGATGGTGGCATTCATCAACAATAATGTGGCCGTAGTCTTGGATGAGAGGCGTGATGGAGTTGTCTTTTTTATTAACCAAGCTTTGGTAGGTGGCAATGTCGATAATGCCACTCGGCTTTCTTTTACCCCCGCCTATACTGCCAATGTTTACGTCGGGTAGGAACGTGCGTAATCGCTCTTGCCACTGTTCAAGCAGTTGTCGGCTATGAACCAGTATGAGGGTATTTACTTTGCGTTTTACGATCATGCCGATGGCAGTAACCGTTTTTCCAAATGCGGTCGGCGCATGCAAAATACCGAAGTCGTGTTTAGATATTGCGGCCACTGCGTCACGCTGGTTCTTTCGCAAAGTGAACTCGGGGGTAAGTTTTAAAAATGGTTTGCCGGTTTCGCGCTTATCGTCGAACAGTGGCGAAATATTGTGCTCTTGTAGCAAAGCAATCGCGTCATCGAGACAGCCACGCGGTAGTGCTAGATAACCGTTTTCAATACGAGCACAGGAAATAAACCTCGGAATGCCATGGGTTGAAAAGCGCAACGCTTGTGTTTTAAAAAACACAGGATTAGAAAAACTCGCTAATCGCTTGAGTCCTGCCAGTAGTGGCCCAGGTAACTCGCTCATCAAAAAGTAGATATGGTTAGCCAAGGTAATGGTCACGGTTTTCGGCAAAGACTCTAATTTTATTGGTGTGGTTTTGGCTGTGATTTCCCAAGGTGGGCGGTTATCTGTTAGCCCTTGTTCGGACAGTAATAGGGTATTGGGTGAAATGGTTGTTATGAGTTGATCAATACTCGCCTGAGTGAGTGTTTTAAGCTCAGCTAGGTACTGCCATTTATCGTCAATCGCATTCAGGTCACTGTCAACAAAGCAACTACGGCCTGAAAGGCGAGCCTCCTTTTGAAGTGGTAACGCAATGAGATTACCAAAACCGCCCTCAGGAAGGACATCTTGGTTAGGAAAGAGCCTGTCATAGGAGTCAAACGATAGATTTGGAAATATTTCCATGGCTTTATCAAGTAAAGCGAAACCAAGTGCCCGAGCTTGGTTAGCTGGGATATTGGTGTCAAAAAAGATCCATAAGTGCGCCCCGTTGCCAGATCGCGAGATTTCTATCGCGTGGGGAATATCAAACGCTTGGCACGCTTTAGACATTGCTTTGACTTCTTCTTGCCAACAGCCTTTGTCAAAATCGGCTGCCAACAAATAGCACGTATTATCTTTCAGTAAGGGATACAGCCCCACCACTTGATGACCGGCAAGGTGCCTGTAAATAATGCGCTCGTTTAGTTCGCTAAACTTTCGGTGTGAACAGTCTTGGCATTTAATGCGGGGCTTGTTACAAACCCCGTTTACCCATTCATTATCACAGGCTACGGAATAGCCACTGCGCCCCTGTTGATTTTGCCAACTATTGGCGAAGATATCCTCTTCCACGAAATCGTTGTCTGAATAGGGCGACTTTTTGTTCTGGCGTGAATGTCTGTACTGAACGCTTGTTTTGAGCGCTACGCAAAGCCTCTCTTAATGCGAGAAGCTGCTGCTTTTCGTTTTCAAGCTCAGCTAGCCTGTTATCAATAGCTGAAATATTTGGGTAGCGAGCGTCATTCATGACAACATAATTTTTATGCGCAGCGCTATGAAGCGCGAACTTGCGGCGGTTTGATGAGCGACTCTGCTGGAATACCTAGCCCTTCATGAAGTTTCCAAATCATTTTTAGCGTGAGTGATCGCTTATGGTTTAGGATTTCATAAACACGATTGCTTTTACCTATCATGGGTTCAAGATCTTTAACCGTTAAGCCTTTGCGCTCCATCTCAAACTTTATTGCCTCAACAGGGTCTGGCAAATCCATTGGAAAATGCTTTGCTTCGTAGGCTTCAACTAACGTAACCAAAATGTCCAGCTTTTCGCCTTCGACGGTATCAGGCTCCGCCATCATTAGGTTTTCGATGTCGTTTAATGCCGCGCGGTAGTCGGCATCTGTTTTAATAGGTCTGATGTCCATTATATTTACCTCTTGTTACTACCGTTTGGCTTCAAATCGTTTGCACATCAATTTTTTATTCGGCTCGTCCATGAGCCTCACCCTTCGGGCTCGCGTTGCTCATGAAAATTCGTTCCCGACGAATTTTTCGTATTGCGCATGGCTGCCGATAAACCGTATGTAAACCACCTTGTAGGCATAATTGATCCAAACAACTAACCGGTATTTATTACCGGCAATGTTAAACACGACACGCCCATCTTTGAGGATGCTGGCATTTCTAAAGTCCTGTTTCACATCCGACGGTGATCCCCAATCAGCGTTTAATGCATGCCTATACCACGCTAAAGTTGGCTCTTTCGCGTCAATGTATTCTGGGCTGTCTTCCCAAAATGTTTTTAAGGTTGATAGTGCGATAATTCTCATAAACAGATGGTAGTCCCATATTGGGACTTTTGCAAGTTTGGTATTTTTGATGCGGTTAGGAGTTTTTACCGCATCCCCAATTGCCCCATTCCTTGGGGCGGTTCACATCCCTCTTATTCACCCTCTGAAGCTCGGCATATCAAGTGTTGCCCCATTGTCCCAACTGCCCACGGTAAGTGCGCAATTGGCTGTCTTGTTAGTTTCGCCTGATGGGCCTTTTCGGCATGCGGCTGCGTTTGCCATCGAAGAAGGCCAATACTCTGAACCAATAGAGTGATTCTTCATAACCTAGGCTATGCGTTGGGCGTGCAGGCGGGATGAGCCCCAGTTTGCGTCCTAAACTGACAATCACGTAGAACATGAGCTTTAGCATCAGCCAAGGAGCGAGTACCACGAATACCATCAGGCAATGCCGAGTAAGTGCGTAGCCTATACCATGAGGTTGTTCGAGTAAGGCAATGCCAATACACCAACCAAGCCCTGCCAACATGGTGATTGGAAAGGTAATGGGGGCAAGTCGCATCATAAACTGCATGTTAGCACCCTCCTGTGTGGTTTTGTGAAGCGGGCTCAAAGTTCACCAGTGGTTCAACCACATCAGCCACGATTTGATGGGCAATTCGGCGCTCTTCAAAGTAATCGTGGCGGTCGTAAATACCCTCAACACCTTTTAGCTTATGGTTAAGACAGCGTTCGGCTACGTTGCCTGCAATGCCCAAAGAGGCGGCAAGGCTGCGAAAGGTGCGGCGCAAATCGTGTACGGTGAAGTGTTCAAGTTTGCCCATTTTATTGGGAGGCTGCTTTTTGCGCCCAGGCTCGCGACCAAAGAGTTTAGATATGGCACGGTTGAGTGTATCTGGCCCCATATGTGGGCGATGGCTTGCTCGTCTGGCTGGGAAAACATAAGGCGAGCCACAAGCGCGGACTTGCAGCTCGTTAAACCAGGCAATGGCTTGGCGCGGTAAGGGGATGCTAATGGGTACGCCGGTTTTGCTGCGTTCTTTGGGTAGATCCCACACGCCTGTGGTTAAATCCATTTCACGCCACATGGCTTCGCACAGTTCGCTTTTGCGTACACCCAACACCAAAAACAGGCAGCAAGCGAGGTAGTTGTCGCGGCCAAAGCTATTGATATGGGTATGAAACACGCTAAAGGCGTAGTGAATTTCCTCTTTGCTGAGCATCCTGTCTTTACTAGACTCCACGCCACCGGCATCGTCTACGGTAAATGCTGCGGCTGGGTTGTTCAGCGTTAAGTCGAGCTTTATCGCATGCCGAAACAGCTGCTTCATGTACATCAAGGTATCGTTGGCAATGGTAGGGCGGTTACTTTCTCGAATACGCTCTAATACTTCGCGCACGTCTCGTGCGGTCACCTCAGCAATACACTTAATGCCAATGACAGGGCTTATGTCTTTGGTGTAAACCCGATACGGAATCATGGGATGCTTTAGTCGTCTACTCAGATCGGTTCGATACCAGTCATGGAACAGTTGATCCACGGTTTCAATGTCAGGTAACTCGATTTTCTGTTTTTCTAGAAGAGGATCTATGCCGTCACGTACTTCCTTTCGAAAGTATGCGGCGGCAATTCTGGCGTCTGCCAACGACATTAAAGGAAATTGCCCCAAGGTTGCTTCTCGTCTTCCTTTGGCTGTGGTGTAGCGGATCATCCAGTAAGGCGAGCCTTGTTTGCGGACGCAAAAGTATAGACCTTCACCATCTGAATATTTTTTTGGGTCGGCTTTGCTGTATGCAATAACCTGTTTTGCTGTGAGTT
>NZ_RCUA01000016.1:6158-50833 GCF_003731635.1 Marisediminitalea oceani | reverse complement strand
CAAAAGCGGACATCAGTCCTTCTTGTGAAAACGCTGTATTAAAAGATAAAACAAAAGTAGTAATAAACCACTTTCTCCGCGAACTCGTATAATTGTTTACTTTTACAACCCATTTAGTAAACAGAAATAGACATATGAAAAAAATAATATATCTCATCGTGTTATTGCTCATACAAACTACCATTAATAACGCAGTAATGGCACAAGAAGATAACCCTGTTTTAGTTCCCCTCCCGTCTGTTGATGATTTCACCAAAGGTGAAGACGGCTGGGCATTCGGCATAGGGGTAGGTGTTGAATATGAATCTGCTTACGAAGGCTCTGATGAATTTGGGTTTGAGGCACAGCCTGCCGGTGCCGTGCAATGGCGCAGTGGTGATAATATTTATTACTTTGCAGGCGAAGCATTTGGCTGGCGAGGATTATTCAATGACAAGTGGCTATTAGGAGCCTTGATTGGATTTGAAGAAGGTCGAGAAGAAAGTGACTCTGACGATGGCAGATTAGGTGGCCTGGGTAATCAAGAAGAAGGATTTGAACTGGTTTTACAAGCTCGCCGCTCATTTACCCCTGATTGGCGTTATTGGTTAGTTAGTCGTCTAGTTGCAAGTGATGAAGGAAATCTAGCATTATTTGGTATTGGTCGTCGATTCGGAGAGCAAACTGACGGGACAGGTTCTGAAGTTAATCTTGTTGTTGTTTTACACGACAGCGATTACGCTAATAAAGGGTTTGGAATTGATGCTGTGCAATCAGCGTCATCCGGCTTAGAGGAAACAAATTTAAGTGGTGGGTTACGTTCGTTTGGTATTGATTATAACTACCGAAAAAACATTAACAGTGATTGGCAAATCTATGGCGAAGCACTATTTGAGTATTTTAGCAGTGAAGTCAGAGATAGCCCTGTTGCACGAAGTGATTACGAAGCTGAAGTGGGTGTTGGAGTTATTTATAAATTTTAGTTCCATCAGACAAGAGCGGTGATTTCGAGAGTAATTAAATTTATCGACTGATACGATAGAGGTATAAGCTCGTAGTGCTAGTAAGATGAACGTCCGCTCCTCGCTCATAGCTGTCGTGGACAGTAAGCTACAAATTTGTCCTTCGCAATAAAAACAGCCCGCATTAAGCGGGCTGTTTACTCGTTGTTAAACCGCTTTATACCTCGGCAGCAGCCAATTCATCCTCAAGCTGCCTGGTTTCATCGGCTCTTGGTTTGGTAAAACGCGCAAGACCAAGGTAGATAACCGGCGTTAGGTAAAGGGTAAAGATTACCGCAATCCCAAGTCCGCCAAAGACAACCCAACCAATGGCATTACGGGCTTCCGCGCCGGCACCACTGGACAGGATGAGCGGTAAGCCACCTAAAATCGTGGAAACCAGCGTCATCATAATCGGGCGCAGGCGAACCTTACCGGCTTCAACAATCGCCTCGTAAACATCATAGCCACGGTCACGCAACTGGTCGGCAAATTCAACCAGCAGGATGGCATTCTTGGCCAGCAGGCCAATCAGCATCACCAGACCAATCTGCGAATACACATTGATTGAAGTATTCGTGAGATAAAGGGCATAAATCGCTGCAGCGATACCAAAAGGTACGGTCAGCATAACAACCACGGCGCTGTTAACACTTTCGAATTGCGCGGCCAGTACCAGAAACACGATGACAAACGCCAGGATGTAAGTCATGGCGACCTGCTGGGAGGTTTCCTCATAGGCCTGTGCCTCGCCGAGGAAAATCGTACCAATACCTTCCGGCAGCACTTCATCACCAATGTTTCTTAGCTTCGTTACGGCATCATTGATGGTGATATCTTCCGGCATGCTCATGTCGAGTTTGATTGCGCGGCGTTGGGCCTGACGCTCTAGCTCCGCTGCCACACCTTCCTCAGTAATATAGGCGACGCTGGATAGTGGTATGAGACTGCCATTATCCGATTTCACATACAGGTTGGTAAGGTCAGACGGATCGCTGGTATTTCTGTCATTGGTTTGCAGAATAATAGGGATAGCCTGATCGCCAATATTCAAATCAATGATGTCATTACCACCAATAGCGGCGCGCAAAGTTGAGGATATGTCACTAAGTGGTACACCTAACTCATCAGCACGGCGACGGTCGATGTTGACCCGTAGTTGTGGCTGGGTGGGTTTATAGCTGATGCGCGGCGCACCCAGCTCCGGCATTTGCTCTTCAATGGCTGCAGCATATATTAGCGCGGCGTCATAAATACGCTCGTAGGTGTCACCAGTGAGCGCCAGCTCAAGGCCGCCGCTCTGTCCGCGCAGGTTAAGGCTGTTACCACCAAAGGCATTACCCGGTGCGCCAGGCACTGATTGCAGTTTGGGGCGTATCTCACCGATGATTTCCTGAACTGATTTGTCACGTTCATCCCAGTGTTTTAAATCGGCGGTAATAAATACGATGTTCGGATCCCAGCTGCCTACCACGGTGTAAATAGAAGCGATTTCCTCACTTTCCACGTATGGCATCAGCAGGCTTTCCATACTCATGGCCTGACGGTCCATAAAGTTGCGTCCAACACCGTCTGGTCCGCGGGCAAATATCCGAATGGTGCCGCGGTCTTCGCTGGGCAGTAACTCGTTTTCAATGCTCTGTGACGTAAAGTAAGCGCCGCCAGCAGCCAGTAAACACAGAGCCAGCACCAACCAGGCGTATTTTAAAGACCATACCAACGTGGTTTTATAAAACTGCAGGCAATAGTGACCGAGTCGTCCCAGCGTGGCATCAAACAAACTGCGTTTATTGGCTTTTTGTGATTTAACCGGCAGTCGGGCGGTTAGCGCGGGCACCAATGACAAGGCCACAAAAGAGGAGATGATCACTGAGCCAGCTAATACACCGCCAAACTCGCGGAATAATCGCCCGGCCGTTGAAGGCAGAAAAGCGATTGGAATAAATACCGACGCTAACACTGCTGTGGTGGCGATAACTGCGAAAAATACTTCCCGTGTACCAATTACGGCAGCAGCTCTGGCACCTAAGCCCATAGCACGGCGACGCTGAATGTTTTCTGATACCACGATGGCATCATCTACAATCATACCGGTGGCCAGTACCAGTGCCAGCAGGGTAAGAATATTTACCGAGAAACCGAGCAGCCAGATGATTGCCAGGGCACCGGTCAGGGATACCGGAATGGATAACGCTGGTACAATGGTTGCTCGCCATGAACCGATGAAAAACAACAGGGTGAAGACCACCAGAATAATGGTTAAACCCAGGGAAAAGGCGACTTCTTCAACAGAGTCGCGAATAAATTCGGCGTCGTCGGAGGTAACCTGAATTTGCATTTCAGGAAAGCGCTCATCGAAGGTGTCGACCATGGCCAGAATTTCATCAGAAATCTCAATGGTGTTTGAGCTGGCCTGACGGATAACGCCAATGCCAATAACCGGTTTGCCGTCGAGGCGCACCGCGCTTGTAGAGTCGGCCGGGCCGAAATATACACTGGCAACATCACCAATGCGGGTATCGCCGGTGATCACAATATCTTTGATATCTTCAGCGGTAAGCGAGGTAGCATCGGCCCGTACAATGAGCATCTGATCGCTTGACTGGATACTGCCAGCCGGTACGTCAAACGGGGCAGTGCGCAGCACATTGGCTACGTCTGTCATCGACAACCCAAAACTGGTAAGTCTCAAGGGATCCACAGATACCCGCAGCACTCGTTCGCGGTCGCCGTTCAGGGTGACGTCGGCTACACCGGGAATACTTAAAAATAGCGGCGCTAAATCGGTATCTACCCGTTCGGTAAGGGTTTCGGCATCGAGGGTTTCACTGGAAATCGCCAGGCTGACAACGGCCTGAGCATCGTTGTCTGCCTTAATAATAGAGACTTGCTCCACTTCATCGGGTAATTGCCGTTGTACGCGGCTGACCGATTCACGGGTTTCGTTGGCGGCATCGTCAAGGTTGATGCCGGGGCGAAATTCCACCCGAACGCGGGCTGAGTTCTCTTCACTTTGCGCGTAGATATTTTTCACACCGCTAACCCGGGCTACCGCACCTTCAAGGTGGGCGGTAACCTCAGCATCCACGGTTTCTGGTGACGCATTGGGATACTGTGCACTGACCGTAATGGTTGGCGTATCCACATCGGGCAGTTCACGTACTTCGAGTCCGTTTAGGGCGGCATAGCCGGCAATGGCAATCAGCAGGTTTAAAACAATGATAAGTACCGGACGGCGAATCGATAACGACGGCAGGTCGTTATGATTGTCAGCAAGGTTACTCATTGCTGTCTCTCCGCGCCAATGAGGTAGTAATAGACTGGCCTTCACGCAGCGACTGAATACCTTCTGCAACCAGCAGATCGCCGTCAGTTAAATCGCCACTTACCAGAATGGTTCCGCGCAGACGCTGATGCACACTCACATCCACACGTTTGGCTTTGTTATCCACCGCGGTGTAAATATATGCGCCGGTAGCACCCCACAATAAGGCGGCTTCAGGGATTGCCGCGTAACGCTCACCCTGCAGATTGAGTTTAACCCGAAAGCTCATGCCCGGGCGGTAAAGATCACGCTCATTGGGCAGTAAAGCTCGGGCCGCCATGGTGCGATCGGTATTATTTATACGCGAGTCTAACTGGGCAATATCTGCGGTTAGCGAGACATCCCGTGAAGCCCAGGGTTGTAATGTTACCGAGGTCTCTGACATTAGCAGAGACACGGCAGACTCCGGCGCACGGAAATTCACATATAAACTGGTACGGTCATCGAGGGTAGTAATTACCGTTGTAGTGGTTACCCGGTCGCCAACTTCCACGTCGGTTAAGCCCACATAGCCAGAAAAAGGCGCGGCAATGTGGCGGTCTTCTAGATCGGCTTTGGCTTCATCAAGGGTCACCTTTGCCAGATCGCGGGCGGTGCGGGCGATATCGATTTCACTTTCTGCCACTGCGCCGCGGTCGCGGCTATCGACCAGGCGCTTGAGCGCCCGCTCAGTATCCTCAAGCTGCAATTCAGCGCGGCGCACCGCAACTACCTGACGGCGATCGTCCAGGGTTAGCAAAATATCGCCTTTATTGACTTTTTGTCCCGGCACAAAATTTACCGCGGTCACCTCATCAGCCACCGCGGGGTAGAGGGTGACAGACTTAACCGCTTCGGCGGTACCCACAGCCTCAACGTTTTTCTGTTCGTGCATAAATTCAATTTTATTGAGGACTACCAGCTTGGCACTGTTACCCCTGCCACCCCAGCTCTGTGCTGAGGCTGGCGCTGTGATTAACACCAGGTGTGCCAGGGCACCTATACAAAGCATTCTTTTCAAATTTTTTATCATGTCGCTTCCTGAATACCTCCATCATCAACTGCTACGTAGTTAACACAAAGAGGGAGCATTATTATTTTATTGTTAATAATTCGTATTATCGCTAAAGGTGTGATGGCGGGCTAGGGAATGAGTTGCAACTCGGCGTACTCCTTATACAGGGTGTCGCTTTTCATCAATTCCTCGTGTTTTCCCGAGCCCCTGACCGTACCGTTATCCATTACAACAATGCGATCGCACATTTGTACCGTGGCCAGACGGTGAGCAATCACCAGTGTGGTGCGTCCTTTTATCAGGTACTTAAGTGCCTGTTGGACTTTATGTTCACTCACCGCGTCGAGCGCGCTGGTGGCTTCATCAAGCAGCAGCACCGGACGGTCAGCCAGAAACGCCCGGGCAATCGCGATACGCTGACGCTGACCACCGGAGAGTTTTACGCCGCGTTCACCCAGTTGAGTGTGGTAACCGTCACTCAGCTCATTAATAAAGTCATCGGCAAACGCCTGTTTTGCCGCTTCAATCACTTCGGCTTCGCTGGCGCTGGGCCGGCCATAGCGAATGTTTTCAATCACGGTACTGGCAAAGATCACCGGTTCCTGAGGTACCAGAGCAATTTGTTGACGCAGGCTGTCGAGGGTGAGCTCGGTGACCGGGCTGTCATTGAGTTTGATGGCGCCGCCCTGAATAGGGTAGAAGTGCTGGAGCAATTGAAATAAAGATGATTTACCCGCGCCGCTTGGGCCTACCAGCGCCACGCACTCGCCCGGCTGCACCTTCAAAGAGAAGTCTTTGAATAAGGTGGCATGTTCGGTATACCCAAAGTTTACCTGCTCAAAACTGATTTGCGGCGGCGAATCGAGTGTTGGCAGCACCACCTGGCCAGAATTGTTATTAGCTTTTGTGGCTAACAGTTCCAGCAGCCGTTCACTGGCTCCCACACCACGCTGAATATCACCGAGGACTTCGCTGATGGTGGCAATACTGCTGCCGGCCAGCACCGCATAAAATAAGAAAGCAGAGAGTTGGCCCGCGCTGATTTCGCCGCTCATGACCTGCCGGATCCCCAGCCAGCCAATGCCAATAACCGATAACATGCTCACCAGCATAATAACGCCGATTAACATCGAGCGGTAATGGATGCGCGTGGCAGCGGCCTGCAGGGCAGAGCTAACTTTCTGGGTGAATTTTTGTTGTTCGCCGGATACTGCATTAAATGCCTGCACCACCATGATTTCGTGCAGGGTTTCATCTATTTGAGAGCCCATATCGGCAATTCGGTCCTGACTAAGGCGTGAATAATGACGCACTTTAGGCGCAATGAGTTTGAGGGGGACCAGAATAAAGGGCACGGCCACCAGTACACACAATGTCAGCATAGGGCTGGTAAAGGTCATTAGTATAAGTGCGCCCACAAATCCCACTAACGAACGCAGGGCCATGGATAAGCTCATGCCCACAACGGTTTGAATCACACTGGTATCGTTGGTAAAGCGCGAGATCACTTCGCCGGTGCGGGTTTCGGCAAAAAAGCCCGGTGTTAGCGTGAGCAGGTGATGGTAAACCTGAATACGAATATCGGCGCTGATACGTTCGCCAAGCCAGGTCATCAGATAAAAGCGAAAGTACGTTGCCAGGCAACCAACTACGGCAAACAGGATAACCCAGCCAATGGCTGCATCCAGCCGGTTGATGTTGCCGGCGCTGAGCCCTTCATCAACAGTCAGCTTAATGCCCTGGCCGAGCAGCAGCCAGGCGGCAGCCGCAACAGTAAGTGCGATAACCGCACAAACTACTTTAAGCTTATAAGGCTTTAGCAACTGAGCCAGCCATATCAGTACGTCTTTGGTTAATATCAATGAAAATGCCACAGAAGTGATTGTTCAGTGGATGGCATTATGGGTGAGAGACCGGCGAATGCCCAGTTAAGATGAGTTAAGAAGTGTAAAGGACCAGCCAGGTTACTTTCGGGCTCGTTTTATTCCGCCTGTTCAGGGCAATTAATCGCTGATAAGCCTTGCAATTTCATTGCGTATACGTATAATTCCGCGGCCTTTCGCCTTGTATGTATTTCATTCAGGGTTTGAAAAGGTAAGTTAACGGTAACGCTACAACGAGTTTGAGGCATTTATGGTTACTATTCGTTTACAGCGTGGTGGCGCCAAAAAGCGTCCATTTTATCAAGTAGTGGTTGCAGAAAGCAGCCGTGCAAGAAACGGTCGTTTCATCGAAAACATCGGTTTCTTTAACCCAACTGCACAAGGTCAGGCTGAACGTCTGCGTTTAGATCTTGAGCGTGTAGAGTACTGGGTTGGTGTTGGCGCAAGCTTATCTGAGCGCGTTAACAGCTTGGTAAAAGAAGCTAAAAAAGCGGCAGCATAAGCTGTCCTTAATTCTGGTAGGTTTAGATGAGTCAAGCGTCTGACAAAGTGGTTATTGGCAAAATCGGTGCACCATACGGTGTTAAAGGTTGGGTCAAAATCAACAGCTATACCGAGGTACCAGAGGGTATTTTCGACTACAGCCCGTGGTTACTGGCTGATGGAAAAGAATATCAGATTGATCAATGGCGACCGCATGGCAAAGCCATCGTAGCAAAGCTGATTGATATCGATAGCCGGGATGATGCCGAGCGCATTAAAAACCTGGATATCAGTATCGACGCTGAGCAACTCCCTGAACTGGGTGACGATGAGGTTTACTGGCGTGAGCTTAACGGCATGCAGGTGGTAACTACGCAAGGTTATCAGCTGGGTGTGGTTAAAGAAGTGTTTAATACCGGCGCCAACGACGTGATTCGCGTTAAGGCAAAGGCAAATGACGCTTTTGGTCAGAAAGAAAGACTTATACCGTTTGTATTCGACTCTGTTGTACAAACGGTAGATAAAACCGAGCGGGTGATTACGGTTGAATGGGATCCGGGGTTTTAAGTGACCGCGGAAAAATGGTTCGGCATTATCAGTTTGTTTCCTGAAATGTTTGCACCTTTTACTCAACAAGGAGTAATAGGGCGGGCAGTGAAGAACGGCACACTGGCAGTTGAACACTTTAACCCACGAGACTTTACACACGATCGTCATCGCACTGTCGATGATCGCCCTTATGGTGGTGGTCCTGGCATGCTGATGATGGTTAAACCGCTAACTGACGCAATTACCGCAGCCAAACAGGCGGGCGGTGAAAACAGTAAAGTGATTTACCTTTCTCCACAGGGTAAACCGCTAACCCAGGCTGGCGTTAAGTCGCTGGCAGCCAACGACAAGTTAATCTTGTTATGTGGCCGGTACGAAGGGGTGGATGAGCGCGTAATTGAAAGCCATGTTGACGAAGAATGGTCAATTGGTGATTACGTGTTAAGTGGCGGCGAACTGCCAGCCATGGTGATGATGGACGCAATTGCACGGTTAGTGCCGGGAGTACTCGGTCACAGCGATTCTGCAGTTGAAGACTCATTTACCCATGGTTTGCTGGATTGCCCACACTATACCCGCCCGGAAATACTCGACGGTAAAGCGGTACCAGGTGTATTAAGAAGCGGTGATCACGAAAAAATCAGACAGTGGCGTCTGCAACAATCTTTAGGTAGAACCTGGTTGCGTCGCCCTGAGTTATTAAACGACCTAGCTCTGACTGAGGAGCAACAACGGTTACTGGAAGCATTTCAGGCGTCGTTGCAGCAAGATGACAGTTAACTAGGATGAGAGGATATGATGAGCAAAGTCAGTCAAGATATCATCAAAAAAATTGAACAAGCACAGCTTAAAGCTGATGTTCCTGCGTTCGGCCCAGGTGACACAGTGATTGTTAAAGTTCGTGTAACTGAAGGTGACAAAGAGCGTCTTCAGGCATACGAAGGTGTTGTTATCGCTAAGCGTAACCGTGGTCTTCACTCGTCTTTTACAGTACGTAAAATTTCAAGTGGCGAAGGCGTAGAGCGTGTGTTCCAAACACACAGCCCGGCGGTATCTTCTATTGAAGTGAAACGTCGCGGTGCAGTTCGTCGCGCCAAGCTTTACTATCTGCGTGAGCGTTCAGGTAAATCTGCACGTATCAAAGAGAAGCTTAACTAAGATTACTAATCCTTGCGTTACTGTTAACTTCGAAAAGCCCGCACTTGTTGCGGGCTTTTTTGTGGCTTACCATCGGGCAATATTCATTTAACCGATCTTACTATGACAGATCCTCAGGGTGTAATCTGGCAGCAGGTATACAGCGGCCAGTGGTATCAGACCCACCATCCACAATTAGTCCAGGCGCGCGAGCAAGCCAAGAGGCTATGCAGAGAGCTTAATCAGCTACCGGTGAGCGATGAGGCCAAGCGCCAGGCGCTTATCAGCCAGCTTTTACCTAACGCCAATAGTGCCGCTACCGGCAGTGACTTTGCCTGTGACTACGGGATTAATATTTATGCTGAAACACCGGTCATTATGGGCGACAGGGTAGTGATCCTGGATGCCGCGCCCGTGTCTTTTGGCGCAAACGTTAGAGTTGAGAATAGCGTTGTGATTGCGTCGCTCAGGCACCCGCTGGAAGCGGCAAAACGTAAAGCAGGGTGGCAACAGGCCAGCCCCGTTAAAATCGGCGATAACGTGGTACTGTGTGAAGGTTGCACGGTTCTACCGGGGGCTGTTATCCCGGCAGGTTCGGTTATCGAACCGGGTAAAGTGGTTACCCGGTAGCTAGCTGCTTAAGCTGTTTGAGGTGTTAGTCGTACTGCGTGAGTTTATTAAAGTTAATCATGGCTCTGAGCTCTTTGCCGTACTCCTCGCCGCGCTCTGAATAACTGTTTAAGCCGTGACTAAGTTCAATGCCGGTGATATCAGCATCCTGTTTACGTAATGACTGACGGATGTTTCTTAGCGAACGGTAGGCATCGTGACTATTCAGGTTCATCATATAGCTGGCCACGGAGTCACGGGGTGAGCGAAAATCCGCCACTTCATGCACCTGGTCCTGACCGCGATCGTTAGGCACGATGCCGCAGCCTTTCACAAAACACCACTGGCCAAAAAAGTTATTCCCTAGCTGGGCAAACCGTGAGGTGCCCCAGGCGCTTTCATTGGCAGCCTGAGCCAGCGCCAGCGAAGCCGGCACGATATCTACTCTGCGCAGTAATACTGTGCACAGTGACTCAGCCTCAACATCTGTTTTATCCACCCGGTATTTCACTGCCAGATCAGAAAGGGCAGCGTTATTTTCGGCATCCGCTGTACAGACTTCTTTCACTTGGGCTCGGTCGGCCAGTATTTCTTTGTTCACATCGGCCACCAGGGGCTCAAAGTAGCCAAAAAATGCCGTTTTACGCTCAGGGCCAGCCTGGTACTGAGAAAAATCCGGGGGCGTTACCCGGCTAAAGAAGGCAAACCACAATGCAATAGCCACCAGGATGGCAACCAGAGTCAGCAATACTTTGTTATTTTTAAGATTTATCATATTTTCCCCGTATAGCTTTTATCAGGCGCGAAAATGTATATCGCCAGTCATTGATAGCAGTCAGAGGCTAAAACAGATCATTCTTGGCCTGTGCTGGCGGTTTGTCTGCGTTGGTCGACTATTTTCAGAATGCGCCGGTAAATTATGTCACAAATCAGCCAGGGGTCATCGCCGCTGGTACTGGCAAACATCACCACCACAGTATCGCTTGGTTCATCATACCGCGCAAAACTTAAATAGCCTGGTAACCAGCCATCATGACTATTCACGTAGAGGCTGTTATAGAGCGCTTGTTCTTCCTGGGTAAGTAATGAGCCATCATTAAGTGCTCTGAGAAAAACCGCAACGTCTTCTGCGGTGGCAACCATTGCGCCAGCAGGGCTCATAAAGGCGAGGTGTTTGAGGTCATCGTCGTAACCTTGCACATAGCCACTCATTAATGAAGGGAGTAACGGTGCACTTAAAACGCCAAAGGTATGATGTAACCCCAGCGGGTGGAGAAATTCTTGCTGGATATAGTCACGGTAACTGTAACCCAGCGTTTTATCCATAATCCGGCCAAGTAACAGATAGTTAGTGTTGGAGTAGGCGTAGTCTGTTCCCGGCTCAAATAAGGCTGGCTTATCATTAATCAAAGTAAGGCTCTGTTCGTAAACGCTGGCCTCATCAAACGGTTCAAACCAGTTAAATGCCGGGGCGTCAGTGTAATTGGCAATGCCACTTCGATGCTGCACCAGCATACGCAGGGTAATATCACCGGCATTGGTTATCCGGGCGGCTTGTTGTGGTAGATATTCGAGCAACGAAGCGTCGGGATCCAGCTGACCGTTTGCCGCAAGGCGGGTCACAGCCGCCGCGACATAAAGTTTACTCACACTGGCTATTTTAAACAGTGCGTCGGCCTTTGCTGGTTGTTGGGTTTGCCTGTTATGCACGCCCGCTGCATAGCTTTGCGGTAACGTACCTCTGCCAGCGTTTACATGAACGATCATACCCGCAATGCCACTATCGATGGCACGATCGAGCTCGGTCTGAATATCTTCGGACTGTGGCGCCAGATAAATGAAAAGCGCTTTAACAGGCGCGAACAAGGCTATGCTGGATATCACAACAACCAGTGCCAGTAACCGTAAGGCATTAACGGTTTTACGTTGCATTGCCGTATGTCTTTGTAATGAGTTAAGTAAGAATAGCCTAAGGCTAGTTGTGGCGGATTACCAGCGGCCTTTGTAACAAGGTGTTTTATTGGCGGTTTTTTGCTTAACATTCTGATTATGCTTGCTATATTGGATTAGCAAAGCGAATAGCAATATTACCGGGCAGCGGCTTCTCAGGCATTTAATGCGCCCAACCAGTCAGTCAAAGCACATAAGGAATGGAAAATGACGCAGCAACCTGATTTACCCTGGATATCCGGATTCTGGCGGCGAATTGTCGCACTGATTGTCGACTCAATATTACTGGCGCTGGGGGGATTTGCGCTTGGGGTGGTGCTCGAATCGGTGTTTATCCAAATGGGGAGCTGGTCGGTATACACAGGCTTCTTTATCTCACTTGGTTATTTTGGCGTGATGAACAGTCGCTACGCTGATGGCCAGACGTTGGGTAAAAAGCTTCTGGGTATTCGGGTTGTCGACGGTAATAACCAGACCATCTCGCTTGGGCGTTCACTGCTGAGATATTGTGTTTACGGTATCCCTGTTGCTTTACAGATTGATTTTCTGCCGGCAGACGGTTCCTACTTCTGGGTCCTGTATCCCATAGGGGCACTAATTATAGGCGGTTCCTTCTCAATACTGTATTTGTACGTGTTTAACCGGCGAACACGGCAATCCCTGCACGACCTGGTTGTTGGTACTTATGTGGTTTATGCAGGTGCACAACAGGAGGAAGTCAGAGAGGTGTGGAAGCCACACCTGGTAATCGTTGCACTGTTGTTCATAGTTGGTTTTATCAGCCCTAGATTTATCTTCATAGTTTTCTCCTACAGTGAATTTGAACAGATGCTCGCAACGCGGGCCGCATTAATGCAGGAGCCAGGTGTTAATACAGTAGGGATAATGGACAGCTCAACCAGCTATTACGGCGAACCCACGGGCCAGGGAAATACTTTGCAGAACAGCGTGGATCTGGCGGTATATATCGATTCCAATCGTGTGGATGATATGGAATATGCCAGGGAGTTAGCTGAAAAAGTGTTAGTGCATTATCCCGATGCCATGGACAAAGATGTTATCTCTGTCGACCTCTATTACGGCTACGACATTGGTATCTGGTCGAGCTGGGATGTAGGTAGTTATGAGTTTAATCCGTCCGGTTTGTAAGCCTGGATTGCCCTCAGGGGGAGCCCTAAGGAATTGCCCCATCACGTCATCCCGCCTGAATTATACAGTCATCCCGGCCTTCGAGCCGGGATCTTTTTAACAGGCTGACGCGGTTAAACTTTCTTTTGAAACCCTGAGGTAATCTCTACTTTTTGTCGGGTTGCCGACAGCAACAAGGGGCGAAGTGCGTCCGCTGAGCGGGTGAGCCCCTTGAACCCCCGCAGTTCTAAATTGCGAAAAGCCTATTGGCCAACAAAAAGGGCAACCCTAACGCGCTGAGCGGGCGTCCTGCCCGCGCAGCCCTGGCTCGTCGTCCGTGACGAGCCTACGGATTACCTGAAACTTTTTGTTGGCCAATAGTTCGCAATAACCGAACGGGTAGAGATCAGATGTTTTAACATTGCATTGTAGTCTTCAAACAACATTGTCATGCAGCCTGAATTATACAGTCATCCCGGCCGCCGAGCCGGGATCTTCTTAAAAGGTTGACTCGGTTAAAATTTTCTTTTGAAACCCCCAGGTCGTATCCACTTTTTGTCGGGTTGCCGACAGCAACAAGGGGCGCAGTGCGACGCCCCTTGACCCCCGCAGTTCTAAATTGCGAAAAGCCTATTGGCCAACAAAAAGGGCAACCCTAACGCGCTGAGCGGGCGTCCTGCCCGCGCAGCCCTGGCTCGTCGTCCGTGACGAGCCTACGGATTACCTGGAACTTTTTGTTGGCCAATAGTTCGCAATAACCGAACGGGTAGAGAGCAGATGTTTTAACATTGCATTGTAGCCTTTAAACAACACCGTCATTCCGGAAGCAGCTTTAGCTGCTATCCGGTATCTCCTGAAAAGTTTTGCTCACTCAATAAGTCAGCTTCGGTTAGTAAGCCTTATAAGGAGATCCCGGCTCGAAGGCCGGGATGACGGTGATTCCGGGATAAAACCGGACTATGTAATAGCGGAGATCCCGGAGAACCCCTTACGGAGTTTCTGGGATAAAACCGGACTATGTAATAGGGGAGATCCCGGAGAACCCCTTACGGTGTTTCCGGGATAAAACCGGACTGTGTAATAGAGGAGATCCCGGATAACCCCTTACGGAGTTTCCGGGATAAAACCGGACTATGTCCGGTTTTAATCTGAATGGAGGGCGTCTATTGGGTTTAGTTTTGAGGCTTTTATGGCCGGAAATACGCCAAAGCCAACACCTACCAACAGGCAAATCGATACCGATAGCACAATCGCTGTCAGCGACCAGCTTACCGCCCAGTCTGAGTAGAAACCGATAATCTCGGATAATACCAGGCCAAAGAAAATGCCCAGCAGGCCGCCTATCACTGAAATAACAAAACTCTCAGCGATAAACTGCAATTTAATATCCTGCTGCGTGGCACCTACTGCGCGCAGTAAACCAATTTCTTTGGTACGCTCCAGCACGTTTGCCAGCATAATGTTCATAATGCCGATGCCACCAACCAGTAATGAAATACCGGCCACACACGCCATTACGATGTTGAAGATGCGCTGGGTATTTTCCTGTTGTGCCAGCAGTTCCACCGGAATGATCAGGCTATAGTCGTCAATGCCGCCATGGCGTTGAGCAAGCAACTGGGTAACGGCTTTCGCCGCCAGTACGGTAGAGTAATCCTCTTCGACTTCAAACTTCACCACATCCAGCTCGCTGGCGAGGGGTTCCATGTTGAGCTTTTTCTGGCTGGTGGATAACGGGATAAACACGCGGTTTCTGTCGCCGTTAATTTTTACGCCCTGAAAAGCTTCCTTATTAAATTCCGGTGCCGCAATTACGCCAACGACTTCAAACCACACATGGTTGATTTTAAGAAACTGGCCCAGCGGGTCTTTATCAGGGAATAGTGTGTTGGCGACATCGGCGCCGAGCACTGCAACCTGTGATACGTGTAACTCATCATCATCGTTGAGTAATCGGCCCTGGGCAGCGCTCATACTGGCAAGGTCAAAGTAGCTGCTGGTAACGCCTACGGCAGATGCATCAGCTTTGGCAAAATCGCTGTAGAGGGCAAATAGCTTAATCTGTTTTTCACCACTGTAGTGAGTAATGAACGGCAGGGTCGCCATGGCGGCTTCCACATCGGCCAGATTGAGGCCGAGCGACTCTTCCCTGATATCTTTGAGCTCTTCGGCGGTGTAGCTTTTGGATTCTACAATCAGGTTTTGTAACCCCATTGATCCAATCATTTTCAGCGCTTCCTGCTCGGCACCTTTACCAATGTTGAGCATAGCGATTACTGCGCCAACACCAAAAATCATGCCCAGCAGGGTTAAGAAGGTGCGTAGTTTTTGTGCCAGCAGTTCATGTAAGGCGTCGCTCACCAGCAACCGGGTTTTGGTTATCGTAAGTTGGTTTAACATTAAATAAGCTCCCGGTACGACAGGGCAATACTATCGCCTTCACTGAGGCCGTTGGTGACTTCCACAAAGTGGAGGTTTTTCTGGCCAATTTCAATTTGCTGGCGGCTGAAGCCGGTACCATCTTTACGAAACACGTAGTTGACTCCCTGTTCGTTGTAGATGGCCTGAATTGGCACCATCAGCTTGCTTTCGCCTTTGGATACTTCAATCCGGGCATTTAATTTGCGCCCCGGAGAGAGAATAGGCGAGTCCTGATCGTCAATGTCTATCGTCACCTCAAAGTACTTGGTGGGATCGTTTCGGGCGATGGTTCTGGAGAAGCCGGACACCTGTTTTAAGGTGCCGGTGAATACCTTGTTAGGGTAAGCTTCCAGGGATATGGTAACCGGCTGGCCGGGAGCCAGACCGATGGCCTGTTTATCCAGCACATAGCCTTTGGCCTGCATTTTCGACAGGTCCGGGAGTTTAGCGATAGGCCGCCCCGGAAACACGGTTTCGCCCACCGATGGTTTCTCGCCACGCCAGTTAGATTCGTAAACCAGCAGGCCGTCGTATGGCGCATGAATCTCAAGCGTTTCAATGGCCGACTTAATCTGGTTGTACTTCTGCTCACTGCCTTTTTTGCGAATACTTAATACGTCTATGGCGCTGGAGTTTTGCTCAACCACGCTTTCTTTTTTCCAGTCCAGGTAGTTGTCTTTAGCACCGAGGTATTCTTTGTTCTGCATGTTTTCGATAATTTCGATGCGCGAATAGACCCGCAAATCATCGATGGTAAATTCGTCTGCAAAAGCAAATTCCTTAACTACCAGCGCCTTGTCCATTTCCACGTCGAGCTCTTCCTGTGTCAGGGTAGAGCGGTTCAGTTTCATGTCTTCCTCAAGGAGCATCATAGCGAGCATTTCTTTGCGCATATCGAGGTTGAGCTGTTCAGCATCAAAGCGGGCAATTAACTGGCCTTTTTTAACGTTGGTATACTCTTTTTCCAGCCACGCTATGGTCATCGGGCGGCGGCTCGATGCGCCAATGGCCGTTGCGCTGGCGGCTTCAAGCTCACCCTTTACCGGCACCATCAGTTCGAAGGGCTGGCGTTCAACCTGGTAGGTGGGGGTTGTTTGTTCTGTTTCGCCGCAACCGCTCAACAGTATGACTGCCGTAAGGCAGGTAAACCATTTAGGAGTCATGATAAGTTATCCTCCTGAACTTCAATATTTGCTTTCATGCCCGGGCGCATCCGTGTCGGGTCGATTTTTTCCAGTTCAATTTGCACATCAAATACAATACTCAGGTTGGTGGAGGACTTTTCTTTATAGGCTTCACCAAGGGAGATTATCTTGCCGGCGTAAGGGACTTCCGGGTAGGCGTCCAGCGTCACTTTGACTTTTGAACCGATGCTTAGCTTAGCTGTGTCTGCCTCATCAAACTGGGCTTTAACCGCCAGCTTATCCAGTGACGGAATGGTCAGAATGGTTCGGCCCATAAATACGGAATCGCCCACCGCGACCTTTTCGCCATCCGGCGCGGCTTTGTACATTATCAGGCCCGGCTTGGGTGACTTAACCGTGAGCTTGGCAATGTCGCGCTGAGTTTGCCCCAGCTTGGATTGCAAGCGGTTAATTTTGCTTTGTGCCAGTTGCTCATTGAGCTCTCGGGTTTCGGCAAACTGTTTGGCCTGTTGCGTAGCCTGGTTGAGTTTAGCTTTGGCTATTTCAAACTCTTTTTGTTGCTTTTCTTTTTCGACCCGCTTGGTGGAAATATCAACAATTTCTGCGAGGCGCTTTTCTTTTTCGTAATTCATCTGCGCTTCGGCCAGGGCCAGCTTTAACTCCTCGGCCCGGGCCTCGTTTTCAAGTAACTCTTTCTCAAAGTTCTTTTTCTCAGCATCCAGCTCACTTTGTTGCTCAATCAGCTTGGTTTGTAATTGCTGGCCATCAAACTTGAGCAGCATATCACCTTCATTAACATTGGTGTTTTCCGGCACCAGAAACTGCACTTTCATCTGCCACATGCCACGAATGGAAGGCGGCGATACACTGGCACTGTCCAGCGACACAATTTCACCGGAGGCGGTGAGCGGTGCGCTCAGCGTTTTTTCGGATGCTATATCAACCGCCTGTTCGTTGCTGCATGCGCCGAGCATAAATGCGGCACATAGCAATACATAAAACTTAACGTGCATGACTTAACTCCTGTGCCGCAGGGATAACTACCCGAACACTCATTCCCGGCAGCAGTTTTTTGTCGGGCATATCGGTAAATGACAGCTCAATCTGGTAGTAAGCGCTGTCGCCCCAGCCAGCTTTCTTTTCTGGTTGAGAGACCTCACTTGTCACCGTGGCGGCATAACTCTCGCCAGGGTAGGCATCGAGAGAGACCAGCGCCTGTTGGCCAACATCCACGCGGTCGGCATCCATTTCGTGTACCCAGGCATCCACTTTAAAACCATCGATATCCTGTACTTCCATTACTTTCATAGCGGCCTGTAAAGTAGTGCCGGCAGTGATTTTCTCGTTGGTCCAGGGATGGTACATATGGCTGACAACGCCAGTGATAGTCGACTCTACTTTCAGCCGGGTTAACTGATAGCGCTGGTAATTGATGTTCTCTTCCAGCTTGGTGATTTCAATTTGTTGCTTTTGCAGCGTGTTTTCCTGCTCTATTAACTTTTGTTCCAGTGCCTGTTGGGCTTTGAACTGCTCCACAAGTGCACGCTCCAGAGCAAGTTTGTACTGGCCCTTGTCGTAATCGCTTACATCGGTACTCTCAATTTCGGCTTCAATGCGGGCTTTTTCGACTTCCAGATCGGTAATTTTTAAAGCACTGCGCGCATCGGCTACGGCCTGAGCCAGCTCAACCCGCTTACTTTCCATTTCCAGGGTCTGGGTATTCAGTGAATCCTCATTTTGTTCCAACTGAGCATCCACACTGCCGGAGTCGAATAGCGCAATGGTATCGCCCGGTTCAACAATGCTGCCTTCATCAACCATCCACTGGATTTGAATATTCCAGCGGTCGGTGCGCGGTGCCGAAACAACCTGTACATTGGAAGAGGTGACTTTGCCGGTCACGATCAACTGACTGGCAGTATCCTCTGCTTTGGCACTCAATACCGACATGCTGAGGCCACACATCAATAAGTAAACAATTGATTGTCTCATGAGTTGGTTTTCTCGCTGATGATTTGGCCGTCTTTCATGGTGATGACCTTTTGTGCGTAGTCGGCAATGTTTTCTTCATGGGTTACCATCACGATGGTTTGCCCTTGCTGGTGCAGTTCGGTGAGCAAGGCCATGATATCGTCGGAGGTCTTACTGTCGAGGTTACCGGTGGGCTCATCCGCCAGGATCATGGTGGGACGGTTAATTAATGCCCGGGCAATGGCAACCCGCTGGCGTTGTCCGCCCGACATTTCAAAAGGGCGGTGGTGCATGCGGTGACCAAGGCCTACTTTTTCCAGCAGCGCCTCGGCACGTTGGGTCGCTTCTTCCTCCGACACGTCGCTGTAGCGCAGGGGGAGCTTGACGTTGCCAATAGCATCCAATTTGGGCAGCAGGTGGAAAGTCTGAAAGATAAAGCCGATATGCTCATTGCGAATTTTTGACAAAGCTTCATCGGTTAACTGATTCACGGCATTGCCGTTTAACAAATACTCGCCGCTGTCGGGTGTATCGAGGCAACCAAGAATATTCATCATGGTTGACTTGCCGGAACCTGAACTGCCCATAAAGGCTACAAATTCATTTTCCTGAATGGAGAAAGAAACATCGTTGAGTGCTACAATGGTTTCTTCACCATTGGTAAAACTCTTACGAATATCCTTGAGTGTAATCATCTGTCTTCGCTCATTTTTATTGTGTCGTAGATAAGATTCTCAGACATCGGAATGCTACTTTAGTGGTGTCTGCGTTGTCATACAACCCAATAAATACGCCACATGAGCTCTGGTAACAGTTCGTTACAAATAAGTATAAATTTGGAACTTTCACTTGCTTCGCTTATAGAATCTTGGTAAAAAGTCAACGCCTGAAAACAATGTAGTAATATTTCATTGTAAATATAAGTGTACATCTGTATTTTTTGCCCGGCTCTGCTTTAATTAATAACAAGGCTGAGGCCTTGTCGAAGCGGCATTGAAATGACTTTTCACCAAATAAGAGCGACCCTATGATTAAGGACACTATTAACAATATTCACGTTAGCGCAGAAAAGGTACTGGTAACGCCAGACGCGCTGGCGGCAGAACTTCCGGCCTCAGAGAGAGGTCTGGAGGTTATCCGACAATCCCGTCAGATCATTTCTGACATTATTCACCGTCGTGACCACCGTTTACTGGTAGTGTGTGGACCTTGTTCCATTCACGATATTGAAGCGGCCAAAGATTATGCACTGCGCCTGAAAGAACTTCACGAATGCTATAAAGACACCCTGTATATTGTCATGCGGGTGTATTTTGAAAAGCCCAGAACCACCACCGGCTGGAAAGGGTTAATTAACGATCCGCATATTAACGATACCTTTGATATTGAAACCGGTTTACGTAAAGCGCGTGAATTACTGATCTGGCTGGCCGAGCTTGAACTGCCGGTTGCAACAGAGGCACTGGATCCTATCAGTCCACAGTATCTGGCAGAGCTGTTCAGCTGGAGCGCTATCGGTGCGCGTACCTCAGAGTCACAGACTCACCGCGAAATGGCCAGCGGCCTGTCCATGCCGGTAGGCTTTAAAAACGGCACTGATGGCAGCCTGGATATTGCGGTTAACGCTTTACGCTCAGCAGCGTCTTCACACCGCTTTATGGGGATCAACAAACAAGGGCAGGTGAGTATTATCGAAACTGCCGGTAATCCCGATGGCCATATTATTCTGCGAGGTGGTAAGCAACCAAACTATGATTCGGTTTGTGTTTCTGAATGCGAAGAATGGATGGATAAAGCCGGCCTTACTGCTGGTCTGGTAGTGGATTGTTCACACGCCAACTCCAACAAGGATTATCGTCGTCAACCGCTGGTGGCTAAGAATGTGGTCAATCAGATCCTTGAGGGTAACCAGTCGATCATCGGTATCATGCTGGAAAGTCACCTCAAAGAAGGTAACCAGAAGTCTGACGGGGTCGATTTTCAAGACCTCGAATATGGTGTGTCGATTACTGATGGATGTATTGACTGGGAAACCACTGAAAGCTTGTTAGATCAAATGCGTGACAAACTGATTACTGTGCTACCATTGCGTCAAAACAAGCGTACGGAATTAGCCTAATCTATGTCACAGAACGACCACGAACAGTTTGCTCAGCAGCTGAGTGAATTACGTCATGGCATTGATGAGCTGGATACCCAGCTCATCGACATTCTTGCAAAACGCGCCGAACTCACCAGTAAAGTGGGTGAAGTTAAAGCCAAAACCGGCATGCCCATTTATGTGCCGGAACGGGAAGCGCAAATGCTTGAAAAACGCCAGGAGCAGGCCGCAGAGCGCGGTGTTTCCGGGTCGTTAATCGAAGATCTCATGCGCCGTATCATGCGCGAATCCTACCATACTCAGAACAATCGCTACCGGTGCATTAACCCGGGGATAAAGCGAGTTGTAGTTATCGGCGGGGCGGGCGCACTGGGTAAGGTGTTTGTCGGCCTGTTCGAGCGTAGTGGTTACAATGTAGAAATTCTTGAAAAAGACGACTGGAGCCGGGCAGACAGCCTGTTTGCTGAAGCCAGTCTGGTACTAGTGTCGGTACCCATAAACCTTACAGTCGACGTGGTGGCTAAACTCAATAGCCTGCCGGAAGACTGTATTCTGGCCGACATCACCAGTATCAAGCATAAGCCGCTGGATGCCATGATGCAGGCTCATAAAGGACCGGTAGTCGGCTTACATCCAATGTTCGGGCCGGATGCACCGGGTATGATTAAACAGGTTGTGGTGGTATGTCACGGACGCGGAGCGTCGCATTACAGCTGGCTACTGGGGCAAATGCAAACCTGGGGTGCTACGCTGTTTGAGGTCACTGCGCAGGAACACGACAAAGCCATGGCGTTTATTCAGGTTATGCGCCACTTCAATACCTTTGTTTACGGTGCCCATTTGGCCGGTGAAAACCCCAACCTTAATCTGCTTACTCAGCTCAGTTCACCTATCTACAGGCTGGAACTGGCGATGGTTGGACGACTTTTTGCTCAATCCGGGCAACTTTATGCCGATATTATCTTTAATAATCCTGAAAACTTTTTATTATTGAAACGCTTCCACCAACGTTTTGGCGAAGCATTGTCCATTTTGGACAAAGGAGACAAAGCCGAATTTATCCGCCAGTTCAACGAAATTGGTGAGTGGTTTGGTGATTATGCAAAAACTTGCCTGATAGATAGTAAACGCCTTTTGCTAAAAGCTGATGATGATCAAATGCTGAGAACCTGATTCTAAACAGCGTAATATCCTGGCCGGCGAAAGATAACAAAGCACTGCATTATTGTTTTGGTTTGAGTGGATGTGTTCGCCATGACCTTAAAGTTACGTTTATTGCTGACTATCATTCCTTTGGTAGTCGTTGGGATCCTGATTATGGCGGTTGTTGCGCTGCAATTAGGCGTTAGTGAGTCCCGCGAGGCACTTACCACGGTCGCTGAGGAAAAGCTCAGCATTGAAAATCGCCAGACCGGCGATGCCATAAGGCGATATATTAATACCGTCGACAGCCAGATCCGCATTATGTCGTCTGAGTCACAGGTGGAGCAAGCCGCCAGCGCTTTTATCAGCGCTTTCAATCAGTATACTTCGCAGCGTAGTCCGCTAAGTAGCAGCCAACAGAACTCGCTGAATGCCTACTACAGTGAAGATTTTGCCAGTCTTTACCAACAGCGTAATAACCAGAGCCTGCCACGGCCGTTGTCTTTAGTTGAACCACTGTCTGCCAACACCCGAGCGCTGCAGTATGATTTTATTGCCGGTTCAGCATTTCCTATTGGCGAGAAAGACAGCTTATATAGTCTGGCCAATGGCACTGACTATGCGGTTCTGCACGAACAGTATCACGACTACTTCAGAACCTTTTTAAAAGAATTTGGTTACTACGATATTTTTATCGCTGATGCGCAGACCGGCAATATTGTTTATTCGGTGTATAAGGAGCTGGACTTTGCGACCAGTGTAAAAACCGGCCCTTATGCCAATACCGGTATAGGTGATGCCTTTCGCAAGGCATTGCAGGCAGGCACTGCCGACAGTGTAAAACATAGTAGTCTCGATAGTTATCTGCCTTCCTACAATGCCATGGCAGGCTTTGTTTCATCGCCAGTTGTGGATGCCGGAGGCAATACTATAGCGGTGCTGATTTATCAGATCCCGCTGGATGTAATCAGTCACATTATGACTCATGGTGAGGAGTGGCAGAGTGCTGGTCTCGGGGCTTCAGGTGAAACTTATATTGTAGCGAGACAAAATACCCTGGTTACAGAGAGCCGTTTCTTTCTGGAAGACCCCGAGGGCTATTTTGCCGCATTGCAAACCAGCCTGCCAAATGTAGCACAACAGGTAAAACAATCCGAAACCACCGTGGGTATCCAACCGGTTACCACATCAGCGGTAAGTAAAGCATTGGCCGGGCAGTCTGGCTTCGACAAGATCACCGATTATCGTGGTGTGGAAGTCTTCTCTTATTATTCGCCTATAAACATAGGGGAACACAATTATGCCTTATTGGCCGAAATAGATGTTGCAGAGGCGCTGGAACCTGCCGTGTCGCTGCGTAATAAACTGATTAGCGGTACTGTATTCGCGGTGATAATGATTGCCGGCGTGGCTGCAATCCTCGCTATCTGGCTGGCCGGGCGTCTGGTTAAACCGCTCCATAAGGTGGGTGATGCTTGTGAGGCATTAGCGTCGGGCGAAGGAGATTTAACCATAGTGCTGGAAAAGTCGAATATCCCCGAAATTAACCGGATTATTGAGCCATTTAATCATTTTATCGGTCAAATTCGCGCCATTATTGCTCAGGTGAAAGACGATGCGGATTCACTGGCTTCAGCAGCTGAAGAGTTAAGCGCCGTTACCCAGCAGTCAGAGCAGAATGCGGTAGACCAGGTACAACAAACCGAACTGGTGGATGAAGCCATTGCACAATTATCCAGCTCCGTAGCTGAGGTGGCAAAGTCTACAGCCAAGAGCCGGGACCACGGTGTCGAGGCCACTTCCAGCTTGTCGGAAAACCAGGAACGTGCTGATTATGTGGCCGATAATATCCAGCTGCTGGTAAAGCTCATTAAAGACTCTTCTCATGTTATCAGCTCGTTGAAAGATGAAGTGGGTCAGATCACCGACTTGCTAAACGTGATCACCAGCATTGCCGACCAGACAAACCTGCTGGCACTTAACGCTGCCATCGAGGCCGCCAGAGCTGGCGAAGCGGGCAGAGGCTTCTCGGTAGTAGCCGATGAAGTTCGCGCGTTAGCTAACCGCTCGCAGGAAAGCACCTTAGAAATTGGTCGCCTGGTGGAGAAAATGAATCTCTCATCGGTAAAATCGGTACAGGCCATGGAAAAAGCCGAAGCGGCGGCCAGCGGTGGGATCCATCTGGTGGAGCTGGTGACTAAAGCCATGAAGGAGTTAAGCGCAACAATTGATCAGGTGCAGGAAATGGCAGATTTGGTGGCACAGGCAACGCACGAACAGGATGAAACCTCGCGTATGGTGCTCGGCAGTGTCAGCAAAGTGAACGCTTTATCTACGGAAGTACGTTCAGGGGCAGCGCAAATCAGCAGTGCGTCACTGGAGCTGGCCGGTATTGCCAGTCATACCCGCACCATGGTGTCTCGCTTTAAAGTATAAGCAGTAATAAAACGGGGCGTTCTGCTGCAGCAGAGCGCCCCGTTGTTTGAGTTAATTAGCCCGCTGTCAGCGCCTTTGAAGCCGCAACCTTAGTGGGATTAATTTCTTCACTCGGGTAGCAACCCAGCACCTTCAGGTAACGGGTGATGCGCTTAAGCTCAATCAATGCGCTCTGTACCGGCCCATCCTGAGTGTTCCCTTCCACGTCAATATAAAATAACTCTTCCCATGGGTTACCCGGGATCGGACGGGATTCCAGTTTGGTCATGTTGATGTTGTTTTCCTTGAGCACCATCAAGGCCTCAACCAGAGCCCCCGGCTTTTGCACGGTTGACATAACAAAAGTGGTTTTAGCCGGTACCTGTAAAGGCACTACTACCGGCTGTTTGGCCACCACTATGAAACGGCTGTGGTTTTCTTTCTGGTTAGCCAGGTTCGACTTGATGGCAAACAGGCCATACAGATTACCGCCAGCTTCACTGCCGATAGCCGCCACATCGTCACGATTCAGCTCACTAACCTTTAACATGGCCGAAGAAGTGGCATCCATGGTTTTTACTTCAACATTGCCCAGTTCGGCCAGGAAGTGACTGCACTGAGTGAACACCTGAGGGTGTGCATAGAGCGTTTTGATGTTGGCCAGCGTGGTTTCTTTTGCCACCAGCAGGGAATGCTTGATAGCGTGAGTCAGTTCGCCAATGATGCTTAATTCGGTATTCTGCAGTTGGTCATAAACCTCGTTAATGCTGCCTGAGGTGGTGTTTTCTACCGGCAGTACTGCATAGTCAGCTTCGTTGTTTTCTACTTTACCCACTACTTCGCGGAAGCTCTGGCAGCCCAGCTCTAACAAGTCGCCAGGGCGACGGGAAAAGTATTTCTGGGTGGCCAGGTAGCTGTATGAGCCGCGATCACCTAAAAACGCTACACGGTTAAGGGGCAGGGCGCTGCCCGGGTTGGCCCGTTCGGCCAGCATCGCCTGCTGGTTGAGTACTGAGTCTTCAATGATCACATGAAAAATCTGCGTGATGTAGTGGGCATCCAGTCCTTTTTGCTGACCTTCTTTAATCAGCCGAATGAGCAGTTGCTCTTCCCGCGCCTGATCGCGCACCGGAATATGGTGTTTAATTTTGGTTTCAGCAACCTGGTTGGTCAGGCCGCGACGTTCAGATAACAAGCTGAGTAGCTCGGTATCCAGCGCAGTGATGCGCTCTCTAATTTGATCTAATTCAGGGGCAGACATAATTTCTCTCTTAACACTTCAGGCAAAAAAAAACCTCCCGTAGGGGAGGTTTGTTCGCACGCGCTACGTATCCTCCCTCAGATGAAGGTGATAAACACGAAGAAGCGAGCGATGATGTTCGGATTACATAATTTCATACCGGTACTTTATTTCGCCACTGGCTGACTGTCAACCCATTTTTACGCGTGAGGTAATATTATTCATGGGCAGTTCTTGACAGAGTTAGTCGCTTAACAAAGCGGCCAACATGGTTCTCACTTCCGCCGGTTCAAAGGGTTTGTCACACAAAGCATTCACGCCGGTTTGCTGAATGTTGGCCATATGAACACTGTTAGCGGCTTCGGAAGTCACCATAATAATAGGGATATGGGATGTTTCCGGATTAAAACGAATAAACTCCGATAATTCACGGCCGTCCATCTCTGGCATGTTGTAATCGGTAACCACCAAATCAAATTGCTCATCTTTAATCAGCGTAAGGGCCATGGCGCCATTTTCTGCCTCTTTAATTTTTTGCAGGCCCATGCCTTCCAGTACCCGGCGAATATGATTTCTGGCCAGCTTACTGTCATCTACCAACAGGACGCGAACTTCATGGATGTCAAACAGGTCGAGTTCGAGTTCGTCGGTGTTGAGCAAATCCAGGCTGGCATTCAGTGCCCGGTGCAAATGGATGGTTTCAAAAGGTTTCGGCAGGATAGCGGCTACGCCGGCTTGCTTAAATTCTTCAAGCTTGCTGGTGCGCGACTCACTGGATACCAGCATAAACGGAATGTGCTTGTAGGAAGCATGTTCTTTGGTAAATTTGAGTAAATCCAGCGCCGTGCCGTCTTCAAAATACATGGCGCTGACAATCAGGTCGGCACCGTGCAGCTCTACCAGTTTTCTGGCCTCAGCAATATTGGCTGCAGTGTCGATTTGCTTCACGTTTTCTTTGGTGAGCATGCCGGAAATAATCTTGCGCTGTGTATCGGAAGGCTCTACCAACACGATATTCAGGTCTGAGATTGATAACTTTTCCATTCAAATTCTCTTTATTGTTTATTCTGGTTGTTATTCTGTTGGGCTATGAGGCTTGTACTAGCCTCCTGCCACTTTGGATTTGATACCCTGCTGTTCGAGTAATTGCTGAATTTTATCCCGGGCGTCAGTTTGCAGCTCAATGGTGCCGGCCTTAACCGCGCCACCACAGCCACATTTTTTCTTCAGTACAGTACATAGCGCTTTTAATTCATCAGCATTTTGGTCGAGCCCGGTAATAATAGATACCCCTTTACCTTTGCGACCTTTGGTCTCGCGCTGAATACGGGCGATTCCATCTTTATTAACCGAGCGGGTATCCGCAGCTTGCCGGGACTGATCGACTTTACCGCCATCAGTGCTGTAAACGAGTCTCGAATTTTGCATACTTTGCTGTAACTCTTTAAAACTGGACTACAATCAAATAAGCCGAAGTGGTTGTAACAACTTATTCTGCAGTGGATAAATTAACGCGTTGCTAGTATTAATAGTAGCAAACGCCAGTTGTGAGTGGGAGCACAAATGAGTATAAAAGCTGAAGTTGTCAATGATTCGACCTTCAACATTAAAATTGGTGAGCGGTTCGACTTCTCGCTGGTCACCGAGTTTCGTAATACTTACGAGGATCTCGACCCCCGGGTAAACCAAATCGACATTGATTTATCGGCCACGCAGTATATGGACAGTTCGGCTCTGGGCATGTTGCTGAATATGCAAAAAGTGCTGGCAGAACGCCAGTTAACCTACCGAATCCTGAATACCCGGCCGCAAATTGCGCGGATCCTGCAGATTTCGCGATTTAATAAAAAGTTTGATATTCAGTAAAAACGAGTAGTGGCCTCTGCATGGTAAAAATCCTGATAGTTGATGATGAAGAGATCAACCGCATTATGCTGCGGGAAATACTCAGTGAAGCAGGCTACAGTGATTTTATCGAAGCCGGCAATGGCCGCGAAGCAGTTGAAGTTGCCCGGCAGCATAGGCCGGATATTGTTTTGCTCGATGTTATCATGCCGGGGATGTCGGGCATTGAAGCAGCCCCGCAAATCAAAGCTTCGTCACCGGATTGTTATTTACCTATCTTGTTTATTACCAGTCTGGATGATGAACAAAGCCTGGTAAAATGCCTGGAAAGCGGCGGCGATGATTTTATTTCCAAACCCTTTGAGAAAATCATCCTGCATGCCAAGGTAAAAGCCCATGAGCGAACCCGGCGGCTGAGTCTGGAAATTCAGGATAAAAACCAGTCGCTCACCTATTTCCAACTGGAAGTGGAAAGAAATCACCATATTGTTGAGCATATATTTGATAATGCCATTGGTCGCGATGCGATAACTACGGATTACTTCGATTTTTATACTCAGCCCGAAGCGCAATTTAACGGCGACCTGTTTTTGTGTGAGCAAAGCCCGTCGGGCGGCGTTTATTTGTTTATCGGCGATTTTACCGGCCATGGTCTGGCGTCGGCGATTGGTGCTATACCGGTGGCCCAGCTGTTTACGGCCATGACATTAAAAGGCCTGGCTGTGGGCGAGATGGCCTCCAGGCTTAATCGTTTGCTGATTAACTTATTACCCGCGGATATGTTTTGCGTAGCCAGCATCCTCGAGATTCATGCTAATGGCAAAAACTTTACCTTGTGGAGTGGTGGCTTGCCCAGGCTGGCGGTGAAAACTCCTGAACAGGAAATTCGGCTGTTAATTGAGCCTCAGCATATGCCGCTGGGTATTCTCGAAGAGCACGAATTTGATAACCAGACACAGTATTTTGAAACCGAGTGGGGCGATACATTATTGCTCTACACTGATGGCCTGATGGAGAGTCATCATAAAGAGTTAGGGATGCTTGGTGAAGAAGGGGTGGAACAGTGGTTTACCCGCAACAGCCAGGTAAATGCCCAGTTATTGGTCGATAAGGCAGAACTCTATCGCGCCGGTGCGGCGGCAGAAGATGATATTACAATTGTCTTGTTCAAGAGCCGGCCATTCCAGTTTAAACTTCCTGAGCTGCTGGCTGAGCCGATCCCGTTTAATCTGTCTTTTCATTTAACCGCGCAACACATTAAAGACGCGCAGGTGATCGACCAGGTCGTTGCTATCGTAAACAGTATCCCGGGTCTGGCCGCGATACGTTCTGAGCTGTTTACCGTTATCACCGAGCTTACCAATAATGCTATTGAACATGGCATTCTGGGCTTATCATCAGACCTGAAAGCCGAACCGGAAGGGTTCATTGAATATTATGAACAGCGCAGGGAAAGGATTGAGCAGCTGGAGCAGGGCGATATCTGGATCACAGCGCAGCGGCTGATGCCAGATAACGTGTTGGAAATTAGTATGCAGGATAGTGGCCCTGGTTTTGACACTGCATCGCTTAATAATTGCGAAGATGAAACCTTTGGTCGCGGTTTCGTCCTTATAAGAGAATTATGTCAGTCCTTACAAATATCCAATTCTGGCAAGCAAATCAAAGTGATACTACCCATCACTCCCGTTATTGATGATGCCGATATCCCCAGTTAGGTTAAGTGCTACAAAACGCAGGATTAACGAGAGATTTCCTGGCTCAGTTCGCGGTCAAATTAATGAACTAATGGACAATAGCAAAGTGGAGTAAAGCATGTTGAAATCCATCCTGAATTTGTTTAAAGATTCACCAGAAGACAGCCAGAGCCCCCATCAGGTGGAGATAGCTACAGCGGCATTACTGAGTGAGGTGGTCAGAGCAGATAGCCTGTCGGATGAGCGTGAATTGGCTACACTTAAGCAATTAATTCGCGAAAACTTTGATCTGACTGAAGAAGAGATAACAAATATTGTCAGTGTGGGTGAAAAACGTTCTGAAGAGGCCGTAGATTTAGTACAGTTTACCAAAGCATTAAATGAGGGAATGAGTGCAGAGCACAAGGAGCGGGTGATGAGAGGGTTATGGCAGATTGCTTACGCAGATGCAACGCTGAGCCCGGATGAAGAACATATAATACGTAAGATTGCCGACCTGCTTTATATTCCACATAGCCGTTTCATTAAGGCCAAGCTGGAAGCGCAATCTACGAAATAAGATAATGATGAGATAACCTTTATAATGTTCAGTAGTATCCGAACGGCGATGGCCGTGATATTGAGCATCGTTGTGATGTCATCTTCAACATGGGTGCTTTGGCTCGCTGTTGCTGAACATGAAGAGCTATTTCTCGAATCGCAGAAGAACAACCTGTTCGCGTTAACCCGTAATATGGCAAACGATCTGGTGCCCTACATGGAGCAGACAGAGCGGGACAGTTTTGCGCTGAGTATCGTCTTGTTGAGGCTGGAGCCCTACAACAATGTGATTAATGCCACCATTTATGACAACGAGTATAACCAGGTTGAACATTACGTAGGGCGTGGCGCACGTCGTACTGAGCAGGGGTTACAGGACCCGCCGATTGACCCGTCTGTTTATGAACTGGGAATTAACATTGAACAGGGCAAGCTGATTAGTCTTGAACGGATTGGTGAACAGGCATTCCCGGTTGGTTATTTGTTGATCGTAAATGATCTGAACACCAGCCTGTCAGAAAGCCGCCGTTCGTTAATTTTCAGAACAACACCCTGGGTGGTACTGCTTCTTACTGCGACCATCTTCCTTTCTTTGATCATGCTCCGGCGCTCATTTAAGCCGCTGGAGCTGTTATCCCGGTTTACTCAGATGGTTATCGATTCCAAGGATTACACCTCCCGTCATGATGTGCAGGGTACCTCTGAAATCAAACGCCTTGGTGAACATATCAACCGCCTGATGGCGACCATAGAAGATGAATTATCAATAAACCAACAGCAAACTCAAACACTGATGGAGCAGCAGGTCACCATGACCCGGCTGGCCAACTTTGACAGCCTGACCGGTTTGCCAAACCGGCAGTTTGTAATGGACACGATTCGGATTGAACTGTCCCGGGCGAAGCGAGCAGACAGCGACCTGATCCTGATGTTTTTCGACCTTGATGGCTTTAAGGGTATCAACGACTCCTTAGGACATGAAACCGGCGATATGATCCTTATCGAAGTAGCTGAACGGGTGAAAGCCATTCTTCGTGACGGTGATATTCTCGCCCGGCTGGGGGGCGACGAGTTTTTAATCATCCCGGATCGCGATGTTACCGAGCTGAATATGGCCACCGTATCGGAGCGGGTGTTGTCGGCATTTGTAGAACCTTTCAAACTAAAAGGCCTGTCGCTGAGAGTTGGCGTGAGCATTGGCGTGGCAAAAGCCCGCGAAGCCGGTTATGACCTCAGTCAACTGGTGAGTAATGCCGATCTTGCGATGTATCGCTCAAAAGCGCGGGGGCGGGGTGTTTACACAATATTCAGCCCTGAGATGTCGGAGTCTCATAAGCGGAAGATCCTGATTGCCAACAGCATTGAGGCGGCGATAGAAGAAAACCAGTTCAGCTTATATTATCAGCCTAAAATTAACCTCAATGGCGAGATAGATTCGCTTGAAGCGCTTATTCGCTGGCACCACCCTGAGCTGGGGCCGGTTATGCCCTCTGAGTTTATCCTGGTTGCCGAACAGGCGGGTAAAATTACCGCTATCACCCAATGGGTACTTAATCAGGCCAGTAAAGAGCTGGCCGAGCTGATGAGCATTTATTCACCGAAAATTCGTCTGGCAATAAACCTTTCAGTGCACGATTTGCGCCACAGCGAGTTATTTGACTGGATATATAATGCCTTTCAGGCTCATTCAGTTAACCCGGAGAACGTCGAGTTTGAGGTGACTGAGTCTGCCTACCTGGATAACTTTGAGACCAGCGAATCCTTATTTAAGCGCTTACACAATCTTGGTTGTACCATCGCGCTTGATGACTTTGGTACCGGCTATTCGTCGCTAAGTTATCTGACCCAGATTACGATAGATACCCTCAAAATTGACCGTCAGTTTGTGATGGAGCTGGATACCTCTGAACGCAGCCGGTTGGTGACCATCTCGATTATCGATCTCGCGCGGCGACTGTCACTGAAGATTTGCGCCGAAGGTGTGGAAACCATTTCGCAGTGGGAATATCTCAAGGCATTAGGCTGCGACACAGTACAAGGGTACCTGTTCAGCAAACCCCGGCCACTGGCCGACATTAAAAACCAACCGGACTATCAGCGTCAGGCTGGTTAGCTACTGCACAGAGCTACGATAAATCACCTTTATATCTTCCGGTAATGGCGTGCCCTCCGGCAGATACCCTATGGTGTTTGTTGATGACTCTATCATTAAAATCAGCTCATTGATGCTGTCTGCGGTTTCTGGCCGTTGTTGCCGACCGCTGAAGCGCATTTGAGCCCAGTATGCCTGGATCCGTGACTCGGTGAGTCCGATAACCCTGATATTAAAAATAGAGCGGGCCATTTCGCCCGGCGACAGTGCTATGGGCGTTACGTCTGGCAAAGCCAGGTTGCCCATAAACAGGTTTCTCAATTGCGACTTACTGATAGTATTAATGGATGAGTCGCGATGAGTAACAACCATCACGTGGTCATTACTATTAGCGTGAGCCATAATACTGTTTACTAACAGACAGGTAATAAGGAGTAAGCGCTTCATCAGAATACCCACTCCAAAGCCACCTGGTAAAGCGTGGCAGAATTGTCGAAGTTGGCATTTTTAACTTCAAAAAAGGCCCGTTGCTGACCTTGTCCACGTAAGAAAGAAATGTCGCCTTTGATGGCAAAGTGGGCATTAAAGTCGTAGCGCATGCCAATGGCAAGACTGTTCAGGGAATCACGATTAAACTGGTCAAATATCGATTCATATGTTGTCGATAATACGTCTAACTCAGGTGAGAGACCCAGGGGGATCTCGTTAGTAGGCTCCGGATATGAAACCGACGATGTCGCCAGAGTTAAATGGTAAGTCATGGGGGGGCTGTAAATGCCGGCTGTCAGGTAGGCGCTAAGCATGTCCGGAAATGCTGATGGTTCACCCACTAGTTTCATCACCTCTGCTTCCATAAAATAGTCAAAACTGTGATAAGACAGCCCGGTGGTTAAGACTTCTACCTTCCCTACAGGCGATAGTGAATCAGCTGACACGCTGTAGCCGACTGCACGAAGTATCGATATAAAGTCGGTAAGCTCTTGCAGAGTGACATCGATATCCCCACGGTGAAAAGCCAGCGTAAACTGGAGATTCTGACGATTTATTCGCCCAATAATACCATGCAGGTTAGTTACGTCAGGCTTAACTTTTACATCGGCAATTTCGTATTCATCATTGTAACTGCCCCAGTACGCTTCAATGGATGCCTGAATGTCTTCGTTACCAAACCGGTAATTAACATTCACCCCCTCATAGGTAGGAAACAGTACTCCGTTATAGAGCTGTTGTGGTGGGTTTATCCAATGGTAAGCAAAACCCACATTGCGCACGTCGGAATAGTGAAAAAAAGGAGTACGTTGTTTTCCGGCACGGATCTGCCAGTTGTCGTTAAGTTGGTAGGTCAGGTATAACCACTCAACACCGGACTCCAGGGCAGAGTTACTATGAGCCAGTAATTGCGAGGTAACGCTGAGTTTATCTGTCGCCTGCCAGTCAATCTGCAACGCAGCCAGTGACTGACTGTCAAATTTAGTCTCATCGGTATAATCAAGATAAGCGGCATCACCGGTATCCAGATAACCGCCAATAACACGGCCGAAGCCGGACACTTTAAAACCGGAAGCGAGCTCCACGTCTGCCTGACTTGCAGCGGGAACGACCATAAAAAGGGTGCTAAGCAGGCAGACAACAGGAGATAAATGCTTTTTAAACCACATTATCATTTACCAAACATACTAATGCATTAAAAGTAATCCAAGCCTTGGGTTTTCACAAGTTTACACGCGGCTTTATTTGCTGCATGTGCATGGCTGCGAGCCTTGAAATAAGCTTAGTGGCTTTACCGTCATTACAAAAACGCTGCAAAGTGAGCGGGCTTTTCTTACAAAATACTGTTGCTTAATGGCAACAAAAAAGTGTTATCAGAGCGCTGTAATGTCGCCAGCGTTGAGGTAAGTAATTGAAAATTAATAAAAATAACGTTTTGGTACGAGTTCTGCTCTAGTCAGATGACATAACCGAATAAAGACAATAAGCGGAGACAGCCATGCGTACTATTATTCTGGCCTTAGCAGCGGTAACCACCTTTTCAGCAGCAGCGATTCCAACCAGTCAGGAATTCATGGAAAAAATGGACTCAGACGACGATGGATTTATTACCCTGCGTGAAGCGGTAAAAAACACCGATTTGTTGCGCGAGTTTGGTGACATTGACATCAACGAAGATGGCAAAATCAGTGAAGCCGAATTAATTAGCTCAGATTATGGTCGTGAAGTACTGTCGCTGTCAGTGTGAATCCGCGTTTTGCAGCCATTTAGTCCGGTGAATTTGCCAAATAGGCGTTAACACGTTGTCGAACTCTCAACGCTATGCGATGCTTGCGTCACGTTTAATTGATAGTGGTTCGCTCTTGCGTTTAGGGTCGTTACGTCAGCTCATTATTGGCAGCTTTTTAGTTGCCCTCATCCCATTGGCCGCCTTGTTGTGGCAAAGTCACACTGACTTAACCAGAGTCAGCCGGATGACAATTGATGAAACTCAGCAAATCGCGGGGATCGTCTCTAAAGTGCAACAACTCGAAAGTGCCAGTGTGGTGCTTGAGCGTGCTCTGCGCCAGTACCAGGTACTTAAAAACGACGTCGCGGAACGGTTGGTACAAAATGCCCTGACGCGCTTTGATGAACGCTATGCGGCACTATGTGATGCTGAAGTGAGCGTAGATGGCTGTGAATCGGTTAATACCGTTTTGGCAGAACTTAAATCCTTTACGGCATTTACCAGCGAGGCCGATTTAACGCCCGGGCTTGGGCGATTACGCACAGCGCTGGTGGATGTCCATGAAAGTGTTGATGATGCCATTGAGGCGCGCTTAACTTTACAACGTCAGGACGTGGCGGACATGCAGGCACAACAGTCCTGGCTGAGCGCATTGTTAGTGTCGGTATCGCTGGCGCTGATTTTGTTAGGCAGTCAGCTGGTTATCAACCCGGTGCGTAAGTTAAAATTAATTATCCGCATGCTTGCCAGACAACAGGGCCGATTACCCCCGCTGTCGACCAGGGCTCCAAAAGAACTGGTGGGTGTAGAGAAAGATCTTCACTGGCTGGGTGAGCGCCTGGCGCAGCTGGAGCATATTCGCACTGCGCTGCTAAGACACGCCGCTCACGAATTAAAAACCCCGTTAGCGAGTATAAAGGAAGGGTGCGCATTACTTACCGATGGCACGGTCGGGGCATTATCCGAACCCCAGCAAGAGGTAATGAGTTTACTGGCCAGCAGTACGTCGCGGTTAAACACGTTGATTGAGAAATTGCTGGATTACAATCTGCTGTTGCAGCAAGCCCAGGCCAGTTTTACCCGCGTGGATGTGGACCAAATGGTTAGTCAGTGTATCGAAGATTATCAATTGGCCTTGCAGAACCATAAATTAGCGGTGAATATTGAAGCCAGCACGATCACCGCAGACGCTGAGCTGTTGCGCCGTATATTCGATAATTTGTTGTCTAATGCGGTGGCTCACGGCGCGTTAGACAGAACCATTTATATCCGGGTGACTGTTGAAAATGATACCGCGCTAATCGATGTAGCGAACCACGGTAGCAAAATACCGCCGGAGAAAATTAATAATTTATTTGAACCCTTTGTGCGGGGTGATGGTGTCCGGAACGATAATGTAATCGGCACCGGACTGGGATTGTCCATTGTGGCCGATTGCGCCAGGATCATGCACGGAGAAGTAAATGTGATCGATGTCGATTACGCCGAAGTTTGTTTTCGGGTTGTAATCCCTCAGCAGGAAGACCAATAACAATGAAGCACTTTGCTGCCCTGAGTGCAGCTCTCATTTTAACCGGTTGTACGTTAACACCGGACAAGGAACCGCAGACTCAGTCTGACAACTATCAACCGGCTGTAGAGTTGACCAATGAAGATTGTGTGTTTGAGTCAGACGCGCAGTTAGATCCGGCCCGCTGTGATTTAAGCTTCTGGCTTGATTACTGGGCGCAGGTCGATCAGATGACCTGGCCAAAACGGGAATCACTAATTGAGCAGCTCGGGGATGCCCCGGATATGTTGTTGCAAAAAGTGATTTTATCGCAGCCGGTTAATACACCCTACAAAGCCAGATTGCGCGCTCAGCACTGGTTTGAACAACTGCTGCCGGCGTTATCGCCAGCCAATCAGCAGCGCATGAAGGCGATTATTCATAAACCGAGTGAACACATGCTGGAGTTTGAGTCGGCAGTGACATTGCTTAGCAAAATGAATAACGGCCAGGATAAAACCATTAAGGCCCAGGAAAACCAAATTAATGAGTTAAAAGCCCAGCTTGAGGCATTACTCAATATCGAATCAAACCTGATGAGTCAGGAAGAGGAGACACAGCAGTGAGTGATAACGCAGAGCAGCCATCGCATATTCTTTTGGTCGATGACGACCAGAGCCTGTTACGCTTAATGACCATTCGTTTGCAAAGCGAGGGGTTTCAGGTAACCGCGGTTGAAGATGGTCAGGCAGCCCTCAAAAAAATTAACACCGGCACCTTTGATCTGGTGTTAAGTGACCTGCGAATGCCGGGGCTGGACGGCCTCAGTCTGTTTGAAGAAATTATGGCCATTCGTTCTGATATTCCGGTAATACTGATGACCGCCCATGGCACCATTTCTGATGCCGTTGAAGCAACTCAGCGCGGCGTATTTGGCTTTTTAACCAAGCCGGTAGACCACGATAAATTACGGGATTTGCTGGGCAAAGCGCTGCAACATTCAAAAGCTGCCGAGCCGGGTGAGTGGTGCAAGGAAATTATTACCCGCTCACCCGATATGTTACATGTCCTCGACCAGGCTTACCGCATTGCCAAGCGGGAAGTCAGTGTACTGGTTACCGGCGCCAGCGGTACGGGTAAAGAACTGTTGGCCAATGCCATTCATCGCGCCAGCGACCGTTCGGATTACCCGTTTGTGGCGATTAACTGTGGTGCGCTGCCGGAAAACCTGCTGGAATCAGAGTTATTCGGTCACGTAAAAGGCGCATTCACCGGCGCTGTTACCGCTAACCAGGGCCTGTTCAGAGAAGCTCACGGCGGCACCTTGTTCCTCGACGAAATCGGCGATATGCCCATGACTTTGCAGGTGAAGCTATTACGTGCACTGCAAGAACGTCAGATCCGCCCGGTGGGTAGCAGTAAGTCGGTGGATATAGATGTTCGGGTGATTTCTGCTACGCACAAAGATTTACACAAGGAAATGGAAGAGGGCAGTTTTAGGGAAGACCTGTTCTATCGCCTGAATGTGGTTAATCTTAAATTACCCGCACTTAAACAACGCAGTGAAGATATTCCGCTGCTGGCCCGCAGCCTGCTTAAACAAAGCGCTGAGCGCCACGGTGTAAAAGTGACCCAGTTTTCAGAAGATGCCATGCAGTTACTGGTTAGAAGTGACTGGCCGGGTAATGTGCGCCAGTTGGTTAACGTGGTGGAGCAGTGTGTGGCCCTAACGCAAACGCCTGTGGTGCCACTGCATCTGGTCGAGCAGGCCCTGTCTGCTACTCGCCAGAGCTGGCCAACCCTGACCGAAGCCCGCGATGCCTTTGAACAGAAATACCTGTTTAAGTTGCTGAAAATGACTGATGGCAACGTTACCCGTGCAGCAGAACTGGCCGGTCGTAACCGCACCGATATGCACAAGCTGATGAAAAAACATAACCTCGACGCCGGCGACTTCCGCTAGGCTGAATTATCTGGTCACGCCGGGGGACATTGCTTTCTCCGGCTTTCCGGGTCCGCCATCCGGTAGTTAATAAATCGTAAACAGCGCCCATTTTTGGGTTGGCAAAGTGAGTCAGTCGTGGGATAGTGTGTCGATATTGGACGATAACTAACTTTTGACCGCTAGTGATGGAACCACGTATTAAAATCTGGATTATTGTAGCAAGCTTTATTGTTATTGTTTGTGGGCAGCCTGCCCAGGCTCAGGCAATGAAAGAATCACAGATTGTCACCCGGTTAAATGACATCATCCGCGCGAAAAATACGCCCGCCAATCAGCAAATCGACCAAATTAATGAATTACTCGCCAGCGCCAATGCATTGCACGCTGACGCAGTCGAAAACGCTATTCTGGCTTATAAGCTATTAATTACGGCCGAACAGGAAAACTTTGAACCGGTTCGCAGCATGGCCGATGAAGTGCTGACCACAGCTGTCAGACGTCAGGATTATCGTTCACAGGCTTTTACCCTGCGGGCTAAACTCCGCTATCAGGCCATCGCTTCCCCCGATGACGTTGAGTCTAGCAAGCAACAGTTGCTTGGCCTGCTATCACGTCGTTTATCCGATGAAGATAAAGCACAAATCTTATTTGATATTGGTCTGGCAGATATTCAGACCGGCAATGTCATGTCGGCGCTGGAGTACTTTAATCAGGCGCAGGAAGCGTTCTGGGCACAGAGTAACTACGTTAGCTGGCGTGAAGTGGTGAATCAGCAAATTGAGTTACTGGTAGCCATGCAGTGGTTTGACAGGGCACTGGAGAAAGTGACTAAGTTAGTCGACTTTTCAAAAGATGTTGGTGGCGAAGCCGGTTTAGCGTTACACGATAAGTTACTGGCCATTATGGCAGCAGATAATCAGTGGCAGGACATGGAGACGGTTGCTCTGACGCTACTGGAAGAAAGTGCGGAAAGTGGCAGTATTAAAGGGCAGTTTATTGCTGGCTACTGGCTTATGCATGTTAATGTGCAGCAACAGAATATGGATCTGGTGGTGCGCTGGAACCGTAAAATCGAAGACTGGCTGGAACAACACCCGCAACTGGTTGCACCTAAACTTTATACCCTGAACAAGATTACCTATCTGATTGAATCCGGTAACCTGTCTGCAGCGAAGGCATTGCAGGAGTCGGTAACCGATGACAGCGACGAAGGCGTGTTACTTTCCTATCTGACAACCCGCCAGCATTTACTCAATCAGGTTGGCCTTGCCGCAGCAAACAACAATATCGCCGGTATTACATCTGCCTATGAAGAGCTGATTGCCTGGATGGACGCCGAGCGCAGCCGAGTGTTAAGCCTCACCATGGATCAAATCTCGCAGGATTTTGCGGCCATGCAGCGGAGCACTCAACGGGAAATTCTGTCGCTTAGTCAAACGCTCGAAAGTGAGAAAGAAGCGGTAGGCAAAGAAGCCACATTTAATAACCTGTTAATTGTTATTGTTGGCTTACTGATGGGCATCATCGCCGTTTTAAGCTACTTCTATATTCGTCTCAAAAACCAGAAGCAATCTTCACGTCGCCGGCGCAGTTCGCGCTCGCGTACTTAAAGGTTGATCAGAATAGCTGGCTCTGCAGGTCATCCTGGCTGGGAGCAAAGTGGAGTGCTGGCAGGGCAGAATCCGGAAAACGCTGATTATAAGCAGCAATAAACTGCTGAGCCAGCCAGGGGGCGTCCTGATTGTCGGGACGATGAAAGAATAAATAGCAGGATTTACCCTGTTCCCGCCATTGATGACATTTAACTATCCAGGGTTGCAAACAAGCTGCATTGTCCTGATCGTTATTGTTACCCACAAAGCGCATCACCGGTTGTTCGGCGGTAGCAATAACATTAACGGGCACCCGTGGTTTTTTGGTACGTACTTCCGCTGTCAGCGCACTATCCTCTGACCCGGTGAACAAAGCCCGGGTATCCATTATCACGCGGTTAACGCCATGCGCCATGAGCAGCCTGTTGAGGGCTTTTTCTTCTTCTCCTTTCGCAAAGAATGCCAGATGACGAACCTCAACGGCATAGCTGAAAGCTGGCGATAAACGTTTGAGGAATGACTCCAGCACCGGTAGCTGAGCAGGACCGAATCCGGCGGGTAACTGCAGCATTACCTGGCCCAGCCGATGCTCTAAGCGGGCCAGCAGGTTAAGTTGCTCCGTTACCAGGGTGTCGCAATGTTGTAAGCTGCTTTTGTGACTGATGTCACTATGAAATTTAAAGGTGAAGCGAAAGTCTGTTGGTGTTGCCGCTGCCCAGTTATCCACGGTTTGAGGTGAGGGGAGATGATAAAATGTGGTATTCCCCTCAACACTGTTTAACTGCCTGGCGTAATCGGCCAGTTGCGTGCCGGATCGGTTAGCAAACCAGCGTTTTGGCCAGCTGCTGTGCTGCCATTGAGGAAGACCGATAAAAACAGGGCCTAATGTGCTTGTTGAGTGGATATTTGTCATTGGGCTTTGGGTAGCATTTGTTTATACTATGCGGCCTTAAATTTAAAACATAACAGACGCGTTGGCGGTCATTATCCTCATGCCGGTAAAGCAGGTAAAGGAATAATCAGGTGATTATCGGTAGATTCAGGTCGGTATAGCCAGCACCTTCACGCAACGACAAAATAGCTAACAAAGTAATTAGGGGTCGAAGACCATGCGCACAGATTACTGTGGGAAAATTAACGCATCTTATATTGGACAAGAAGTCACGCTGTGTGGCTGGGTAAACAAACGCCGCGACTTGGGTGGCCTGATTTTTATCGACCTGCGCGACCGCGAAGGTTTAGTACAGGTCGTTTTTGACCCTGATTTACCTGAAGTGCAGGCGCTGGCCAATACACTGCGTGCCGAATTCTGTATCAAGTTAACCGGTACGGTGCGCGCTCGTCCTGAAGGCCAGGTAAATAAGCAAATGACCACCGGTGAAGTGGAAATTCTTGGTACTGGCCTGGAAATCTTTAATAAGTCTGCCGTGTTACCACTGGACTGGAACCAGGAAAACTCTGAAGAGCAGCGTTTGCGCTATCGTTATCTTGATCTGCGTCGCCCGGTAATGAGCAACAAACTGCAGTTTCGCGCCAAGGTGACCGCAGCAGTACGCCGTTACCTTGAAGGCGAAGGTTTTCTGGATATCGAAACCCCAATCCTTACCAAAGCTACGCCGGAAGGGGCTCGTGATTATCTGGTACCGAGCCGTACCCACAAAGGTGAATTCTTTGCTTTGCCGCAGTCACCACAATTGTTTAAGCAATTGCTGATGATGTCGGGCATGGACCGCTATTACCAAATCGTTAAGTGTTTCCGTGACGAAGATTTACGTGCCGATCGCCAGCCGGAATTTACCCAAATCGATATCGAAACCACCTTTTTAGGTGCCGATGGCGTAATGGCTATTACCGAAGGTCTGATCCGCGATTTGTTTAAGCAAATGCTCGATGTGGACTTAGGCGACTTCCCGCAAATGACCTACGCCGAAGCGATGCAGCGCTTTGGTAGTGACAAGCCGGACTTACGTAACCCGCTGGAACTGACCGATGTGGCAGACTTGCTGGCCAACGTTGACTTTAAAGTGTTCAGTGGTCCGGCTAACGATCCGAAAGGACGCGTTGCCGCTATCCGCGTCCCGGGCGGTGCGTCGCTGTCGCGTAAGCAAATTGATGAGTACACCAAGTTTGTTGGCATTTACGGCGCGAAAGGCCTGGCCTGGGTTAAAGTGAACGAAAAAGCTAACGGCCTGGATGGTTTACAGTCGCCAATCCTTAAGTTCCTTAACGCTGAAATCGTTAATGAAATTCTTGCCCGTACCGGCGCTGAAGATGGCGATATTCTGTTATTTGGCGCTGATAATGCAACGGTTGTTACCGAAGCCATGGGCGCACTGCGCCTGAAGCTGGGTGAAGACTTTGAGTTGCTGGAAGGTGAGTGGCGTCCGCTATGGGTGGTTGACTTCCCCATGTTCGAAGAAGCCGATGGTCAGTTGCACGCGCTGCATCATCCGTTTACTGCGCCGCGCAACTTAACCCCGGAGCAACTGGCAGAAGCGCCTGCTACCGCTTTGTCTGATGCCTATGACATGGTGTTAAACGGTGTTGAATTAGGCGGTGGTTCGGTACGTATCCACGACCAGACCATGCAATCGGCAGTGTTCAGCATTCTGGGTATCGATGAAGAAGAAGCCGAGCTGAAATTTGGCTTCCTGCTGGAGGCGCTGCGCTACGGTGCACCACCACACGCTGGACTGGCGTTTGGCCTCGATCGTCTGGTGATGCTGATGACCGGCGCTACGTCTATCCGTGATGTGATGGCGTTCCCGAAAACAACCACTGCCGCTTGTCCGCTAACCGATGCGCCGAGCCCGGCTAATCCGCAGCAACTGGCCGATTTAGCCATCGCAACAGTGAAGAAAGACGCCGAATAATGGCTTATAAGCGTCCCGAGTCGGTCCTGGTTGTGCTCTACAATGAGCACAACCAGGTGCTTATTATGCAGCGCAATGATGATGCAGATTTCTGGCAGTCGGTGACCGGCACCATCGAAGAAGGCGAGCTGCCGCTCGCCACAGCCTACCGTGAAGTCGCTGAGGAAACCGGCGTTGTGCTGTCTCCCGAGTCAGGCGACATTATTGATTGCCAGCATATTAATCAGTATGAGATCCGCCCCGAGTGGCGCTACCGCTATCCCCCCGATGCCTTTGTAAACACAGAATACGTGTTCGTGGTACAAATCAGCAGTCAGGCACCGATCATTTTAACCGAACATTCCGCTTACGAATGGGTAGAAAAGTCCGTTGCGGCAGAGCGTGTTTGGTCACCTTCTAATCAAGCTGCCATTCTGGCATTTGTACCTGAGTCAAAATAATGGTAATACTGGGTATAGATCCAGGTTCTCGCGTTACCGGTTATGGTTTAATCCGTCGGCATCAGGGCAAATTGCATTATGTTGCCAGCGGTTGTATTCGTTTAACCGATAAACCACTGGCGCCGCGTCTGGACAAAATCTTTATTGGTGTGAGTGAGTTAATCGAGCAGTTTAAACCAGGTTGCCTGGCCATTGAGCAGGTGTTTCTGGCCCGTAACCCGGACTCAGCGTTAAAGCTGGGCCATGCCAGGGGAGCGGCGATGATTGCCGCAACGCAGGCCAGTTTAAATGTGTCAGAATATTCCGCGCGGCAAATAAAGCAAGCCGTGGTAGGCACTGGTGGTGCAGATAAAACCCAGGTGCAGCACATGGTTAAACACTTGTTAGGGTTATCCGGCACGCCGCAGGCCGATGCGGCCGATGCGCTGGCAGTAGCATTGTGCCATGCCCACAGTGAGCAAAACCTGGTGAAGTTAGCCGGGCAGGCCCGTAAAACTGTGCGTGGCCGGTTGCGGTAAACGCCTCACAGCAGGCAAAGCAAAAACGGAGTAAAAGAATAACATGATTGGACGTATTCACGGCCAGCTATTGGAAAAAGTACCACCAGATGTGTTGGTAGATGTGGGCGGTGTGGGTTATGAGCTGCAACTGCCCATGACCAGTTTTTACCAATTACCAGCAGTGGGAGAAACCTGCACCTTATATACGCACTTTGTGGTGCGTGAGGATGCCCAGCTGCTATTCGGTTTTGCCGATAAACTGGAACGTGGCCTGTTTCGTGAACTGATTAAGGCCAATGGCGTGGGGCCAAAACTGGGACTGGCCATTTTGTCAGGAATGTCAGCCAAGCAGTTTTTACAGGTGGTTCAGCACGAAGATGTAACTTCGCTGACCAAGCTGCCTGGTATCGGTAAGAAAACTGCAGAACGATTAGTTGTAGAGCTACGCGACCGGCTTGCTAAGTTTACTCAGAATCTGGAAACTTCCGGCAGTGAACTGCTTGTTGCTGGCGGTATCGACAATGGCGGCGAAAACGCTATTGTGGCACTCAGCGACGTAAAAGAAGAAGCCATGAGCGCATTGGTGGCGTTAGGTTATAAACCGCCGCAGGCAAGCAAAATGGTGAATGCGGTGTATCAGGACGATATGGATAGCGAAGCCCTGATCCGACAGGCGCTAAAAGCCGCTCTGTAAACGCCAGGCAGTAGCGAAGTGAATTCAGCAATAAATATCAGCAGTGATAGAGAGAACAATAAATGATTGAAGCAGACCGTTTAATATCTGCCAGTGAAAGCGACGAAGATGCCGTGATTGACCGGGCGATTCGGCCTAAGCTGTTGCAGGATTATACCGGGCAACAACATGTCTGCGATCAGATGGAAATCTTCATTGAAGCTGCCCGTCGTCGTGAAGACGCGCTCGATCACCTGCTGATTTTTGGCCCGCCGGGACTAGGCAAAACTACACTGGCTAACATCGTGGCCAATGAGATGGGTGTCAATATTAAAACTACGTCCGGGCCCGTACTCGAGAAGGCCGGGGATTTGGCGGCACTGCTGACTAACCTTGAGCGCAACGATGTACTGTTCATTGACGAAATTCACCGCTTGAGCCCGGTGGTGGAAGAGATACTCTATCCGGCCATGGAAGACTATCAGTTAGACATTATGATTGGCGAAGGGCCGGCAGCCCGCTCCATCAAGTTGGACTTACCCCCTTTTACCCTGGTAGGCGCGACCACCAGGGCTGGCTCACTAACTTCACCGCTCAGAGACCGGTTTGGCATTGTTCAGCGACTGGAGTTTTATTCGGTAAAAGATCTCACCGACATCGTTGCCCGCAGTGCTCATTACATGCAACTGGAAATGGACGAAAGCGGTGCATTTGAAGTGGCTAAGCGGTCTCGTGGTACGCCGCGTATTGCCAATCGGCTGCTACGCCGGGTGCGGGACTACGCTGAGATTAAATCTGATGGTACGGTGAATGGTCAGGTAGCTGCTGCCGCACTGGATATGCTCGATGTGGATAAAGAAGGCTTTGACTACATGGACCGCAAGCTGCTGAATGCGATTATCGAAAAATTTGATGGCGGTCCGGTGGGCCTGGAAAACCTCGCTGCGGCCATTGGTGAAGAAAAAGAAACCATAGAAGACGTTATTGAGCCCTTTCTTATTCAACAGGGTTTCCTGCAGCGCACCCCGCGCGGGCGCATCGCCACCCAACGCGCTTATCTGCATCTGGGATTTCAGGTGGGCGGCTAAATTGCTGCCCAATAAAACCAGAGTCTGATTTTAATCAATATTTAATTTGCCAGCGTATCTACTATAACGATGACAATATCGTATCAGTGGAGGATAGCGAATGAACGCAAACGTGGGTGGCATAGATAAAGTTAATACCAATTCGCATAGTAGTTTGCCCACTCAGCAAGACTGTCAGGCTTTCTGGCTAGGCTTGGTTGCACAGGTTT
>NZ_RCUA01000016.1:0-6108 GCF_003731635.1 Marisediminitalea oceani | reverse complement strand
GTGTTGCGCCCTCTGGACATAGAATAACTATGCCGCAGAGAACGCGTCGTGATCTAAGCCGTTTTATCTCACTCTGAGAGGGTAAACTACTATGCGGATTGGTATAAAGGTCGTGTTTGGCCTTCTCATCATTTCGGCTGGTGTGTACTACCAGTCCTGGTGGGGCGCGGTTGGCGCCATTATTCTGATTACCGGCATTATTAAATTTTGTCCGTTATACCTACCTTTCGGTATCTCTTCCTGTAAAAAAGACTAATCCGTTAATTTTCTGAGTTATTTTATGACGATACAGAGTACTGTGTTGTGGCTTGGGGTATCTGTACGAAAAATAAAATTACCTGAAAAACAGGCAAAAAAAACCCGCTTCAGAGAAGCGGGGTGAGAACAACAAGTGTTGAAGGAAAAAATCCAGGGAACTCATGTCTAACAGGCAATAAATAGAGAACTCATTCATCTGTCGACTTGATGAGGCGTATTATAGAGATAATTTATTTGCCGACAATTGAGAATATTTTAGTTTTGAGATTAGAAAAACTAATCTGTAAATAAAATGTTAATTATGTCAGGTTTTCTCCATAAGCTAGTAATATTAAGCTTTTGCGGCAGATCGCTGGTAGCTAATGCAATTCATCTTGCGATACATTTATTTGGTCGTAGTTCTCGGGCGCTATAGACAGCCAACTGCCTTTTACCTACCATGTGCAGCATCTTAAATAACAGGGATTTGACGGTGCACACACTCAGTATACGGGTCTATTACGAGGACACCGACGCCGGTGGCATAGTGTATTACGCCAATTATTTAAAGTTTGCGGAGCGCGCCAGAACCGAGTGGCTCAGAGATTTAGGCTTCGAACAAGACGAATTGCTGGAACAAAACATTGCCTTTGTCGTCAAACACGTTGAAATGCACAATAATGCGCCTGCTCGCTTCAATCAAATGTTGAGTATTCACTCGCACATTGTAGAATTGAAGGGCGCTAGCATGACATTTAAACAAGATATTATAAATGCACAGGATCAGAAGCATCTGGTTACCGTGCAAGCAAAAATCGCCTGTGTGGATTTGGCCAATATGCGGCCACGTCGGATACCAGAGGCAATGTTAGGGGAATTTTCGCGTGTCATCTGATTTAACCTTTATTGGCTTGTTTTTACAGGCAAGCTTTGTAGTACAGCTGGTTATGTTATTGCTAATCAGTGTTTCCATTGCCTCCTGGGCGTTCATTTTTCAGCGTCAGAAAGCGCTTAACGGTGCACGCAGTGAAATGAAGAACTTTGAAGATGAGTTCTGGTCGGGTGCCGATCTTAACCGCTTATACCAACAACTCTCCAGCGAAGAGCAGGTGAGTGGTATGGGCCATATCTTCTGTGCTGGTTTTAAAGAGTTTGTGCGCCTGCGCAAAAGCAATACCAACGCTAATGTGGTTGTCGACGGTACCTACCGGGCGATGCGCGTAGCGTTATCCCGCGAAGTGGACAACCTTGAAAGCCGTCTGTCTTTCCTTGCCACCGCCGGCTCTATCAGCCCCTATATCGGCTTATTTGGTACAGTTTGGGGTATCATGAATGCTTTTATTGCTCTCGGCGAAGTTCAACAGGCGACGTTATCCATGGTTGCGCCGGGGATTGCTGAAGCACTGATTGCCACCGCGATAGGCTTATTTGCCGCGATCCCGGCGGTGATTGCCTATAACCGCTTTAGCCACCAGGTCGAGAAACTGGAAAACAGTTACGTCAACTTTATGGAAGAGTTTTCAGCCATCCTGCAGCGTCAGGCCCATGCGTCGCAGCAAAGCGCATAACATCCTAAGTTAACAGGAGAGTCCCGCTATGTATGTGCGTAAACGCCGTCGTCCGGTTTCTGAAATAAACGTGGTGCCTTACATCGACGTGATGCTGGTGCTGCTGATTATCTTTATGGTTACCGCCCCCCTGATCTCCCAGGGCGTTAAAGTGGATTTACCCAAAGCCAGCGCCCAGCCTATTGAGCAGGAAGATAAGCCACCCATTATTGCGTCGGTGGATATTAAGGGCGACTACTACCTTAATCTGGGCGATAACCAGGAGCAGGCCGTTGATGAAGAAGAAATGGCGGCGCTGGTGCAGGCCCAGTTAAAACAAAGTCCCGACACGCCGGTAGTGGTAAAAGGGGATGGCCAGGTTGCCTATAACGAAGTGATTCAACTTATGGTACTGCTGCAAAAAGCGGGTGTGCCTTCGGTCGGTCTGATGACCGATCCGGTTGAAAAGTAAAACAGGCGCAGATTGTGAATCAAGCGGATAAATCGGCCTTAGTTAAATCACTGGGTTTGCACCTGCTCCTTGTGATAGTGTTGCTAATAAGCGTCAGTTTGTCATCGTCACCGGTAATGCCAGTGGCCAACAGTACGCCTGCGCCGGTGATTAAAGCCACCTTTATAGACGCGCAGGCTATTTATGATCAGCAGCGTGCTCAGGCCCAGGCGGAAGCTCAGGCCCGGGCCGAAGAACAGCGTAAACGACAGGCAGCTGAAGAGCGAAAGCGTCAGGAAGCCGCTGCCCGCAAAGCCCGCGAGAAAAAAGCCCGGGAAGCGGCAGAAGCAAAACGCCAGTCAGAATTGCGCCGTTTAGCCGAACAAAAGGCGCGCGAACGTAAAGAGCGGGAAGCCGCAGAGAAAGCCGAAGCGGCGCGTAAAGCCAAAGAAGCAAAAGAACGCGCCGAGATGGAAAGAATTATGCAAGAGCAGCTGGCGAAAGAGCAGGCGGCTATGCAACAACAACGTCGCCAGCAGGTGCTGTCGGAAGTTGAGCGTTATCAAATAATGATTCAACAAACCATCATGCGCTATCTGAATGCGGACTTTAAAGGTAAGAGCTGCCGTCTGAAATTAAAACTGGCAACTACCGGTTTTGTTTCCCAGGTCAGCATAGTCGACGGCGATGCCGCATTGTGCAGGGCTGCCGAGAGTGCGGTCAGACGTGCTGAAACACTGCCTATGTCGGAAGACCCGGCGGTTTACGAAGAACTTAAAGACATTGATTTGAAGGTGGAGTTGTAATGCCTATGAGAAAACTGGGTTTATGGATTACCCTGGCCTATTTTAGCGTGGTTGGTCAGTTACATGCTGCGCTGGAAATTGTAATCACTGAAGGCGTGGACAGTGCCCGGCCTATTGCGGTGGTGCCTTTTAAATGGGAAGGCGAGGGCATATTACCCGGTGATCTGACCGACGTGGTAATGAACGATTTACGCCGCAGTGGTAAGTTTAACCCGGTAGCGCGTTCAGCCATGCCAGAATACCCGTCTACCGATGGCGAAGTTAACTACGGTGCATGGGCAGCCCAGGGCATTGATACTGTGGTAGTCGGCAGCGTTAAGCCACAAGGCGTTGACCGCTATCTGGTGAGTTTTGAGATCATTGATGTTCTGCGCGGGCAAATAACCGGTGGTCAGTCGAAAGTACTTAATAAAGACGGCGGTCTGGTTAACAGTAAAGACCATATTATTGATGAGCGAGCGGTAGTTATTGGCGGTGATGATTTCAGACAATACTCCCATCGTATCAGCGATGTAATCTATGAAAAACTGACCGGCGTTAAAGGAGCGTTTTTAACTCGTATTGCATACGTGATTGTGCGCGACCGCACCAAGGAAAAACTCCCTTATCAGCTGGTAATCGCGGATTACGATGGCTTTAACGAAACCCGATTGCTGTCGTCGCCAGAGCCATTAATGTCACCATCATGGTCTCCGGACGGCGAGAAACTTGCTTACGTGAGTTTTGAAAATAAACGCCCACAAATTTTTGTGCAGAATATTTATACCATGGAGCGTGAGCGCATCACGAACTTCCCGGGTATTAACGGCAGCCCGGTGTTTTCGCCGGACGGCAAACAGATGGCCATGGTACTGTCGAAAGATGGGAATCCGGAAATCTATGTAATGGATTTAGCCAGTAAAAATTTACGCAGAATTACCCGAAATCGGGCAATTGATACCGAGCCAGCCTGGGCTCCCGATGGCAAGAGTCTGATATTTAGCTCTGAACGGGGTGGTAAACCACAGATTTATCGCGTAAATTTAGATACTGGCACAGTTAGGCGTTTAACCTTTGAAGGTGAACAGAACTTAGGAGCCACTTTTACACCCGACGGCCAGGAGGTCGTTTTGGTGAACAGGACCCGCGGCGACTACCACATTGCCAGACAAGATGTGGATAGTGGTGCGATTCAGGTACTGACGAGAACATATTTAGATGAATCTCCCAGTATCGCTCCGAATGGAAGCATGATAATTTATAGTACATTATACGGGGATACTCAGGTATTGTCGTTGGTGTCACTGGACGGGCGCTTTAAAGCGAGATTACCGGTGGCTGACGGGCAGGTTAAATCGCCGAGCTGGTCACCTTATTTGTTTTAACAGATTTGATAGAATCACAACTATATAAGTATAAGGATTAAGAGGATGCAAATGAATAAAGTAATGAAGAGCTTCATCATCGCCCTGCCAGTGGTGACTATGATGGCATGTTCATCAGGTCCTAGCGAAGAGGAACTGGCTGCAGAGCGTAACCGCATCGCGCAACAACAAGCAGCTGAAGAGCAAGCCGCTCAGGAAGCAGAAGAAGCGCGCGTTAAAGCTGAAGCAGTAAAACGTCAGCAAATGGCTGAAGAAATGGTTAAACAAGAGCTGCAGGCTCTGCAAAATGAACAGACTGTTTATTTTGATTTCGACCGTTCAAATATCAAATCTGATTTCTTCCCGGTACTGGATAAGCATGCCGAGTTCCTGATTAAGAATCCAGGTACTAAAGTGGTGATTGAAGGTCATACTGATAGCCGTGGTACGCCTGAGTACAACATCGCCCTGGGCGAGCGTCGTGCTAAGTCTGTACAAACTTACCTGCTTAACGCTGGTGTTAGCTCAAGCCAGATTTCAGTAGTGTCTTATGGTGAAGAGAAGCCGGAAGTGATGGGTTCTTCTGAGTACGCATTTGCTCAGAACCGTCGTGGTGTAATTGTTTACCAATAAGATGAGCAATCCCAACAAATCCTATAAGAAAGCCATTGCACCTGTTGCAATGGCTTTGTTGTGTCTGCCGTTAGGTGCGTTAGCGCAGTCAACAGGCGCGCCTGTTTACAACGTTAATGACAACGACATCGAGTCACGGTTAACCGTGTTAGAACGAAAGGTCGATAACCGTTCGCAAATGCAACATCGCCTGCAACAGCAGATCGACAACATGCAAAACGAGTTGGACGAGCTACGCGGAGCCGTTGAGGTACATACCAATCAACTGCAGAAAGTGCTCGACCGACAACGCGAATTGTATCTGGAAATCGATAAGCGAGTAGAGGCGTTAAAACAGTCAGGATTTAGTGGTGGGGCAGGCAACGGCGGTGCGGCCGCAACCGGCACTCAGCCAACGGTGACGCCGTCATCAACGCCAGCTTCAACGGCAACCGCTGCGGCAGGGATGTCGGAGTCTGATGCTTACGAAAAAGCCGTAAATCTGATCCTTAAGTCCCGTGAGTACGATAAAGCGATCCCTGAGTTTCAGGCCTTTATTGAACGCTTCCCGGACAGCAGTTATGCGCCTAATGCCCATTACTGGCTTGGACAGCTGCTGTTTAATAAGCAACAGTGGCAGGATGCCGCCGCGCAATTTGAAGTGGTGGCGACTAAGTTTGCGGATTCAGCTAAGCGTCCTGATGCATTACTTAAACTCGGTGTAATTGCCGAGAAAGTGGGTAATCAGGCTCGGGCTAAAGCGTTATTCGAAGAAGTGATTAACACTTATCCGGACTCGTCGGCTCGAAAATTAGCCGAGGCCAGACTATAATTTTCTGACGCGGTATCAATGTTTAAAAAAGGAGCCAGCGGCTCCTTTTTTATTTTGTTGAGGAACATTCAGTTCGATTACCATCCGAATTGATTTGTTTTTAAGCGGTTAAACGGTTTTTGCCATAAAAGTGCAAATAAATCGTTTTTTAAGGTTGCACCGCCGCCGGAAATGAGTAATATATGCGCCCGTCGCCAAGACAAGGTGACGCGATAAATCGAAGGGTCGTTAGCTCAGTTGGTAGAGCAGTTGACTTTTAATCAATTGGTCGCTGGTTCGA
>NZ_RCUA01000015.1 GCF_003731635.1 Marisediminitalea oceani | reverse complement strand
GGGACTATTTTACGGAGTGGTTCTGTCTGGGGAAGACGGTCTAAATTGATCGCTTACGATGATCTGAGTTCAGGACGGCTGGATGGCAGTTATCAAAAACAGCTTCTGGCCTTATCAAAGAAACAGCTGCTGGTAATCGATGACTGGGGAATGGAAAAGATGAGCCAGGAGCAAGCCGGTCATCTGCTGGAGTTACTGGAGGATCGTTATCAAACAGCCAGTACCATCATGGTAAGCCAGCTCCCGGTTAAAGAATGGTACAACATGATAGGCAACGCCACGGTGGCAGATGCCTTGCTGGACAGGCTGATCCACAACAGTCATCGGATTGAGTTGGGAGGAGAATCAATGAGAAAACTGGCGCAATCCGGACAGATAGGATAAAAATAGGGTTAGAGAAAAGCGAGGAAAACAGGCGTCCGGATTAAACCGGTGCCGGTGTCCGGATTAGCCGGAATATGCAATGAATGCATAGAAAACAATTGATTTTTAATAGAGTCGTTAACTTTCAATTGATGCAACTGGTCGCCTGTACATTATCGAAACAATAAAGTTGTTAATTTTAGAGGCCACTACCAGCGCTGACGCTTTCACCATCTTTTGCTTTAGAAATAATTCTTACCACCAACCTCTGTCACGCAGGTCAGTGAAGATAACTCCACGTTCCGAAGATGGCAAAGGTTCATTTTTGTGCTGAACTGAAGTGTAGTCGCATTTACAACAATCACCACTTCCATCAGTATAAACATCAACCGCTAACTGTTTGCAAACAGGGCAATACTGATTGGATATTCGTAGCTCTCGAATGCCTTTTTCCTTTGCAGATTTAGCTTTTCGTTTTTTTTCCTCCTCGGCTGCTCTTTCTTTAGCTATTCGAATTCGCTCCTCTTCAGCAGCTTTTTCTTTAGCCATTCGAATTCGCTCCTCTTCAGCAGCTTTTTCTTTAGCCATTCGAATTCGCTCCTCTTCGGCAGCCTTTTCTTTCGCTATGCGAATTCGCTCCTCTTCTACAACTCTTGCCCTATTAACAATAATCGCAACGCCAACCATCCCTAACACTAGTACAACTAAAAGCACAATTTCCATGTAACCCTTCTTTATTTAATTTCAAAATATTCAACTTTTAAGACGTTAAGTTTTAAACAGCACGAGAATCAACCTTTGTTTAGAATTGAGCGATTACTTCTTTCACTGCAGTTCTTCTGCGACTAAGCTTGCTGAATAAGTCCATTCAAAATTTGAAACCAGATGAAGATAGAGCTTTTGCATATCTGTGTGCCTATTCTGAAATGCCCGACTACTATCTGAAATCTCGCGTAATGCTAGGAAGATGCCCCCAACCAGCAAACTGCAAATTTATATTACTTAATGACGCGATACCATCAGCCCAATATATAGGCGCAGGCAACGATGAAGGTTGAAATGACAATTTAGATGAAAAACAAAGAGCGGTTAGTATTTCACCGATTTGTTCTAAACTATATCCAAGATCATTTATTTTTGGCCGAAACCTCGTGGTGGCGGTTAGCATATTTTTCTGAGATGCTTTTGCAGTAAATAGGAATGCTTCCGCACTATATTTCGGAATTGCAATAGTACCAGGATCAGGTTGAACCTTTCCGTCAATCATCACTGGATTATGTGTCTTAGTGTATTCAAGAAAAAGGGAGCGTCCTGGAGGGAGGATTTTTTTATAGTTATCGATAGTCTCATGATGAGGGCATCTGCCATCCCTTATAACTACAAACTTCAATCCCGGCTTGAATGAATCTGCTTGACCAACAATCCATGTGATTGCTTCCTGCAGAATCTCTTGATTCAATGTTTCGTCTAAATTTTTTACAGCTCTCCAGAAACACTTAAGGACACCATTACTATCAGTTAAGGATACAACTACACATTTACCTTTGTATTGAGAGCCGTAACCTAAATCCAAACCAATAAACCAGTGATCCTGATAGTCGGGAATGCTCAATGCATTAACCTGAAAATGAAATCCGCCAACTTTAGTCAGTAAATGCATCGCATTGCCGTGCCGAGTATATATTGGATTAACTTCCGGAGCTGCGCTGAACAATGAATAGGGTATTTTCGCTTCTTCCATCGACCGCATCCATTCGATTGCGGCCTGTGGAGGCCTTTCACCTTTCTTTGTATCTAGTGCGAAAAACCCCACCCTTGCGCCGTTTTCAGAATTAATCCAAGCCTCAAAGTCATCTTTTGTACTGATTCTTTTTTTAGAGATTGAGCAATGCCAATCATTAACCAATACCTGGCTAGTTTTGGAAGCTACTTCAGTAGCTTTCTGTTTATTGTTTGTGAAAGCATCGATTAACACCATTTCAAAAGATATTGGATGCAGAGCGTGTTGTTTTCTAACTAAAGCTAAAATTGAACTTGCATATTGTTGTTCAGACAAATTATAGACATTCGTAGATTCTCTCGAAGCATCAATTGCTACATTCGGCGACACGCACTTCCAATCAATATCTTGCAAGGGTCTAAATAAGACTTCCAATTCATTTATTTTGATAATGAGCTTATCTAATAAAGCAAAGAGAGGTAATTGTCTCAATACAGCGGGAAATTCGTAATTCTTAAACAGTTCCTTCGCAGATTGATAAGCAGGGTGACTTTCTTTATCACAAAAATATAGTCTTGAAAAATTGAAACCTATAACGGGTCTTTCGTATTGCTTTGGCATTGAAACTTTGAAGATTTCAACCCCGTCTCGATACCCTACATCTGATCTAGCGGTTTTCTTCATTGCAACTCTGGAATCCCAAATTCGCAATCTGTTACCTATTCGCTCGTAGTCAAAACCAATAGCGTCTAACCGCTTTTCCAACATTTCTTTCCACATTCCAACATCTTCTGTGGCTTGCTCTGACAAGAATTCAAATAAGTAGATTGACGAATTCATTCGAAATCCTCTACCGGTTCTGCAGCCACAGCGCTCCATACTTGTGCTAGCCCCATTAAGTAGCTGATTGCCCTATTTTTCAATTCTGATTCCGGCATACCTCTGGAGTGAACTATCTGGTTACGATGTCCATTTAACATGAATAAAATTGCAGGAACATTTTTTTCCCTAGTATTTTCAACTAACCGATTGTCTTTAACGTAGTGGACATATTTTGAAAATGCAGATTCGGTTGGATCTCTATCCCCTGCTATTTCTGCTAATGCATGCAGTAAATGCTCATGCGTTCTCATGACAAATCGCTCAGGTTTACTCAAAGGGTTGTACTTTTGGAGATGTATCTTTAAGGATTCATCTTGCCCTGAAGATTCAAATGCGATTTGGTTTAATACTGACTCTAATTGCTCATCTAAGTTTAAAACTTCCTTTGAATTCTCAGCTGTTCCGTGCGAATTCAGATTGTCTTCAAGATTTTTAGCCAAGATCATACGTTCTACCGACGCAGTCGAATCCTCAAGGCTTTGCACTGTTTTCACGAGAAAATCAATTTTTCCCGCGACATCTGAAAAATTGGAATGAATATTAGATGTATTTTCAGAAAGTTCTTTCCACTCTCTTTCAAAGTCCTGGTCAGGCTCTTCATTTACATTAATTAGTTTCGCTTCAGGAACTGGTTTTCTTTTTGGCTTACGAATTTCAAAACTATCAGCATCTCTTTGAAATTCGTTCTTCAACGCCTCATAACTTTGCAGTGTTTTTGGATACACCCAAGCAACCTGTGAAGCATCCCAACGTCTGCCAGCGATACGACTAGCTCTTAATTTTTGACTTGCGGGAATTTCGACCAAAAAATGCTCGTCATTCTCATATACACGAATTGGTTTTAGCCCAGCATTATTTGGAAACATAGCTCACTCCTTAATCCTTTTTTCAACTACTGCGTATGTGACTGCTCAGGGTAATAGGGCGACGGCAATTTCGGGTAGGCACGATAAATATGCATAAAGACTCTATCAGTGATCTCAGCTATTTCTTCTTCTTCGTATTTCTCTACAGGTAGACCAGTTCGCTCATCGTATAAAAAATCAAAAATTTGCTGTTTTACGGCATCACGAGTTGATTCTTTCTGTTGCCAATTTGCTATTTTTAAACGCTCTGCTTTTAGCTCCGTAAGCAAACTAGATGCAACCTTTTTTATCTTCACAATTTCATTTTTCTGCAAGTCAGGCTTACTAAGCAGATCAAATAAAACGAGTGACTCTTCATCTAACCCTTCTCGAATGGCTCTCTTTTCTTCTTGGGAAAGCTCTTCGTTAAACTTTAAGAGAGCCTCAAAAGTTTTCTCTATTACAACTCTGTCTTTTTCTTGGTTGTATTCTTTGACAAGCTGCTCATAGTGCTGCTGATAATCCGTTCGTAATGGATTTTGCATCATTAGTCGGGCAAGCTTTTTTTCTACGGCATGTTTAAGGGATTGAACAGTTGTATTTTTACTTTCTGAGCGTGCAAATTCTTGGCGAAGTCGTTCAAAGTCAATTTTACTGATGTCGTAGATTCGGTCGCGGTCTTTTTTTGATTCATTAACCTTGCGAGAAGTGTCGATTGATGAGTCCACAATACTATAAAGTTGTTTCATGATATCTGAGATATCGGCTTTCTCCTTATCTGATTGTAAGCTCTTATAAACTACGTTTATCGCATCACGAAGGTCTCGAAATTGGTTGATGCCAGGCACATTAATACAAGCCTTAAACTTATTGAAAACCTCTCGGGACATGACTTCAAAGCGTTTCCGAGTTTCATCATTCTGATTAATAATTTCTTTGGCTTGCGCGATTGCTGCATTTTTAGCAAAACCGGTTTCGGTTACAATTAGTGAAAGGTTAAATTTATGCTTTTGCAAAAATTCAGTAATAAAACTTATAGACTCATTCAAGCTTTCAAGAAGTTCTTCATTGGGCTTGGCTGGCTCATTCTCACCACCCTCACCACCGTGCCCTTCATCACCTGCACCAGCGAATGTCGCTAACGCCTTACGTAAATTCTTCAGGATCCCACAATAGTCAACTATCAAACCATTATTTTTCCCTTCTGCCACTCGGTTTGCCCGAGCAATGGCTTGCATCAAAGTATGCGCTTTCAGAGGTTTGTCTAAATATAGGGTAGAAAGTGTGGGAACATCAAAACCTGTCAACCACATGGCGCAAACTACAGCCACTCTAAATGGGTGTTCATTATCTTTAAACGCCTCTTCCATATCCAGCCGAGAGCCATCAGCAAGCAAAAATCCCGTCTTGATTAGCTGTCGATGCGGTTTAATATCCAAATCCCACTTCTCAAACTTTGCAACTTCACCTTGTTCTTCACTGACTACAACCGCCATCAGCGTGTCTTTCATCCATGCTAACTGTCTTTCGCGCCAAGCTAGATCTTGTTCATCTGTTGCAGAGGAGAGTTCTTTTTCTTTGCTTTTAATCTCTTCCTTCCAATAAAAGTCGATAAGTTTATGCATACGGACACAAGTAATCTTATCAATACACACAAACATTGCTTTGCCAGTTTCCCATCCATTTGAATAGTGGCTCACAAAGTCACGGGCTATCTGATCTAATCTGCTGGTTGCGGTGATAATGTGATAATCACGTTTTAACTCTCGCTCCAACCTTTGTTGTACATCGACATCATCTATTTCTAATTCATCGAGCTTTTCTGCAATCCTTTCATTAATGCCTTTGGGATCCGCAACAGTATGCTCATTGCCATCGTCATCAGTAAATACAAGCTCTTCACCTCGAGCATCATAGTAAAGCGGCACCGTTGCGTTATCTTCTACAGCTCGCTGAAAGTCGTATGTGGAAATGTAATCACCAAAAACCTTTTTAGTGATTTCATCATCTTTGAACAAGGGAGTCCCGGTGAAGCCAATAAAATTGGCTTTTGGGAGTGCGTTTCGCATATTGAGTGAAAACGTTCCATATTGCGTGCGATGCGCTTCATCCGTGATAACTATGATGTCATCACGCTCCGAATATGGATTTTCGGGATCCACCTTTTCGTTAAATTTTTGAATTAAAGTAAAAACATACGCTTTCTGCGCACCAATCAGAGTTTTAAGATCTTTCCCACTTTCAGCTCGGCATGGGTCTTTATCGTTATCTACCAAGCCACAACCGGCGAAAGTTTTGTATATTTGAGTATCCAAATCTTCCCTGTCAGTCAGCACCACAAAGGTATAATTCCCTCCTAATTTGCGGTGAACCATTTGAGCAAAGAAAACAATTGAATAAGACTTACCTGAGCCTTGTGTATGCCAGAAAACCCCAAGTTTTCCCATTCGGGCATTTCGATTTATCACGGCGTCTATAGCACGATTTACCCCGAGGTATTGATGGTTACGGGCAACAATCTTTACTAATTTTCCTGAACTCTCGTCAAATAATGTAAAGTTTTCGAAGATATCCATGAGATTAGACTTTGAACAGGTCCCTTTTAACAAGGTTTCCATATCCACTACACCAGACTCATTTTCTTTCAGTCGCTTCCAGTCATTGAAATGTTCAAACTTACTAGAAATTGAACCTATCTTGGCGTCGATTCCATTTCCTAGAATAATAAACGCATTGTGATGAAACAGATGGGGGACGGTATCTTTGTAGTCAGCAAGGTTTTGTTCATAAGCAGCTCGAATATCTTTGTGGACGTTTTTGACCTCCATAAACACGAGTGGGATTCCATTTACAAATCCAACAAGATCAGCTCTGCGCCGATAGATATCCCCTTTTATCCAAAACTCTCGAACGAGTAAAAAGTGGTTATTCTCATAGTTTTCAAAATCAAATAGGCGAAGATGTTTCTCTACACGCTCGCCTTTTTCATTTTTAAAGGTAACCTTTACGCCTTTTTTATGGTCCGAATATTTATCTCTATTCGCCGACACTAAGTTAGAAGATGGCGATACTTCACAAACAATACGCAGTGCTTCTCTGTAGGCGATATCAGGTAAGCCCGGATTTAGCTCTATAAGTTTTTCACCCAAATAACGTGAAAGCACAGTTTCGCGCTCTGATAACCTGCCTAGATCTCCTTCCCTTCCAAGTTTTTCATGCATACCATAAACAGATTCGTCCCAGTGCAGTTTATTAAGCAAGTAGTCTGCGGTGACTTCCTGAACTAACGTTTCTTCTGTCATGGCCATGAATAAATCCCTCTAGTTTTTGGTCTCTACTTTAAAGCGTACTGGTCGGCTAAGCTTTTTCACAATTCCTTCGTTTTCAGCACGCTTCAACCAATCGGTCAATTGCGATTTATGTAGTTGAGTTTGTTCCATTAACTCTTCCATCGTAACAGGTTTTTGAGCCAACCTCTGAAGTTCCGAGATGAATAATTCATAAAAATCAACAGGAAAAGTTATTACAGCTGCACTACCATCAACCGACTCTTTGGGGAGATTATCTTGCTTTACTGGCATTTCATTATCTGAAATATCATCAACAGAGTGTTGAATTTTCTCTTTTACAGTCTTAACTTCAGGCTCTTCAATCAACTCATTTTGTACCGGCATAGAAAAAAGGTCAGCCTGTTCGATAGAAGCTTGCTCTACATGTGCTTTTGTAGTGTTAAATAAATCTGAAATAGTAAAGTCACTTGTATCTTCAGGTAACCAATGTCCACCTTTCACAACCAAATCAGTATTTGCCGCATCTTTGTCATTGGTTGTTTTTACCCATAGTGGTACCCATGCCTTTTTGAGATTCTCTTCCGCACCGTTAAGTGTGCCGCCTTTTTTACCTGAGTGTATAACCAGGGAGCTATCAGCCAAGCAATAGATATATTTGTTTCTTGCCATTGCATTGCCAGCACTAAATCCTGCTTCAGGGTAAAAGGGTGATACCAAAACAGCATGACCATCCATTAAACCTTTTCGCCATTTGCTGCTTGTAGCTGCTTTTAGAAGACTATCAGCCATAACACCTATTACAGCGCCGCCAGTTCGAATTGCGCCTAACATAGCGGTTTCGTCTACACCACGAGCTCCACCCGATACAATAGCAATATTTTCAATAGCTGCTTTTGCACCTATTTCATCGGTGAAGGCTAAGTCACTGTCACTCGCATTACGCGAACCGATAACGGCCAAACCACCCGTATTTAGTAAATCTTTATTACCGCACCCAAATAGGACTGGGGGAGAATCAGTCTTCAAGCGTTGCTTAAGTCGTCTTGGATACTCCGGATCAGAACGTGTAACGACCCACAAACCTGCACGCTGCCATTTTTCCATTGCAAGAGCCAAGCTGTGGCCACGATTTAACAGCTCAATTATGCGGTCTGCACTAATTCGAGAGTCAAACCAACCTTGTAACAACGGCGCAGGTTCTTGCACCAACAGATCAGCCGGGGTAATGGACTTTTCTTTCAACCATAAAGCAAATCGACCCCACTCAGCATTTGTTAGCGGTTTAGTTTTTTCACTGCTCGCTTTCGAGAAGTAGCTGGTCAATAACAGTGTTGCTTGCGCTGTTGATGACAACTTTGTGGGAATACTCATGAATCTTTTACCGATGAAGAAGCTAAAGCAATCGGATATACCAAACCACTGCCAGCTTGTTGTAATAATGCAGCTATCACTGTTAACGTCCAACCTGAGTCAACGATGTCATCCACTAACAACACAGGTTGACCTTGATAAAGTTGTGTCACTTGGAACGCACCATCTAAGTTACGGCATTGGTGGAACCGGTTTTGCTGCCCTTTTTGTTGTTGGTTGTCTTTAACTTTGCTAACCGCATCTACAAAAGGTAAACCTAATCTTGCGGCTAGTCGTTGAGCAAAGTCTGGTACCAATTCAGGATGGTTCCTAGAAGGTACGCAGCATACCCATTGAGGTGCAGGGTTAGGTTGCCAGCGTTGTTGTATCATTTCAGCCGTTGCTTCAACCAAATCATCGCAGAATCGACCATCATGCTTGTTATCTGCAACCGTTCGCCCCCATCCAGCATCTCCCCATCGTGATAGCACACGCCCTTCTTGTGCTCTAATTTGCTGTGGAAGGTTCCCTCTGAACCCATATTCTTCAAACGCATTTGCCGCCACCTGAACGTTTGGTTTAATGACCATTTCAGCATGTTCTAAAAATGTACCAGCTCGATGCACTAGAGCTGGCTCAACAGCAACATCGATAACAGCTTGTTCAAGACAAGTAGCACACTTACCGCAAGGAGTAGGGTCATGATCATCCAGTGCACGGCGTAAAAATGTCATCTTACAACCAGCATCTTGAATATACGATTGAACTTCTTGCCACTCTTGAACTCTTTGTCCTGTTAAATGAGCAATTCTGGCATGATCCATTTGGTAGTGCTCCGCAGTTCTTCTCCACTGGCTACCAATCTTTATAACAGGAGCCGGGTTTTCCACGCTCAGCAGTTTCAGTACTTTTTCAATCTGGCCATGGCGCAAATTAGTTTGCTCTTCAATATTACGAAGTGAAAGTCCATCACTCTGTTCAAGTACGTTTAATATTTCGTCAACCTGTTGGCCTGTAGGGAAGGCTGAATCTCTAAAGAATGCATGAATATCTTGGTCTTCAACTCCCGACATAAGCACGCCTAACGCGTGTTCTATACCACGACCAGCACGCCCAACTTGTTGATAATAAGCAACAATGGAGCCCGGTGCTTGATAATGAATAACAAAGCTTAAATCTGGCTTATCATAACCCATACCCAAAGCCGTCGTTGCAACAAGCACTTTTAGATCGTTATGTAAGAGTAACTCCTCAAGGTGCTGCCGGTACAAGTTACTATTTTCAAACCCTTCCGCTTCCACACTGCCATGGTAGGCTTTTGCATCTATACCATTCTCACATAGCCAATTAGCAACTTGCTCTGCGTCTCGCACCGTTAGGGTATAAACAATACCAGTCCCAGGTAAGGTAGGAATCACTTGTGCAAGCCATGCTAAACGAGATGCTTGATCAGGAAGTGTCATTGCTTGCAATGCTAGACTTTCTCGTATTAACGGTCCTCGGTGAATTTGAATATCACCAAGCTGCGTTTGTATATCTTCAACGACTCTATCATTTGCTGTAGCCGTAGTACCTAACACAGGGGTGTTGGCCGGTAGCTGGCGTAAAATATTAACAATACGCCTATAATCTGGGCGGAAATCGTGACCCCAATCCGATATACAGTGGGCTTCATCAATCACCATCAAGGCGATACGGTCAGCAATAGGCTGTAAGACAGTTTCAATGAAGTTATCGTTGGCTAATCGCTCGGGAGAAATCAGCAAGCAATCTATTTGATTATTAAGAATACGTTGAGTGACAGATCTCCACTCATCTGTATTAGTGGAGTTCATGGTTTCAGCGACAATACCCAATCGCTGCGCGGACTCTATCTGGTTACGCATTAAAGCCAGTAAGGGCGAGACAATAATCGTTGGCCCCATACCGCGATCACGAAAAATTTTGGTGCTGATAAAATAAACCGAGCTTTTACCCCAACCGGTTCGCTGGACGACTAAGAGTTTCTGACGATGGTTAACGAGTGCATCAATGGCTTCCCATTGTCCATCACGAAATTCTGCCGTTGGATTTGCTAACGCTGTTTTTAGTAATTGCTGTGCTTGTACTCGGTTCATTATCATTCCTTGATTTAAATAGTTAATTCGCCACTCATTAATTTAGGCAGTAGTAAGTCTCTCGCTTGGGCTAGTTTTTCGTTAAATTCTTTAAGTTTATCAATTTGCTTAAATATTCCCTCTACTTGAACTTCAAATTCACTCATTAATTTCGCATCAGGGCAAAGCACATCAACCTTATGAACATCATTACGATTTAAGGTAGGTACGGCAGCCCCACCGTTATAACCTTCAAGTTTCATTGCTCTAAGTAAGAATGTTGAAAAAATAGGTGACGACTTTTTAAACTCTTTAATCCAAAGCGTGGTGTTTAATGGCCAAAAGTCCTTAGCGACATACATCACTGTACCTAAGGAACCAGACCTTCCCGTCACAACTCCAGGACCTTTCACTTTTGCAGTAACATGAAAGCCATTAATACCTGTTGATGCATAAATGGGAACTTTTCCTTCTACTCGTTTTGAGATAGGTAAGTCAAAACCACGCTGTAGGACTAGTAAATTTTCTAATGGCTCTTTTGACCACCCCTCCGGTACACCATCGGTAACCTTTACTTGCTCATGGCCAGGGAAGCGCAGATGAACAAACCATTCCTGATACAGCAGACGAGCAGATTCTTCAAGCAACTGAATACGGCGGCGGTTGTTTTCGATGAGGTCGTCGTAGGTCGCGATAACATCCGCTATTCTTGTCTGCTCTGTTACATCATCTGGCACTAAGAATTTCAATGCGAGTAATTTTGCCTGACTAAGATTATCCTGTGCGGCACCTTGCGTGAATTGGCGATACTGCAACTTCAATACAGCATCAAAAAGGTATTTTACGAAACGGGCATCTGCTTTTTCTGGATCAGGGATAAACCCTATTACGCTATCAGGGAAACATGCATCAATAGCAAGAATTGATGTATCCGCTATATTTGCTGCAATAGTTATACATAGAGTTCCAGCCGGCCATAGTTTACTTTGAGCAAGGCCTTCTTCACTGTAAGTTTGTGAGTAATCTGTTAAATACAAACCAGCGTGCTTCACGTCGCCTGTTTGCACAAATGGATACGGTCCACCATATAAATGAGCAGCATCTCTAGGCCTGTGCCGTGACTTCCCTCTCGATACAAACCCAAGCTGATCTAATGATTTTTCAGACCAACTCATACCCCCAACTCCTCAAAGTTACGGGTTATCTTTTCGGCTAACTCTGCGGCTTCAGTATTTAAGCCTTGCAGCTCAATATGAATATCGCGTAAAGCTTCTTCAAAGTCGAACTCTTCATCCACTTCTTCTGGTGCCACACCGACATAACGGCCAGGCGTTAAGCTCCAATCTGCGGCTTCAATATCTTTTTTATCTACCAGTTTAACCAAGCCCTCAACATCGCGAAGTTTACCTTCAGGGAAGCGGCTTAATAACCAGTGCGCTTGCTTATAGAAATAACGTACTTGTTTGAGTTGCTCCACAGCTAGCTTGCGAGCTTCATCAGCGGTCTTCTTCAGATTAGTGCGACTACGGCCATTGAGTAATGCGTTATCCCAAAGTTCGCTTTCTTTCGCTTCATTGGCTTCCGCTAGCTCGATAACACGAGTTGCCAATTTATACGCTAAATCGACTTCTTTAATTAAGTTACGGCTTTGATCCGCCAGCTCTTTTAAGCAGGAGTCTTTGTCCGTAAAACTCAATAAGCTTGCAGCATCGTTGAACTCATTGCTTCCCCATGAGGTCTGTAATTCCTTCGTTAAAGTTTGGAATGCATTCCAGCCATGCTCTACAGAGTCTTTTGCATTAAGGAAGTCTTGATAAGGTTCGGTGTTTACCTTGTCTTGTTGCAGCTTTTCCATAAACGGTTTAAAGGCATCGTTTAGCTTACCTAATTGTTCAGTGAAATCTGGAAGTGGTTTACATTTTGGCTCTTCCACAATCTCACATTGAGCAGCCTCAAGTAGCGACCTTTTAATGTATTGTTGAACCAGTTCGATAAATCTTTGGCCTTCACCACGATAAAGCCAGATTATCGCGGTTAAGTTTTGCTGCTGCTCAGGGCTGAAGTCATAAATTTTTCGAGTGACTTTACGGTACACATTACGCGCGTCCAACATCAACACTTTGTCGTTTAAATGCTCTGGCTTATTTTTATTTAGAAACCAAAGCTGACAAGGCACCGTTCGGGTATAGAAAAAGTTACCGCGAATATCAACCATGATATCTACATGGCCGGTTTTCACTAGTTGCTCGCGTACCTTAGCTTCATCTCTCCCAGCACTGGATGCCTGAGAAGACATTACAAACCCTGCTTTGCCTGTAGCGTTTAAATAGCTGTAAAAATACTGGATCCAAAGATAGTTACCATTGCTGACTTTTTTGTTTTTATTTACACCAGGCAAGCCAAAAGGTAAGCGACGTTTATCGCCTTTGATCTTGTCGGCATCAACTTCGTCGACGTTAAATGGCGGGTTGGCCATCACATAATCGACGGTACCAAATAATCCTTCATGTGGGTCGTTGTAATAAGTAATTGCTGATTCGCCACCTTCTACATTCCCCTCTAACCCGTGTACCGCTAGATTCATTTTGGCCAGGCGTGTTGTCACACGGTTTTTTTCATGCCCAAAGAAGGTCAGTTCATGAGGATCTTGCGCATGGCGTTCCATAAAATGTGCACTTTGAACAAACATGCCGCCAGAGCCACAGGCAGGGTCGAATATCTTACCGTGATCAGGCTCAAGTGCGTTTACCAATAATTGAACTAATGAAACAGGAGTGAAGAACTCGCCTCCATCATGAGCCCCTTGATCAGCAAACTGGGTAAGGAAGTATTCATAAATACGACCAAAAATATCACCTGTCGCCTTTTTTAATTCTTCAGGGTTTAACGTACGCAAAAGCATGCCCAAAACATCATTTGGAATATTGTTATATTCCTGTTTGGGAAGCTGATTACGCAGATTGGAGTAGTCAGCTTCGATAGACTCCATGGCATGAATAATAGCTTCGGCGCGATTATCGGCATCCTTCAAAGCGATCAGGTAATCAAACTGTGCTTCTGTTTTAAGGTAAATCGCACTTTTTTTAGAAAAGTCTTCTTTCGTTAGAGCACGGGTTTTGCCGCCACGACTAGGCAAGGTTGCGACAATGTCATCTTTAACTGATAAATAACGGCTGTACGCGTGGCGTAAAAAAATCAGTCCCATTACTGGTAAAAAGTATTCGTTACTGGCCAACTCAGAGTTGGCGCGCAGGGTATCAGCCGATTTCCACAGGCGTTTTTCTATTGCTTCAATGTTTTCCAGTTGTGCCATGGATTCTGATTCCTAATTATTTTTTGATTTATTTGGGTCTTGTTCATTGGCTCGATTGTGTTGTTCGGCAATATATTGCTCTAACTCACTTTGCTTAAACCGCCAAGAGTTACCTACTTTAAAACCTGGTAGCTCACCGCTTGCAGCTAGCCGGTAAATGGTGCGCTCATTAACTTTTAGATAGTCAGCGACGTCTTTAATAGTCAGAATAGGGTCACTCATGACGAGAAATCTCACCAATGTCGAAAAAGTACAATTGAGTTCAGTTTACTCTTTTACGTATGTAGATCAATAAGTGAGGAGTTGAATGGGTAATTAGAGGTCGGGGAAGAACTTTTTTAAATCACGGTGCAAATTAGCGGGACAGTCACCAATAGCTCGCCAGTATTCAACAATACCTTTAATCTTTTTTAAATCAGCATGGTTACTGTCATGCATGATTTTTAGTAACTCTAATGTCGGCATAACTGGAACTTCAAATTCTTTTGCAAGCTCTGTCATATCTTGGTCGTCGGTGACAACAGGAACGCCTAGCTCTAAAGCGTAAGCTATATATAAAGCATCTACTCTCGATGGACCTGGTAGCTCGGTTTGAACAAAATCCCAAATAAAATCAAAGTTAGTGAGAATAGCTCTTTTTTGCTTACGGCCGACAGTTGGAAAGCTTTTGCGATTTTCTGAATATTCAGCTTCGTCAACCCAAGGGAATTTAGAGTTTAATCGTCTATTAGCTAGCTCATCATTCAATTCAGGCAGGATATATAAGCAATATTCATTGTCGCCGAAAGACACAAACAATAGTGGTCGTATTGTTTGTGCTAATCTTAGGTAAGAGTTGGTATCTACAAGTATCTTTGATTGAGGCATTAAGTTAACTCAGAGTGTATGCTCCGAGCATCGAGCAATGGCATGTCCATAACCACTTGTACATATCCAGGGCCCTTGTTTTGCTCTTTTAGGTATTTTCTAAGTAACTCGAAGAAAGGTGTCTCAAACGCGTTCTCTGTTTTATTTATAAAATTTCGTGCATCGAGCTTCTGAATATCACCTAATAACGCATCACTTAAGTTATGAAAGCGCTTGTTAAAATTAGTGACCGCACCAAAGAACGCCTTACTTAACTCAATTTCTGGTAAACCTTTATAAGCCGCGTATTTATTGGTTTGCCCTAAAACGGTATAAGGCGATATGGTTTGATCGTCAGCCAACTCAATTACTTTCTGTATTTTTGCAGCGCTAGTTCTTTGCTGGTTTAACTCTGTATATGCTTTTTCAGCAAGAGCAGATGGAAATAACAAAGCGCCAGCAAAATCATCCGCAAAATCTTCTGCATCATCACCAGACAGAGAAGGAGACAAACAGTGGCCAAGTTCATGTGCCATCCAAAACTTAAAATCATGGATGTTTGTGTCTAAATTTAGATAAACCCAAGTTGTTTGAGAGTCAGGTAAGTGGATATGTATAGCATTCTCATGTCGCTGCTTTGTACCCCACAAAGCTGGAACCACTACTGCTTGGAGCTCAGTAAATCGTCGAATTAAATGGACGAAATCGACAGTTTCAATTTCACCTAAATTAATGTCAGCACGAACTTTAGACGTTACTTGACGTAAATATTCATAATCACGGTTTGGTGATTTTAGCACTGGTGGCATTTCCAGTGTTTGAAAAGGTAGGTAAGGTACTAGGTGACGTAAAAAGCGACCTATTTCTTGCGCTTTTTCTATATGATGATCTTTAGTCTTAGTGCCTGCTTTTTTGCGAAAAGCAATCAATGGAGCGTTCGGCTCATCGTTTATTACAAGCTCTCCAAAACTTAATTGTAAGAGCTTTGCAAGCTTCAACAGTTTATTAGGTCTTGGGAAAGATTTGGCATTTAGCCATTGTGAAACTGCTTCTTTTGTTACGCCCAAAGACTCAGCGACTGCGGTTTGATTCAACCCAGCTTGTTCCATTGCATCTTGTGCGCTTTTGATATTAAGTCTCTTTTGCATGGCGAGCAGTATATGGTGAAGTCAAGTTTTGTCAAGTTTAAAGTAAGTATACATTGTGAACAAAAAACGGCCACATCCCGTGACCGTTTTTGTTTCGTACTTTGTATCAGTAGCGAACTTATAAGTTGCGTACTTTCAAATTAGTTGCGCACATTAAATACTGTTGCGATCATTATTTAACGTGCACAACATAAAGCAAGTCTATCGGTTACTCAACAGTAACCGATTTAGCCAGGTTCCTTGGTTGGTCTACGTCTGTGCCTTTTATCAGTGCCACGTAATACGAAAGCAACTGCAGCGGGATGGTGTAGATAATTGGAGCGATCGGGCCGTCGCAGTGTGGAACATTGATAACCCGCATGGTTTCGTCACTGGCGAATGACGCGTCTTTATCGGCAAACACGTACATGATTCCGCCACGGGCACGCACTTCCTCAACGTTAGATTTGAGCTTTTCCAGTAGCTCGTTGTTTGGCGCAACCACAATAACCGGCATTTCTTCATCGATCAGTGCCAGTGGGCCATGCTTCAGCTCACCTGATGCATAGGCTTCGGCGTGTATATAAGAAATCTCTTTGAGCTTTAACGCGCCTTCCATTGCAATGGGGTACTGGTCGCCGCGGCCAAGGAATAAGGAGTGATTCTTATCGGCAAATTCCTCAGCTAAATCTTCAATGCCCTGGGTTATAGCCAAAGTTTCTTCCAGCTTGGCTGGCAGACTGTGCAGCCCCTGCACAATGGCTTGTTTATCGGCTGCGGCCATGCCGTTGTGCTCACCTAAGGCAAGGGTCAGAATTAAAAACGCCGTAAGCTGGGTGGTAAAGGCTTTGGTGGAAGCCACGCCAATTTCGGCGCCAGCGCGGGTCATAAACGCCATGTCAGACTCGCGTACCAAGGATGAGCCCGGCACGTTACAAATGGTCAGGCTGGCGGTATAACCCAGCTCTTTGGCTAACCGCAGTGCAGCGAGGGTATCGGCGGTTTCGCCTGACTGAGAAATCGTCACCAGCAGGCTGTTTTCCTGCACCACTGATTTGCGATAGCGGAATTCGGACGCAATTTCCACGTTACAGGACACATTGGCAAACTGTTCCAGCCAGTAACGTGCGGTCATGCCCGCATGGTAGCTGGTACCACAGGCCACAATTTGAACATGTTTAATCTTAGCGAGCAGCTCATCGGCTCCCTTGCCAAAGATATCCGGCAGCAATCCCTCGTCGCTCACACGTTCTTTTAAAGTGTTACGCACAACCACTGGCTGTTCGTGGATTTCTTTGAGCATGTAATGGCGATAACCGCCTTTATCGCCAGCATCATGTTCGATATTCGATTCGATAATCTCGCGTTTAACCGGCTTACCGTCTTTATCGAACACCAATACACTGCGACGGGTGATCTCGGCTACATCGCCTTCTTCAAGAAACATAAAACGGCGGGTTACAGGTAGCAGCGCCATCTGATCAGAGGCAATGAAGTTTTCGCCCAGACCAAGACCAATCACCAGCGGACTGCCCGAGCGGGCAACCACCACTTTAGACGGGTCGGTGCGATCCATAATAACAGTGCCGTAAGCGCCGTGGAATTGTCTTACTGAAGCCTGCACGGCAGCCAGTAAAGAATCAGTATTCTTTAATTCTTCATTCACCGTGTGGGCAATGGTTTCGGTGTCTGTATCGCTGGTAAAGGTGTAACCTTTGCTGGTGAGTTGCTCACGCAGAGACTGATAGTTCTCAATGATACCGTTGTGCACTACGGCAATTCGATCGTCGGAAAAATGCGGATGCGCATTGGCTTCTGTTACACCGCCATGAGTCGCCCAGCGCGTATGTGCAATACCAGTAGAACCAAGCGCTTCCTGATCGCTTAGCGCATCCACCAGTTCCTGTACCTTACCGGTACGGCGTACGCGGCTAAGAATGCCATTGGGTTGTAACAACGCTACCCCGGCCGAATCATACCCCCGGTACTCAAGCCGCTTGAGGCCCTCAAGCAATATCTCAACCACATTTCGCTCTGCAACCGCACCGACGATCCCACACATAGCTATTCTCCATTGAGTGAGGCTTTCATTACCTTCACACCTTGTTGATTTAATTGTTGTTCTGCACTGAATGGTAAACCGTCATCGGTTACCAGCACTGCTACCTGTTGCCAGGCCAATTCGATATTCGGCATTTTATGCCTGAGTTTGGTTGATTCCGCTAATACCACCACGTTGCCGGCTACCCGGGCCATTTCCTGGCTCAGCAGGGTCAGTTCATTATAGGTGGTGGTGCCGCGCTCCACATCCAGTCCGGCTGCGCCCACAAAGGCCAGATCAAAACTATAGGACTGTAGCATCTTACCCGCCATGTTGCCCTGAAACGACTGCGACTGTTTATCCCAGGTACCGCCAGTCATCAGCACGGTAGGTTCATTATCAAAGGTCACTAACTGGTTGGCGACATTCAGCGAATTAGTCATTACCACCAGTTGCGAAGGCTGTTTAAGGTGCTCCACCATAGTGGCGGTGGTACTGCCGCTGTCGATAACGATTTTGTGGCTGTCATTTACCAACGAGGCAGCGAGCTGCCCAATCGCCTGTTTAAGCGATAACTGCGTATTGGTAGCAGGTTGTGGCTTGTTAAGAGGCGCCGCACCGCCATGCTGGCGGATCAGACGGCCTTGCTCGGCGAGCAGGGTCAGATCTTTACGAATAGTGACTTCAGAAGTCGAAAACTCACGGGCGAGTGTTTCCACCGGGGTTTGTCCGTGCTGAACAACCCAGTTAACAATACTTTCATGACGCGCGTGGAGGTTTCTTTTTTGTTTCATTCGAAAGTTATATATTTCATTTGAAAACAAATATAGCACTAAACTTTCAAATGTTACGAATTAATTTTTATACATAGGTAAATGTAACTGCTCGAGCAAGTCGATAAGAAACACTATCTTAGCATTCGAAAGTTGGCGGTAATCAAAGTAGGGGCACACCACAATGTTGCGTTGCTTATTTATCGCAAATTCAGGTGTTTCCCAGTACAGGGAGGAAGCCACAGTAAGGGAGTTTGCGTAGGTCTTACCGGTAATAATGTGCAACACGTCGGGCGAAAACTCTTCGGGTTCGTTGAAATACAACGCGGTGCCAGAGCCTGCTTGCAATAAGCGGCTATCACGAAAGTCCTGCCAGCGGGATGTGGTGTCTCTGAATCCCAGAGTGGATGGCAGGGCAAAGATCAGCTTGGCATAAACATTAAACACTTTTCGCCAACCGTTCCCGCAAGCCTGGCCGATATTGAATATATCCTGAGCCATCAGCGGGGATACGCCGGGCTGGGCGTGCTCAATCAGCGTATTGGGGCGATTGCCAATATACACACGAATTCGCGCGTTACTATCGCCCAGCGCGTTAATATCCGGATCGGTTAAATGCATTCCACGCTTAATGTTTGCTGTTGCTCACTGGCAAGCCTGGCCAGTTCGATCAACCGGATTACCGCCACTACGCTCTGCCCGCTTGCAGGTAACGCCTCAGCGTTGTTGGTGATTAAAGCCGTTGCCAACTGCCGGTAAAAGGTGGTGTAGCCGCCGTTGATCGTCGCCACCAATTTACTTTCATCTTCAAGGTAGAGTGTACCGTGCTGCGGCGCGGGTGCTACAGACCACTCGGGATCGTTAAAGGACATGCCGGCTTTGAGCTGGTCTTCCTGCGGATCGAGGTGGTACTTGCGGTAACTGCCTTTGGTGCCCTGCAGCGCATATCGTAGTGTAGGGCCTGCTTCGAATGGCGAACTGCCCACCTTCACGGTGATAGCAGCGTAATGCAGCGTTACCTCAAAGGCGTCGTCGGATTCACCGCCGTCTCGCAGAATGCGGATATCGGCCGATACCTGCTGCGGCATCCCGAATAACTGCACAACCTGGTCGATGAGGTGAGGGCCGAGATCCCAGAATATGCCGCTGCCCGGCCCGGCATTTTCCCGCCAGCGCTTGCGCGGCGTGGGTCTGAACCGGTCAAAACGACTTTCTAGCCGCTTTATATCGCCCACCGCCTGCTCAGCGATTAGCTGTTTAAGGGTAAGGAAATCGCCGTCGAAGCGACGATTATGAAACACGCAAAGCTGTTTATTAAGCTGAGCAGCGAGCGCTACCAGTTGCTCTGCCCGCTCACTACTGAGAGTAAAAGGTTTCTCCACCAGCACATGACACCCGGCACGCAGCACTGCTTCGGCCTGTTCGGCATGCAGATGATTAGGTGTGGTGATCACTACCAAATCAAAGTTATCGTCAGCGATTGCCTGCTCAAAACTGTTATACACGCTAACGCCCGGCAGCACTCCTTGCACCTTGGCCGGAACTGATGACACCACGCCAGCAATGCTATAGGCATCCATCGCCTGTAAAAACGGTACGTGAAAGGTTTTGGCGGCGTAGCCAAAACCCATAACCAATACTGAAAGGGCCATTATTTTTTCTTAGGACGCTGCCAGCCAGCAATGTTGCGCTGCTTGCTGCGTGCCACGGCCAGTGCGTCGTCCGGCACTTTAGCGGTAATAATAGAGCCTGCTGCCACCGTTGCCCCTGCGCCTATCTCTACCGGAGCAACCAGCGCAGAATTAGAGCCAATAAACGCATTTTCTCCAATTAGGGTCTTAGACTTATTTACACCGTCATAGTTACAGGTAATGGTACCTGCGCCAATATTACTGCCGGCGCCGATGTCGGCGTCACCCAGGTAGGTAAGGTGATTGGCTTTGGCGCCTTCGCCTAAACGGGCTTTTTTCATTTCGACGAAGTTGCCCACTTTGGCACCGCGTTCCATTACTGCGCCCGGGCGTAACCGTCCGTAAGGACCTACGGTACAGGATTCACCAACGCTGGCTTGTTCCACAATACTGTTTGCTTCGATTACGGCATTATCTGCCACTTCGCAATCAATCAGCACGCAGTTGGGGCCGATCACCACGTTATTACCCAGCGTTACTTTGCCTTTAAATACCGTATTGATGTCAATAAACACATCCTGTCCGGTAGTTAACTCACCACGCACATCCACACGCAGCGGGTCAGCCAGAGTGGCACCGTTGGTCATCAGTTCTTCTGCCTGCCATAGCTGCAGGGTTCGCTCCAGGCGGGCCAGCTGAATGCGGTTATTAACACCTTCAACCTCCAGCGGCGAGTCTGGCTGGGCAGCTTTGATCACTTTGCCTTCGTTGGCGGCCATGGCAATAACGTCGGTAAGATAATACTCGCCCTGGGCGTTGTCGTTATTCAGCTCGCTGAGCCAGCGCTTTAAGTCTTTACCGGGCATCATCATCATGCCGGTATTAATTTCGGTAATAGCACGCTGCGCCTCGGTAGCATCTTTATGTTCTACAATGGCCACAATGTTATCGTCGTTACGAATAATGCGCCCCATGCCAGTTGGGTCGTCGAGGTTTACGGTGAGAAGCGCTAAGTCGCAACTGGCTTTTACATCGATGAGTCGCTGCAGGGTATCGGCTTTAATCAGCGGCGCGTCCCCTACCAGGATCATCACGTCTTCTTCGTCGCTGATATGTTCAACCGTTTGCATTACGGCATGGCCGGTGCCTAATTGCTCGGCTTGCAGGCACCAGTTAATTTGTTGCCCGCTAACATTGGCCTGTAGCTGGTCGGCACCATGGCCATAAACCAGATGCACGGCCGTGGCCGTTAAGGATTCTGCGGTATTGATAATCCGTTGAACCATCGCCACACCGCCAACCGGGTGCAACACTTTGGGTAACGCCGACTTCATTCTGGTGCCCTTACCGGCTGCCAGAACCACTACAGAAAACGCCATAACTCATCCTTTTAACTGATATTTGGCCAATAGTGTAACCAAGCCGGCACAACAAGTCAGCGCTCATTTTCAGGCAACGGATTATTTAGGTGTGTGAGGTTATACGTCAGTGTTTGGCGACAGTAGCATGCAAAGCGTTCTGTCTGTATTATACTCAGTTTCGGGCCAAAACACCGCTTACAGGGAGAAACAGAAAGCAAGTGAATGCGTTCAGGACATTACATCGAAGTATATTACTGCTGTTTGCAGTAGTAGTGATTGCCATTGTCACTCTGGTACACTTCAGCATCTCAAAAATCGTCGCCGAGCAAAGCCGGGCTCAACAACAGTCGTTGTCGCCAGCGGTCTCGCTTATTGTGTCGCAAATATTAAAACCGCTGCATGTTTCTGAAGCCCTTGGGAAATCCCGGGAGCTGGTAGAATTAATGGAGCATGAAAATATCAACGAACCCGAGGTATTTTCTGCCCTGGACCGGCTGGAACAGGAGTTTGGGTTAACCTTCTTTATTGCCAGCGATCTGGCCCGCATGCAATACAATTCTGATGGTAGCAAGCTCGCGCTGATTGAAGGCGAGGTATCGTGGTATTTTAAATATCGTGACAGAGAAGCCGATGCAGTAGCCGATATTGGTAAATGGGAAAACCCACATTTTTATATCGATATAAAGATTTATGACGATGCCGGTAAGTTTTTAGGCTTTTTTGGCGTAGGAAAAAGCTTAAAAAGCTTCGTTTCGGTTTTCGAAACCTACAAACGCCAGTATGGCTACGACTTTTTGTTCGTGGATGGTGCTGGTGACATTATGCTGTCATCGGATCAAACGCTGGTCGCCACCTATTCTGAGTTTACCAACTTATCTGAATTACCCTGGTACGCCAGCTTGCCGGAGCCTATCCGCGCCAAAAACGCCCTTAACAATCAACTGATCACCATTGATGGTAAAGACCACCTCATTGCTGAAGTGAGCCTGCCTCAGTTTGGCTGGACGGTTTACCTGTTGAGCCCGCTGGACGCCAGACAAGCAGAAATTTCTCAGGGCTTTATTTTCAGTGTGGTTACCATACTGGTGATTATTTTTGCGCTGTTCCTGCTTATCTATAATTTGCTGTATTACTTCCGCCGCGATATGCAGCCGGAGTTGATTATTCGTAATACTCACCGCCTGCCGGATCGCAATCAGTTGGAAGAAACCTACCAGTCGCTTACAGAACAAAACGCGTCACTGAGTATCATTATGGTCGACATCGATCACTTTATGGATATCAACGACCAGTTTGGCCGCAATGCCGGTGATGACGTGCTCGACAAGGTCTCTGGTTTTATTTCCAGTCACCTGCGGGAACAGGACGTACTGGGGCGTTGGAGCAGCGAGGAGTTTATTATTCTGCTCCCCGAAATGGGGCCTCGTGAAGCGCAGGAGCTGGCGCAGACTCTGCGCCACGGCATTGCTATTCTGCCGCCGCCAAGCGACTATCCGGAAATGCACTTAACCGCCAGCTTTGGTGTGTCGTTTACTGCCTCTAAGCGTAACCTCAATGAGCTGACCGCCCACGCTGAGGATGCTTTATATCAGGCTCGCCGGGACGGCCGGAATTTGGTGCGTGTGCAGTTAATTGACGACTAACCGCTGTTTTGCCCAGTGCGCAATGCGCTGGGCAAAACCTGTAGTAAAACTTATCCCCAGCAATATCAGTAGTCCGCCACAGAAGTCCCACACACTTAACATCTCATTAAGAAAAATAACGCCCCACGCAATGCCAAATAACGGCACCAGATAACCCACCATCACCGCTTTGGCCGGGCCGGCAGCAGCTATCAGATAGAAATACAGCAAATAAGCCAGACCTGTGCCTACCAGAGCCAGCGCCAGAGCGTTCATCCACGCCAGCGACGAAGGCCAGGCCTGGGGCAGCTGCATTAATGCAAATGGAGTAATTAACAGCGACGCCCAGAACTGACTGCCCGCAGCCACCGCCACTGGTTTTACCCCCGCCAGCGATTTTTTCATCATACAAGCGCCCCAACCGTAACAACCGGCAGCACCTAACACAGCCAGTACCGGCACAATACTGAGCTGACTGCCCAGAGTTTTATCAAGGCTAATCACCACTACGCCAACAAACCCGCACATCAGGCCGACGATAGCGAGCTTACTGAGGCGTTCCCGCAACCAGATAAAGGCAAACATGGCAGCAAACATCGGCGCGGTAGCATTTAGAATAGCCAGTACCCCGCTTTGTAATTGCAGGCTGGCAAAGTTGAATAACGCAAAAGGCACCGCGGTATTTATTGCCCCTAGCAGACACATTGGCTTCCACAGTTTAACCATCTGCCGGCCACCGCCGGTGAGAAATAAAAAGGGTAGAAACACCAGGGTTGCCAGTGACGTTCTAAGGACCACCAGCGGCACTATGCCAAATTCAGGCGCTGCCACGCGCATAAAAATAAACGAGGCTCCCCAAATAGCGCCAAGGAGTAATAATGCGCCCAGTTCTCGCGGTGTCACCTAAATTGCTCCTTCTAATGCCAATAAAAACTGCTTTCTGGTTAACCCGCCCGCATAACCGGTTAATTTGCCATTGCTGCCAATCACCCGATGGCACGGCACAATTATGGTTAACGGGTTTTTGCCGTTTGCCATGCCCACTGCGCGCGAGGCCGTAGGCTTACCAATGCCATCGGCAATATCGCCGTAACTTACTGTGTGGCCATAGGGTATTGTCTGCAACTGGCGCCATACCTGCTGCTGAAACGCCGTGCCAGATGGATTTAGCGGCACGCTAAAAGTGGTCAGACGGCCTTCGAAGTAAGCTTCGAGCTGCTCGCAACATGCCTGAGTAAGGTCGGAGGGGCTTGCCTCAGCAGTCGACTCTGACACAAACCGAATGCTGGTGATGCCCTCTTCATCCGCGCTGATTGCCATAAGTCCGCAAGGGCTTTGCCAGTAACTGAGTGCCATTAGGTTTCTCCGGTGTGTTGATTGGCCAGTAGCCATAGCTGGATGGTGAGGTAACTGCGCCATGGTGCCCCCAGCGATGCCTTAATGGCAAAGCGTTGTGCCTGACGGGCAACGATAAGATCTTTTTCCAGATAGATATCCGGCTCACTGCTGCCTCGCAGTTTAATATATTGTAAGGTCCAGGGGCCAATCCCTTTGATGGCCAGAATGTCACTGTCGCTGATTTCCTGCCCCGGATTTGCTGCCACCAATGCGGCAAAATCGCGAATAGCCTGCTTTCTGGCTCCCGGCATTTTTAGCATATCCAGCGACGACGATGCCACTCGCTGGGGAGTGGGAAAAGTATGGCCATACGGCTGTTTTTCACCCAGTTCATCGCTCAAACGCTGCAACTGCGTAATTGCCGCTTTGATACTGATTTGCTGGCCTATAATTGCCCGGCAGCCGGCTTCAAATACACTCCACACACCGGGTAAACGTACGCCGGTGGTCTGCAGTTCAGGCGTTACGCCTGCATTGCTTAATGCCTGCGCAACACTATGTGGATCAGTATCCATATCCAGTACCCGGCGCAATGTGCTAAGCAACGGCTGCAAGTGTTGCGGTCGGGTAAGCTGAGCTTTTATCTGGAAGCCACCTTGTTGCTCATCAAACGTAGCGCAAACAAAACCCGGCTCATTATCAATGTTAAAGGCGCGGCTATAACTATGCTCATCCACACTCTCGATATCCGCCAGCGCTCTTAATTGCAGAAAGTCCCGGATCTGTGGCCAGTTATAGGGTAAACGTACGGGCATAAAAAGCGTCAGTTCCGATGCCATGGCCTGCCGCCCATCAGCCTTGCGTATATCACCGGCGGTTAAGGCAAAATCCTTTTTTAAGTGGCTTTGCAGGCTGCGGCTCGATTGAAACCCGCTGGCCAGTGCCACATCTTCAACAGGCATAGACGTTTGCTGCAGCAGGCGTTTTGCCAGCAATAACCGACTGTGGAGCTGAAACCGTTTGGGTGACATGCCTACCTCCCGGTTGATCAACTGCCCAAGGTAACGCTCGCTGATCCCTAACCGCTCTGCGATAGCCTGCACCGTTTGATCAAGCGCTTCACTCAATAAACGCATGGCACGCTGGGTGGTGGTACTTACGCCGCGCCAGGCAAATGATCCCGGAACGCTGTCTGGCCGACACCGCAAACAAGGGCGATAGCCTTCTTCAATAGCCTGCTGCGCATAATGATAGTAATCGACGTTTTGTTCATCTGGCAGGCGGGCAGGACAAACCGGTCGGCAGAAAATACCGGTGGTCTTCACTGCCACAAAAAACCGCCCGTCAAACCGGCGATCCCTGGATTTTCGGGCCTCAGAGTACTGTTGTTGCAGAGCAGGGTCGAGCATCGGAGTCTCGCGGTTGATTCACATATGGCCATTGTAGCCTGCTTTGCTAAACAGGTTGCGAAGAAATCGGAACTGACAGTCAGCGCTCGATTAATCAGCTGTTACTTTCAATAAGTTGATCACTGTGCGGCCACCCCGCATAATAGCGACGATTATTTGACACAACATGATTCACCCCTCACTCCGGAGTTTTTGTTTGCTTTATTTGGACTTGCTGCGTCGGTACTGTTTTATCGCGCTGTGTGTGATGCCTGGATGCATTGTTAGTAACACCACGATCGCCGCCGACCAGTGGTTTGAAGACTATGCTGCCCAGGTAAAGCGCGACGCACGCAAATACAATGTGCCCGGTTACGCCATGGTGTTTTATCAGCAGGGCAAGTCGCCGGTTATCAAAGTTTATGGCAGAACTCACAGTGGCGGGAAGCCTGTCGACGAGAATACGGTGTTCCGCCTGGCATCGGTATCGAAAACCTTTACCGCTGTGCTGATGGCCAAGCTGGTGCGTCAGAATCAACTCGACTGGACTACCCCGGTAACCGAAATGAGCCCTACGCTGGGCGCCGCAGGCACATTGAATCCGGGGATGACACTGGGCCATATTGTTGGCCAGTCCAGTGGCTTTATGCCTAACGCCTACGACAATCTTATTGAAGCAAATTACCCGTTAAAGCGGGTGCTCAACCAACTCGCCGGACTCGAACCCTTATGCCAGCCAGGCGAGTGTTACACCTATCAAAACGCGCTGTTTGGCGTGATCCAGGAATACTTTGTCAGTCGCAATACCTCTTATCAGCGCCAGTTGCAGGAACAACTACTCACGCCGCTGGGGATGGATACTGCCAGTGCCGGCAAAGGCGGCTTGCTGGCTTCCGGGCAGTGGGCCCGCCCGCATATAGCTATTGCGCGAAATCGCTGGCGCGAAGGCCAGGTGGAAAGTAATTACTACCGGTTTACGCCCGCGGCCGGTGTGAATGCCAGCATCAACGACATGACCCGCTGGCTGCAGGCGATGTTATTAGAGTTTCCCACTGTTGTGCCGGAAGATGTTGTGGCCGCAGTAACCACCCCGCGGGTACGCACCACCCGTGAAGTTTACCGCCGCGGCTGGCGTGACGATCTTAGCGATGCCCATTATGGTCTTGGCTGGCGAATTTATGATTATGCCGGCGAAGTGCTTAACTATCATGGCGGCTGGGTAAAGGGCTATCGTGCTGATGTGTCGTTTTCGCCGAAATACAAAGCCGGCTATGTGATGCTGATGAACGCTGAGTCTAATCTCATAAACACCACCACGGCGGAATTCTGGGAAGCTTATTTTGAGCAGGCAAAGCGTCGCTCGCCCAAGTAGTTTCCCGCCCACAGAATTGCGGGCGGGGCTGGTGTTATTTGCCGGTTTTTAAATAGGTATAACCGCTCAGACAGGCCTCATAAAAGTCTGTCCAACGCACACCCTCGCGGGGTTTGATATTGCCCGCCGACACCTGCTTGTCGATTAACCGTTTAACATCGTAAGCCATGGCTTTAGGGTTGTACTGCATAATGCTCAGTACATCTTCTACCGATGATCCTTTCACCACTTCTTCGATGTAGAAATCTTCCGGATCGTCGTCGTAACTAAAGATATGCACTTCGTTCAGACGACCAAACAGATTATGCATATCACCCATTACGTCCTGATAAGCGCCGGTCAGGAACAGCCCGATATAGTATGGCTCGTTAGGCTGAAGTTTATGCATGGGTAACACATCGGTGATCTCACGACCAACAGTGAACTGGTCGATTTTTCCGTCGCTGTCGCAGGTAATATCTACCAGCGAGCAGTTTACGTCCGGCCGCTCGTTCATCCGCGAGATAGGCACAACCGGCAACAGCTGGTCGATGGCCCAGGTATCAGCAGCCGACTGAAACACTGAGAAATTACACAGATACTGTGATGACAAGCTGTAATCAAGCTCCTGCAGCTCTTCGGGTACGTAGTCAGCGTGGGCGTAGTACTCCTGCAAACGCTCCATGATCTCCCAGTACAGGGTTTCGATTTTTGCCAGTTCTTCCAGAGAAAGAACGCGCAGCTTGAACGCATCCAGCGCCTGCTCCTTGTATTGAGAGGCGTCGTTATACAATTCCTGCATATTGGTCTGCTGGTCGAAGGTGCTGGCCATTTCACGCATGTTCTTTACGAAATAATGCTCACCTTCTGCTTCGCTGGTGTCGACGCCTGCGCTGTTGGAACGGATTTCGCCCATAATCTGAGTGATTACGCAGCTGTGGTGGGCGGTAATCGCCCGGCCACTTTCGCTCACCAGATTAGGATGCGGCACGCCTTCCAGATCACACACTTCTTTCATACCATAAACCACGTCGGCCACGTACTCCTGCATGGAGTAGTTCCGCGAGGACTCACTGGTTGAAGCAGTACCATCGTAGTCAATACCCAGTCCACCACCTACATCAACGTAGTCGAGCGGGAAACCCATTTTATGCATTTCGGCATAAATGCGACCGCCTTCAGAAATCGCCTCTTTTACCGAGCGGATGTCGGTAAGCTGGCTGCCAATATGAAAATGCAGTAGCTTCAGGCAGTGAGCCATTCCCTGTTCTTTGAGGTAACGGGCGGTATTGATGATTTCGGCAAAACTCAAACCAAATTTGGCACGTTCGCCACCGGAGCTTTCCCATTTGCCACGGCCCTTCACTGTCATTTTGGCGCGTACACCAATTAACGGTTCAATGCCCAGTTCTTTGGAGATTTTAACCAGTAACAGTAGCTCTGAGTATTTCTCAACGACCACAACCATGCGCCGACCGAGTTTGCGACCGAGCAACGCCAGGCGCATAAACTCTTCGTCTTTATAGCCATTAAGAATGGTTAAGGAGTCTTCATTGGTGTTAAGCGCTAACACGGTAATCAGCTCGGCCTTAGAACCGGCCTCAAGACCATAGTTGTAGTGTTCGCCCACATCAACGATCTCTTCCACCACTTCACGCATCTGGTTAACTTTTACCGGATACACACCCTGATATTCGCCGCTGTATTCAGCCTCAGCAATGGTATTGCGGAAGATAGTATTAAGATTAGCAACCTGAGAACGCAAAATATCATGAAACCGCACTACAACTGGCAGTTGCACGCCTTCCTGATGAATTTCATCAATGACCGCTTTGAAATCGATTTGAATTGATGGATCTGAAGGGTTGGGGGTAACCTTAATATTGCCGTTTTCACCAATGTGAAAATAGCCACCGCCCCAGCGGGAAACGCCGTATACGCGTTCCGCCTCTTCAACAGACCACTCCTGAGAAGTTCCATCCATCGCTAACACCTTAAATATTTTGCGTGCTGGTAAAAATGATTTGCAGCTGACATACACATGGCGCGTATTATAACGGTCTTTACAGTCAGCGCTATGACAATTTACGCATCTAAAACTGACCCGGATTACTGCTTTTTTACGTATTAAGTCAATATGATAGAAATTTGTTGGCTATTTTTTACCCACCACAGTACTATAAAGTAGTACAAATTCATGACGTTAACATATTATCTGTGAGCATTTCATGGTGCCGGGATAAGTCCACGGAAAGGAGTATGAGGGAATGCAACGCGTATTAGGAGAATTTGCCGTTGAGTTAACCCCACAGCAGGACGAGCTGGACATGGGCAGAATGCTATTCACAAAATCCTTTACCGGCGAGCTTGCCGGCACTTCCAGTGGCCAGATGCTCAGTAAACACAGCACAGTACAGGGGTCGGCAGGTTACGTAGCCATCGAATCCTTTGCAGGCGAACTACAGGGCAAAAAAGGCAGTTTCTCCCTGCAACACCTGGGCATCATGAGCCGGGGCGAGCAACAACTAACCATCGTAGTGGTACCAGACTCAGCCACAGAAGGCCTCGAAGGCTTATACGGAAATATGCAAATTCAGATAGTCGATGGTAAACACTACTACGACTTTGAGTTTGATTTTACCTGAATACACCCTGTAATAAGCCACATCACAGCTGATTCATCATGGCAGGAATAGTTCCTGCATAGATCTCCCGTAAAGTTTAAAACACCCTCTATTTTACCGTGCTGAGCTGCAGTTATTGCAGGTTGGTTGCGCTGGGTGTGAATAATTTTCATTGTGGAGGACGTTATGAGTAAAACAGCCAGGCTATATCGCATGGTGACATCACAACATATCTGCCCTTTTGGCCTGCGTTTTAAGGATTTACTGGAGCGGAAAGGGTTTGAGGTGGAGGATCATCAGTTATCTTCACGCGAAGAAACCGATGCGTTTAAACAGCAATACGATGTAGAAACCACCCCGCAAACCTTCATTGATGGCAAGCGGGTTGGCGGTTACGATGACCTGCGCGAGTATTTTGGTAAAGACGAGGCGGGCCAGACAGGTACTACCTACACGCCGGTCATTACCATTTTTTCGGTAGCAGCATTAATGACCGTCGGTTGGCAGTTTGCCATGGGCAGCAGCCTGCTGAGTTTATCGTCATTACTACTGTTTATTGCTGTCAGCATGTGTTTTCTTGCAGTGCAAAAACTGCAGGATTTATACAGCTTTACCCAATCTTTTATTACCTATGATCTGCTTGCCATGCGCTGGCTGCGCTATGGTTACTGTTACCCATTTCTGGAGGCCTACGCAGGCATCGGCATGATAGCTGGTTTGCCGGCCCTGTGGGTTGCTCCGGTGTCGCTGTTTATCGGTACCGTTGGTGCCCTATCAGTATTTAAAGCGGTATATATAGACAAGCGAGAACTCAAATGCGCCTGCGTCGGCGGCGACAGCAATGTGCCGCTGGGCTTTGTTTCGCTGTCGGAAAACCTGTTTATGATTGGCGGTGGTTTGCTGATGCTGGGCATGACCTAGAATCATAACTCGGCGGATAATTGAGGCCACCAGTGTAGGCAGCCTGACTTATCGTTAGCGGGATGTAACCCTCCTTTTTGTTTTCGGCGTACACAGCCACAGCGACTGGCTAAATCGTGCAATACCTTTACACTAAGCAAAGAAAGTTGCCTAACCTATAAGAATATTATGAACCGTCACGCTACTTCTTCTGCCTACCTGGCCATTGACCAGGGAACCACTTCTTCCAGGGCCATTTTATTTAACCACCAGTTTGAAATTCTCTACACCGCGCAGCGGGAGTTTCCACAGTATTACCCCAAAAACGGCTGGGTAGAGCAGGATCCGGAGGAACTCTGGCTGTCGGTACTGAATGTGGCCCGTGAAGCGCTGACCGTTGCCAGCGATCTCAAGCTTTCCGTTAAACATGTGGGGATCACCAACCAACGGGAAACCACTCTGGTCTGGAACAAAGAATCCGGCCTGCCTGTGTATAACGCTATCGTCTGGCAGGACCGGCGCACCAGCGGCTATTGCAGCAGCTTGTCTGTGCATGAAAACCTGGTACAACAAAAAACCGGCCTTAAACTGGACCCGTATTTTTCGGCCAGCAAGATTCGCTGGATCCTCGACAATGTGCAAAGCGCGGCTGAGCTGGCAGCAAATAACAAGCTGCTTTTCGGGACTGTTGATACGTTCTTAATCTGGCGTTTAACCAACGGTAATGTGCACGCCACCGATGTGACCAATGCCAGTCGCACCAGTTTGTTTAATATTCACAGCCAGCAATGGGATGAGGAACTCCTAGCGCTGTTTGATATTCCAGCCGGCCTGCTGCCAGAGGTTAAAGATTGCGCCGCCGACTTTGGCCGAACACAGCCAGGCTTATTGCCGTTAGTGCTAAACATCAGCGGTGTTGCCGGCGACCAGCAGGCTGCTATGGTTGGCCAGGGCTGTGTTACTCAGGGCAGCGTTAAAGCCACTTATGGCACGGGCTGCTTTGCTCTGGTCAATACCGGCAGCCAGTGTGACATCAACCAAACGGGCCTGCTTACCACCATTGCGTATCGACTCAATGGCATAACCCATTATGCGGTAGAAGGTTCCATTTTTGTTGCCGGAGCGGCCGTTCAGTGGCTGCGCGACGGGCTGGGTTTAATTGAAAAAGCCGCCGATTCCGAAGCCATTGCCGGACAGGTGGGTAACGAACACGGCCTTGTGGTAGTGCCTGCTTTTACCGGCCTTGGCGCGCCGCACTGGGACCCCGATGCTCGCGGGGCAGTCTTTGGCATTACCCGCGCCACCACAGCCAATGACATTGTGCGCGCTACGCTCGAATCGATTTGTTTTCAAACCCACGATTTAGTCACCGCCATGAGCAGCGGCGGTAATCCGCCAACTATTTTAAAGGTGGATGGCGGCATGGTGGCTAATGAATGGTTTTGCCAGTATCTGGCCGATACGCTGGATGTGCCGGTAGTAAGGCCAAAAGTGATGGAAACCACTGCACTGGGCGCGGCATTGCTGGCCGCTTTTCAGGCCACAGATATCACCGAATTAAACCAACTGGCCGAAGCGAATCCCTGCCAACGTGAATTTGAAGCCAATGCTACCGATAGCGACCGCGAGCAGCGGTTAACCCAGTGGCATAAAGCAGTTCAGGCCACTTTGCATATGGCAAAGTAGCCTGACTGAACAGCCCTGCTCAGGCTTAGCAGTGCTAAGCCTACAGGTTGTCTGCAAAGAAGCCGTCGATCTTATCGAAAGGGATTTTATCAAGCTGATCGTATAAATCGACATGCACCATGCCGTCGAGAATGACCTTATCTTTAGGCTCCGCAGCGGCGTTATACACATCATCGGTAAAGTATTTTGAGTGCGCGTTTTCACCGGCTATCAGCAAAATAGGCCGCGGTGCAATTTCGTCGATGTAAGTCAGCAGTGGCATATTCATAAACGACAACGCAGTCGTAGCTGTCCACTGGCCGTTCGAGTTGATCGAACGAGGGTGGAAACCGCGGGGCGTTTTGTAGAAATCGAAGTAATTGGCGACAAATTCTGGCTCGTCACCGTTCAGCTCACTGGGTAATCCCTGCGGTGCCAGCGTTGGCTCACCTTTAGCTGCATCTTCCCAACGTTGCTCACCCATTTGCGCTAACGCACCGGAGCGTTCTTCGGCGGTCATAGAATCAAAGTAGCCCTTGGCCATTACCCGCGACATATCATACTTGCTGGTTATAACTACGGCTTTGATACGCTTATCGGCCTGCTGCGGCCTTTATGATCCAGAACAAACATTTGTGTGATTACCTTGCCGGTGTATTGCGCCCCACTTTTTAGTGCCGTAAGGTAAAATAAACACCGCATGGTTTGTGCCGTCGTCTTATGCAATCCCAACCAGCCATGTCATAACAAAGTAAAACGTAACCTTTACATTCAATCACTCAGGCCATCTTTCCCTGCCCGCAGGGAACCCGACTTTCAGGGAGAAAGTGCTGTGTTGTTCAAGAACCCGCTATCCAGCCCCCGCGGCCCCGCTGTAATGGACATGCTGCAAAGTGTCAGCGGACTCATTCTGGCCCTGTTCATGTGGGCGCACATGTTTATGGTGTCGAGCATTCTGCTGGGCAATGATGCCATGTACTGGGTGACCAAGATGTTTGAGGGCGAGCCAATCTTTGGTAAGGGCTACCCCATTCTGGTGAGCCTGTTTGCGCTGTTTATTCTGTCGTTAGTTGTGCTTCACGCGTTTCTGGCGATGCGTAAGTTTCCGGCCACTCACCGCCAGTACCGTACCCTGCACAATCATCTTGGCGGTATACGCCATACCGACAGTTACCTGTGGTATGTGCAGGTGATCACCGGTTTCGCCTTATTCTTTCTGGCCTCTGTTCATTTATACCAGTTAATCATGCATCCAGCGGATATCGGCCCGTACGCCTCATCCGACAGAGTATGGACTGGGCGCATGTGGCCGCTGTATTTAATGCTGCTGTTTGTGGTTGAGCTCCACGGCGGCATTGGCCTGTACCGGGTGCTCGTCAAGTGGGGCTGGTTTATGGGCAAGGATCCAAAAGTTGGCCGCAAACGCCTGACCATAGCCAAATGGGTACTCACTTTATTCTTTCTGGTACTGGGATCACTGACGCTCGCCGCCTATATGAAAGTAGGCTACGAGCATCAGGACCGCGCCGGAGAGCGTTATCATCCCGCCGAATATTCGCAGCTGCACAGCGCCTCGCAAGGAGAGAATGACTAATGCAAACGATTGTAACCGATGCGCTGATTATTGGTGGTGGTCTGGCCGGTTTACGAGCCGCTATTGGGGTTAAGCGCCGTGGCTTTACGCCACTTATTTTAAGCCTTGTGCCGCCCAAACGCTCGCACAGTGCGGCAGCACAAGGGGGTATGCAGGCCAGTTTAGGCAACAGTGCCAAGGGCTGGGGCGATAACGAAGACGTGCATTTTGCCGACACTATTCGCGGCAGTGACTGGGGCGCCGATCAGGTAGTTGCCCGCATGTTTGTGCATACCGCCCCGAAAGCGGTGCGCGAACTGGCTGCCTGGGGTGTCCCCTGGAACCGGGTACAAAAAGGCGATCATAAAAGTGTGATCAACGGCGAAGAAGTAACGATTACAGAAAGGGATGAGTCACACGGCCTGATTACCGCACGCAACTTTGGTGGCACGGCCAAATGGCGCACTAACTATGTGGCCGACGGCACCGGCCACTCCATGCTGTATACCATGAGTAATCAGGCCATTGCCGAGGGCATTGAAGTCCACGAGCGCATGGAGGCCATTGCTCTGCTCCATGATAACGGCCGCTGTCAGGGTGCGATTGTACGAAACCTCATTACCGGTGAACTCATGGTTTACCTGGCTAAAGTCACCTGTATTGCTACCGGCGGCTTCGGCCGTATTTACCGGGTATCCACCAACGCCGTAATTAATCAGGGCATTGGTACTGCTATCGCACTTGAAACCGGCATTGCCAAACTGGGCAATATGGAAGCGGTGCAGTTTCATCCCACCGGAATTTTCCCGGCGGGTATACTGGTTACTGAGGGCTGTCGCGGCGATGGCGGCCTGTTGCTGGATGCAAAAGAGCACCGCTTTATGCCGGATTATGAACCCGAGAAGCGCGAGCTTGCCTCCCGCGATGTGGTGTCGCGCTGGATGGAAACGCACATTCGTAACGGCCACGGCGTACAGTCCCGTTTTGGTGAACATTTGTGGCTGGATATCCGTTTGCTGGGCAAAAAGCATATCAACAGCAAACTGCGCGAGGTGAAGGAAATCTGCCAGTATTTCTTAGGTGTCGATCCTACCGAGTCGCTTATTCCGGTGCGCCCGGCTCAGCATTATTCTATGGGTGGTATCCGTACCGATTACCGCGGCGAATCACCAACGCTAAAAGGCTTATTTGCAGCCGGCGAGGCAGCCTGCTGGGATATGCACGGTTTTAATCGCCTTGGCGGTAACTCGGTGGCTGAAACCGTGGTAGCCGGCATGATTGTAGGCGAGTTTATGGCCGACAGCCTGACCACAGAGGCTACCCTGGCAATCAGTTCTACGGCCATTGATAGCCAGGTGAATGAGGTTCGTGATGAACTGGCGTCGTTCCAGCGCAGCGAGAATAACGAAAACGCCTGGCAAATTATTGAAGCCATGCAATCAGTGATGACCGACAAAGTGGGGATTTTCCGCCACGGTGAGCAGTTGGCTGAGGCGGTTACTGAATTGCAATCTCTGTATGAGCGTGCCGGACGAATAAAAGTCAGCGACACCAGCCGTGGTGTAAACCCGGAACTCTGCGCGGCTTATCGCGCCAAAAAGATGCTTAAACTCAGCCTGTGTGTGGCCAGTGGTGCCCTGGCCCGGGAAGAAAGCCGCGGCGCTCATTCCCGCGAGGACTTTCCGCTTCGCGATGATAAACACTGGCTTAAGCGCACGCTATCCAGCTGGCCAACTGATGCTTCCTCGCCGTCAATTGACTATGAACCACTGGATGTAAAAGCCATGGAATTACCTCCGGGCTGGCGGGGCTACGGCGGCAAAGAACGCATTGATCACCCTGACACACCGGCGCGTCAGGCCGAAGTTGATAATGTCCAGGCCTCAGCGGAGGACCGTTTCGCCAAGCAACAGCAATTAATGCCATTTACCGAGTGTTTACCGGCGCCTTTCAGAGGCCGCAATGGTCGTTTATCAGAGGAACTTGAATCATGAATGCCGCTAACCAACAAAGCATCCCGGTAAAAGTAAGTACGGCGCGCACCATCGAGTTTGCCATTTTTCGGCACAATCCTTATGACGACACCAGCGAGCCGCATTTTGAACACTATGAGCTGGAAGAAGCCGACAGCATGACACTGTTTATTGCTCTCAATGAAATACGCGCTAAGCAAGCGCCTTCACTGCAGTTTGATTTTGTCTGCCGCGCCGGTATTTGTGGCAGCTGCGCCATGCTTATAAACGGTCGCCCGGGCCTCGCCTGCCGAACACTGGTTAGCCAGCTTCCGGCTAAAGTGACCTTAATGCCACTGCCCGGTTTTGAGCTTATTGGCGACTTATCGGTGAATACCGGCAAGTGGATGCACGGCATGAGTGAGCGCTTGCAAACCTGGATCCACAGCAGTGAAGATACCAATATTGATGCCATTGAAGCGAAGATGGCACCCGAGAAAGCCGAGCAGATTTACGAACTGGAGCGCTGTATTGAATGCGGATGCTGTATTGCCGGCTGCGGTACAGCGCAGATGCGTCCGGAATTTGTTGGCGCAGTAGGCCTTAATCAACTGGCGCGCTTTAAAATAGACCCTCGCGATAATCGTACTGATGCGCAGTTTTATGAAGTGGTAGGCAACGAAGACGGTGTTTTTGGCTGTATGACCATGCTGGGATGCGAGGACTTCTGCCCCAAAGAGCTGCCGCTGGCACAACAAATTGCGTATATGCGCCGCGCTATGGCAGTTGCCGGGGTAAACTAACAGGCTTATTGCTGAGCCGATTGATAACAAACCGTTAGCGGCTGATTAAAGCCACTAACGGTTAATGCTGGTTAGTCGTCGTCACTTTCGCTGTTATCGTCGGACGTTTCGATTTCAGCTTCCCTGGCCAGAAGTACACCTACTTCGTTGAGCGAACCTTCTACCTCAACAATAGTGCCTACACTGATGGCCGCCATAAACTCAGCCGCGCTTACCCGGCGTTCGTTAAGTTCAAGTTCTGACGCGGCACTTATATCTACTTCGTAGCCATTCACCGTAAAGCGGTTGTCTGCACTCACAGCACTAATCCGTCCTTCAATCTCCACATAAGTATCGGTGGTGGTGTCGTGGTTATCCTGGCCGTCGTCGTTATCGTCCGAACCATCGTCTGAATTATCATCATCGCCATCTTCTGAGTCGCCGCCTTGCCGTTCCAGTTCAAACTTATTAGCGATAAAGCTGCCATTGGCATCATAGTTTCCACGTACCTCAAGTTTTACACCGTTAACCAGGGCGGCAATGAACTCTGCCAACGTGACACGGCGATCGTCAAGCAGATAAACTGCGTCGACACTCATCGCTATAGTCAGGCCAGAGAGCGTTACAGAGTTCTCTGTAAAAGCTGCAAGATATCCTTCAACCTCAGACTCCTCGTAATACTCGTTGTCATCCTCACGCTCGAGTCGCAATACGATGTTTTGCCCTGCCTCCACCTGATAAACCACTTCCACTAAATCATTCAGTTGTAGTGAATTCAGTGCAATGTATTGGTCATTATCGTCTTCAAAGCGGGTTTGTGTATTAACGTAAAATACCGTGTTGTTAACGGTAAATGAGCCTGCTTCGTTGTCCAGAGCAGTAATCATTCCCTTTAGCTTGCCGTCGGTAACGGATAGTTGTTTAAACTCAATTTTGGTAACGGTTTGCTCGCCGTTATTAAAGGCCAGGTTCAGTTCAACCACTACACCCGGCGCTAAATTTTCAGCTGCGCCATATTCAAACTGAGTGGCATTATTATAAGCGTAAGTTTGACCATAAATTTCCAGCGTCTGAGCAGCAGCATCTACCGCCGTAATCACCCCTTCCACTTCAGCTTCTGCAATGTCATCCTGCTCTTCAAAGCGGCTGTTGCGTACTTCAAGCTCAGAAGCCACAAAGACATTGTTAGTTATTACTCCCTCAAGTTTAACCTGCAGCGCGTTGGCCAGCTCACCCTCTGGCACCGCCTGGCTGTAATCCACCTGCATGCTGCCAATGAAAAAAGTTTGCGCAGTCGTTTCCAGCTCGCTAATCACTCCGGTGATGTGCTGTGGCTCACTTTCTGGCAGATCATTTTCCAGTTCTACGTATGTGGCATAAAATGAGCCATCAGCCATTGCGTAGCCGCTTGCCTCGATGCGATCTCCCACGTTTAATGTGGTAACAGAGGTACCGATAAAATGGGTTAAATCGTCGTACACCATCGTTACACCGGCAATTTGAATTTGCCCGGCAGAGCGATCAATCGACTGAATAATCCCACCCACATCTGAGTCGTAAGTAATACTCGTTGCGCTGGCGTCATTGCTATTTTCATCGTCGTCATCATCACTGGTGAGCTGAATTTTCATGCCCACTTTTAATGCGTCGATAGCCGCGCCGGCGTTGCCGTTAACAGTAATTGTGGTGGTATTGGTGGTATAGCGTTTACCATCGATGTAGACACTACCAAACCCGGTGATCACACCGCTTTTTACTACAGTAGTTGGATTGGAAGTTGGCGGCTCAGTGCCTGATGGCAGGGTTTCTACAGCAGAATCAGAAGATCCACCACCACAACCGGTTAGCAAACCGGCCAAAATAGATAAACTTAACAGTGAACGTCGCATTACGACTCCTCAGTGATTGCAAATTCTGTGAAGAGTATAGTCGTTAATCGCTATTGTTACCTTAGAACATTAGTTTGAAATACATAGGGCATTTAGCCTATAAGCGGGGCATATAGCTGATTTAATAGAATAAAAATCAACTCATTTCCTCAAAGAAAAACGCGGCGAGTTCGTGGCGGCCGGTACAGTCTGACTTTTTGTAGACTGCCGAGGCCTGGTGGCGAATGGTTTTCTCTGAGGTCTGGCGCAGCTCGGCAATTTCATTAAGGCTGAGGCCCTTTAATAAAAACAAGCCCACCTCTTTTTCGCTGGGGGTGAGTTGCCAGCGCTCAAACTGTTCCTGAACTGCGGCAAAAAAATCCCGCTTGGAGCGTTTGAGTTCTTCAGACATCTGACTGACTTTGGAGTTAGATAATTCTAAATCGGCTCTGAGTGCCTTAAGCGCTGTTGAGCGTTGGCGAATATCGATAATCAGAAACAAAAATAGACCAGATGATATCAGGATCAGTACAGACTCCTGAATAATGTGGATGAGCTCCAGATCTTCCGAAAAGTCGATATAAAGATCCATGCACTTGAGTGCAATAATGCACACCAGCGCGACAGACAGGACTTTATCTTTCACCACTTACTCCAACAATTTATCCGGTGGAAGGGGATCATATCAGCAGCCAACAAAAATGGCCTGCACAATTCACTTATGCAGGCCATTTTTACGATAATTGACTAAGCGTAACGATTAATCGTCACCAAACTCGCGAACGATATTATTAATGGTGTCTTTGGCATCACCCAGTACCATGCGAGTGTTGTCTTTAAAGAACAGCGGGTTGTCAACCCCGGCAAAACCAGCATTGGCAGAACGCTTAAGCACAAATACGGTTTTGGCGCGGTATACCTCAATTACCGGCATGCCGTAAATCGGGCTGCCTTTCATCTCTTTGGCCGCCGGGTTAACCACGTCGTTAGCACCGATAACAATGACCACGTCGTAGTTTTCCATGCGCGGATTCACATCGTCCATTTCGCACAGCAGATCATAAGGTACATCGGCTTCTGCCAGCAGTACGTTCATGTGGCCAGGCATACGTCCAGCTACCGGGTGAATAGCATATTCCACTGTACAGTTGTTTTCTTCCAGTAACGACTGCATCTCGCGAACCGCGTGTTGAGCCTGTGCTACCGCCATACCGTAACCCGGCACTACCAGTACAGACTGCGCGGCTTCCAGTACGTAAAACGCATCCTGGGCAGACATGATTTTCACTTCGCCTTCGATGGCCTCGCCCATTTCTACCGGCTTGGCAAACCCGGAAAGCAGTACATTCATGAGCGAGCGGTTCATGGCTTTACACATGATGTTAGTCAGAATAAGACCCGACGCGCCTACCAGCAGACCGGTAACAATTAGAATGGTGTTAGCAACCGCCAGACCCGCCGCACAGGCTGCAACACCTGAGTACGAGTTAAGCAGTGCGATAACCACCGGCATGTCGGCACCGCCAATGGAGATAGTGGCCCAGATACCAAAGCTTAACGCCAGTGCAATCGACACATACAACCACAGCGGGTTGCCCGGGTCGGTAGCAAACAAATAGCCCACCACAAAAAACGCTACCAGATGCAGAATGCTCAGTTCACGCAGACCGGTAAAAATAAACGCCTTGGAGGACATCTTGCCCGACAATTTACCCCAGGCAATCACTGAGCCTGAGAAGGTAATACCACCAATTAAAATGGTCAGGAACACGGTTAAGAAAATCAGCGAATCCGTGGTCGCCAGAGCAATGGGACCCATACCGGATACCGTAGCCCAGCCAAGCAGCAAGGAAGCTGCGCCACCAAAACCGTTAAACAGCGATACCATCTCTGGCATTTGTGTCATTTCAACGGTTTTTGCTTTCCATGCACCGTAGGCACCGCCAATCACAAAGCCCAGCAGGATCCAGTGATAGCTGATAATCTGCTGGTCGATTAAGGTTACGACCACGGCGATAAACATACCAACCGCCGACACCAGGTTGCCCTTTTTGGCCGATGACGGATGACTCAGTAATTTAAGGCCAACAATGAATAACGTGGTTGCCAGTACGTAGGCAAGATTAATGATCAATGCATTATCAGTCACAGCATAATCTCCTTACTTGCCTTGTTTTTTCTTGAACATGCTCAGCATACGGTCGGTAACCATATACCCGCCCACAACGTTGATACTCGCCAGCGCTACCGCGGCGGTACCTAAAATTGTGGTAAGCGTGTCGTTGTCAGAGCCAGAAGCGACCAACGCACCCACCAGGGTGATCCCCGAAATGGCGTTAGAGCCGGACATTAACGGCGTGTGCAGTGTTGCCGGTACCTTACGGATAAGTTCGAATCCTAAAAAGGCGGCCAGCAGAACAATAAAGATCAGGTAAATAGTTTCCATGTGTTAGCCCCCTTTGTATGCGTTTTTGAGCATGTCATTGGTTATCTCGCCAGCGTGGGTAATCACGCTGCTTGCGAGAATTTCGTCTTCCAGATCCAGCGTAAACTGCTTGGATTCCTTATCGAAAAACTCATCAATGAGATTGATCAGGTTATTGGCATACATATCGGTAGCATCGCGAGCCACGCGCTGGCTCCAGTGGCCGTCACCAATTACAGTAACGCCCTCAACTACAGCTGTTTTGCCAGGCACAGAGCCTTCAACGTTACCGCCCGATAGCGCAGCCATGTCCACCACAACACTGCCCGGCTTCATTAGCGCCAGGGTTTGTTTGGAAATCAGCACCGGGGGTTTACGTCCGAACAGCTGGGCAGTGGTGATAACGATGTCAGAGTCGGCAATCGCATCTCGCTGCGCTTCCTGCTGCTTGGCTTTTTGCTCGTCGGTAAGCTCTTTGGCATAACCGTCTTTGGTCTGACCGGTTTCACCAATATCAATTTTGAGGAACTTGCCGCCTAAGGATTCAACCTGCTCGGCCACAACCGGGCGGGTATCATAAGCCAGCACGTTAGCACCTAAACGCTTGGCGGTTGCAATGGCCTGTAAGCCAGCTACACCAGCACCAATGATAAATACCTTGGCCGGTTTAATGGTACCGGAGGGCGTCATCATCATGGGCAGAATGCTTGGCAGGGCATTTGCGGCCTGCATCATCATCACGTAACCAGCCAGACTCGCCTGAGAGCTCAGGGCATCCATCTTCTGGGCACGGGAGGAGCGCGGGATCATCTCAACCGACAGCGTCGACAAGCCTTTGCCGGCCATGCTCTCTACCAGTTCCTGCTGGAAGAACGGATCGATATGGCCAATCACCAGCGCATTGGCTTTTAGCTGTGCCAGCTGGCTGCTTAGGGGGCGGTTAACGTAGAGCACAATATCGGCATCACCAAGCACGTCGGCATTGGCTTCTACGATAGTGGCACCTTGTTCGGTGTAGGCGGCATCGGGATAGCCTGATAACGCACCAGCGTCTTGTTCAAGCATGACGGTAAAGCCCATTCGGGTAAACCGCATCACTGTGGCAGGCGTTACAGCGCAGCGCTGTTCGACAAAACTATCATCAATAGCGTGCCTTGCTTCGTTTAGAACTAAGAGTTTCAAGAGTATCCTCCTTTCCTCCGGGCAAAATTAACCTAACCGCTGTTTTTAAGGAGCGATTAAGCGGTATCTGTTTGTTGCCACAAGGTGCTTTTGATCCATTTACTACAAAATTGTAAAGCTCTTGCTTTATAAAACTGGTTTATATCTACAATTTTGTAATCTTCCATTTTTATTGGAGTTTTAGGAAAGGATTACAGCGAGAAGCCAATAATGCATAAATAAAATCGAAATTGAAAGAGAAAATTTAGCCTTAAACACGTAAATACCACTTATGAAACATTTAAGCCTTATAACTCTTACTTATAATACAATTCAAAGAAGTAGGTAAATAGTGCGGGTGGGGAATTGAGTAATTAGCGCAGATATGCAAGGCGCTGTAGATTGGTTTTCACAGCTCCGTTATCAGATATTTGCCTCAACAACGTTTTAAAAGGTTTCTGCTGAAGAGCATTGTCAACAGGGTTTGAGTTGCTCAGGGTGCTAATGGCTGTTTTCCAACAGCGATAAAATCAGCTGGACGTACAGTTATTCACGATGCCAGTTCGCTGGCATATCGCCCACATAATCTGGCTCTAGCTCTTTGACCTTTTTAATAAACTCATCCGGTAACTGCTTTATCTCTTCGTTAGCACGGAGGATATTGGCATAAGCGTGCAGGTAAGCAGCAATATCCTGCTGAACAGTGGCTAAAAATTCGTCAACATCAAAGCCGTCGAGGCCCAGTCGTTGCACTAAATGCTTCCTGAGCGCTTCTGCGTGCAGCACTGACAGAGCACTACCATGAGCTGCACTCTTATGCCCTTTAACCACAAAAAGAGACGGTAAGACCTTCAGTGTTGCGAAGAAATTGACATTTTTACAACGGGCTTCTAATAATGGCCCGAACAGATAATCAGAGTTGCTCTGGCGCTGAAGCACGGTTATGCGAGCCGGAATGTCGCCCAGCAATTCCATTACATGCAGCGCTGCCCCTTCGGCTAGTACGATCTCTCTGGCACTCTTGTAATAACCTAACTGCTCACGCAATGCGTACTCTTCTGGCCTGAAAATTGTGTAGCCCTGGCGGGCAAAGAATTGCTCAACATACCGCTCGCCCGCAAAGCTACCCCGCAATAAAAACGGCGTGCGACTCACATAAATTTTAGCCGGTAGCTGTTTATCGGGCACGATGCCGGCACGGCGCTCGCATTGCAGCAGAAACTGACGATAATCCGCTGAAATCTGACTACGGGTACGAAACAGGCTTTGCTGTGGCGCGACCCAGAGGTTTTCTACACGCTGCGGCTTATCGACTAACACTACCTGCGACTTATCGACACCAAGATATTCCAGAATATCATAAAAGTTTGGTGGCAGTAACGGCTTAGTCAGTTTACGTAAACGGCGGCGTAGCTGGGGTAAAATAAGCACCTTGCTGATATTGGCCTGCTGTTTAGCACCGGGCAGAGCTGCTAACCGATGGATTGATTCAGCAATGAAATGCCCGAAATTACTGAACGCTGGCCCGCCATAATAGTAGTGCCCCTTATTTAAACGGTTAATTTCTGGCTGCTCTGCCAGCACATCGGTTTCGGTAACACACACTGGCGGCGTTTGCTGTAGGGTAATTTGTTGATGACGAAACTGATGGGCATACTCAGGCAGTTGCTGTGCCCGCACACCACCACGAACTCTGGCCGGGGTCGAGCCGGACAATTGTGGAATAATGTCAGCATTGCTGACCTTTACGGCATTGTTAAGCGACTCAGGGGGTTGAAGCTGCAAATTGTGCACGGAGACATTTAGTTTTTGTCTGATTTCGCCCAGCATGCGCTTAGCAAATATTGGTAACGCTACTAACCAACGCGCACCGCGGCCCAGCTTAAACAAGCTCTTTAGCGACACGTTATAATCCGGCTGCTCCGCTGATTCGACTATGACACTGAGCGCCCTGAAAAGCATGGGCTTATCCTGTCGTAACTGACAGACTAAACCGGCCATATCCGACTCATGCACACCCTGCTGATAATAGGGCAATGCAGCAACGTTATTGAGGGCTTCAGTCACCAGTTGCCAGTCCTGTTCAGGCAATAACCGCTGAAACTTAGCAGTAACATTGGCTAGCTGCTGTTTATAAGCTGCCAGAGTTTCATCGTCCAGCAGCCGATAACGGCCTGCGCCGGCACTGGCCGCCTGTAAATAAGCATCCAGTTCTCCCTGTAAGGCGCTAATTGGGAACTGGTTGAGCCAACGTTTGAGTTCGAGTGCGGCGAAACTGTACGAGACGTTCACCGAACTATCACTCACTGAAAGTTGATCCTGTAGCCCTAACACCCCAACAACATCGGTAATGACATTGCCTTTTTCACCGAGGTTTTTATAAGCGAAGCAATGAAGCTGATGAGCGTCAAGCTGGTTGGCTGTTTTTAAGATGCTCTCCCATTGGCCAAGATTGAGGCGCTTACCCGGAGTAAAAGGCTTTTGATTACCATGACGCTTAACCGACTGATTATAAATCGACAGCTGAAACTCCACCGGATTTCGCAAAAAGCAGATAATCTCAGCATTAGGTACGGCCTTGATAATGTCATCAATAATTCTGAAAAACGACTCGGAGCTGAACAGCAGTATGTGAGCTTGTGGATTTTTCTCAAAGGCGTTGAGAACATTGGTTAGCTTTTTATGATCCAGTATCAGACGGCCCTCTGGATCCGGAGCGCAAATTTCTCTGGCATTACCCGAGCTAATGCCGTTTTCATCCACCGAATGCGCGGGATATAGAACTCCCGACGCCAATAGAGGCTGGCGATGCTGATGAAGAAACTGTTGGATCGCCGAACTGCCGGTTTTTGGCGGACCCACATGAAAGATAACACGCTTATTCAAACTACTGCTCTGTCCCTGGAAAACGGCGCCATATTAGCACACAAAGCGGCCGCCTCGCATAACGGAAATCAGATTTTGTACCTTCGCTCTTAACTGACGAATATTTGTCCGGTTTGTAAATATCATTCTGAAAAAACGAATATCTGTGGGGTTTTAATCTGATGGATGTGCTTATCAGGCTCCATTATCATTACCATAATGATTAAATTAGCAAGGGGCAAATTATGAAAATTGTAGCTTATGGAGCAAGTACCAGTTCAACCTCAATCAACAAGGCATTGGCCACTTATACTGCTGGCCTGGTTGAAGGCGCAGAAGTTAAAGTGTTGGACATCAATGATTATGATGTTCCTATGTTCAGCGAAGATCTGGAAAAAGAAATTGGCCAGGCTGACGGCGCTAAAGAATTCTTAAACGACCTGGCCGACGCTGATGCGTTTGTTATCTCGTATGCTGAGCACAACGGCCATTACCCGGCGGCATATAAAAACCTGTTCGACTGGGCAACACGAATCGACCGTGAATTGTTTAAGCAAAAACCGGCGGTTTATCTGGCTACCTCTCCTGGCCCAAGTGGCGCGAAATCAGTGTTAGCAGCGGCCGAAGCGTCTGCACCATTCTATGCAGCGAATGTGAAGGCTACGGTTTCAGTACCAGGCTTCTACGATAAGTTCGATGCGGAGGCGGGTAAAGCCACAGACGAAGCGCTTATCACCGAACTAAAAGCCGCAGTAGCCAAATTAGCTGGCTAGTATCCACTCTTATTAAGAGCGTGAGTTTTCCGGCGCGTACCTGTCTGACAGGTATTGCGCTGGTGACATCCCCAACATATCCTTAAAATCTCTGATCAGGTGCGACTGATCTGCATATTCAAGCTGAGTAGCCAGCTCAACCATTGTCAGTGTGTTTGCTTCAAGCTCGTCAAGTGCGTCATGCAAGCGGTATTTACGCAACAGCCATTTTGGCGACAGTCCAATATATTGATTGAATAATCGCTGTAACGTCCTCACCGAAAGGTCAGCGCGCTGCGCCAGTTGCGCAACGGTATAAATCTCACCGCTATTTTTAATGCAGTCCAATAACACTGCCACCTGTGTTTGTTTTGCCGTTACAGGCTCTACAAAGCGGACCAGGAACTTGTTTAATGCCGATACAATCATTTCGTCGGTCATGCCGTCAGCACGTGTTTCAAAAATGTCAATCACGCCTGACCCGAAATACTTGCTGGCAGAGAGTTCCTTATCGACATAATCGCTTGCTGGACCGTCCAACAGCACGTTGAGTGCACCAGCATTAAATTTAACACCAATTACAAAGCCACTGGCAGCCATCGGATACTGATACACTTTGCTCACCGGCCCGATAAGTTTTACCCCCAGGCCATCGAAGGTTAAGTGAAAGTTAGGATCAGGCAAATTCCTTTGAACATGCTCCTGGCCGTTTTTTAGCTGCCAGTTTACTAACCAGTACTGTTCAATAAGGTTCGCCAATGGCGTATCAGGCACATAACGGCGCAAGCGGTAGTGTTTTTTACTGTCATTGTGGTGCATGACGCCTGATACGCGATGATGACTGTATTGCAAATCGATGGCTCTCACAAAAGCTGGGGTGACGTGTTTTTACAATACCAAAGGCGGCAGTAATGGTAACCTGCAAACTCAAACAGGATATATCATAAAGAGGTTTACATGACACTAGAGGGCATGTTTTCGATAACCGACTGGCAGGAAACTACTGAAAAAACCTTTGAGCAGGGCAGTAAACTCAATACTGCCAAAGTTTCACAGCACTATAGCGGCGAGTTAACAGGCACCAGCGAGGTGTTTTATCACATGCATTATAGTGCTGCCGGTGATGCTACCTTCAGTGGCTTTGAATACATTAACGGCGTTATTGATAATCAGGCTTGTCGATTGGTGATAAGCCACACTGGCACATTTCAGCAAGGTGTTGCATCCAGCCACTTTACCATTATTGAGTGCGACACGATTAAGGCCCTGGAGGGACAAACTGGGTATTTTACCTCTGCCGAAGGCGGCAAAGCTGACTATGTTATTGGTGAGTAGTTGATAGCCTGAAGGTTCGGAACTAAAACGGAACAGAAATAAAAAAGGCACTCCGAAGAATGCCTTTCTTTATAAGCGTTAGCTTATGGGTGGCTTACATCATGCCGCCCATGCCGCCCATTCCGCCCATGCCGCCCATATCAGGCATTGCAGGTGCGTCGTCTTTAGGCAGTTCAGCAATCATGGCTTCAGTAGTAATCATCAGTGAAGCGATTGATGAAGCAAACTGCAGCGCAGAACGAGTCACTTTAGTTGGATCAAGGATACCCATTTCCAGCATATCGCCGTAAGTGTCGTTACCTGCGTTGTAACCGTAGTTACCAGAGCCGTTCTTAATCTCGTTAACAACCACTGAGGCTTCTGCACCAGAGTTGATAGAGATTTGACGCAGTGGCGCTTCCATTGCACGCAGAGCCAGCTTGATACCGTGAGTCTGGTCTTCGTTGTCACCAGTCAGGTCGGCCAGTTTAGCAGCCGCGCGAACCAGTGCTACACCACCACCAGGTACCACACCTTCTTCAACCGCAGCGCGAGTTGCATGCAGAGCATCTTCTACACGGTCTTTCTTCTCTTTCATTTCTACTTCAGTGGCTGCGCCAACTTTGATTACTGCTACACCGCCAGACAGTTTTGCCAGACGCTCTTGCAGTTTTTCTTTGTCGTAGTCTGAAGTTGAATCAGCGATTTGACCACGGATTTGCTCGCAACGAGCTTCGATAGCTGCTTCTTCACCTGCACCGTCAACAACGGTAGTGTTGTCTTTGTTGATAACAACACGCTTAGCAGTACCTAAGTCTTCCAGCTGAACTTTTTCCAGCTCCAGACCGATCTCTTCAGAGATTACCGTACCACCAGTCAGGATAGCGATGTCTTGCAGCATAGCTTTACGACGGTCACCGAAACCTGGTGCTTTAACCGCTGCAACTTTAACGATACCGCGCATATTGTTAACAACCAGAGTTGCCAGCGCTTCGCCTTCTACGTCTTCAGCGATGATAAGCAGAGGCTTGCCGCCTTTTGCTACCGCTTCCAGCGTAGGCAGTAATTCGCGGATGTTAGAGATTTTCTTATCAACTAACAGAATGTACGGGCTGTCCAGTTCTACTGCACCGCTTTCCTGGTTGTTGATAAAGTATGGAGACAGGTAACCACGGTCGAACTGCATACCTTCAACCACGTCCAGCTCGTTTTGCAGTGCCTGACCTTCTTCAACAGTGATTACGCCTTCTTTACCTACTTTTTCCATTGCCTGAGCAATGATGTCACCTACTTCGGCGTCAGAGTTTGCAGAGATAGTACCTACCTGAGCAATCGCTTTGCTGTCTGCACAGTCAGTAGACAGGGCTTTCAGTTCTTCAACTGCTGCCAGTACCGCTTTGTCGATACCGCGCTTCAGATCCATTGGGTTCATGCCCGCTGCAACTGATTTTAAGCCTTCAGTAACGATTGATTGAGCCAGAACGGTTGCAGTAGTAGTACCGTCACCCGCTTCGTCGTTTGCTTTAGACGCTACTTCTTTTACCATCTGTGCGCCCATGTTTTCGAACTTGTCTTCCAGCTCGATTTCTTTGGCTACAGATACACCATCTTTAGTGATGGTAGGCGCGCCGAACGACTTGTCTAAAACAACGTTACGGCCTTTAGGACCTAAGGTAACTTTAACTGCGTTAGCCAGGATGTTTACGCCTTTCAGCATTTTTGTGCGGGCGTCATCACCAAAACGTACTTCTTTAGCTGCCATGATTAATTCCTCTTAATTCGGTTAAACGGGTTCTTATTCTACGATTGCCAGAATGTCGCTTTCGCTCATGATCAGTACTTCCTGATCGTCCAGCTTCTCGGTTTTTACGCCGTAACCGTCGTTGAAAATAACGGTGTCGCCGACTTTTACGTCTAATGCTTTCACTTCGCCATTCTCCAGAATGCGACCGTTGCCCACAGCGATTACTTCACCGCGAGTCGATTTTTCTGCCGCAGAACCGGTCAATACGATACCGCCAGCAGATTTGCTTTCTTGCTCTGCGCGCTTGACGATAACGCGATCGTGTAAAGGACGAATTGCCATTTTCAAATCTCCTGAATAATTCAACTATTCAATTTAAGTGTTGTTGGGATGCATGAGCATTCATGCAGCCTTTACGTGGTTTTGGCCTGTAAGGGCCGTAAAATCTTGTCTGCGTGGATAAATGGGGTAGTACCCGGATAAACTCAAGGGCTATGTTAAAAAAAAAGTGAAATTTTTTTCAGATACTACAAATTGGCAGGGGGAAGGGCGATTGCCAGCCTGGCAATCGCTATTTAACAAGGGCCTGATAACAGGGCGAGAGCATGAATGCTTAAATATCGCTCAACGCCCGCTATCCGGATGGCAAAACCTACAACACCCATTTAAATGTGGTGGGCGCTTCCAAGGTAGCACAGTTTTTCATTCGCGATTTGCGTGCCCGTAACCACCCGTTAGCGAAATACGTTTACCGCGACTCGCTATAAATTCACTTTCTATGGCAAAACAGTTGCAACGCTGGCTTGTTATTCCTGTTTACGGATTCAACTCAAACTCGTTAGCCCGGATAAACAGCACATCTCCGGGTGTAAATTCACCGTTGATTACCTGCATCACGTAGCCGGTGAGTTGTTCGCAGGTCATCATATTATTGTTTGGTAAATCAAAGTAATCGCGGAATTTGGTATCAATAGCGCCGGGGCATAAACAAATTGAGTTGTAACCATCGGCAGCGAGACTTTTCGATAAGGTGATCACGCCGGCTTTTGACGCACAGTACGACGACCAGTCCTTGTAGGCATTAAACCCAGCCGTTGATGAGATCTGAATTAGCTGAGTAGATTCAGAATCAGTAAGCGCATACTTACATACATAATACGTACCCACCAGATTCACCTGAATATCATTAACCCACAACGCACTGTCAGACTCCAGAATACGCTTAGGATGGATAGAGCCGGCATTGTTGATCACAATATCGTAGGGAGCAGAAAGTCCGGCAAAATAGGCTTTAACAGAGTCTTCGCTGGTGACATCCAGCTCACTGCGCCCTGGCGTATCAATGTGGAATTGATTACCGTATTGCTGCTTAAAACTCTGCGCCCAATCGCCGCTGCCCCCGGTGATTAATACTCGCTTCATGATTTTTTAATCTCCGGGTTTTCGTGCTTATCGGCGGTGCTTTTCAACTTGTTGTATTGTTCGGTGATTTGCTGTTTTAATCTGGTGGAACTCACCCCTTCACCATAAGGGAAGTAGTAAACTTCCACGCCTAAGTCGCGCAGGTAATCATATTTTCCGCGCCAGTCATCCCCTACCACGAACACGTCGATATTGAGATCTTTTACCCGGTCGGTATGATCCAACGAGCGCTGAGGGATAACCATATTGGGGTATTTTAAAGCAGAAATAATCGCCGCACGCTCTTCATAAGGCACTGCAGGGGGATTCTTATAGGTACAGACAAGTTCATCCGTACTCACGCCCACAATTAAAGTACCACCAAAGCCAGCGCCATATTCAATCATCTTAAGATGGTTACTGTGAAATAAATCAAAGGTGCCGGATACATATACTATTGGTTTCATTTTTATTCTTCCTGCGTAGCTATGTAATCAGGATAACATTGTTTAAGCGGGGTTACAGTGATAACCGTTGCCTGAATGCCTGAGCCTGGCGGCGTGAGGGCACCAGAATACGCCCGTTTTGCATACGTACCTGCCACTGGCCGTTAAGCGGCACTTCAATATCGTCGATAAAGGCCAGGTTGATAATTTCTGAACGGTTGATGCGAAAAAATTCGGCTTCAGGCAAACGCGCCTCAATATGCGAAATGGCCTTATTCAACATCGGCTTATGCTGATCAAAATAAACCCTTGTGTAATTCCCAAGCGACTCAAACAGCTGTACCTGCTTAAGCCTGATCAGCCAGCATTGCTCGCCCTCTTTTAAAAACAACTGGCTGTCGCCATGCAGTCTGGACTCGGTGGTTACAGCCTCTTGCGCGGCAAGTTGCGCCTCAGCTTTGGCCAGGGCTTTGGTTAATCGCGGTAAGGTAATGGGTTTAAGCAAATAATCCAGCGCATCCACTTCAAAAGAGCGCACAGCAAATTCGTCAAAGGCAGTGGTAAACACCACTTTTGGCAATACCTCAAGTTGCTCTAGTAAGTCGAAGCCGGTGCCTCCGGGTAAGTCGATGTCCAGCAGAATCAGGTCGGGCTGCACTTCGTCGATAAGAGCAGTGGCACTTTCCACTGTATCGGCCTGCCCCACCAGAGTGACATTTGGCAGTTGCGACAACTGCTCACACAACTCCAGTCTCGCCAGTCGGCTGTCTTCCACTATGACTACCCGCATGGTTTGTCCTTATACGGTATTTGTACCCGTGCCACGACCTTGTCTTGCTGTTGGCTCAGCGTAAACGCCTGCTGCTCTGTATAAAGTATTGCCAGCCGCTGACGAATATTCTCAACGCCTATACCGCCCTGGCCGGCATTCAGTGAACCAGGGTTGGCCACTTCAATCAGCAGGCAATGCTCGGCAAGGCCGATAGACACGCTAACCACACCGCCCTCTACCTGCCTGGCGATACCATGCTTGATAGCGTTCTCCACCAGCAATTGCAGCATTAATCGCGGTACGGGGCAATCCTGGCTAACTTTATCGTCCACCGTCACCTGGTAGGCCAGACGGGATTCATACTGCATCTTCATCAGGCTCACGTAAGTCTCAACAATAGCCAGTTCGGCAGACAACGATGAGGTTTCCCCGGCATCACTTTGCAGATTATACCTTAGCATATCAGCCAGATTGGCCAGCATCTCTCTGGCCTTAGCCGCATCTTCTAATATCAGTGCACGAATATTATTAATGCAGTTAAACATAAAGTGCGGATTCAACTGACTCAGCAAGGCGTTTAACTGCGCCTGTTGCAGGTTTTGCTGGAGGTCTTCCTGAGTCGTCTCAAGCTCATCTACTTTACGTTGCCGGGTAATAAAAAAGTACAGGCCACTCCAGATAAGCAGAACGGCCCAAACCACCAGCAAATTGTTAATAAACAGCAAATCCAATGCGCCACTGGCCTGTTGGATAATCGGGTTTTTGATGACCACCAGGGTGCCGAGCATCAGACTCGTTGCGCCGCCGGCAGCAAGCAGGGATGCTGTTATGACGCCGGCAACGACTTTTAACAAGGGTAAGCGCTGCCAGCGGCGATACCAGATGCGCAAACAATGTGAAGCCGCCATAGCAAAGCCATAGAGGATAAAGACAGCGATAAATAACGGATAGCTGACTATGCCTGCAGCCACTTTTAACATTGAGTCAATGGCGTAGAATAGTCCCCAACCGGTAACCTGGAGCAGCCAGTATTGCTTCACACTATTCTCCCACCCGGCTGCTGATCCAGTCACTGATAATCAATAGCGCCTGTGGCGCAAACGTCTGATTAATCCTGCCATATTCGTCCGGCAGGCCGGATTCAGCCTGCTGAAAAAGGTGATTAAGATCCGGCAGTATTTTCAGCGTTACATCCTCGTTTTCCGAGCTTGCAAAAATGGCCTCCATACCTCCGATATTCGTGGCTGCAGCCACCTGCAAATCCTTCTCGCCATTTAATGCCAGTACCGGCATAGTCAGCTTTGGCAATACCTCTTCAGGCTGATAGGTTAAAAAACTTCGCCCCCACTCGTTAGCCACCACTTTAAGATACTGTTGGGCTGTGGCTTTGTCATAACCTTTGCTCAGTAAATCCTGCTCTATGGCCTGAGGGCTTTCCCCGGCAATCACCTGCTCAGCAAACACGCGCATCGCCTGATAAATAGCCTCGCCATTGGGCAATCCGTAGGCCACCGCCATATCCCGTTGTTGTTCTGCCCATAGTGTTGTGCCATCCACACCTAATCCTGCCAGCAACACAACAAATGCAACGTCTGGCTGACGGGCTGCAAACAGTGGTGCCGTGACACCGCCCTCACTGTGTCCGATTAGACCAATCTTTTGCTGGTTTATTTCATCCCGGGTGTTTAAGTACTCGAAAGCGGATGCCACGTCGGTGCTGAAATCATCAATGGTTGCTCCGGCAAAGGTACCGCCACTTTTAGCAGTACCGCGATCATCAAACCGTAATACCGCGATGCCGGCTTTAGTCAGATGGTCGGCAATCACCAGAAAAGGCTTATGACCCATCAGGGTCTCATCACGATCCTGCGGGCCCGAGCCGGACACCAGTATGGCAGCCGGGAAAGGGCCTTTGCCGTCAGGCAGAGTAAGCGTTGCGGCAAACTCAAAAGCCCCGGTAGTATGTGGGTAACTGACTTCTTCAACGGTATAGGGAAAAGGCGCTTCAGGGTGCTGAGGTCGTGCCGCGGCTTGTTTGGCTTTCTCTTTTCCTTCCTCGCTCTGGCGGGCCAGGGTCAGCGCAAAAGACTTGCCACTTTGAGTGAATGTCCCTGCCAGCTTGCCGTCTTCCAGCGCCGCCTCATAAGAAGCACCGATGGCAGCAAACTTCAACGTTACCTGCGTATCTGTCATTTTCTCGGCACTGCCCGGGATGCCGAATGCCCCCTGGTTCGGGCTATCCAGACTAACCTGCCAGTCGGGCTCACTGCCCGCAATATGCAGTACCAAAGGCAATGATACACCAGGCTGAATATTGAGTTCGCCGTGCCAATCACCCGCGGTTTCCATGGCCGCGCTGCTAGTTGCCAGGACTAATCCGGCAACCAAACCTGTTATCCATTTAAGCATGAAATGTCTCCTTAACGGTTGTGCTATGGAACACAGAATGCCTGATTAAATCAAGTCTGGTGGAATAAATGACTAACGGTGATAACGACGGGTAAATGGTAAATGGAGGGGGATGAGCGGTTAGCCAGCAGGGCAAAGTTACCCTGCTGAGATATTCCTTAAAGGGGTGTTACGGCCTTTCTTAACGTGTCGGCCGGAATAATAGCGCCGGGGTGCTGAATAACCGTACCGGCCACCATGGCACCAAAACTGGCGGATTCAGTCACATTTTTACCGGACAAACGCGCTGCCAGGTAGCCGCCGTTAAACGCATCGCCAGCGGCGGTGGTATCCACCACATTAGTTACCGTTTGCACCGGAACGATAAACTGACCTTGGTGATTGACAATATGCACGCCTACCGCGCCGTTTTTCATTACCACTTCGCCAATGCCAAACGGGGCAAGGTGCGCGAGCACATCATCAGCATTGGTATGCCCATATAACGCCAGGTGATCATCGCCACCAGGGAACGCGATGTCAGCAACCTGATAACTTTTATCCATCCACTCCTGAGCTTCCTGCTGATCACGCCACAGGTGCGAACGGTAGTTAGGATCAAAGACAATTCGGCATCCGCTGCTGTGTAAGGTATTGATCAGGTCAAACAGCTTCTCGCGCTGCTCAACGTCTAAAATAGCCACCGAAATACCCGAGAAATAAAACATCTCGATATTGTCCGGGGCCTGAGTCATCACATTGAGGGTTTGTGTGGCTGCCGAGCCATCCCGCCAGTAGGCAAAGGTACGCTCACCATACTTGTCGGTTCGTACCATATACAAACCCAGGTTACGCTTGCTACAGCGATATACATGGTCGGTATTTATTTGCTCATCACCCATGGCAAACAGCAGCTCATTACTTAAAAAGTCTTCGCCAATAGCGGTCAGGTAACTTACCGACAGACCCGGCGCATTGCGCTTTAAGTACACTGCGGTGTTGTAGGTGTCACCCGCAAAACTCTTCTTTAGTTCGGTGGCGCTGGTTGACACCAGTTCCACCATACATTCCCCAAAAATGACGACTCTTTTCACGCGGCATCCTTAGTAAATTGTTGTTGCGCCAGCGCACAGGCAGCGGTTACGCCCTGCCAGTCGCCGCTTGCTACACAGCTCTTTGGAATCATCCAGGAGCCGCCCACGGCGAACACGTTAGGCAGGCTGCTGTACTCATGCAAATTAGAATTGGAAATACCACCGGTTGGGCAGAGTGATACTTCCGGAAAAATAGCGCTGAAATTTTTCAGCATAGCGGCACCACCGCTTAAACTGGCCGGAAAGAATTTCACTTCCGACAAGCCGGCCTCAACGGCCAGTAATATGTCTGAGGGAGAAGCAGTACCAGGCAGATAGGGAATAGTGATATCGCTCAGCGCCGACAGCAGTTTTTCACTGATAGTCGGGGTAATTATAAACTGACTTCCGGCGTCTACCGCTTCCTGCACATGCTCCTGATTTAACACTGTGCCCATGCCCACCAATAGCTCCGGAAAAGCTTCGCGAATGGCGGTTACCGCAGCCGCAGCTACTGGTGTACGGCGCACAACTTCAATACTACGTAAACCACTGGCATGCACGGCGCCGGCAATATTAACGGCCTGCTCTACACTTTGTGGTTGCAGAATCGGTAGTAATGGCGTGCCTTCTATCAGGCTTTTAAAGTCGCTCATTACAGTGCTCCTAACACGTCAGCAGCATTGCTGCCGTTGATGGACGAAAGCACCTTAACGTATTCCAGCACGGTGTCTTTAAACCATGTGTTAGCCGTCAGTTCGGCAAACACCTGAGGCAGATTCAGCACAGCTGCACCGAGCGCTGCCAGGTCACCCTGGTGCTGGTTGGCTAAACCAATTAAGGTTTCTGCCAGCGGATCCACCAGCTCTTCCTGGTCGCTAGCACGTTTAGCAATAAATAGAATCCATGCTGCAATCGGTACGCACAGCAGTTTTGCCTGCTGACCAAGTTTTAAGTTGTCGCGCACGGTATTAAGCACGCGGAAAGGCAGCTTCTGCGAGCCATCCCAGGCGATTTGTGCCAACAAGTGGCGAATGTGGCGGTTCTTGTAGCGATTTAAAATATCTTCCGCGTAGGCCGGTAAATCCATTACGCCTTCGGCGTTAATCGACGGAATAATTTCATCACTCAGTAAGCGACGAATAAACGCTTCCAGGGCGGTATCGCTAATCGCTTCGTAAACGGTTTCTTTACCGAGCAGGATCCCGGTGTAAGCAAGCGTTGAGTGAGTACCATTTAAAATACGCAGTTTGGCATTTTCAAAGGCGGCGACATCATCGGTAAAGGTAACGCCAACCTTCTCCCAGGCCGGGCGCGGCCCGCTGAATTTATCCTCAACCACCCACTGGGTAAAGCCTTCGCGCTGAATAGGCCAGGCATCTTCAACACCCAGCTTATCGGCCGCCAGGCTAATCAGTGCTTCATCGGTGGCCGGCGTAATGCTATCAACCATGGTGCAGGGAAAGGCAATGTTCTTCTCAATCCACTGCGCCAGTTCCGGCTGGATTTTTTCGGCAAACTGCAATACGGCTTTGGCCAGTTTTTTGCCGTTATCAGCCAGGTTGTCGCAGCTGATGACAGTAATGTCGGCCTGTTGCTGTTCAAAGCGGTGCTTGAGCGCACTCACGATAAGCCCTACCGCCGATACCGGCTCATCAGGATTAGATAAATCGTGCATGATGTCGGCATGGGACGTATCGAGCTCACCATTACTGGCCAGGCAATACCCCTTCTCCGTAATCGTTAACGAGATAATGTGGGTATTGGCGTCGGTCAGCGCAGCCATAATGGCTTCACGGTCTTCATTTAATACCAGTACGCTGTCGAAAGCGCCGATTACCTGCACATAGGGCTCGTTGTCCAGTACTACCAGTGAATACAGATTGTCCTGACCGGCCAGCTTTTGTTTCAGTGTAGCGCTGCGCATCGACACACCGGTAATAAGCCAGTTACCGCCATAGGCCATCGCCATATCGGTATACACGGCCTGATGGGCACGGTGAAATGCGCCCGGCCCGATGTGCACAATACCGCGGCTGCGTTCAACGCGATCGTAGTCAGGTTTTTTAACCTCGGCTGGCAACGTTGCCAGCGTAGTATTATTTAACGACGCCGTCATGATTATGCCTGCCCCAGTTTGTAAGCTTTCTTCGCCAGATCGTAAGACAGCTGTTTAATCAGGCTGCCAGCTTCTTCTTCACTGATTCGATGTTCCACCACCATATTGGCCAGGAACCGGCAATCAATTCGGCGGGCTACGTCGTGGCGAGCCGGAATCGACAGGAAGGCGCGGGTGTCATCGTTAAAGCCAACGGTATTAAATAAACCGGCAGTTTCGGTTACCTGATGGCGATAACGCAGCATGCCTTCCGGGCTATCGTGGAACCACCAGGCCGGGCCCAGTTTGAGGCACGGATAATGACCAGCCAGCGGCGCCAGCTCACGGGAATAGACGGTTTCATCAAGCGTAAACAAAATGATGTTCAGGCGCGGATCGTTGCCATATTTATCCAGTAGCGGTTTTAAGGCGTTGACGTATTCGGTTTGCAGCGGAATGTCTGCGCCTTTGTCGCGGCCGAATTTGGTAAACACATCGTTATTGTGATTACGGAATGCGCCCGGATGGATTTGCATAACCATTCCATCTTCAATACTCATACCCGCTAATTCGGTAAGCATTTGAGCGCGGAATAACTCCTGATCAGCTTCGCTGGCTTTGCCGCTCAGGCATTTGCTGAATAAAGCCTGACAATCAGCCTTCGACAGATCTGCGGTACGGGCAGTTGGGTGGCCGTGATCGGTGGCTGTGGCACCGTGCTCGCGGAATACCGCGCGGCGCTGACGAATAGCGGCCAGGTAACCTTCCCAGTCGGTGGTATTCTCGCCGGTAATTTCACCGAGCAGTTCGATATTTTGAGCAAAGTTTTCAAGGGAAGCATCTACCACATCATCCGGGCGGAAAGATGTGATAACACGCTTATCCCAACCGGTGCCTTTTAATGCCCGGTGGTGCTCAAGGTTATCCAGCGCGCCTTCGGTGGTAGCAATCAGTTCTATATTAAAGCGGTCCATCAGAGCCCGTGGCTTGTAAACGTCTTTGCCCAGCTCTGCGGTAATAAAATGGTAATACTCCATGGCGTTTTCGCTGCACAGCATGTCGGTTAAACCAAATACGTTCTTAAATACCGTATCCAGCCACATTCTGGATGGCGTGCCGGCAAACAGATAATAATGGTCAGCAAAAATCTGCCAGATTTTCTGTGGGTCACCCTCGGTTGGACCACCATCCCAGCGACGAATGCCCAGATTTTCCAGCGAAACGCCCTGACTGTAGAGCATTCTGAACACATAATGATCGGGTAAAATAAACAGCTCGGTGGCATTGCCAAAATTTTCATCATAAGCAAACCAGCGCGGATCGGTGTGGCCGTGGGGGCTGATAATAGGCAAGTCTTTGACTGTTTGATACAGCGAGCGAGCGACAGAGCGTGTTGCTTCGTCGGCCGGAAACAGTCTGTCTTCGTGTAATAGTATTGGTTTCATATCAGTCTCTTTGTTACAGGGTTACGCCACGTTTCCAGATCGCTATCTCGTGACTGCCATTTTTCTCGTTGCAGGTTTTCTCGCCCGAAGCAATATTCAGGCATTGCTGATACAGCTGAGCAGCACAGTCATCAATACTGGTGCCCTGCAATATCTGGCCTGCATTAAAATCTATCCAGTGTGGCTTCTTATGAGCTATTTCACTGTTAGATGAGATTTTCACTGTGGGTACAGGAAAGCCGAGCGGGGTACCCCGGCCGGTGGTGAATGAAATAATGTGCGCGCCGCTGGCGGCAAGTGCGGTGGAACTTACCGCATCATTGCCCGGTGCCTGGAGTAGATTGAGGCCTTTCTTGAACAAAGGTTCGCCGTACTGCAATACGCCGTTAACCGGTGCCTGACCGCCTTTTTGCACCGCGCCCAGCGACTTCTCTTCCAGCGTGGTAAGCCCGCCGGCCTTATTACCCGGCGACGGATTTTCATAAATAGGCTGGTTGTTATCAATAAAGTACTGTTTAAATTCGTTTACCAGTTCAACAATTTCACAAAATACAGCCTGACTGGTCGCCCGGTTCATGAGTAACTGCTCGGCACCGAACATTTCCGGGGTTTCCGTTTGCAGCACACTGCCGTTCTGTTTAACCAGTAAATCGGTCATGCGACCCACCAGCGGGTTGGCGGTAATGCCACTAAACGCATCACTCCCGCCACACTTCACTCCCAGTACCAACTCGCTGCCATCAATAGGTTCCCGGGTACACTTGCCAACATCTGCCAGCATTTCATGAATAAGGCGGATGCCTTCCTCAATTTCGTCTCCCACCTGCTGGGAATTAAAATAGCGGATTTGCGAGGCCGGGCGGTCGACTTTTTCCAGCAAATTAGACAGCTGATTGTTTTCACAACCGAGCCCGACAATTAGCACCGCGCCCGCATTGGGGTGCGACGCCAATGAGGCAAGTATGGTTTGGGTATCATGCAGATCATCGCCCAGCTGGGAGCAGCCAAACGGATGGGTGAATGAACGAAAACCATCGCATTCACCAAAGAAACGGCGATCGCACTCTGCGGCGATGCGCTCAGCAGTGCGGTTTACACAGCCTACGGTATTGATGATCCAGACTTCGTTGCGGATCCCAACCTTACCATTTGCCCGGCGATAGCCCATAAAGCTGGCCTGAGATGGCTTGGTAACCGGTTGGCGCACAGCAACCGGTTCATACTGATAATTTTCCTGACCACTTAATGCCGTTTTTAAATTATGGCTGTGAACATGATCACCACGTTTGATATCAGCCTGCGCAATGCCGATGGCAAAACCATATTTCACCACTTTTTCGCCGGCGGCAATGTCACTCAGGGCAACTTTATGGCCCGCAGGAGTATCGCTGGCAAGAGTCACCGATAAAGCGTCTACGATCGTGCCGGCAGACAGCGCCATGGTCGACACAGCTACGTTATCGTTTGGATGCACTTGTATAAGCTTGGTTTGATCGGCCATAAAATCTCTAAACGTTTATTCCAGTTGTTGATTAAATTACCACACTTTTAACATTAATGCCACCGGTGGCAAATTACGTTAAAGCAGATTTTCTTTATTTTTTATCTGCTATGGTTTGGTTGCTTTGCGTGTTGACTCACGAATAATAAGGTGTGGCTTAATAGTGTATTCTTCCACACCTTCAGCCGGCTTATTCTCTATCAGCGCGACAATCTTTTTCGCGGCAATACCTGCCATGGCAACCACCGGACGCTGCACTGTAGTGAGTGATGGGATCACCCGCGACGCCAGTAAGTTATCATCAAAGCCGGCAACCGATAACTCGCCGGGGACATCGATACCCAGTTCATGCGCCACTTTGAGTACACCAGCGGCCATTTCATCGTTATTGGCCACAATCACCTGCGGCCGCGGCGTTTGGATCAGTAATGCCCGGGCACACTCAATACCGCTCTCATAACTGTTTTTGCCTTCAATAATCCGTTCTGCAGGAATGTTTAAGCCCAGTTCCTGAAGTGTGTTAGTAATCCCTTCCAGACGCTCTACGGTAGAATAGTAATGGTTTGGACCACTAATAATCGCGATGTCCTTGTGCCCTAACGACACCAGGTAGCGCGCCATATCACTCAACGCCGCACGGTCGTCTGACACCACAATATTGGCTTTATCGTCGATATCCACCGACGTCAGCCTGACATAGTTAATGCCATGATTTTCCAGCGCTGTGGCCAGTTCGTTTGATTCCGACACCGGCGGCAGCACTATCACGCCGTCAATGTTTGAGCGTCGGACGAAGCCAACACAATTACTGATAAAATCATCACTGCGATAATTACAGGGATGAACAACCAGCTCGTAGCCTTTTTTCGAACAAACATCGAGTACACCACGTTGTACCTGGTCGATATAGAGTGCATCCGGGTTATCGTAAATCAAACCAATCAGATAAGAACGGCTGGCAGCCAGGCCCCGGGCCTGTTTATCCGGCGAAAAGCCCAGCTCATCCACCACCTGTTGAATTTTTTCCCGGGTAGCGGCGCCAACATTTGAGGCCCCATTGATAACCCGGGAGACGGTGCGCTTGGACACCCCGGCTATACGTGCCACATCATTGATGGTTGGCTTCTTATCCATGCAGAGTACTCTTTATTTTTGTTTTTTATTCATCAGTCTGAGTTTACCGTTAACCGGTTTGTTAGGCTACTCTCAGCACTTTCGGGTTATTCGTTGATTTCCAAACCAGCAGCCGGGGTTTTATACCCCGAACAGTGGTGCCGGTAATGCCTCACTAAACCAGGCCACATAGGTTATCAGCATCAGCACCACAAACATCGCAACATAGAGTGGCAGCAACGGCCGGATAATTTTATCCAGGCGTGTTTTGGCAATGGCACAGGTAATAAACAGCACAGCCCCAACAGGCGGTGAGCACAAACCAATCGACAGGTTTAATACAATCATAATACCAAACTGCAGCGGTGACATGCCCAGTTCCGCCGCCACCGGCAGGAATGTTGGCGTATTACAGCATACAAGACATTGCCGTAGAAGCACCGATAAGCAGCATGACAATAGCGGTAGTTTCGGCCGATTTCAGCAGTATATCCGGCAGTTGTTTGGGTTTTACTTCGCGGTAAACACCCACCGCCAGGATCAGTGAATAAACCACCGCGATGGCGCCGGCTTCAGTGGCGGTAAAGATACCACCCACAATTCCGCCAATAACCAGAAAGATTAAAAACAAGCTGGGTATTGCAGCGGCAACCTGCTGCACCACCAGTATCATTGGCAGGCGATCAGCCGTTGCATAACCTTTGCGCTTGGCATGAACAAAGCACACCATCATCAGCGCCAGCCCTACCATCACGCCTGGTAGATAACCGGCCATAAACAGCGCCGCGATAGATACACCGCCGCTGGCAATGGCATAAACAATCAGAATGTTACTGGGTGGGATCAGCATACCTGTAGTCGAGGCAGCAGCGGTAACCGCCGCGCTGAAGTTCTCGTCGTAACCCTGCTTTTTCATTTCCGGCAGCATAAAGCTACCAATGGCAGACGTAGTGGCCACGGCTGAGCCTGAAATAGCCCCAAACAGCATGCAGGACACAACGTTAACCAACGCCAGACCACCAGGCAGCGATCCTATCAGCGCCAGCGCGCAGTTTATAAGGCGCTTGGCTATACCACCACGCCCCATAATCATCCCGGATAATATAAAGAACGGAATGGCCAGCAAGGCAAAGCTGTCCAGTCCACCAGCCATTCGCTGAGCAATGGTAGTGACTGCCGGCGTAAAATCTATGCTCATCAACATGGCAGCCATGGTGGCAATCCCGATGCTGAATGAAATGGGTACGTTAAGGACCAGCAGTAAAAAGAAAGTGACTGCCAGCACTAGTGCGGTGTAATCCATTATAGCGCTCCTTCTTCGTCGGCCAGCCACAGGTTATGGATATTAATTAGCCCGTAGCAAATGAGCAGGATCCCGGACAGCGGCAACACCACATACACATACCCCATCCGAATACCCAGGGCTGCGGAGATTTGCTCCAGTTCCAGCGTTAGTGATACCAACTGGCTGCCGCCAAATAACAGGGTGGCAGCACAAAAAATGATAACCAGCAATTCAACCAGAGTGAGTATGTACTTACGAGCATGCTCAGACTGTTTCTTTACAACCAGATTAAAACCCAGATGGACTTTTTGCCGGTAGGCAAATGCTGCACCGAGCAGGCCAATACAAATCAGCAGAAAACGGGATAATTCTTCGGTTACTGAAGCCGGATCCTGCATGATGTAACGGGAGATAACCTGCCAAACCACGGTCAGCAAAATGAGCGCCATTGCCAGCATCAGGGTGCCGGCCACGAGTTGATCAATGAGTCGTATAACCTTGCGCATACTACATGGCCTTAATTTGAGAAATGAGATCGCCGACGGGAGTGCCGCGCAGACTATCGTGAAAGGGTTTTACCGCTTCAACGAAAGGCTTTTTATCCGGATAGATCACTTCCACACCATCAGCTTTGACCTTTGCCAGTGAATCAAGCGTAGATTCCTGCCAGGCCTGGCGCTGAAAAATTACTGAGTCCTGCATAGCCTTATCCACCCATTCCTGTTGCTGGTCGGTGAGGTTTTCCATACCCGCAATGACATCAGCATCACGTCGGGCACTGACGTGTGCTCATCCAGCGAGTAGTAACGGGCAATTTCATAATGACGAGACAGGTAGTAACTGGGCGGGTTGTTTTTTGCGCCATCCACCACGCCTTGTTGTAACGCAGTGTAGAGCTCGCCCCAGGCTACCGGCGTAGCAGCACCGCCCAGCTCACGAACAGTACGTACTGCAGTAGGGCTGTTAAGTACTCGAATTTTCATACCGGCTAAGTCAGCCGGTGTTCTGACCGGCTTGTTATTGGTGTAAAAACTGCGACTGCCAGCGTCATAATAGGCCAGACCTTTAAGTCTGAATGGCTCAACACCAGCCAGCAGCCCTTGCCCGACCTCGCTGTTAAGCACTTTCCAGAAATGGTCGTTGTCGCGAAAAATGTAGGGAATACTGAAGATGTTCATGGAAGCCAAACTGGCGACTCTTGAAGCATCACCTAAGCAAAAGTGTTAACCGGAAAGCACAGCGTCTGAGGTTATTTCAGGCGCTTATCCGGATCGTTTTCAGACTTATCAGTATACTCACCCTCGATAGTATCGCCATCATCGTGAGCCGAAGGGCGGCTGCTGTACTGATAAGTTGACTGCTGCGAAGCATTAAACGTACGCACCGTAAGATGACTGGCCGCTCTGCTGGCAATAAATTTGCGGGAAAATGGCAGCGCAAAAGCAAAACCGACGATATCGGTAATAAAACCCGGAGTAACTAACAGTACGCCGGCAATCACCAGCAACATACCTTCCATCATTTCTTTGCCCGGCACCTGATTCTGCGCCAGTTTCGCTTGTGCGGTCTGTAATGTTGAGATGCCTTCCTGACGAACCAGATAAGCTCCCACAAAAGCGGTGACTACGATTAGCCCAACCGTATTCCAGCCACCGATTAAGTCACCCACCTGCAGCAACAGCGAAATTTCAGCGATTGGCATGACAATGAAAAGTAATAATAAAAAGCGCAAAGTACGTTTCCTGTTGCATTCTTAAGTTTCAGTTAATTAAGATGGGGCACAATTATATAAACCCAAGTCATCGTATCGTAAGTTTATCGCGTACTAACGATGATTGACTTGTCATAGACCCGATTTGCTCGGTAAAGTGCCGGCAAGTCGGACAAGTTGAATAATAATTGGGATAAACCCGGTCCTATGAAAACTATGACAGACCTTTGCATCGTATATTGCACTACGGATTCGCGGCAAAACGCAGAAACCATTGCCAATCAGTTGCTGGAGCAAAATCTTGCTGCTTGCGTGCAGATAATGCCGGGGATGACCTCGGTTTATCGCTGGGATAATCAGGTGACGCAGGAACAGGAATACCAGATCCTCATTAAAACCCACCAGCACAAGATTGCACAAGCAGAGCAACTGGTGAAAGCACTTCACAACTACGACGTGCCGCAGTGGGTTGCCGTGCCGGCTTGTGCAGCGAGCGAGGCTTATAACTCCTGGGTAGAACAGGAATTAAACATTAATAAGAGGAAGTAATTCGGTGAATCAGTCCCGGCTAGCAGTAATCACCCTGACATTTTTTGCCCTGTTATTCACAACGGTGGCTTCGGCCCAGTTAAGTAACAATAACATGGACGATCTGTTCAGTGACGAACCGTCATTTCTCCCGGTAGAAGAAGCCTTTGTTTTTGACTTTTCACAAAAAGGCGACTCCCTGGTAGTACGCTTTGATATCGCAGACGGCTATTACCTGTACAAAAAGCAATTTAAGGTGTCGACCAAAAATGCCACACTGGGCGAACCGGCCTTCCCCCCGGCTGAACAGATTGAAGATGAATTCTTTGGCATTTCCGACGTGTTTTATAACACGGTGTCGTTCAGTTACCCCATTACCGAAACCGTGCAGGATGGCGTGGTTAAACTGCGCTACCAGGGCTGCGCCAGCGCCGGATTATGCTATCCACCCACCACCAAAGTGATTTACCTCAACGAAATTCAGGGTGCCAGCGTCACCGGTGAGTTAAGCGGTGGCGAAAAGCAAGCCTCTCAGAGCTCTGAGCAAACAGTCAGCGAGCAATACGATCTGGCTAACCTGCTGCAATCCGATGAAAACCTGCCTCTTACTCTGCTGCTGTTTTTAGCGCTGGGGATAGGACTGGCGTTTACGCCCTGTGTGTTCCCCATGTATCCCATCGTGTCGGGCATCGTTATTGGCCAGGGCAAAGACATTAAAATGTCCCGCGCGTTCACGCTCGCGTTTGTGTATGTGCAGGGCATGGCCATCATGTACTCATTGCTGGGCCTGGTGGTTGCCTCTGCCGGCGTGCAGTTTCAGGCATCGCTCCAGAGTCCGTATATCCTCGGCACCTTTATTGTGGTTTTTGTAGCGTTGGCCGCCGCCATGTTTGGTGCTTACGAGATTCAGTTACCCAGTAAGTGGCAGGAAAAAGTCAGTGGCATGAGCAACGCTCAGCAACGTGGCAGTCTTGTGGGTGTATTTGTAATGGGGATTTTGTCTGGCTTAATCGCCTCACCCTGCACGACTGCGCCACTCACCGGTGTGCTGATATTTATCGCTCAGAGCGGCGACATGACACTGGGCTTCCTTGCTCTTTACGCGCTGAGTCTGGGGATGGGAATTCCGCTGATTATCTTTGCCATGACCGGCGGTAAGTTACTGCCGAAAGCCGGTAACTGGATGAACATTATTAAAACCACCTTTGGCTTTATGTTGCTGGCCGTCGCAATTGTGTTTGTTGAACGACTGTGGAATTCAGACTACAGCATGCTGCTATGGTCGGCGCTTGGTCTGGGGGCTTTCAGCTACTATCAGGTGGTTAATCAGCCAAGCGCTGCTACCTTTGCCAAAGGCGTGCGAACACTAGTGATTTTCCTGGGTCTGTTTGTATCCGCGATGCTGGGCTATAACGCTTTGTTTGGCCAGAGCAGTGGGCACTACGAAACCGCCGGAACATCCGCCGGAGCAACCTCGCAGCCAGCTTCTCATCCAACCTTTATGGTAGTGAAAGACCTTGAGGATTTTGAACAAAAGCTTGCCGCCGCCAACGCAGAGGGTAAGTCAGTTATGGTTGATCTTTACGCGGACTGGTGTGTGGCCTGTAAAGAGTTTGAAAAATACACCTTTGTTGATCCGGCCGTTATTGACGCACTGAGTAACACCGTGTGGATGCAGATAGATTTAACCGACAACACGCCAACCAACCTGGCTTTTCAGGATGCCTTTGACGTGTTGGGATTACCCACTATTTTACTGTTCGACGAAGCTGGCAATGAGCTAACCAAAGCCCGGGTAACGGGTTTTATGAAGGCGGACCCCTTTGCGCAACATGTAACAAAGGCATTAAATAAAAATCAATAACTTAACATTCAAATTTATGTTTAAGCAATTTAGATTAAACGTGATTTACCTTAATCTATATTAGAAAAACCTATTAATCATCAATTAGTTGCAACTACTCACAAAGGTAGTTGCAACACTTTCAATACTTCCCTACAGTAGCACCATATATGTACTACAATTCATAGCGTTAGCCTGTGGATTAGAGAAAGTCATGAATAAATATTTTGTTGTAGGGATAGCAACAGTCGTTGCTCTGATTCTCGCTCATTTTGTTTCCGGCGTAGTTGGAGTGCTCATTCTTGCCGCGGCGGTATTCGCATACGAGTATCTGGCGCCAGCCTCACCAGCAAGTAGTGATAATGCACCACAAACCGCGTCATCTGCGCCAGCTACCACCGCAAGTCCGCTTGCGGCAGAGCCCGCACTAAACAGTGTTGCACAAACATCAACGGAAGTGCTGGCCGATTGTGAGTCGAGCCTGGCCAATATCATTTCCACCCACAACGACGCAGTGGATACGCTTAGCACCAGCTTTATTGGCCTGCGTGGCCTGGTGGATCAGCAAAGCAATACCATTTTGCAGTTAATCAAAGCCGACGACGAAAGCGATGAATTGTACAGCGATCGAATGCGCAGTTTTGCAGAGCGAACCGGCGTAACCCTTGACCGCTTTATCCAGAGTACCGTGGATATGTCGGCCGGGATCATGGAAATCCTCGAGCAAATTACCGCCATTAACGACACCGTACCGTCGGTTATTCAGGCGCTGAAAGATATCGACAGTATTGCAGCACAAACTAATTTGCTGGCGCTGAACGCGGCTATTGAGGCTGCCCGTGCAGGAGAACATGGTCGTGGTTTTGCCGTAGTGGCAGATGAAGTACGCAGCTTATCCAATCGCTCCGCTCAGTTTAGCGAATCGATTCAAACCCAGATTAACAGCATCAATGACAAAATTTCCTCATTGAGCGACCGAATCGGCGTACTGGCTGCCTATGATGTAAGTTATGTTATTGAAGCCAAAAAAGATATTAATCAGGCGCTGGAGCGGATAATTGTTAAGGCCGAACATGATCAAAATATCACGTCTGGCCTCCATGACCTGTCGATTCAGTTAAACTCAGCGCTGGATAATGCCACCCGCAGTCTGCAATTCGGCGACATTAACCGTCAGTATATTGAATACACCATCGGCACCGTTACTCTGCTTAACATGAACCTTGCCGATCTGATGGACGATACTCACCGCCAGGCGTTTTTAAATGACCCGGAACAATTCCAGCAAAAAGTAAAATCAGAGTGGGCGGCACTGCATAACCCCGTATCATCTTCTTCTGTAGAAGCAGGTGAGATTGAATTGTTTTAACGGAGCATTAATGAATTCAACAATTTCAGTCCCGGAACGCTTTGACTTTAGTTTTCATAAGTCTTTTACCGAGCAATACAACCAGATTCTGGAAAACAACAAAGGCGGTCTGATTACTCTGGACTTTTCCAAAGTGCTTTATCTGGATAGTGCGGCACTTGGCATGGTGGTACTGCTGAAGAAGCGCGCTAAAGCCAATGGCTGCGATGTCGAGATCGCCAGCGCTAAAGGCACCGCTTTGGAAGTACTCGAAATAGCTAACTTCGATAAAATGGTTACCATCCGCAAAGGGTAAACGCCGCCATGAACTCACAAGAATTACCCAAACCAACAGAATCGGTACTGGTTGTCGACGACGATCCGATATTTTGTGAGTTGTTAGTTTCCGATTTAATGCTCAGGGGCGTAAAGGTTATCTCAGCCTTTTCACTTAAGGATGCCCGGGAAGTGCTTAAGAAGCACCACTTTGACGTGGTGATCCTTGATAATCACCTGCCTGATGGGCAGGGCACTGATTTATTATCCGCTTTTCAACAAATGGAACCGCCCCCCTATGTGATCATGGTATCCATTGACGACCAGCTGAATAGTATCAGTGACAGCTTCAGTCAGGGTGTGCACGACTACATTGTGAAGCCAGTCAGCATTGAATTGTTATGGGAAAAGATCCGTAACCTGCTGACGTTTAAACGTACCAGCCTGGATCTGGCCAATAAGTATCAGCTGTTACAGAAGTTACTCAGTGAAAAGGCGCAGGAAGAAAGCCTGGCCCAACACGTTTATCAGAACATGGCCAACAGCCAGTGTGACTTGCCGGATTTCGTTGCAGTGCGTAGCCGGCCAATGACGAACTTCAGCGGTGACACTATTTTTTCGCCACCCAATCCCTCCGGCAAGATCCAGGTTATTCTGGCAGATGCCATGGGACATGGCCTGGCAGCGGCGATTTGTATTATCCCCATCGTCACAACCGCTAAAGCCATGGCGAATAAAGGTAAAACTATCGATGAGATTTTTCACGAAATCAATCGTAAGCTGTATACCGAGATCCCGGATGACCGATTTGTTGCATTACTGGGTATTGAGATTTGCCCTTATTCCTCCACGGTAACTATCGTTAACGCCGGCCTGCCGGACGTTTTATGCTGTTGTAAGCAAGGTGAAGTAAAGCGATTCCGCTCGAAAGCCATGCCACTGGGTATCATGGAGCCCAATGAGTTCAGTATTCAACCTGAGCAAATCCCGCTGGAGGAAATTCAGCAACTGGCACTCTATACCGACGGTGTGATTGAACAAACCAACCCGGCCGGTGAAGCCTACTCATCAGCCAGATTAATCTCACAAGCCGAGCAACTGGCGGGAAATGACGAAAGTCTGATCCACATTATGGATGATTGCCTGCAGTTTGCTGAGGGCAATGCCATCGAAGATGACATTACGCTGTGCGTGATTAATGGCGAAGCACTGCGCAGTCAGCTACAAACACGCACCGAAGAAGAGCCAGTGAGTTTTGGTGAGATAGATTATCAGTTTTGCATTCGTGGCAAAGTCATCGCCAGTCTTGATGTGCTTAATCAGGCCATGAATATCATGCAAAATTCAGGGTTGCCCAGAGATCTGTGCCAAAAAGCGTTTACCGTGCTGGCCGAACTTATCAATAACGCCCTTGATCATGGCATCCTCCATTTAGACTCTAAGCTCAAAAATGACTTTGAAGGATTTGCTACCTACCTGGCATTGCGTGAAGAGCGTTTGAGCAGCCTGACAAATAATGACCAGTTAACCATACAAATTTACACAAATTCGACTACGTTTATAAAGATATCAGTGGAAGACTCCGGTTCGGGTTTTGCGCTGTCTGACAACTCTGCCGATCAGCAAGGTCTTAGCGGGCGAGGCCTCGGACTTGTTGAAGCAATCTGTCAGACAGTCGAGCGGAATGCCAAAGGCAATCGAACTACCATTTCCATAGCAAGGAATTAATACAGATATGAGCAAGAAAATACTAATTGTTGACGACTCTATGTCAATTCGTCAAATGGTAGAGGTTACCCTGCGAGGGGCCGGCTACAATGTGGATTCAGCCGAAGACGGGCAGGCCGCGCTGGATAAGTGTCAAACCACCCGTTATGACTTTGTGCTTACCGATCAGAATATGCCACGTATGGATGGTATTACGCTGATTAAGTCCCTGCGAGGCATGATGAGCTATCGTACCGTGCCCATCGTGGTGCTGACGACTGAAGCCGGCGATACACTGAAAAGCCAGGGCAAAGCGGCCGGCGCCACAGGATGGATGGTTAAACCCTTTGACCCGTCCAAATTACTGGCCATTGCTAAAAAACTGCTTGGGTAGTCGCACATGTCTGTCGATATGAACCAATTCCACACCGTGTTTTTTGAAGAGAGCCAGGAGCACCTTCAGACCATGGAGGAATTGTTGTTAAACATTTCTACAGACGACCCCGATGCGGAAGAGCTCAACAGCATATTTCGCGCCGCACATTCTATTAAAGGTGGCAGCGGTATTTTTGGCTTCGACGCCTTAACCGGCCTCACCCATGTGATGGAAACCATCCTGGATAAGGCCCGTAACCATGAGTTGGATTTAACCACCGACATTGTTGATGTGTTGCTGGCCACCACCGATACCCTCGGCGATATTCTGCAGGCATACCAGGACGAAAGTGAAATCAACTGGCAGCAGATAGAAGAAGGTAAGGCTGCGCTTGAAAGCATTTTGTCTGCAGAAGGCGATGAAAGTACAGACGCAGAACTGCCAGTTGCAGCTGACACCACAGAAGAAGATGACAGCTTCGGTTTCTTTGATGACGCACCCGGTCAGCCCGAAGCCGAAATGGCCGAAGAAGACGATGACGGCTTTGGCTTCTTTGACGACGCACCCGGTCAGCCTCAACAAGCCACAGACAGTGATGAGGAGGACGACGGTTTCGGCTTTTTCGACGATGCGCCAGGCCAACCAGAAGCAGAGGCAGCCGCAGCAGAAACCGGGCATGACGACAACGACGGCAGCTTTGGATTTTTCACCGAGCCCAAACCCGCTCAGCCAATTAAAGACGAAGACGCCTATGGTTTCTTCGAGCAGGAGAAATCCTCAGCAACACCAGCGGCTAAAGCGCCGGCAAAAGCAGCTAAATCACCGGCAAAACCGCCAGCCAAAGCTGCTACAAAGAACGATGCCGGCTCCATAAGGGTCGAGACCACAAAAATAGATACGGTGGTAAACCTGGTCGGCGAAATGGTGATTACTCAGTCCATTTTGTCGATGATCGGCGAAGATGTAGAAGGCAATACCGGCGAAAAACTGAATGGCGCCATTGGCGAATTGTCGCGCAACATTCGCGAAATTCAGGAAGCTGTCATGTCGATGCGAATGATCCCGGTGTCGTTTGTCTTTAACCGCTTTCCAAGACTGGTTAGGGATTTAGCGAAAACCCTGGATAAAAAAATTGACCTGATTATTGAAGGCGGCGAGACCGAGGTCGATAAGAGTATGATCGAGAAGCTCGCCGACCCGCTCACTCATTTGGTACGCAATAGTCTGGATCACGGCATAGAGCCGCTGGAGAAACGCCTGGCAGCAGGTAAACCAGAAACCGGCACGGTAGTGCTTAAAGCAGAGCAACGGGGCGGCAATATTCTGATTAGCATTCAGGATGATGGTGGCGGCCTGAATCGGGATAAGATTCTGGAAAAAGCCCTGTCTAACGGCCTCGATGTAGATCCTAAAATGCCAGATGAAGAAGTCTGGCAGTTGATTTTTGCGCCGGGCTTTTCCACTGCCGATGCGGTCACCGATGTGTCAGGCCGTGGTGTTGGCATGGATGTAGTGCGTAAAAATATTGAAGCGATTCAAGGCGGTATCGACATCGTATCGGTTGCCGGACAAGGCTCTACCTTTACCATAAAATTACCGCTTACGCTGGCGATTATTGATGGTATGTGTGTATCTGTGGGCAGTGAAACGTACATTATCCCGCTGCTGAATATCATTGAGTCGTTGCAACCGAAGCCAGAGCAAATTAAAACCCTGGCTAACGACACTATGTTATGGAGCCGCGATCAGTACTGGCCGCTCATATCATTGCGCGAGCAAATGCAAATAGACGAACCGGGTAAGCCAATTGAGAACTCAATTATTGTGCTGGTTGAGATCGGTAAGAAGCGCTACGGCATTATTGTCGATCAGTTGCTAGGCAAACAACAGGTGGTAATTAAGAGCCTGGAACGCCATTACAAGAAAGTAGAAGGCATATCCGGTGCAACCATCATGGGCGACGGCAAAGTGGCCATGATTATCGATGTTGACAACCTGATGAAAAATGAACAAATCAATCAAGTGGGGTTAGCCTGATGAATACCGTATCATCTCAGGACGCTGCCATCGCAGCAACTGGTGGTGCAAGCAAGGAATATCTGACATTCATGTTGGGTGAAGAGCAATACGGCCTGGCCATTATTCAGGTTAAGGAAATTCGTGGCTACGAACCGGTGACGAAAATTGCCAATGCCCCTGACTTTATCAAAGGCGTTATTAACCTGCGCGGCGATATTGTGCCTATCATCGATCTCCGCGTGAAGTTTAATGTCAGTGAAGCCACTTATAACGAATTTACCATTGTCATCATGCTTAACGTGCAGGACCGCATTGTAGGCATTGTGGTAGACAGCGTGTCAGACGTTATCAATGTCACCGAAGACGAAATTCACCCGCCTCCGGAGTTCGGCGTCGCTTTCGACAGCCGCTACCTGGACGGCCTGGCCAGCGTGGATGACGGACTTGTCATTCTGGTCAACATAGAACGACTGATTACCAGCAGGGAAATCGGCATTTTTGACAGCATGAATCAGCAAAACGAGGGCTCAGTATGAACTTGCGTAACCTTTTTGGGGGCCAGCCAGAACCACAAACGCCGGCATATTATGAAATTGCACTCAATGCCATTTCATCGGGTGTCATGGTGGCCGACAAAGATCGAAATATCATTTATGCAAACCCGGCGGTTTATAACCTGCTTAAAAGATATGAAGCTGATATTCGCACTGTGCTGCCACACTTCTCTGCTGACAACTTAGTGGGGCAGAACATTGACCAGTTCCACAAAGATCCAGGCCACCAACGCCGCATCCTGGCTGACTTACGGGCACCAATGTCCTCATCGATTGTAGTTGGCGATGTCAACTTTGATCTAAAGCTTACGCCGCTTCTCGACGCTCAGGGTAATCCCAACGGGGCGATGGTGGAGTGGGTAGATAAAACCGAATATAACCTCACATCAAATAAGCTCGGCGCACTGGACAGAAGTCAGGGTGTTATCGAGTTTCGTCCCAACGGCGAAATTCTTACAGCTAACGAGAACTTCCTGAACCTGATGGGTTACGACGAGCGCGAAATCGTTGGTAAGCACCATCGGATTTTCGTTGATAAAGAATATGCCAACTCTTCCGAATACAAAGAGCTGTGGGCAAAATTAAACCGTGGCGAATATGAGTCAGGGGAATTCTTGCGTTTCAACAGCCGCGGTGAAGAAGTATGGATTCAGGCATCCTACAATCCAGTACTCACCAGTAATGGTAAGGTTACACGAGTAATAAAATACGCCACTGATATTACCGAAGAAAAACGCAAAAACGCCTATTTTTCTGGTCAGATTAAAGCGATTAATCAGTCCCAGGCAGTTATTGAATTTGATCCAACCGGTAAAATCCTCGAAGCCAACGACAACTTCCTCAACACAATGGGTTACACCCTGGGCGAAATACAAGGCAAGCATCACAGCATGTTTGTTGATCCTTCGCTTCGTTCCAGTAACGAGTACCGCTTGTTCTGGGAACAGCTGGCAGATGGTCAGTTCCAAACTGGTGAATACAACCGCATTGGCAATGGCGGAAAGGACGTTTGGATCCAGGCCACTTACAGCCCCATCATTGATGACAACGGTAAAGTCTTCAGGGTAGTCAAATACGCCACAGACATCACTGGCAGAAAAATGGCTGTTAATGATATCTGTGAAGTTATGCTCGCGCTTTCCAAGGGTAGTCTCACCAGCCGCCTTGAACGGGAATATGAAGGTGAATTTGAACAGCTGGCGCAGTCGGTTAACGATTTTGTCGCCAATCTGTCGAGCATTATTCATGAGATTCGCTCAGGCTCTGAGACCATTAATAACGCCTCGGCCGAAATTGCCAAAGGGAATGCTGACCTGTCTTCCCGTACCGAGCAACAGGCATCCAGCCTGGAAGAAACGGCCTCCAGCATGGAAGAAATTACCAGTACGGTGCAGCTTAATGCCGACAATGCCAAGCAGGCCAACGGCCTGGCATCTGAGGCTTCACGTGTTGCCATTGACGGCGGCAAACTGATTGAGCAGGTGGTTGACACCATGGCGGACATCAACCAGTCTGCGAAGAAAATTGAAGACATCATTGGTGTTATCGATGGTATTGCCTTCCAGACCAACATATTAGCGCTTAACGCAGCAGTAGAAGCAGCACGTGCTGGCGAACAGGGTCGAGGCTTTGCCGTAGTGGCCTCAGAAGTTCGCACGCTGGCGCAGCGCTCGGCTAATGCAGCGAAGGATATTAAAGGTCTTATCTCTGACTCAGTAACGAAAGTGGAAAGCGGTAATGAACTGGTTAATCAGTCTGGTGCAACCATGAGTGAAATCGTCACCGCAATCCAGCGCGTTAACGACATTATGTCAGAGATTGCCTCGGCCTCCGCCGAACAAGCCAGCGGTATCGACGAAATCAATAAAGCCGTGGTACAGATGGACGAGATGACACAGCAAAATGCCGCCCTGGTTGAAGAAGCAGCCGCAGCAGCCGAGAGTATGAGCTCGCAGGCGTCACAACTTATATCAAGGGTTAACTTCTTCGATATTGGCGACAGTAGCGAGCATGCACCTGCGCCTGTAGCAGCCCAGGTACCAACTGCAAAGTCCAAACCCAGGGTTCCAGCAAAATCAATTGCCCCTCGAGCTCAACAATTTAGTGCCGCAGCACCAAATGATGATGATGAATGGGAAAGTTTTTAGTAAGGCGAATTGAATGGAAAAGCCATTCGCATTTAGCAACCGGGAGTTTAATGCTGTTCGTCAGAAAATTCGTTCGCTTACCGGTATCAATCTGGCGGACAGTAAGGACAACATGGTTTACAGCCGCCTCTCCAGGCGGTTGAGAGCGTTAAAGTTGACTACCTTTCAGGCTTATCTGGATTATCTGGATTATCATCAGGGCGAAACGGAACACTTTATTAATTCGCTGACCACAAATTTGACGTCGTTTTTTCGTGAAGCACACCATTTTGAGCAACTTGCCGAGTACTTACACGTCCACCCGGAACCATTACGAATATGGTGTACAGCAAGCAGTAGCGGTGAGGAGCCCTATTCCATCGCCATGACCTGCGCAGAAGCGAGGGGATCGCTGAATACTAATGTAAAGATTTATGCCTCTGATATCGATAGCCGAATGCTGGAACGAGCCAAAGCAGGTATTTACCCCATTGACCAGGTCGAGAAACTTAGTCTGGCTAGACGCAAACGTTTTTTCCACCGGGGCACAGGCAGCAATGCTGGTAAAGCACGGGTCGTAGACGAGTTACGAAATTCGATTTATTTCTTTCAGCAAAATCTATTGGCTCCTCAATATAGCCTGGAGCCCGGCCTTGATATCGTTTTCTGTCGCAATGTAATGATTTATTTTGATAAACCAACCCAGGAAATTATCCTTAATCGAATCGTGAAACTCATTAAGCCGAACGGTTGGTACGTAGCCGGACATTCTGAAAACTTTAATCACTTAACTGCCATAATGAGAGCCCGGGGCAGAACCATCTACCAGATAAACGAGAAGCAGATATGAGTGCTGTATTGGATAACAGTGCGCCCAACCGGTATTTTGACCGCCACTTTAACCGCGATGCGGTTAAGATTTTGCCCGGAGAATACTACGCAACCCGCGACAACACAATGATCGTCACCGTGCTGGGGTCGTGTGTCTCGGTTTGTTTGCGTGATCCGATTACCAAAATCGGCGGAATGAACCACTTTTTACTGCCCAATGACGAATTCGTGACGAGCGGAGAAATGAACAGTTCGGCACGCTATGGCACATATGCTATGGAGCTTCTGATCAATGAGCTATTAAAAATGGGCGCCGCCAGAAACCGACTGGAAGCAAAGGTTTTTGGCGGTGGTAATGTTCTGCAGGGGCTGACTGTACACAATGTGGGTGAACGAAACTCAGAGTTTGTGCTGGATTATCTTCAACTTGAACGCATCCCGGTGCTCGCCCGTGACTTGCTCGGTCCTTACCCTCGAAAGGTTTACTTTTTTGTTGAAACCGGTGAAGTAAAAGTGCGCAAAATTAAAACCATGCATAATACCACCATCCTTGATCGTGAAAGCGAGTACCGCATGCGGATTAAAGAAGCCCCCGTATCCGGTGATATCGATTTATTTGATTAGAGTTTATTAATGTCCATTTCTGTATTGGTTGTCGATGATTCGGCTTTGATCCGCTCATTGATGACGCAAATTATTGCCAATCATCCCGACCTCAATCTGGTGGGCACGGCACCGGATGCTTATGTCGCAAAAGACATGGTAAAGCGTTTCAGCCCCGACGTTATTACGCTGGATATTGAAATGCCCAAGGTTGACGGCCTGACTTTCTTAGATCGCCTGATGAAAGCCAAGCCGACCCCGGTAGTGATGATTTCAACCCTGACCGAAAAAGGCGCAGATGCCACCATGCTGGCGCTGGAACTGGGTGCGGTAGATTTTATTCCGAAGCCAAAAATTGACGTTCAGGCCAAGTTCCTGGCTTTTCAGCAACTGGTTACCAACAAGATAATTGCGGCCGCCGGGGCCCGGGTCAAAAAACGGGTCGCCAATGAAACGGTGACCAAAACCCAGTTATCCTATTCCGGCACCGAGCTGATTGTGGGTATCGGTGCCAGCACCGGCGGAACCGAAGCCATAAAAGATTTACTGGTCAGGCTACCGGCATCCTTTCCGGCCGTGGTGATGACCCAACATATGCCACCAGGCTTTACCACGTCATTCGCCAAACGCCTTAACGGTCAGTGCGCATTGACCGTTAAAGAGGCACAGCATAATGAACGCCTGTTGCCGGGTCACGTTTACCTGGCGCCGGGCGATCAGCATTTAAGCGTCATAAAATACGGCTCGGATTACCGCACCCAACTCAGTGACGAGGGCCGGGTTAGCGGTCATAAACCCTCAGTAGACGTCTTGTTTGATAGCCTTGCAGAACACGTTGGCCACAATGCCTTTGGCGTAATCCTCACCGGTATGGGCCGGGATGGCGCCCAGGGGATGCGCGCAATGCACGATAAAGGCGCCACAACTTTTGCGCAGGATGAAGCCACCTGCGTTGTGTATGGTATGCCCAAAGAAGCGGTTAAACGCGGTGGCGTAGACAAATCTCTGCCAATCCCAGAGATTGCCAAACAGCTTACGGAAGCCATTCGCAGTAAAGCCAGGGGTAACCGCCTGTAACCTTACCCTCCTGCAGCCGCAATATTTATTCGAGCCTATCTCAACATCGAGAAGTTGCGGCTAAATCCCCTGATAAGACCAGTATTTTGCTGCGATATCTTAATTATTAACTATAATTGTCGATTAAGCTTATTTTAGTATTAATTCAACGTGGTTTTTGTGTTAAATATTCATCAACTTATGTATAACTGGTGTTTATGCCGAACTTAGCCGCAAGATAGCTACAAGATTAATGAAAATACTTCTACTGAACGGCCCTAACCTGAATATGTTAGGCAAACGTGAGCCAGAAAAATATGGTCACGCTACACTCAACGACATCGTCGAAGGTCTGTCAAAACAGGCCGAAGGCATGGCTATAGAGTTAGAACACTTGCAGTCCAACTCGGAAGCGGTGCTTATCGATCGTATCCATGCTGCCATGGGTAACGTTGATGGCATTATCATCAACCCCGCCGCCTTTACGCATACCAGCGTGGCGTTGCGGGATGCGCTGTTGAGTGTATCCATCCCGTTTATCGAAGTGCATTTGTCGAATGTTCACGCCCGTGAAGCATTTCGACATCATTCCTATTTTTCCGATATCGCTGCTGGCGTGATAGTAGGCTTTGGCGCTAAAGGCTACTCGCTCGCCCTGGACGCAGCAGCAGATATTTTTACCCACTAATTGATAAGACAAACAGAGACAGATTATGGATATTAGAAAGATAAAAAAACTGATTGAGCTGGTCGAAGAATCAGGCATTGCCGAATTAGAAATCACCGAAGGTGAAGAATCTGTACGTATTCACCGTGGCAGTTCACAAGCTGCTGCACCTGTTCATTATGCCGCTCCGGCGCCAATCGCTGCACCGGCAGCACCAGCGCCAGCCGCACCTGCTGCCGCGCCGGCTGAGCCAGAAGCGCCTGCAGGCCATACTGTTAAATCTCCGATGGTAGGTACTTTCTACCGCGCGTCTTCGCCTACAGCCAAAGAATTCGTTGAAGTAGGTCAGAGCGTTAATGTTGGCGATACCCTGTGTATCGTAGAAGCCATGAAGATGATGAACCAAATCGAGTCTGATAAAGCCGGCGTTGTTAAAGCTATTCTGGTAGAAAACCAGGAAGCGGTAGAATTCGACCAGCCTCTGTTCATCATCGAATAAACGGTAATCTCATGGATAAAGTACTCATAGCTAACCGCGGTGAAATTGCACTGCGGATCCTGCGAGCGTGCAAAGAGCTTGGGATTAAAACGGTAGCGGTGCACTCCACTGCCGACCGTAATCTTAAACATGTATTGCTTGCTGACGAATCAATTTGTATCGGTAATGCATCCGCTACTGAAAGTTATCTGAACATTCCGCGCATTATTGCGGCGGCAGAAGTCACTAACTCAATCGCCATTCACCCGGGTTACGGCTTCTTAGCCGAAAATGCGGACTTTGCGGATGCGGTAGAAAAAAGCGGCTTTATTTTCATCGGTCCGAAAGCAGACACCATCAACCTGATGGGCGACAAAGTGTCTGCGATTAATGCCATGAAAAAAGCCGGTGTACCTTGCGTGCCCGGTTCTGACGGCCCGTTAACCGACGACGCAGAGCGCAATAAAGCCATCGCAAAGCGCATTGGCTATCCGATCATTGTTAAAGCTGCCGGTGGCGGTGGTGGTCGTGGTATGCGAGTGGTACGCAGCGAAGCCGAACTGATTAAGTCCATCGAAACTACGCAGGCAGAAGCGGGCGCCGCTTTTGGTAATAGCGTTGTTTATATGGAAAAATTCCTCGAAAACCCACGCCACGTAGAAATTCAGGTACTGGCTGATGGCCAGGGCAATGCTATCCACCTGGGTGAACGTGACTGCTCGATGCAGCGTCGTCACCAGAAAGTAGTAGAAGAAGCGCCGGCACCAGGTATTTCTGAGCAAATGCGCAATAAAATCGGCGATCGTTGCCGCAAAGCCTGTATCGAAATTGGCTATCGCGGTGCCGGCACCTTTGAGTTTCTGTACGAAAACGGTGAGTTCTATTTCATTGAAATGAACACCCGTATTCAGGTAGAACACCCGGTATCAGAGATGATCACTGGTGTCGATTTGGTGAAAGAGCAGCTGCGCATTGCAGCAGGCCAACCGCTGTCTATCGACCAGTCGCAAATCCAAATCCGTGGCCATGCCATCGAATGTCGGATTAACGCCGAAGATCCTAACTCGTTTATCCCAAGCCCGGGCAAAATCGAGATGTTCCATCCACCAGGTGGCTTAGGGGTTCGCTGGGATTCGCATATTTATGCCGGTTATACCGTGCCGCCTTACTACGACTCAATGATTGGCAAGCTTATCACTTACGGTGAAAGCCGGGATGAAGCAATTGCCCGTATGCGTCACGCGCTGGACGAACTGGTGGTTGACGGCATTAAAACCAACATTCCATTGCAGCAACGCATTATGGCCGATGAGAACTTCTACGCAGGTGGTACTAACATCCACTACCTCGAGAAAAAGTTAGGCCTGAGCTAAGCTGTTTTCGATCAGAGCAAAATCAGACAAAAGGTATTCTTCGGAATGCCTTTTTTATTGGTTGTTCTATTTTGTCGATTAACTGAATCGTTTTTTTTGATTACTAATATTCACCGACTCCATTTATATTTATTTTTAGATTAGACTTTAGTTTAATTTACGCCGACTGTTATGGTATTGACCCATCGTAGTTGTTGGTGACCTTTGTTAAAGGTACTTCTCCACTTGTTAGCCGGCGACTTGCCGGCTTTTTTCTTTTTTCTTCCCTGATCGATAGCGCTAATATTTACTGGTTGTAAAAGCTATACTTGCGCTACACTGCGTTTTTTAGCTGTGAGTTTTTATCTATCCAATGGCATATCTGAGCACCGGGCTGACCTGCTTTATCGGATGTCTCATCCTCTTTTTCACACCGCCTGGTAAGGCAAGCGAACCGGTTGGTGAACCAATCGATGAACCGGTCGGTGAACCGGCTGGCTTTTATCAGCAAAAACTCGACGTACAAGTTCGCTACGACAATCGTTCAGACCGAAGTAATCGCTCACAATTTCGGCTGCGTTTTTATCCTCAGTTGAATCTCAGTGAGCAATGGAGCCTGCACAGTTTTGTCGTAACAGGCGATGACTTTAGTTCCAGTCACAACACCTTTGGCGATGAAGACAGTGACCAGATTGCGGTCAGGCGTCTTTATCTGCGTCGCACTCATGCACTGGGTAAAACCGAGTTTGGCGTTATTCCTACCTACAAAGGCCGTATCTCGGCCACCGGGATGTCGAAAGACGGCTGGTTTCAGGGGCTTCGTCATGTCTACGAGGCAAAGCCGGGCCACAAGTTGGAGTTAGTAGCAGGCGCTATTAACAGTACCGATCCGAATAAGGCGCTATCTCTTGCCGATGATTTTAACCTCTTTGAGTTTGAGTACAGCGCTACCATCAATGAACAATTCAGTATGGAATTTGGTGTCGAGCGCATTATTGAAGGTAATTACCTGCGCAGTGAAGTACGTTTTCACCAGTCTGATCGAGTGTGGTTTGCTGAATTTGTCAGGCGTGTTGACGACGCAGAGAACAAACTGGTGCTGGGTCTCGACAGTAAATTTTCCCTTGGTAAGTACCCTGTTGAGATGTATGCCTATTATGCTTATGTCAGTGCTGACTTCGGCCAGCGCGCCGAGCTGACCGAAGACTATCTGGGTACCGGCCACGGTGGTTCGGTGGAAGTCTCAGGTGCCTTACCGATAGCGCAGCTTGACTGGTTTTCCAGAATCGATATGGTGGATAGCACCCGGCGGATTCTGCTTGGTATTAAACGTTCCTTCTGATGACTCAGGAATGTTGCCTGCCAAATAGCCAGAAAGCAAAACGCTTAGTCATAAACGGCATCAGTACATAAGACATCAATATCATTAGCGCCGCCGTAACCAGCAGAGTGCGCAGCAGCAGCGGTAGTGCCGCAAGCCATGGCCCGAACAGCCAGAAAATCAGGGTAGCGGCCGGGTAGAGCGCCAGCCAGCTAACTATAGTCATTTTATATCTTGGTGGCGGCTTAACCGGATTTTGTGAGGGTAAACTAAACCAGGTCACCAGGCCGGAAACCTTTTCCCGTTCCGTCGGCGAAATCAGCAGTGCTTCGAGCTTTTCCAGCATCTCGGCCCGTTCGGCTGAGTTTTCCCATACCGCCAGACTGGCTTCATCGGCAAATTTAAAAATCATCCGGTATTCCGGATCTTCAGGGCTCACCGGACGAAACAGGGTAGCCCCCATATAACCGTCGAACTCACTTGCCCGGCGCGACATCTCATCACTTAAGGATTCAAACGCGGTAACAGCTTCGGGTTTTACCCGTCTGGACACAATTACGGTAACGGGCTGTTGGGATGGGGTATTCAAAAGGCACCTCGGATGACATTAAACGACTCACACTATCTGTCACCGCAGCATAAATAGTACCGACTCTCATAAAAGCACGATAAATTATGATTTACCGCATACTTTCAGTAAGTTAAAAATAAAACCCAGTACTCACTATTGCCCGGCACCACGCAGATTAACTGCCAGAATGGGCAGGTTTGATCATTTGATCACTTCAGATTTGTCGAGTCATGCTCACTGAGCTTTTTAAGCCGGTAGGCCAGTGCCGGGCGGGTAAGGTTTAGTAGCCGGGCCGCTGCAGAGACATTGTCGTTGGTCATAGCCATGGCCCGGTTTATCAGTTGCTCTTCAATAGAATCCAGGCCGATTTGCTGTTCAATCAACGTATCCACCCAACCTACCGTAGTTTTTATATTGCTCGGCTTCACCACCTGGCCGTCTGAATACACATGGGTATCGTCGGCATTTCCCGCTTCGGGGCCAACACTGGCAAACAGCGATTCCAGCGAAATGGTTTCGTGATTATCAGTCAGGATAACGCCGCGCTCAATCACGTTCTCAAGCTCGCGGATATTACCCGGCCACGAATAATTTTTAATAAACCGCCAGGACTTATCCGATAGACCCAGCGTGCGTTTTGAGTAATCGTTGTGAAACTTAGCCAGGAAGTGTTCCACCAGCAACGGCAGGTCATCCAGTCGATCGCGTAGCGGCGGGATCTGCACAGGAAACACGTTTAACCGGTAAAACAAATCGGCCCGGAATTTACCGTCTTTCACCGCCTGCTCCAGGCTTTCATTGGTCGCGGCAATCACCCGTACATTCACTTTACGGGTATTCACACCTCCTACCCGCTCAACCTCACCTTCCTGTAGTACGCGGAGCAAGGAGGCTTGTGCCCGTGGGGTTAGCTCCACAACTTCATCGAGGAAAATCGTACCGCCGTCAGCCCGCTCAAAGCGCCCGGCACGTGACTGATTAGCGCTAGTGAACGCGCCTTTTTCTACCCCAAATAGCTCGGCTTCAATAAGCTCCTGAGGAATGGCCGCACAGTTAACGGCAACAAACGCTTTTTCGGCGCGATCGCTGCGTAAATGCACGCTACGGGCGATCACTTCCTTACCTACGCCGGTTTCCCCTAATAACAGCACCGACACTTTACTCTGCGCAGCTTTGTCGATTTTCTTGCAGGCATTTTTATAGTCCGGCGAATCGCCAATGCCGTAATACTGCCCCTGATGACGGGCCAGGCTGCTACGTAGCGACTTCACCTGGGATTGCAGGCTGTAAAGCTCTTCAATAATGGGCTCGGCGGTAAAATACCTGGAGAATTCGGCGGCATCGTCCCATTCACTGGCCGGTTTGCCCACTATCAGACAACGTTCATCACCGGAGCCACGGCAGCTCACCTCACGAAAGATAATTTCCTGGCCCATAATGGCCGAAGTATAAGCGCAGGCGTAACCCAGTAACGACCAGCACGCCGGTTCGTCGATTTGGCCAAGCTCGGTTTGTACAATCTCCACTTCCCAGGAGTCCACCCACTCCAACTCGCCATAAAAATGGCCGCTTTCTTTATCGATTTCTATTTTGATCGGACGGTTTTTCACCATTCCACGCAGTGAATGTAGTTGCGGACCAGTCCAGAACAGCGCCATATCGTCGCTATCCGGGCGTAAACGCCTGGCCAGCTCCGCATCTCGTAAACCGCCCTGATAACCCAGGCGCATAAAGAACCCTTTGGCTCTTTCAACGCCAATACTATTGACCAATTCTCGCCGAAAGGCTGCCAGAGCAGGGAGCTGCATAAACAAAATCCGCTGTTCACCAAACCAGATCTTGCCTTCGGTGCTCTCAAACTGAATCAGTGATGTGAGATCCTGAATATCTACATGATTAAGCTTTGGTTCGAATTCAATGGTCATGGTTTTCCCCTGCAAACAGCTGTCGAACACCAACAGCCTGGTCAGATGTAAACCATATGTAAAACCTTAAATGGCAAGAAATCAACTAAATGATCATATTTTAAAATGCCGCAAGCATTCCGGATTTAATCAAATGATTAAAAATTAGAAGCTATTTAATCATTTGATTAAATTTTATTGGTTAACAGAGGTGTATGGGAGTGAATGTGCACGTTTTCGGTGCCCGAATGCTTTATATAAACTACTCCTCAATCAACAAGTTAACAACATATTTAAACATTTTATTAACCTATGGCACAGCCGTTGCTCTGGTCACCGCACTGCATCAAAAAATTTTTTCTTTGGTGCCGGAGACTTAAGCATTTAACGCGGAGCAACAGTGCATGTCTGACTATGTGATCACCGAGCAACACAGCCAACAAAGCTTTACCTGTAAGCAGGACGAGTTTGTGCTCAAAGCCATGGAGAACCATGGGCTTCATGCCATCGCAGTTGGGTGCCGGGGCGGCGGCTGTGGTGTATGCCGGGTCAAAGTGATTGCTGGCAGCTACGAATGCGCACGCATGAGTAAAGCGCAGGTCTCCACAGAACAACAACAACAGGGGTACGCATTGGCCTGTCGGCTTAAGCCCACCAGCGATTTGATCATTGAATGCAGCCCCTCACCACTGGCTATAACTGGCCTTACCGGCGTAGCCAAGGCAAAACCAAAACACACCGAGGTAATAAAATGAGAAAAGGCGTATTACGTCCAGGGCACATTCAGTTGCGCGTACTGGATCTTGAAGCATCAGTCGAACATTACGTTGAGTTGTTAGGCTTACACGAAACCGACCGTGACGAACAAGGCCGGGTGTATTTGAAAGCCTGGAGCGAGGTCGATAAGTTCTCGCTGGTTTTGCGGGAAGCCAATGAACCCGGCATGGACTTTATGGCCTTTAAGGTGGTCGACGATGCCACCCTTGAAACCCTGACCGCAGACATTGAGGCCTTTGGCCTGGAAGTCACTCACAAAGCCGCCGGTGACTTAAAGGATTGCGGCCGCCGCATTCAGTTTACTGCGCCTTCCGGCCACGTGTTTGAGTTATACGCAGAAAAAACCTATACCGGCAAATGGGGGGTTGAAGAAACCAATCCGGAAGCCTGGCCCAGAGCCCTTCGCGGTATGAAGGCCGTGCGTTTTGATCACTGCCTGCTGTATGGCGATGAACTGGCCAAAACTTTTGATCTGTTTGTGGACGTACTGGGCTTTTATCTGGCCGAACAGGTAATCGATCCTGACGGCAACCGGATTGCTCAGTTTCTGACGCTGTCGATGAAGGCCCATGACATTGCTTTTATTCAGCACGAAGAAAAAGCCAAATTTCACCATGCGTCGTTCTTTCTTGAAACCTGGGAAGACATCCTCCGTGCCGCAGACCTTATCAGTATGACCGACACCTCGCTGGATATTGGCCCTACGCGGCACGGTATTACCCACGGTAAAACCATCTATTTCTTCGATCCGTCCGGTAACCGCAACGAAGTCTTTGCCGGCGGCGATTATATGTACCCCGACCATAATCCCATCACCTGGAAAGCTGAGGATTTGGGCAAAGCCATTTTCTATCACGACCGTGTGCTCAACGAGCGCTTTCTTACGGTTTTAACTTAACTCATCAATACAGGACTCGCTGTGAAAGAAGTTAAACATTATATCAACGGCCAGTATGTTGGCTCTGCCAGTGGCAGGATGTTCGATAACATCAACCCGGCAACGGGTGAGGTGATAAGCCAGGTGCATGAAGCCGGGGAAGCCGAAGTAGACGCCGCGGTGCAAGCCGCCCGCGCCGCCTTAAATGGCCCCTGGAGCAAAATGACCCTCGACGAGCGCAGTAAAATTCTGCACGCCGTGGCCGATGGCATAAACGCCCGTTTCGATGAGTTTTTAGAAGCGGAGTGTGCCGATACCGGCAAGCCCAAATCGCTGGCCAGTCACATTGATATACCTCGTGGCGCCGCCAACTTTAAGGTGTTTGCCGATATGGTGAAAAACGTCGCTACCGAGGCCTTTGAAATGGCCACGCCCGACGGCACCGGCGCGCTCAATTATGCTGTGCGTCGCCCCAAAGGCGTCATTGGGGTTATCAGCCCGTGGAATCTGCCGCTGCTGCTGATGACCTGGAAAGTTGGCCCGGCACTGGCCTGCGGCAACACCGTTGTAGTAAAGCCATCCGAAGAAACGCCCACCACCACTGCACTACTTGGCGAAGTCATGAAAGAGGCGGGTGTACCCGATGGCGTTTATAACGTGGTGCAGGGTTATGGCGGCGACTCCGCCGGCGCTTTCCTTACCGCTCACCCGGATGTGGATGGCTACACCTTTACCGGCGAAACCCGCACCGGCGAACTGATTATGCAGAACGCCGCCAAAGGCGTGCGCGACATTTCACTGGAACTGGGTGGCAAAAACGCCGGTATCGTCTTTGCCGACTGCGACATGGACAAAGCGATTGAAGGCACCATGCGCTCAGCATTTGCTAACTGTGGCCAGGTTTGTCTGGGCACCGAGCGAGTCTATGTCGAGCGCTCAATTTTCGATGAGTTTGTTAGTCGGTTAAAAGCTGAGGCGGAAAAACTGGTCATCGGCCCGCCGGATGACGCTACCGCCAATCTTGGCCCGCTGATCAGCCAGAAACAGCGTGACAAGGTGCTGTCTTACTACCAGCAAGCAGTTAACGATGGTGCAACGGTTGTTACCGGTGGCGGCATTCCGGATATGCCTGATGCGTTGAAAAATGGCAGCTGGATCCAGCCGACCATCTGGACCGGTTTAAATAACGACTCCGCCGTTATCAACGAAGAGATCTTTGGCCCCTGCTGCCATATTCAGCCTTTCGATACCGAAGAGGAAGCCATTGAACAGGCCAACCGCTTGCCCTATGGCCTGGCCAGCGCCATCTGGACTGAAAACCTCAGCCGTGCAGCGCGGGTGGCCGGACAGGTAGAAGCCGGCATCGTCTGGGTTAACAGCTGGTTCCTGCGTGACTTACGCACTGCCTTTGGCGGTAGCAAGCAATCAGGCATTGGTCGTGAGGGTGGTGAGCACTCACTGGAGTTTTACACCGAACTCAAAAATATCTGTCTGAAGTTGTAGGAACAAAGATGACAGCACCCGGCAGTAACACCAGAGCGGAAATAGGCCAAACCATTCAGGCTGCAGGTTGGCAAACCAATCTTCACGATAAAGGCGAGGGGTTTCCGGTTATGCTGATCCATGGCTCGGGCCCCGGCGTTACCGCCTGGGCAAATTGGCGTCTCATTATCCCTGAGCTTGCCAGACAGCGCCGGGTGATCGCACCGGATATGCTCGGCTTTGGTTACAGTGAACGCCCGGCCGATGGTCAGTACCACAAAAGCCGCTGGGTCGAGCATGCCATTGGTGTGCTCGATGCGCTGGACATTGAACAGGCCGATATCATTGGCAATTCATTTGGTGGCGGGCTGGCTTTAGCACTGGCTATCGCGCATCCCAAGCGGGTGCGCCGCATCGTGCTGATGGGCAGTGCTGGCGCAAGTTTCCCGTTAACACCTGGTCTGGATGCCGTGTGGGGCTACGAGCCCTCGCTGGACAACATGCGCAAGCTACTCAACATCTTTGCTTATGATCGCTCAAGGGTCACTGATGAACTGGCGCAACTGCGCTATGAAGCGAGTATCCAGCCTGGCTTTCAGGAGGCCTTTGCCGCCATGTTTCCGGCCCCGCGCCAACGCTGGATAGAAATGCTGGCAAGCCCCCTGGGCGCGCTGGCCAGTCTGCCTCACCAAACACTTCTGGTGCATGGCCGCGACGACCAGGTGATCCCACTAGCTGCCTCACAAACTCTACTAGCACTGCTACCTGACGCTCAGTTGCACGTGTTCAACAAATGCGGTCACTGGACCCAGATTGAACAGGCCGACCGCTTTGTGCAACTGGTCACTAATTTTCTTAATGAGGCGAATATTGCCTCCCAAACCGGAACCTGATTTATGGACGCAAAGTTAATCAAACAGTATGGCGATGAACTTTACCACGCCATGCAAAGCAAACAGGCCGTCGCACCGCTGACGGCCCGGGAAAGTGATATCAGCATTGAAGATGCTTATCACATTTCACTGCAAATGCTGAACCGGCGTATCGACGCCGGCGCGAAAGTGATAGGCAAAAAGATCGGCGTAACCAGCAAAGCCGTGCAAAGCATGCTCAATGTTCACCAGCCGGACTTTGGCTATCTCACCGACGATATGGTGTTTAACCAGGGTGAGGTGATGCCCATCAGCGAACGGCTTATCGCGCCCAAAGCAGAAGGGGAAATTGCGTTTATTCTCAAAAAAGACCTGATGGGGCCAGGCATCTCCAATGCCGACGTGCTGGCCGCAACCGAATGCGTGATCCCATGTTTTGAAGTGGTCGACTCCCGTATTGAAAACTGGCAAATCGCTATTCAGGACACCATTGCCGATAACGCTTCCTGCGGCCTGTTTGTGCTCGGCGATAAGGCCGTTTCTCCTCATAAGGTCGATCTGGTGACCTGCGGAATGGTGGTTGAAAAGAACGGCAAAATCCTTTCTACCGGTGCCGGTGCTGCAGCGCTCGGCTCACCGGTGAATTGCGTCACCTGGCTGGCCAATACGCTGGGCAAATTCGGCATTGGGCTAAAAGCAGGTGAAGTGATTTTATCGGGCTCTCTGGTGCCGCTTGAACCGGTTAAGGCCGGAGACTTTATGCGCGTTGAAATTGGCGGCATTGGCTCCGCCAGTGTGTATTTCACCTGACAGGAGCAACCGCTATGAGCAATAAACTGAATGTGGCAATTATCGGCTCCGGTAACATTGGTACCGATTTAATGATTAAGGTGTTACGGACCTCCACCAATCTGAAGATGAGCGTGATGGTGGGCATAGACCCGCAGTCAGACGGCCTTGCCCGCGCCCAGCGGATGGGTGTTGCCACCACCCATGAAGGTGTTGATGGACTGATCAATATGCCGGAATTTAAGGATATCGGCATTGTGTTTGATGCCACCTCTGCCGGTGCTCACCTTATCAACGATAAAAAGTTAAAAGCCGCCAAACCAGGTATTCGTTTGGTGGATCTCACTCCGGCAGCCATTGGCCCCTATTGCGTGCCAGTGGTTAACCTCGAAGATCATATCGAGCAGCCCAATGTGAATATGGTGACCTGCGGTGGCCAGGCCACCATTCCTATGGTGGCCGCGGTTAAACAGGTTGCCAAAGTGCATTACGCCGAGATTGTGGCCAGCGTATCAAGCAAATCCGCCGGCCCCGGCACCCGGGCGAATATTGATGAATTTACCCAAACCACCGCCCGCGCTATTGAGCAAGTGGGCGGTGCCGAAAAGGGCAAAGCTATCATTATTCTTAATCCGGCCGAGCCGCCCATGATCATGCGCGATACGGTGTATGTGCTTTCTGAACAGGTCGACAAAGCCAAAGTCGCCGCGTCGGTAGAAGAAATGGCTAAAGCGGTACAAAGCTATGTGCCGGGTTACCGGCTTAAGCAAAAAGTACAGTTTGACGATATTCCTGCTGATGCACCGCTGCATATACCGGGGCTGGGTAATTTCAGCGGTCTGAAGACTTCCGTATTTCTGGAAGTGGAAGGCGCGGCGCATTACCTGCCGGCCTATGCCGGTAATCTCGACATTATGACCTCAGCGGCCATGGCAACGGCCGAACGCATGGCCAAATCAATGCTCACAGGAGGCGCATAATATGAGCTTTAACCCTGGTAAAAAACTATATATCTCTGATGTGACCTTACGCGACGGCAGTCATGCCATTCGCCATCAGTACTCCATTCAAAACGTGCAGGATATCGCTCGTGCTCTGGACGCGGCCAGGGTAGACAGTATTGAAGTCGCCCATGGCGACGGGCTACAAGGCTCCAGCTTTAACTATGGTTTTGGCGCCCATACCGATCTGGCCTGGATAGAAGCGGCTGCCGATGTCCTTACCCATACCCAGATTGCCACGTTACTCCTGCCCGGCATAGGCACCATTGAGGATCTCGACGACGCTTATGCCGCTGGCGCGCGGATTGTACGGGTGGCAACCCACTGCACTGAAGCCGATGTGTCTAAACAGCATATTGAACATGCCCGCAAACTGGGTATGGATACCGTGGGCTTTTTGATGATGAGCCATATGCAAACGCCCGGTGGCTTGGCTGAGCAGGCGAAGCTGATGGAGTCTTACGGGGCAACCTGTATTTATGTGGTGGATTCTGGCGGTGCCATGGGCATGCAGGATATTCGCGACCGTTTCCGCGCAGTTAAGGATGTGCTGGACCCGGCTACCCAAACTGGCATTCACGCCCATCACAATCTCAGTTTAGGCGTTGCCAACTCTATTGTAGCCGTGGAAGAAGGCTGTGACCGCATTGATGCCAGCCTGGCTGGCATGGGAGCGGGCGCAGGCAACGCGCCCCTTGAAGTGTTTATTGCTAACGCCGACAAGCTGGGCTGGGAACACGGAACCGACCTATACGCGCTGATGGATGCGGCCGACGATATCGTTCGCCCCTTGCAGGATCGCCCGGTGCGGGTAGACCGGGAAACCCTGGCACTCGGTTATGCCGGCGTGTATTCGAGTTTCTTGCGCCACTCAGAAGTAGCTGCACAAAAGTACGGCCTCAAAACCGTGGATATTTTAGTTGAGCTTGGTCGCCGCCGCATGGTGGGTGGCCAGGAAGATATGATTGTAGACGTTGCCCTGGATTTACTGGCACAACAGGAAGGAGGTGCTAAGTGAGCACTCGCACATTAACAAAAGATCAGATGCTTTCTCTGGCAGAGCACATTGAAAATGCCGAATTAGACGTTCATGACATCACCAAGGTCACCAACGACTTTCCCGACATGACCTTCGACGACGCCTACGATATTCAGTGGGAAATTCGCCGTCGCAAAGAAGCCCGCGGCAATAAAGTAGTTGGCATGAAAATGGGCCTCACCTCCTGGGCTAAGATGGCCCAGATGGGCGTAGAAACGCCGGTTTATGGCTTTTTAGCCGACTATTTCTCGGTGCCTGATGGCGGTGACATTGATACTTCAGAACTTATTCACCCAAAAATTGAGGCGGAAGTGGCCTTTGTAACCAAAGCACCGCTTAAAGGGCCCGGTTGTCACATTGGTGATGTGCTGGCGGCCACTGACTTTATTATTCCGGCGGTGGAGGTGATTGACTCGCGCTACGAGAATTTTAAGTTTGATCTTATCAGCGTAGTAGCCGATAACGCCTCATCCACCCGGTTTATTACCGGTGGTCGCATGGCAAAAGTAGCGGATGTGGATCTTAAAACCCTTGGCGTGGTAATGGAAATTAACGGCGAGGTAGTTGAACTCGGCGCCGGTGCAGCCGTGCTTGGCCATCCGGCCTCAAGCGTTGCCATGCTGGCGAATATGCTGGGCGAGCGCGGCGAAGAGATCCCTGCAGGTACGTTTATCATGACCGGCGGTATCACCGCAGCCGTGGCCGTTAAAAAAGGCGATAACATCACGGTTCGTTATCAGGATCTGGGTTCAGTCTCAGCGAAGTTTGTTTAAGGGAGCACTATGCCTATTGCCCATCTTGAAATCCTGGAAGGCCGCACTGCAGAGCAGCGAGCAAAACTGATAAGCGAAGTGACGGATGCGATCTCACGTTCTATCGATGCCCCAAAAGAAAGGGTAAGAGTGATCATCACAGAAGTTCCCAAGGCAAACTGGGGGATTGGCGGCGTGCCTGCCAGTGAGGTCAGATAAACCTGTCTGAGATAAAAACAAAAGCCCCGCGATTTATCGAGGGGCTTTTTTGCCAACAAACCATATTAGTTTGCGCGGCTGATCAGCGTACCAGTGTAATCACCAGCGGTGATGTAACGGTTAATTTTCGCTACGTTATCACCATACTGCTCAACAAAGTCAACAATTGGCAGTTCGTTACAGGTAACATTGTCTTCTACGAAACCGCGGGTTAAGCCTGCTTCCTTAATCGCTTTGTGTAACTTCATTTTGTTACCTTTTGCGGCTATTACACAGATTTCAGAGGTAATCGCATCGTCTGCAGCAACAAATTGAGAATTTGCCTGAGCTGTAGCCATTGCACCGAAAGTTAAGCCTGCAACCATTACTATTTTAGTGAAAGTTTTCATCGTTATTTCCTTTTTACCATTAACGGGAGAGAGTTGCTTAAGGTAGAGCAACGACGATGCCAACTTTTTATTTCATTTATTATCAACAACTTAAACAAAAACCCTGCGCTTGGTCATTTTTAAACAAAAAGCTAAAACTACATTTTGGTTAATTTGACCAAAATTTAGCATGGTGAATACAAGAGTGAATTGAAAGAGGTGAGTTAGTGGTACGAGCATAAAAAAAAGCCCACAAAAAGTGGGCTAAACAGCAAGAACGCATACACACTTAGAAAGTGTAATTACTAGTATGGGCTTTGTTTAAAAACAGATCAAAAATTTTACTAAAATTTATGTAAGCCTTTAGTATATTTATTTTAACCTATTCTCCGTGACTTAATTGTTCATATCGTTTTTACTTTGAATTAAACGTAAAAGTTCAGCTGCAGCCTGCGCATCATCCAACGCCCGGTGGTGGTTTTCCAGGTGGATATCGAAGTGGGCAGACAGTGCTCCCAGCCCATAGGACTTAAGTCCCGGAAAGGCTTTTCGCATTCGTGCACAGGTACAAAATTTCGGCCGTTTAAAGTCCAGATCGAGACGCGCAAACTCTTGTTTGATAAAGCCATAGTCAAAATTGACGTTGTGAGCAACAAACACGCTGTCTTTTGTAAAAGCCTCGATGTCTTCGGCGACTTCGGCGAATACCGGCGCCCCGGCCACCATGTCGTCGCTGATACCGGTTAATTGGGTAATTCTTGAGGGAATATGGCGCTGCGGATTAATCAGACTCTGCCAACGGGCCACTTCTTCACCGCCAATCAGCTTCACCATGCCCACTTCGGTTATCCGATGATAGGCAGATTGTCCGCCCGTTGTTTCGATATCCACCACAACGTAAGGTTGCATAGGGTCGTGATACCAGTTTACCTGGGTGATCCCCACTTCAAACCCGCATTGCCGTAAACGTTGTATGGTGATCAGCTGATTGCGTCGCAACTGATCGCCCGGCGCTTTTATTTCCTCAAACCGCAGGGTGTTATTATCAACTACCAGAATATCCGGAAAGCCATCACGCAGGCTGGCGTAGTCTTTACACATAAGCACCAGAAACTGGCGCAGGTTATCCATGCACGTGTACTCAAGCAGTATTTTAAGGCTCTCCGGTAAGCCCTGCCGCCACATAAAAATACTGTTTACTTTACTATAGTGAGCACTGGCTTGTTTAAGCAGATAACAGTGCAGCGTATCGGCACTTACGCAATACTTATTGAGATGTTGTTCAATATCGCTGCCAAAGCGGTCGTAAAAATCATTGTAGCGAAGTACCTGCGGGCGCCGGTCGAACTCACTCACCAGCCCCCATTCACCATACAGCCAGTCCCAGAACAATAAGCCGAACAGCATCCGCCATGGCTGATTTTCAGCGCGGTAAGCGGCTAGCCCCTGACGACGGTAGTAGCTGATAACCCCCTGTTCTACCGATTGGTTATGAATGTCATCCAGTTGCACTACATGGGTAGCATCACGCAGCATATCAGTGAGAGTAGAGGTTCTTTTACGATCAAACTTACGGGCATAAAAGTCTTCTGCGAAGGCCAGTAACGTATCCGAGGCAGGGTCATCAATAATGGCTTCGAGCGCTTGTTGTACCGCGTCTTTGTGACCAAGTTTATAACTCTCGCGCAACCACTTTTCCTGAGCCTGGTCGCTGCCGGCCTGCTGCAAATACGCCAGGGCTTTGGGGGCGTCTTTAGCCAGCCAGTAACTTCCCACCTGGAATAACACCCGATCGCGATAATCCTGGCCAATTGGGCAATGCACGGTTACATCAGTATCCAGACTAAAATGCGCTTTTTCTTCTTCGTTCAGTTGCTTAAAAGCGGTTAACTGGCGCGCGTAATAAAATGCACCACGCGCAGCATCCTGCCCTTCAAATCTTGCCAGCTGTTGGCTGACATCCTGCCGCGTACGCATGACGCCAAGGTCACGCATGGAAAATTGATTGAGGCGGCCCCGGGTATGACCAAAGTACAAAAACAATAAATAACTGAGCGGCGCATCATAAGCGCGCAGCAAATACTGCTCATTAAGCTCATCCATTACCGCCAACGGCTGACGGGCCATGACACCTGCCAGTTCATCAATTAACGCCTGTTTAGCTAAGGTTGAACTTGCCTGACAGCCATTGTCTTTGAGTAGCATCAGTAGATCGGATTTTGTCATCGCCTGGCCCAGCGAATAACTGTCGCCCTGGCTGATACTGGTAAACCAGCCCGCCTCACGCAACCGGGTTAGCCGCTCTAATGGCTCGTTAATTTCTGCGTAGTCAAAAGTTTTGCTAACCACTACCGGATACTTGCGGTTAGCGGCACGCACTATCAAACACTGATCGTCTTTATCCAGAGCATGAAAAGCCTCAATAAAAGCCGCGGTTTTGGTATCAACTAATGGTCGGTTAGCCCCCTCGAAGAATTGCAAAAATTCATAAAAATGATCGAGATAATACCGTTCTGGGAGAGTTTTTCGCATTGCAGATCCTGAACCTATAACATGTATAAATATACAGCATTTAATAGGAATTACTACCTCATACCAATCCGCCAGGTTTAATTTTTTGCCGCGCCACCCAGGCAAAATACTCGCTTAACCGGGGATCGGCTTTAAGACTCTCCAGCGTTGAAAAGGTTTTACCCAGGGTCATTTCGTCATAAAAGCGATGAATACCATTATGACACTGGCGACACACCATAATGCCTTGTGCCAGCTCAGTTTTGCTGTAGCGCTTTTTAAAGTAGTTGCGCCGATGCATTTTACGCGGAATCAAATGATGAAAGGTCAGCCAATGGACTCTCCCGCAACAACAACAGCGCCCATTGTTTATGCGCTTGGCCAACTATCTGCTCTCCTGTTCAATCCAGCTTTGCCGGTTATACGTATAGCCTAACAAGAAAGAACAACGACCAAGGCAAAGCACTATGAGTTTAACCAAGGCCAGCACCTTTGAGTGCCCCTACTGCATGACCATCAACGATATCGAAGTTGACGAAATTAACGATATCGGACAGAGCCAGGTGGTGGATTGCCAGATTTGTTGTCAGCCTATTCTGGTATCCATATACGATAGCAATGGCGAACTCGATATCCGCGCTGAAATGGAGAACGAATAAGTATGGAAACCATTGATGCAGCCTGCATTGATGCCATGGCTCAGCGTTACCGCGCTAATTTTATAAATAGCCTGTCAGGTTACAAAAGCGCCAATCTGGTTGGCACCTGTAACGAGCAGCAGCAAACCAACCTGGCAATCATCAGCTCGGTGGTTCATATTGGTGCTAACCCGCCGCTAATGGGCATGATTATGCGTCCGCACACGGTCACCCGCGACACCCTGGGCAACATTAAACAAACGGGTTTGTTCACTATCAATGCGTTGCCGGTTAGCCACTATGCTAATGGCCATCAAACCTCCGCGCGCTACGCCCCGGAGATCAGCGAATTTGACGAAGCAGGCTTTACTCCGCTCTGGGAAAACGATTTTGCTGCCCCGTTTGTAGCCGAGAGTCCATTGCGTATTGCCCTGAGACTGGAAGACATCCTGCCGATTCAGGCTAACAATACCGAGTTGGTCATTGGCCGAATCGAGCTGGTGCAGGTTGACCCAGCTGTTATTACTGAGGACGGCACTGTGGAGATAGCTTCGCTCGACCTGGCTGCCATTACCGGGCTGGATACCTATCATCAGGCCAGCCCGATAGCCAAAATGGCTTATGCCAAAGCGGATAATCCGCCAACACCATTACAGCTTTTTAATGCAGATCAATAGAATGGGTAATTACAGTTGGTAGATCCATTTTTAACCTGTATAAGTAGAAACTAATAAATATGTGCGATTCCAAAAAACCTGCTTCGGCAGGTTTTTGCATTTTGGGACCAAGTTAAAAAAGAATCATTCTCGTTAACTTTTTTGGAGTAATATTATGAAATCAGTCAATCGTCGTGATTTTCTGAAACTTTCCGGAACCACGCTAATTGGCATGACATTAGGCGGTGTAGCCCTGCGTGCGAATGCTCAGGAACAACTAAGCGAAGACGACGCAACCGCTAAAGCACTTAAGTACGTACACAAATCTACGACAGAAGGCTCAAGTTGCTCAAATTGTATGTACATCCAGGGCGAAGCGGGTCAGGAATGGCGCCCTTGCGCGATCTTCCCCGGCAAACTGGTTAACAGCAAAGGCTGGTGTAGTGCGTGGGTGAAAAAGCCTGGCTAAACGCAGAACAAAAGTTTTAAGAAGGCGACGTTACCCATGGTGACGTCGCCTTTTTCATTATTGAGCCGGTTTCTGGTAAGGAGACTGAATGCCGTTAACCGATTCAGCCTGCAACCGGTTAGGTAAAAACGCCGGTGTCGCAATAAACTGATTGGCTCGTTCAAATGCCAGACCAGTGTTAAGCACCTGTGCATCCTGCCACTGTCCGCCAATCACACTTAATCCCACCGGTAACTCCTTCACTGTTGTTAGCGGTACCGTAATATGCGGGTAACCGGCAATGGCTGCCAGGTAGCCAACTCCAACATAACCTTCCGGCGCATTATCGCCGTATACGGCGTCGATTAAAAAAGCCGGATTGTTAGACGGCCCAACCAGCACGTCCACATCGTATTCGTTTAATAACTTGTCGATCCCCTGCTCGCGGGTAGCGCTGCGCACAAGTGCCAGTGCCTGTTGGTAGTCTTCACCAGCCATGCCTTCGGTGGCGGCGGATTTCTCAAAGATTGACTGATCAAATAACTGCATTTCCCGTTTAGAGGTGCGATTAAAACCAATCAGCTCGTCAAGATTGGCCACCGGTAAATCAGCAGGTGATGACAACAGATAGTCATTCAGCGTGGTTTTAAATTCAGCAAGCAAGACCAGATAAGATTTAGCCCAAAAATCCTCCGGCTGTTCAAGGTTCTCGATTTCCACTACCTGTGCGCCGAGGGCTGTTAGTTTTTCCACGGCCTCGTCGACCGCCGCAATAATAGCCGGATTGTTGCCCTGCCGATAACGCATAACGCCAATCTTAAGACCCTGAATATTACCGTTAACCGCCGCAAGCGCACTGGCTTCTGGTCGAGCTTCTGCCTGAGTGGCATCATCCTGTTCGTCCTGCCCGGCCATCACTGAGGCCATCAGCGCCGCATCAGCTACTGAGCGAGCCATGGGGCCAGCGGTATCCTGGGTCACGGAAATGGGCACAATATGCGTGCGTGGGATCAAACCTACTGTGGGTTTAAACCCTACAATACCGTTCATTGAAGACGGACAAATAATTGAGCCGTTGGTTTCGGTACCGACTGCAAGGGATGCCAGACCAGCCGCAACAGCCGCACCTGATCCTGAAGAAGAACCACAAGCGGTGCGGGAAAGCACGTGTGGATTGCGAGTGAGCCCGCCAACCGCACTCCAGCCGCTGATAGATCCCTCTGAACGAAAGTTAGCCCATTCCGACAAATTGGTTTTGCCCAGAATAATCGCCCCGGCGTCACGCAAACTGGCCACCAGCGGCGAATCTCGCCGGGTATCATTATTAAGTAGTGCCAGTGAGCCTGCTGTGGTGGGCATATCCCGGGTTTCAATATTATCTTTGAGTAATACCGGAATGCCGTGCAGCGGGCCGGTTGCCTCACCGCTGGCAAGCGCCGCATCTTTTGCTTTGGCTTCTGCCAGCGCATTCCGGTTAACCAGTAAAATACTGTTTATCGTCGGGCCGCTTTTATCGATGGATTCTATGCGGGCCAGATAGCCAGCCACCAGCACTTCGGCAGTTAACTCACCGCGCTTCATTGCTGCTACCTGCTGAGCCACCGGTGCATCCAGCCATTTATTGTCGACCACGGGCTGAGTTTGCGTGGCACAGGATACAACGAAACAGACGAGCAGAATGCTAAGCAGTCTTTGTCTCATATATTCTCTCCGGGCGGATTGTTCCGCTTTGTTATTCTTAATACAACGTTTTTATTAACCATAAATGAAAAGCGCCACGATCGCTATGCTGTACAATCGCCGATACCAATTATTGCCATCCCTGTTAAAATTGCGGTTTTCTGTGCTACCGCTGAGGATCCCATGCCCTGGTTACAATTACGAATCGATACATCTGCCGAATTAGCTGAACAAGTAGGCGGTATGATGAGTGCTAATGGCGCTCAGGCTGTTACCTTTGTGGATGCTAAAGACACCCCGATGTACGAACCCAAACCAGGTGAAGTGATGTTATGGCCGGAAACCCAGGTAGTCGGATTATTTGATGCCGCAGACGACATGCCAGCCATTATTAAACGCCTGGAAAAAGCCAGAGTGCTTGGCAAGGATTTTAAATATCGCTTAGAGCCGCTGGAAGACAAAGACTGGGAGCGGGAGTGGATGGACAACTTCCACCCGATGAAGTTTGGTAACCGTCTTTGGATATGCCCGAGCTGGCGCGATGTGCCGGAGCCCGATGCAGTGAATGTAATGCTCGATCCGGGCCTGGCATTTGGTACCGGCACGCATCCTACCACCGCCCTGTGTTTACGCTGGCTCGACGGGATCGATGTAGCAGGAAAAACCGTGGTCGACTTTGGTTGCGGCTCGGGAATTCTGGCTATCGCGGCCTTAAAACTCGGCGCTAAAGAAGTGATTGGTATCGATATCGATCCGCAGGCTTTGCAGGCCTCCATGGACAATGCCCAGCGCAATCAGGTAGCCGACCGCTTAACGGTCTTTTTGCCGGCCGACCAACCCTCGCTGCAAGCCGATATCGTGATGGCAAATATTTTGTCTGGTCCGTTACTGGAACTGCAGGATGTGATTACCGGCTATTGTAAAACAGGTGGCTTACTGGTGCTTTCTGGCATTCTCGCCGAACAGGTAGAACGAATCGAGCAGGCTTACGCCCGCGATATCTTCCTCGATACCAGTGTTATAGATGAAGAATGGGCACGCGTTTCAGGCCGTCGGCACGGTTAATTATCGACAAAACTGGTTGACCTGTCTTAATTGTCAGTGTCACCGCTCTGACATAAAAACGAAATCTCTTTGTCAAGAGTGAACAGGCAAATTTTGTGTAATTTTTAGCCTTTTCAAGATTGCGGAAAACACGTACACTTAGCGCCCCGTTTCAGACAGGTGGTTATTTTCTACGCAAAGTTAGGTTGTTTTTTATGCGAATTGGAACTTATACACTTGATAACAACCTAATGTTAGCACCTATGGCTGGTGTAACAGACAGGCCCTTCAGACAACTCTGTCGTCGTCTTGGAGCAGGTTTGGTTGTGTCGGAAATGCTGAGCAGTAATCCAAGGGTATGGAATACAGCGAAATCCATGCAGCGCATGGATCACAGCGGGGAGTCAGGAATTCGTTCTGTGCAAATAGCCGGAGCCGATCCCGACTTAATGGCAGAAGCAGCAAAATTTAATGTTGCCAACGGCGCCCAGATTATTGATATCAATATGGGTTGCCCTGCCAAGAAAGTAAATAAAAAGCTGGCAGGTTCAGCACTACTGCAATATCCGGATTTAGTGGAATCTATTGTTCGGTCGGTAGTAGACGCTGTGTCAGTTCCCGTTACCCTGAAGATCCGTACAGGGTGGGACACGGACAACCGCAATGGGGTAGAGATTGCCCGCATTGCACAGGAAAATGGCATCCAGTCACTGGCCGTTCATGGTCGAACCCGTGCCTGTATGTACAAAGGTTTTGCCGAGTACGACACTATCCGCAGTATTAAGCAGGCGGTGTCGATTCCGGTAGTTGCCAATGGTGATATAACTTCACCAGAAAAAGCCAGGGAAGTGCTTGAGTATACTGAAGCTGATGCATTAATGATTGGCCGCGGTGCCCAGGGCAATCCGTGGATATTCAGAGAAGTCTCCCACTTTCTGAATACCGGCGAACGGCTGGCCCCACCATCATTAATGGAACAACATTCGGTGCTTAAAGAACACGTAACAGCGGTTCACGCCTTTTATGGCGCACAAAACGGTGTTCGTATTGCCCGCAAACATGTGGGTTGGTATTTGATGGAGCATGATAAGGATCGTCAGTTCCGTAAAGTGTTTAATGCGCTGGAGTATGCCGAAGAGCAACTGCAGGCCATTGACCACTACTTTAACAACGTGCTGCCTGATGGCGAGGCCCGACAGATCTCACCGGCAGCTTAAGACTGATTAACAAAAGAGCAAGAAAGTATTATGTTCGATCAAAATGTAACTTCTCCTTTTACAACTACTGTAACTACTCCGTCACAAACTCAGGCACAAAAACCACTGCGTGACTCTGTTAAGCAAGCAGTCAACAAGTACCTGAAACAGCTGGACAACACCAACATCGACAACCTGTACGAAATGGTACTGGCCGAAGTTGAAGCGCCTTTACTGGAAGAAGTTATGACTTTCACTCGCGGCAACCAAACCCGCGCAGCAATCATGATGGGCATCAACCGTGGCACACTGCGTAAAAAATTAAAGCAGTATGGCATGAACTAAGCCCTGCGGGCCTGGCCCACATAAGAGCACCTTTCGGTGCTCTTTTTGTTTTAACCGCCCTGTCTGGTTCCGGAGGCAACGGCGGATAAAATAGAGACACTCCGGACACCCACACCATTGTTATTAACCTCATCGAAGCAAAATACCACTATGGAAACACCAAAACCTATCAAACGAGCCCTGTTAAGCGTTTCAGACAAAACCGGCATTGTTGAGTTCGCGACTGCACTACACGAAGCAGGCGTTGAGCTGCTGTCGACAGGTGGCACCGCCAAGCTACTCGCTGACAAGGGGCTGCCCGTTATTGAAGTGTCAAACTACACAGGACACCCAGAGATTATGGACGGCCGGGTGAAAACCTTACACCCTAAAATTCATGGTGGCATCTTAGCCCGTCGTGGTACCGACGAAGCGGTGATGGCAGAAAATAACATTGGCCCTATCGATTTAGTTGCGGTTAACCTGTATCCGTTTGCGGCCACTGTGGCAAAAGAAGACTGCACCTTAGAAGACGCTATCGAAAATATCGATATCGGCGGACCAACTATGGTGCGTGCTGCAGCGAAAAACCACAAAGATGTCACTATCGTGGTGAATGCGGCTGATTACCCACGCGTACTTAGCGAAATGCAGGGCAACGAAGGATCACTGACCTACAACACCCGCTTCGATTTAGCCATCAAGGCATTCGAGCACACGGCCGAATACGACGGTATGATTGCTAACTACTTCGGCGCACGTCTGGATTCTACCGACTGTGCTGACGACTGCGAGCACGAGCACAGCGAATTCCCGCGGACCTACAATATTCAGGTCAGCAAAAAGCAGGATCTGCGCTACGGCGAAAACAGCCACCAGTCTGCGGCCTTTTATGTTGAAAACAATATTCAGGAAGCCTCGGTTGCTACCGCTACGCAATTAAATGGTAAAGAGCTGTCGTTCAACAACATCGCCGATACCGACGCCGCTTTAGAATGTGTGAAAGAGTTCGACGAACCCGCCTGCGTTATCGTTAAGCACGCGAACCCTTGTGGTGTGGCACTGGGTGAAAATATTCTTGAAGCCTACGACCGCGCTTTTAAAACCGACCCAACCTCTGCGTTTGGCGGCATTATCGCGTTTAACCGCGAGCTGGATGCTACCACCGCACAGGCCATTATCGACCGTCAGTTTGTTGAAGTGATCATCGCGCCATCGGTATCGCAAGCCGCGACCGACATTGTAGCCACCAAGAAAAACGTACGCCTGCTGGTTTGCGGTGACTGGGCTGGCCAGTTAACTGAAGGTTACGACTTTAAACGGGTTAACGGCGGCCTGCTGATCCAGGAACGTGACTTTGGCATGGTTGATATGGAAGACCTGAAAGTGGTGTCTAAAGTACAACCCACCGAAGCACAACTGCGTGACCTGATGTTCTGCTGGAAAGTGGCCAAGTACGTTAAATCCAACGCCATTGTTTACTGCAAAGACAGCATGACCATTGGTGTGGGCGCTGGCCAGATGAGCCGTGTGTATTCAGCCAAGATTGCCGGCATTAAAGCGGCCGATGAAGATCTGGAAGTGGCTGGATCAGTTATGGCCTCTGACGCGTTCTTCCCGTTCCGCGACGGCATTGATGCTGCCGCAGCGGCTGGCATTAAAGCCGTTATCCAACCGGGTGGCTCTATGCGTGACGATGAAGTTATCGCCGCGGCAGACGAGCACGGCATTGCCATGGTGTTTACCGGCATGCGTCACTTCCGTCACTAATTCAGCATACGCTGTGTAACGTGTTTTTGCGTTGGCCTGACATCACGAATGTAAAAATTTTGTGTTAGGCTAGCGCAATAGTCATTGCTCATTAAACGATCTGATGAGTAATGCAGTATAAACAACACGTTGTTAATGACAGAAGGGAAATACCAAATGCGTAAATCTGCGGTTCTTTTACTTGCCAGCTTACTGGTGACACCGGCTTTTACAGCCAATGCCGATGCCATTGCTGATGCAGTAGCCAGCGATACACGTTCAAGCCAGGAGCGTTTGCGTGACGAATACCGTCACCCTCAGCAAACCCTGCGCTTTTTTGATGTTCAGCCTGACATGACCGTGGTGGAAATTCTGCCTGGCGGTGGCTGGTACTCAAACATCCTCGCGCCTTTATTGGAAGAAGACGGTAAACTGGTTGCCGCGCACTTTAATGTGAAAGCAGACTCACCCAGTTACTACAACCGCCTGTTAGCCAACTTTAAAGAGAAAATGGCTAGCGATGGGCCGTTTAATGCAGTAGAGCTAACCGCTTTTGATCCGCTTGAACAACTCGATGTTGCCAAAGCTGGCAGTGCCGATCGCGTACTGACATTCCGCAATGTGCATAACTGGTATATGGCCGATAAAAAGGACGGCGTGGCAAATGCCATGAGAACCTTTTTTAAAGCACTGAAACCAGGCGGTATTCTGGGTGTTGTTGATCACCGTTTACCGGAGTCTGATGCCGACGCTAAGATGGAATCTTCCGGCTACATGAAGCAATCCTACGTGATTGAGATGGCAGAAAAAGCCGGCTTTAAACTGGTAGCAAGCAGCGAGATTAACGCAAACGCAATGGATACTGCAGATCATCCACGGGGTGTCTGGACACTGCCACCGAGCCTGCGCCTGGGCGACGAAAAACGCGCTCACTATCTGGCCATTGGTGAAAGTGACCGAATGACCCTAAAATTTATGAAACCTGAATAACTTTACGGAACACTCTTAATGAAGGTACTTGTAATTGGCGGTGGTGGCCGCGAACACGCGCTGGCCTGGAAAGCGTCACAATCCATTGGCGTAACCGACGTTTTTGTTGCACCGGGTAATGCCGGTACAGCCACCGAAGCGGGCTTAACTAATGTTGATATTTCAGCGACTGACGTAGAAGCATTGGTGGCATTTGCCAAAGATAACGCTATCGGACTCACCATAGTTGGTCCGGAAGCGCCATTGGTAATAGGTGTGGTAGATGCGTTTGAGGCTGAAGGTCTTAAAATCTTCGGGCCAAGCAAAGGCGCTGCACAGCTGGAAGGCTCTAAAGCCTTCACCAAGGATTTCCTGGCCCGCCACAAGATCCCAACCGCCGATTACCAGAACTTCACCGAGATTGAACCAGCGCTGGCTTACGTTCGTGAAAAAGGCGCGCCTATCGTAGTGAAGGCCGACGGCCTTGCAGCGGGTAAAGGTGTTATTGTTGCCATGACCCTGGAAGAAGCCGAAGACGCCATTAAAGACATGTTGGCTGGTAACGCCTTTGGTGAAGCCGGTAGCCGTGTGGTTATTGAGGAATTCCTCGACGGTGAAGAAGCGTCTTTCATTGTCATGGTCGATGGCAAAAACGTTTCGGCGTTTGCCACCAGCCAGGATCACAAGCGTATGGGTGACGGTGATACCGGCCCTAACACTGGCGGTATGGGCGCTTACTCACCGGCACCGGTTGTAACGCCAGACATCCACCAGCGAATTATGGACGAAGTGATTTATCCCACTGTTAATGGCATGGCAGAAGAAGGGTATCCGTACACCGGCTTTTTGTATGCCGGCCTGATGATTATGGCCGACGGCACGCCTAAAGTGATTGAGTATAACTGCCGCTTCGGCGACCCGGAAACCCAGCCTATCATGCTACGTCTACAGTCAGACCTGGTGGCACTGTGCCTGAAGGCCTGTGATGGCGAGCTGGAAGGTATTGAGATCGACTTCGACTCCCGCGCTGCCGTTGGTGTAGTGCTGGCAGCCGGTGGCTATCCTGCCGATTATGCCAAAGGCGATGCGATCTCAGGCTTAGACGACGCTGCGAAGCTGGACGGTAAAGTATTTCACGCAGGCACTGCGCTGAAAGACGGCGCGGTCGTCACCAGCGGTGGTCGCGTGCTTTGTGCCACGGCGCTGGGTAACAGTGTTACTGAAGCTCAACAACAAGCTTATCAGCTGGTCAAAGCCATTGACTGGAAAGATGTTTACTTCCGCAATGATATTGCCTACCGGGCAATGGCGCGGGAACAGGCTGGACTAGCCAAATAGAGTAAGAAAATAACAAGCCGCTCACCAGAGCGGCTTTTTTCTACCTGAAACACTACTATTACTCCTGGGTTGCCGGCTTCTTATTAAACCGGTTAACCATGTTACCTGTGAATGCCCATACCATTACGCCGCCCCAGGCGATCAGAGAAAATCCGGCAGGTATACACGCCAGGGCAATTAACTTTACCTTTTTACGGTTAAACATCATTGCCACCATGGCCGGTAAAAACCACACAAATAGTACCGATGCACCCACAACGGCAAACTGGGCGGGTGAAGTATTGTCGAAAAGCTGCGTTAAAAATTCCATATCATATATCCTGTAAGTGAGAGGGTTCTACAGGTAGTCTTCCATAGCGCAGATAAATTACACCGTTTCGCTAAATACCCAAAAATTGTGATAGCTCAAGCCTTTTCCACGGCCAGACTTGCTCAACATAATTGCTAGCGGGTAGAGTAAAACAGGAGTACTGAGGAGTATCCATGAGCTACCAGCCAATTCGCAACCGTATCTATCATATTCTTGAGCCCCATCGTAAAGGCGATCACCTTAGCCGGGCATTCGACCTGTTCCTGATTGTCCTTATCCTGCTCAATACTGTGGCGGTTATGGCATCAACGGTCGAGTCACTGCACCGGCAATGGCACCCTCAACTGTATGCATTTGAGATCTTTTCGGTTGTGGTGTTTACCCTGGAGTATTTAGCCCGGGTATGGAGCGCCACCAGTGCTCCGCAAACCGTCAGCTATCGCCAGGCGCCATACCGCAAATCCTGGCAGCAACGTTTACGCTATATGTTTACGCCCATGGCACTGGTGGATCTAGCTGCGATACTGCCCTTTTACCTTAGCATGTTCATTGCCTTTGATTTGCGTATTTTACGGTTATTGCGGCTTACCCGGCTGATAAAACTTGGTCGTTACTCCCGTTCAGTTAATCTGCTGTACACCGTTATTCGCAAAGAGCTACGTGTACTGGCAGCCGCGGTATCGGTTTTGGTTATCGTAATGGTGCTCGCCGCCACCGGTATGTACTACATAGAACAACGCGCCCAACCAGAAGCCTTTGGCAGCATTCCGGCCGCACTCTGGTGGGCAATCAATACGCTGACCACTGTAGGCTACGGCGACGTAACGCCCATTACGCCACTGGGTAAGATATTCAGCGGTGCGATAACTATTTTAGGGGTTGGGATATTTGCTTTACCAGCCGGTATTCTGGCTTCCCGTTTATCCGAGCAATTACGCCTGCGGCGCGATACCTTTCGTAAGCATGTAATGGAAGTCATCGCCGATGGCAGCCTGTCGCCACATGAATTATCACGATTGAATCAGTTGCGGGAAACCCTCGGGCTCGACGACGATCAGGCTAATTTATTGATCGACATTGCACAGGAATATAATCAGCAAAATCAACACGCAAGCCCCTATCAGTACTGCCCTCACTGCGGAAAATCACTCCCTTCCGGGCAGTCCACCGATTCGCATCAGGGTTGATTATTGGCGCTCACAAGCTTATAAATAGGGATTATCTTATTGAGTATCTGACACAGACCAACTAAGAGTCTGACATTTCGGATCTCCTTCAGCCCAAAAAGAGTGCGCATGTCGGTAAAACATCCCATTATTGCTATTACCGGTTCATCTGGTTCTGGCACCACAACCACCACCAATGCGATTCGGCATATCTTTCGTAATCTCAAAATCGATGCGGCGTATGTTGGCGGTGACAGCTTTCACCGTTTTACCCGTCCGGAAATGGAAGTAGAAATTCGAAAAGCACAGGAGCAGGGGCGCCACATCAGCTACTTCGGGCCGAAAGCCAATGATTTCTCGTTGCTCGAAACCTTATTCAGCCAGTATGCAGAAGATGGTACAGGCCGGTTTCGTCAGTATTTGCATACCTTCGATGATGCCGTGCCATTTAATCAGATGCCAGGCACCTTTACACCCTGGCAGGAATTACCTAACGATACGGATTTATTGTTTTACGAAGGGTTACATGGCGGCGTAAAAACCGAAGACATCGACGTGTCTCAGTATGTAGATTTACTGGTCGGCATGGTGCCTATTGTTAACCTGGAGTGGATTCAAAAGATCGTGCGCGATACCACTGACCGGGGCCATTCCCGGGAAGCAGTGATGAGCAGCATTGTGCGTGGTCTGGACGATTACTTCCATTATATTACGCCACAGTTTTCCCGTACCCATATTAACTTTCAGCGTGTGCCAACGGTAGATACCTCAAACCCGTTCAGCGCCCGTGAAATACCCACTCAGGATGAAAGCTTCGTGGTGGTGCGTTTCCGCCGTGAAATGAAAAACGTCGACTTTCCTTATCTGCTGCAAATGATCGACGGCTCCTTTATGTCACGCATCAACACACTGGTGGTGCCGGGCGGTAAGATGGGCCTGGCCATGGAGCTTATTCTGACGCCACTAATTGAAGATCTGATGAAGCGCAAGAAAAGCCGCGGCTATCAAATGGACTGGGTGCAATAACCTGGAAGCGGCGAAACAGTCTGTTTCGTCCCAAGCAATTAACCCGATGATTGTAAACCAGAGCCCGCTCACCCTTCAGGGCGGGAGTATAATTGGCGAATTCAAACGCTATATCCTTCTGAGCGTAGATGCCCTCATAGCGTCCAACCATTTGCCATTGGAGTAATTAATGGTGTAATTACCTCGCGCTTTAGTTGTAAGACCAAAGTATTTTATAACCAAAATGAATACTAACTATTAACGCCTGACACCGCTGATTCACCGCTTAGCCCTTTACTGGCGAGGGCTTCGCCGTAAAATACGGCCACTGAAATTGCGGAATCCCCCCTCATGATAGATACCATTCTTATTACCTTGGCCGCCCTGGCCTTGCTTGGCGTGATGTTCGAAGAAGTCCTGCATATCAACAAGGCAAAGATCACCCTGTTTTTTGGCACGCTGGCCTGGATGATCCTGTTTATCTCTGCCGACAGCCCAGCCTCTACCGACGCGGTTAACGAAGGCTTACTGCATAACATTACTGAGATCTCCACCCTCTGGTTATTCCTGGTGGCCGCCATGACCTTTGTGGCTTACCTCAACCGTAAGGGACTCATTGCCAATATGCTGAACCTGGTGATGCCAACCAACATTTCACTCAAAAAACTGATGTTGATAACCGCGCTGTTCAGTTTTTGCTTCTCCTCGCTGGCAGATAACATTACCGCTACGCTGGTGTCTATCGCCATGGTGCTATCACTGGGACTGCCGTTTAATCAAACCATGCGCTTTGCGGTACTGGTAGTTTTCGCGGTCAATTCCGGCGGCGTATCGCTGATTACCGGTGATGTCACCACTTTGATGATCTTTATGCAGAAGAAAGTCACCATTACCCAGTTATTCTGGCTGCTGGTGCCATCGTTCCTGGCCGTAATGGTACTCACCGGATTACTAAGCATCGGCATGACCGGTAAGGTAAAAATTCGTAAAACGACCTATGCCACCAACACTATCGACTACGTGATCGCCGGTATTTTCTTAACCACCATTATCTCAACGCTGATCCTTAACGTGTTGTATGCCATTCCACCAATGCTGACCTTTCTCGCAGGTATGGCAATTATGTTTCTGGTAGCCAACCACATGGGCGAAGATGACGATCAGGACCCCATTATGGATTACATCCGCTACATAGAGTTTGATACCTTGCTGTTCTTCCTGGGTGTGCTGCTGTTAGTGGGTATGCTGGAACATATCGAAGCCTTACACTCGCTTCTTTACCTGTACCAGGTCTTCCCGCCGCTGATTGCAAATTATGTGATGGGCGCAACCTCGGCCTTAATCGATAACGTACCGCTAACGGCGGCTCTGCTTAAGGCCAATATTGGCATGTCAGTGAGTGAATGGATGTTACTGACTTATGCTGTAGGCGTAGGCGGTTCACTGCTCATCATTGGCTCGGCAGCCGGCATCGTGACCATGAGTAAGGTTAAAGGCCTGAGTTTTGCCCGTTACGGCAAGTACTTTTTGCTGTTGCTTATTGCCTATTCCGTGGGCTACGCGCTGGTTTATGGAGTGGCCACGCATATCATGCCCGGCGTTGCCTGAATTACACGCCTGACACGCTTTGTAACAATCCGTGCCGGTTCGAAACATTTGAGCACTTTTGTCCGGTATCACTTAGGGTTATAGTGATACCGGAACGCGGTTGTCAGTGAGGCAGAAATGGGTCAGGAAACATCAAAAATATTAGTCGTCGATGACGATATGCGGTTACGTAGCTTGCTTGAGCGCTACCTGGTGGAGCAGGGCTTTCAGGTAAGAAGCGCGGCGAATGCCGAGCAGATGGACCGCCTGTTAGAACGTGAAAACTTTCATTTGATGGTCCTTGATCTGATGCTGCCCGGTGAGGATGGCCTGTCTATCTGCCGCCGTATGCGTCAGGCAGAAAGCAAGATGCCAATTATTATGTTAACCGCTAAAGGCGATGAGGTAGACCGCATTATCGGGCTGGAAATGGGCGCCGACGACTACCTGCCAAAGCCATTTAATCCGCGGGAGTTGCTTGCCCGGGCGAAAGCTGTGCTGCGTCGTCAGACACATGAGGCTCCCGGCGCGCCATCTATGGAAGAGCAAATTGTCGAGTTTGGCACTTACCGGTTAAACCTGGCTACCCGCGAGATGACCGACGACGGCAAATCCCTGTCACTCACCAGCGGCGAATTTGCGGTATTAAAATCACTGGTTACTCACCCCCGAGAGCCGTTGTCCCGCGATAAGCTGATGAATCTGGCCAGGGGCCGTGACTATAGCGCCCTGGAACGCAGCATCGACGTTCAGGTATCACGCCTGCGCCGCATGCTGGAGGAAGATCCGGCCAATCCACGTTACATCCAGACGGTATGGGGTTTAGGATATGTGTTCGTGCCGGACGGCGCGGTTGCCCAGTAACTTAACCAGTGCGATTACTCCCTAAAAGCGCCTTTGGCCAAACCGTACTGCTGATTGGCGTTTTGTTGTTGATCAATCAGGTAGTCTCTTACCTGTCGGTCACCATGTATTTTATCCGGCCCAGTTACGAGCAAATTAACAGCCTGATTGCCACTCAGACTGCCACACTCAAAACCCACGTGGACGAACTCGACGACCCGGAGTACCTGCGTACCTTAAAAGCACAAACCGGCATTCGCATTTTTACTGATACCGAGGCCAAGGCTGCCAGACTGGGGCAGGCTACCTTTTATCAGTTTATGTCTGCCCAGGTTACCGAGCAGCTGGACGAAAAAGCCGAAGTACGCATTAGTGCGCCCCAGCTTGATCAGCAATCCACGCCCTATTATGTCTGGATCAAAATCGCCAGCCTGCCAGACAATTGGATCCGCGTGCCGGTGTACGGCTTAAGTGAAGCCAATATCTTCCCGTTAACCCTGTATTTGTTGCTGATTGGTATTTTAAGTGTGGGTGGTGGCTGGCTGTTTGTATTTCGCCTCAACCGGCCATTGAGCGCACTGCAACGCGCCGCAATCAAAGTGGGCCGGGGGCAGTTCCCGCCGCCGCTGAAAGAAGATGGCACCAGCGAAATGATTGAGGTAACCAAAGCGTTTAACCGCATGAACCAGGGGATAAAGCAGTTAGAGCATGATCGCATGGTAATGACGGCGGGGATATCCCATGACCTGCGCACCCCACTTACCCGTATTCGCCTGGCCACCGAAATGCTGCCCGAGGATCAGGATTGGGTGAAAGAAGGCATCGTCAGCGATATCGAAGACATGAATGCGATTATTGATCAGTTCATCGAGTACGCCCGGCAGGAGCAGCAAGAACGTCAGACCATTGCCAACCTGAACCCGTTAATTACCGAATTAACCGATGCTCGTAATACCAATCAGCAGTTTAATCCTTCCGCGGAAGACCGTCAGTCCATTCACCTGGAGCTCAACCCACTGCCGAATATTCCATTGCGTAAAGTCGCCCTCAAACGGGTGCTGGATAATCTGATTGAAAACGCCTTCCGCTACGGCAGTAACCATATAGAAATCACCACCTATTTTGACAAGAAGCAAAACCGGGTGGTCTGTAAAGTTCGGGACTTTGGTCAGGGCATTCCTGAGGATAGTCTGGAAAACGTCTTCCGCCCATTCTCTCAGGGCGACTCAGCGCGCAATTCCGGTGGTTCAGGACTAGGACTGGCCATCACCAAGCGTATTATCGAGATGCATGGCGGGCAGATTAACCTGCGCAATCACCCCGAAGAAGGTCTGATTGCTGAGTTCTGGCTGCCCAGCGAGGGGCTGTAATATACGGCCTAGCCTCGCTTAATAATGCGGCTGTAAAACCAGGTGGCACTCCAGAGTAGCACCGCCGCCATCGGCACAGCCCAGTAAGCCACTTCAATAGAAGCGATCCCGGCCCAGGCACCGGTACCAAGCGACACCAGTTGCACCCCCATGGCATTCCCTAGAATGGTTATTCCTGATAACAGCGGGCCTTTTTCGCTGTCGATATTCATGGCGGCAGAGAGGATTAACGGAAAGAGCCCGCCAAGTCCCAGACCTAACAGGAAGTTACCCAGCATTATCGGCATAAAGGTATCGCCCAGCTTGGCAATAATGGCACCGGCCAGAAGCATGGTGACCAACACCACCATTAACCGGTGCACGCTAAACCAGCGCAAAAAATACGCAAAGGTCAAACGACTCAACGCCATTCCACCGGTAAAACCAGCTAGCAGCAAGCGGGCGGCATCACCATCAAAGCCCAGGCCCTGCTGTGCGTAACTCACAAACCAGTTAACCGTACCAAATTCCACCGCTCCATAGCCAAAACTGGCAACCGCCAACAATAAAAACACCGGCTGACGCACGATAGTGGCAAACGCCAGGGTTTGTTTAGGCGCCGACTCCTGCTGTTTCTCAACCGGTAATTTTGCATTGGCATTGCGCACACTTAGAAAAGTAAACAGCGCCAGAATAACCCACAAACCGGCCAGAAAGTGCAGCGGCAAGCGCCAGTTAGCCTGCCACAAGAAGATAAGCGACACATAGAAAGACGCCACCAGCGTGCCCAGGCTAAACATAAAGTCCATAATGCCCATCATGGCAAAGCGCTTTTCCACATAAAGCTGAGCGATAACGGTATGACCAATGGTAATTTTACAGGAACTCAGTACGCCAACAATAAACACAATCACCAGCAATCCCAGCCAGTTTGGCATTAAGCCGGCGATAACGATGAACAGGGCATTCACCAGCGACAAACCGGCAAACAACGGCAAGAACTCAAATCGCGACGCATATTTGCCACCAATAATCGCGCCCATCATCATGCCCAGTGAAAACAACGTAAACAATGCTCCGCTGACAAAACTGCTCATAGTCAGCTCTGCCGCCATTCGAGGCAACAGGATCCCCCACATCAGCAACAGGATGCCGAGCAGAAAAAAGCCGCTGAATATTACGGTGGTGGCCAGGGTTCGATTCATTGTTTCTCCGTAAGACGCATCAGTCCGGCTCTCAGGGACGAGCCGGCTACGCTAGCAATAACATCGAAACTGTGGGCACATCAACAAGAATTCGTATGCAGCGAGTGATTTCGTTAATGTACTTAACAAATCTGGTAATCACCGCCGCATGCAAAAGAAAGTATGAGAAAAGGGTTAACTACGCTCGGCTAGCCGTTGCCGCGCACCAGGCTTTCCAGGCGCGCCAACTCTTGTTCCAGTGAATTCGCCGGCATTGTAGTGCCAGCCCGGGTATACCAATAACGGGCATTAAACTCATCCCCCTCAACCCGGTGCAGGTAGCCGTGGATCAGGCAGGAAAATTCATCGTTATAGTCCTGAACCAGATCGTGAGAGCCATCCCAGTCACCGGCTCTGGCCAGCTCAAGCGCTCTAATGTGAAAATCAGCCATCAATAAACCGCTTACTGTGAGGCTTCTGGTGCACTGTTATAGCCGCTCTTTAACGCTTCCACGTCAATTTCATCAAAGCAATACTCTGTATGGCAGTACTGACAGTTCATGTTAATCGAACCTTCTTCTTTGATAATCGCCAGCAGTTCGGCTTTGTCGATGTTGCGCAATGCTTCGGCGCTACGTTCACGTGAGCAGGTACAGGCAAAGGTCACCGCTTCCGGCGCATACACTTCAACGGTTTGTTCATGGTACAAACGGTGCAATACATCCTGTGCAGGCAAAGCAAACAACTCTTCGGGTGTCATGGTTTCAGTTAAGGTGCAGAGATGCTCAAATTCACTGTCAGCGGTCACGTTAGTGGCTTCACTGCTGGTTGGCACTACCTGCAAAAACATCCCGGCCACTTTAGGCGCGTTTTTGTCTGCTAAGTCAGTGTGAATAAACACGCGGGTTGCCAATTGTTCTGAGCGTTCAAAGTAATCTTCAATACAGCCGGCCAACGAGCCTTTATCAAGCGCTACAACGCCCTGATAACGCTCTCCTTCGGTAGGCGTAATGGTAATAACCAGCACAGCGTTAGCCACCAGATCGGCAAAGCTGGCAGTCGATAAATCGGCTTCCTCGTCCCAGCGTGCCACGCCCCGTAATGTCTGTTCGTGGGTGGCATTGACCACGGCATAACGCACTTTACCCTGACTTTGAATTTGTAACCCCACTTCGCCCTCAAATTTGAGGGTAGCGGTTAACAAACTGGCAGCTGCGGCCATCTCGGCCAGCAGTTGCTGTATCGCCAGCGGGTAGTCGGTGCTATGTACGATTGGCTTTAAAGTGTCCTGCAATCTAACCAATTCACCGCGCACGCTGGCATCAGTGAATAAATAACGATGTAACTGATCAAACTGATTCATGGTTTTTCCTGTCTTTCATCAGTGTTATCACTGATGTTTAAATTTAATAAGTTCGCGACGCTGCTTTTTGTCGGGGCGGCTTTCCGGTCGCGGATTATGAAAGCTTTGCGATTTTCGGGCGGCCTGATTCTCTTCCCTTTTAGCGATGCTTTCCGGCGTCTCTTCATATAATAGCTGAGCGTCTTTCGCCGGCAGGCGTTTTTCAGAAACGTCCTGAATTATGAGCTCTTTTACATCCCAGCCGGCGGGCACCCGAATGGCCGCGCCGGGCTCAACAATTTTACCCGGCTTGCTTTTTTGCCCGTTGTAGTGAACTTTTCCGGCCTGAATCAGGTCTCTTGCCAGTGCACGGGTTTTGGTTAACCTCGCTGCCCAGAGCCATTTGTCCAGCCGGACCTTTAGTTCATTGGTTGCATCATTAGCCATTGGTTTTTCTCATGCGTTTAATTACTAAACTGTAATATAATTTTAACCTGATCGGATTAATGTTGTTGCCCCCGCGCAGACTAGGCTATGATGGGAACGTTTTTTCGCGGTTATTTGTTCACCAATTAGTTGTTTTCAGATGATATTAAATCACACCAGCTTACAAAATTTACCGGCCTTTTTTAGCGCCCACCAACCACGCATTCGACTCGCGGTGGTGGTGTTATTGTGCCTGTATCTCATCGCTTTCGCTGCTGAAATCACCTGGAAACTGATCCCCGAGCCAGGCAACAATGCCAGTTTATCAGGGCTTAACACTGCTGGAGCCCGCCCCACAGGTACGTCGTCAAACTCCCAACGTGGGGTCGATATTAATCAAATACAACGCCTGAATTTATTTGGCGAAGTAAATAAAGCCGCACCACCACCGGTACAGGAAACCATTACCGATGCACCGGAAACCCAGCTTAATCTGGTGCTCTCCGGTGTCGTATCAACCAGCGCTGAAGATCAAGGTACCGCCATCATAGAAAACCGCGGTAAACAAGCCACCTACGCCATTGGCGAAAAAATTGACGGTACCAATGCTACGCTTTCTCAGGTTCATACCGACCGCGTGATTATTAAAAATGGCGGCCGTCACGAAACCCTGATGCTCGATGGTCTGGATTTTACCAAGCGCCGCGCTGCACAACAATCAGCGGCGACCGGCAGAATTACCCGCGGCAATAGTCAGAACAGTACGACCATGGGCAGAATTGATAACAGTCCGCAGCCGGCTCGCGAGTTAAGTGACGAAGCCGTGGCAGCCACCGAGACGCTGCGTGAGAGCCCATCCAGCTTTATTGATTTTATTACCGTGACCCCGGCACTCGAAGGCGGCCAGATGGCCGGCTATAAAGTGAAGCCGGGTAAGAACCCCAGCTTGTTTGAGTCGGTGGGGTTACAAAACGGCGATATTGTGATCCAGATAAACGGATTGGACTTAACCGATCCGGCTCAGGCCAGAGATGCCATGGGCGAATTAAGAACAGCGCAGTCCATCGAGCTGACGGTGGCCCGCGAAGGCGAGTACATTACACTGTATCTGGACATGCCAGAGCAATAATTTAAGCAAGTAAAATACTAAACAGGAATAAAACATGAGGCGAGTTGGTCGAACCTGGTTGACCCGAATGAGCGTAGCAATCTGCACCACACTATTATGTGTGCAGGCAGCGGCAATCGATCGTATGCCCAAATTTCAGGATACGGATATCAACGAATTTATTACGATTGTTGGTAAAAATCTGCAAAAAACCATCATTGTAGACCCCAATGTAAGAGGCAAAATCAGCGTCATCAGCTACGACATGCTGAATGAGGAACAGTATTATCAGTTCTTCTTAAACGTGCTGCAGGTGTACGATTTTGCCGTGGTTGAAATGCCCAACGGTATTTTAAAGGTAGTCCGCTCCAAAGACGCCAAAACCTCCAATATTCCGGTGGTGGAAAACGCGAATCTCGACGGCGACGAAATGATCACCCGCGTAATCCCGGTGTATAACGTGCCAGTACGTCAGCTTGCACCGATTTTACGCCAGCTCAACGATCAGGCCGGTGGTGGTAACGTGGTGAGCCACGACCCGTCGAATGTAATGATGCTGACCGGCCGTGCAGCCGTAGTAAACCGTCTGGTTGAAATCATTGAACGGGTTGACCGCGCCGGTGACGAAGAAGTCGACATTGTGAAGCTGCAATTTGCCTCAGCCTCAGAAATGGTGCGCATCATTGAAAGCATCAACAAATCCCAGGGTAAGCAAGCTGCGGGCGGTAAAAGTGAACCCCGCGTAGTAGCCGATGACCGCACCAACAGCATTATCGTAAGCGGCGACTCCAAAGCCCGCAAACGCCTGATTAACCTGGTACAGCGCATGGACCAGGAACTCGAAACCAACGGCAATACCCGGGTTATTTTCCTCAATTACGCCAAAGCCGAAGATCTGGTGAAAGTGTTGCAGGGCGTAAGTGACAGTATACAGGCAGAAGAAACCGCCGGCGCCGGCAATGCCAGACGTACTTCCTCTAATCGTAATGTCAGTATCGATTCACACGAAGACTCCAATGCACTGGTGATCACCGCAGAGCCGGATATGATGCGCTCACTAGAAGAGGTGATTCGCCAGCTGGATATTCGCCGTGCTCAGGTACAGGTTGAAGCCATTATTGTTGAAATGTACGAAGGCGACGGTACGTCTCTGGGCATGCAATTTGTGTCAGAAGCCGGAGGCGGTACGCAGTTTAATAACGGCGTGGTACCGGTAGGCGCGCTGGGTGTAGCCTTGCGTCAGGCAGAAGATCAGACAACTCAGTCAACCTATGTCACCGCAAACGGTGAGGTAGTAACAACTCAGGATACCACCCAGGGCGATTTCACCACCCTCGCCAACCTGCTTGGCGGTGCTAACGGTTTGATCGCCGGGATTGTGGAAAATGGCTGGGGCGCAGTGGTGCAGGCCGTTAGTAACGATACCAACTCAAACGTTCTGGCGACCCCGCATTTAACCACCATGGATAACGAAGAGGCATTCTTTATTGTGGGTCAGGAAGTACCGGTGATCACCGGCCAGACTACCGGCGACAACAACTCTAACCCGTTCCAGACCGTCGATCGTCAGGAAGTGGGTATTAAGCTGCAGGTTACCCCGCAAATCAACGAAGGTAACGCCATTCAGCTAACCATCGAGCAAGAAGTCTCGAGCGTATCCGGTGCCACTTCGGTGGATATTTCAATTAACAAACGTCAAATCAAAACCACGGTTATCGTGGATGACGGCGGCACCATCGTGCTGGGTGGTCTGATTGACGAAGATATTCAGGAAAGTGAGTCCAAGGTACCGTTACTGGGTGACATTCCGATTCTTGGCCACCTGTTTAAATCTACCAGCAGCAGCAAGCGCAAAACCAACCTGATGGTATTTTTACGCCCCAAAATCATTCGTGACGGCGTCACCATGAATGAAATCAGCAAGCGTAAATACAATTATATCCGTGCTGAGCAGCTTGAGCGTCAGTCGCGTGGGGTTGCGTTGATGCCTCGTACCGAAACACCGGTATTGCCAAAGTGGGACGACAGTCTGGCGCTGCCGCCTACCTATGAAGATTACCTGAAGCGTCGCGAAGAGGAAGAAGCTCAGCAAAAAGCCCAGGATGGCAACGAATGAGCACCGAAACCAGGCAGCCCGAACTTACCGAATCAGTAGCCAGTGTGGCTGCTGAATCGGCAGAAGAGCTGTTACCGGAAGAAGCGGTAGACGATCAGCAGTTGCCCTTTGGCTTTGCCAAGCGGCATAAGGTACTGCTGGAGCTCAATCAGGAGCCCGCGTTGCTCTATCACACCAGCGACACGCCATTGGAAATCTTCAGCGAAGTCCGTCGTTATCATGCCGGAGCACTGGTACTTAAGGAGCTCCCGCAAGACCAGTTTGAGCCCCTGCTAACCCAGGCGTATCAGCGGGATTCATCGGCAGCCAAGCAGTTAATGGAAGATCTGGGTAACGAGAGTGACTTATTCTCTCTCGCTGAAGAACTGCCGGACACCGAAGATCTGCTCGACAGCGAAGACGACGCGCCCATTATTAAACTCATTAATGCCATGCTCGGCGAAGCCATTAAAGAAGGCGCGTCGGATATCCATATTGAGACCTTTGAAAATCAGTTAGTAGTGCGATTCCGGGTGGATGGCGTACTGCGCGAAATTCTGCGCCCAAACCGCAAACTGTCTTCCATGCTGGTTTCTCGGATCAAGGTCATGGCGAAACTGGATATCGCTGAGAAACGCGTACCCCAGGATGGCCGTATCACGCTGCGTATTGCCGGTCGCGCGGTTGACGTGCGGGTATCTACCTTGCCTTCCAGCCATGGCGAGCGGGTAGTGCTGCGTTTGCTCGACAAAAATAATGCCCGGTTAAATTTAACTGATTTGGGTATGACCCAGGTTAACCGCGATCACTTCTCTACCTTAATTCGTAAACCGCACGGTATTATTCTGGTCACCGGGCCAACCGGCTCTGGTAAAAGCACCACGCTCTACGCCGGCCTCAGCGAAATTAATTCCAAAGACCGTAACATCATGACGGTGGAAGACCCCATCGAATTTGATTTGCAGGGGATTGGTCAGACCCAGGTGAACCCGCGGGTAGAAATGACCTTTGCCCGGGGCCTGCGCGCCATTCTGCGTCAGGATCCGGATGTGGTCATGGTGGGGGAAATTCGAGATATCGAAACCGGCCAGATTGCCGTCCAGGCCAGTTTAACCGGCCACCTGGTGTTATCGACCCTGCACACCAATACCGCAGCCGGTGCTATAACCCGCCTCGAAGATATGGGGGTCGAACCGTTTCTGCTGTCCTCCAGTTTACTGGCCGTGCTGTCACAACGCCTGGTCCGTACACTGTGCCCGGAATGCAAAACACCGCATTCACCCGGCGAGCAGGAAGCGCAGATACTGGGCATCAATGATGCTGCCGATGTAGTGATCTATTCTCCAAAAGGGTGTGCGGCCTGTAATCAAACCGGCTATCGTGGCCGTACTGGTATTCATGAACTGCTTATTGTTGATGAAGCGGTACGCACCATGATGCATGAAGGCAAGGGTGAGCAGGCTATCGAAAAATATATTCGCCAGACCACGCCGAGTATTCGTGAAGACGGTTGCCATAAAGTACTCAGCGGACAAACGTCGCTGGAAGAAGTGCTGCGGGTTACCCGGGAGGATTAATGGCCGCTTTTGCATACAAAGCCATTGCCGCCAACGGGCGCAATAAAAGTGGCGTTCTGGAGGGCGATAACGCCCGGCAAATCCGCCAGCAACTGCGCGAAAAAGGCATGGTGCCACTGGAAGTGGAGCAGGTCGCCGAAAAAAGCGCTAAGCAGACACCTTCAGGGTTTCAGCTGTTTCGTCCGCGAATCTCCGCCAGTGATTTATCACTGCTTACCCGTCAGCTTGCCACCCTGGTTGAATCAGCGTTACCCATTGAGGAAGCGCTACTGGCCGTTGCCGAGCAAAGTGAAAAGCCGCGCCATAAAAATATGATGATGGCGGTTCGCAGCCGCGTGGTTGAAGGTTACACTCTGGCCGACGCACTCAGCGAATTTCCCAGCGTATTTGATGATTTATACCGCGCTATGGTCGCCGCCGGCGAAAAGTCAGGGCATCTGGATACGGTGTTAAACCGCCTGGCCGACTACACCGAACGTCGCCAGCAAACCCGCAGCCAGGTGATTCAGGCCTTAATTTATCCTGCCATTATGATGTTTTTCGCTATGATGATTGTGGTGGTGTTACTTACCGTAGTGGTCCCCAAAATCGTCGGGCAGTTTGATCATATGGGTCAGGACCTGCCCACCATCACCACGGTGCTTATCGCCATCAGTGAGTGGATGCAAAATTACGGGCTGTATTTGCTGGTCGTTATCATGCTGCTTGTCATTATGTTTCAACGTCTTATTCAGAAGCCCGCTATACGTCTGCGCTATCATCGGGTTCTGCTGAAGGTGCCCATGATTGGCAAAGTTTCCAGAGGGCTTAACACCGCGCGCTTTGCCAGAACCTTAAGTATTCTTACCGCCAGTGCCGTGCCACTGCTTGAGTCCATGCGTATTTCAACCGATGTACTGCAAAACCTGTATATTAAAGAACGTATTGCCGAAGCGGCAGTGCACGTAAAAGAAGGGTCCAGCCTGCGAGCCGCACTGGATAATACCCGGATATTTCCGCCGATGATGATGCATATGATTGCCTCGGGTGAGCGCTCAGGTGAGCTACAACAAATGCTTGGCAGGGCTGCCGATAATCAGGACAGGGAATTTGAGTCGCTAATCAGTGTCTCACTAAAGGTGTTTGAACCTTTGCTCATTGTAACGATGGCTGGCGTGGTGTTATTTATCGTCATGGCCATTATCCAACCAATTCTGGCATTAAATAATATGGTGAATGTGTAATGAAAATGCTTAAACGACAGTCGGGATTCAGCTTAATTGAAATCATGGTGGTGCTGCTGATCATTGGTATCCTCGCTTCGATGGTCGCTCCACAAATCCTGGGCAATCAGGAAGAAGCACAGCTTAAAAAAGCGGCCGTGGATATTCAGCAACTGGAAAGTGCGCTGGAAATGTACAAGCTTAAAAGCAACCGTTTTCCTACCACCGAACAAGGGCTTGATGCCCTGGTAAGTGCGCCGACTCTGGACCCTATTCCGCGTAATTATCCTGCAGATGGTTACATCAAGCGTTTACCGGACGATCCATGGGGTAATCCTTACGTGCTTATCAGCCCGGGAGAAATGGGCACCATTGATATCTTTTCTAATGGCCCGGATGGTGAACCCGGCACTGATGACGATATTGGTAACTGGAACATCAACGACTACCTGAATTAAGGCATTACGCTGTTTATGCGTGCACCAGGCCGTCACCGGTACAGCTTCGCTTTAGCATCGTTGGCGGCCAGCCGCCAGCGCGGCTTTACGCTGCTCGAAGTCATGCTGGTGTTACTGCTAATGGGTCTGGCTGCCGGCTATGTCATCTTTAATGCCTTTTCCACCGATCCATCCGAGCAACTCGAGCGGGAAGCCCGGCGCCTGCAGGTGGTCATCGACATGGCCAGTGATTATGCGGTACTTAACCAGCAGCAACTGGGTATTTTTATTGATCAGGAAAATCGTACCTACAGCTTCATGCAACTCAGTGCGGAAGACGAGTGGCAATTCATAGAAGGTAATCCGCTGTATGAGCCGGTGACGCTCAGTGAGCCGTACTTTTTCACCCTCAATCTGGATGATTTACCCTGGCAAACCGAAGATCGGTTATTTGACCGCGAAATGTTCGACAGCTCGCTGAGTGTGAATGAACAGGATATTGAAATTGGTGAGGAAGAGGCGCCGCCACCGCCACCACAAATCCTTATAATGTCCAGTGGTGAGATTACGCCTTTCAGCCTGGTGTTTCATTATGAGCCTGAATTTACTAACGATTTACCCGCCTACTACGTATTAAACTGCCAGGATATGCCGCCGCTGGAGTTACTCGGCCCAATGGAGCGACCAGAATGGGATTGATCAGTAAACAGCGCGGCATGACCTTACTTGAAGTAATGGTGGCATTGTTCATCTTTGCCATGACCGGCGGCGCCATTATGAAAGCCGCGTCAGAACACCTCAACGGCGTGGGGCAGATTGAAGAAATCACCATTGCTACCTGGGTGGCTAACAACCAGTTAAATGAAATTCAGTTAGAACGCCCCTGGCCACTGAAAAACAACCTTAAAGGCCAGGCCGAAATGGCCGAACGCACCTGGTACTGGAAACAGGTTGTCAGGGATACCGGCGACAGCGACTTTAAAGCGGTAGAAGTGAGCGTCAGCCTCGATGCAGACTTCAACGATACCATCACCACGGTGATCACCTACTTTGCCAAACCAGCGGAGAACGGCTGATGCGTAACCGCGGTTTTACCCTGATTGAAATTTTAATCGCCATGGCAATCTTCGCTATGCTGGGTTTGGCTTCTACTGCGCTGCTTTCCACCGTTATCGACAGCGACGAAATTTCCAGCGAAAAATTTGCCCGATTACAGCAACTGCAACGCTTTATGCTAATTCTCGAACGGGACGTACAGCAGGCCATGCCACGGGCAGTCCGAATGGAAGGCCAGCAAAACAGTATCGTAATGCGAGGCGGGGAAGAAACCGACGACAGCGACGCTGGCGGACTGGCTTTTGTGCGCGGCGGCTGGCATAACCCGAAACTGGCGCTGCCGCGCAGCACCTTACAGGGCGTAGCCTACCGCCTGCGGGAAGAAAAACTCGAACGTCTTAATACTGTGTATGTGGATAGCGTGCTGGGCACAGAGCCTAAAGTCAGGGAAATCCTCGACAATGTGACAAACTTTACCGTTGAATTTAATACCGGCGGCAGTGAATCCGGCGAAGCGGCCTGGCATGACAATTACATTGGCGAAACCCTGCCGCGGGGGATTCGAATTACCATTACCCTTGCTGATATGGGCGAAATTCAGCGCGTCTTCGCGCTAACGGAGCAAGCGTCATGAGGTTGGATAAACAACGCGGCGCGGCCCTGTTAATTGTCTTGATGGTAGTCGCCCTGGTGGCCATCCTCGCTACAGAGATGGGTGCCAGACTGCAACTTCAGGTACAGCGCGCCAGTAATATCAAAAGCAGCAACCAGGCCTACTGGTATGCCAAAAGCGCCGAAGAATATGCCCGCATATCGCTGGTAACGCTGATGGAAGAAACCGGCAATAAAATCACCCTGAACCAGCCCTGGGCGCAGGAGTTTGAATATCCCATGGAAGAAGGCGGTATCAGTGTGACCCTGGAAGACATGCAAAGCTGCTTTAATATCAACGCACTGCCCAACGCCAATCAGACCAATGTAAACGACCAGCAACCCACCGAAGCCATGAATGCGTTTGCCCGTTTGCTGCAGTTGACCAACGAAGAAATACCCAGCTTTACGGTGGATACGGTACGGGATTCGCTGGCAGACTGGCTCGACAGTGACGACCGCATGCGCATTTATGGCGCTGAAGACAGCGAATATGCCTCGCGCGCATTCCCTTACCTCGCCGCCAACGGACAGATGAGCAGTCAGTCTGAGTTACGCCTGATCAACGGCGTGGAAGCCAAGTGGCTGGAAGATTTGCTGCCGCAGGTATGTGTTATTCCCGATAATGATCAGTTAGTGATTAATGTAAACACGCTGAGCGAGGAGCGCGCGCCGGTTCTGGCTGCCTTAACCGGGTTGAGCCTGTCACAGGCATCCTCGATTATCGCAGCGCGACCACTGGACGGCTGGGATGACGTTAACACCTTTTTAGCCGAACCGGATATTGCAGCGTTAAATCTGCAGCCGGAACAAACTCAATGGTTTAGTGTGACCACAGAGTATTTTATTTTACATACCAAGAGCCGTTACAATGAAGCAACGTTTGCCATGACAACCGTGTTAAATGCCGCTTCATCAGGCAAAATAGCGGTGTTGCGCCGCGAATTTGGAGTCATAAAGTAATGGAACAGTTAGTTGTTAGGCTGGGTACTAACCTGCACGATCCCGTGCATTGGGTAGTCTGGTCTGCCCAAAGCCAGGACGTTATCGCCAGTGGCGAATTAGCCGGTGCCGATGCACTGATAAGCCTCGGCGAGCGCACCAGTTTGCGCAGAGCAATCGTGCTGGTTCCCGGCGCGGATGTGCGGCTGTGCAATGTTACCCTCCCTGGCAAGGTCAATCGCAAACTACAAAATGCGATTCCGTTTATGCTGGAAGACGAACTGGCTGAAGATATCGGCGAACTGTTTTTTGCTATGGGCCCTTCCCGGGGCACGGAACAATCCGTGGCCATCGTCAGCCACCGCCAGATGGCAAAGTGGCAGGGCTGGCTGGAAGATGCCGGCTTTACAGCTGATGTGATCCTGCCTGATATCCTGGCGCTTCCGCAACAGGCAGATAACCAATGGGTAGCACTGGCAATCGGTGAACAATTAATTGTTCGTCAGGGGCCATGGCAGGGCATGCAGGGAGAACGGGCGTTTCTTACCGGGGTACTTGCCTTACAGGCCAAAGCCCAGCCAGAACCGGTTAATTTAAGCGCCCTCACCGACATCGATCTTCACGCGGTACCTAATATTCATCAGGAAGCACATAACGACGACGTGCCAGCCATTGGCGTACTGGCCAAACACGTTGGTAATGCATCGTTCAATTTACTACAGGGGCAATACAAGCCTAAAAAGCAGCACAATCAGGTGTGGCAGGTCTGGCGCGTGCCGCTTATTTTGCTCGCTTTGGTGATCGTTTTAACCATTGGCGATAAAACGCTCAGGCTCAATCAACTGCAACAACAAAATGCCGACCTGACCGCACAAATCGACGCTCTGGTAAAACAAGGATTTCCGGATATCGGAACCTATCGCAACGTCCGTCTGAAAGTGCAACAGGAGATGCAACGACTGGAGCAGTCCGGTGACGGCAGTTCACTACTGGTGATGCTTTCGCAATTAAATACCGCATTCGCCGCGTCGAATATCACGCCACAAACATTGCGCTTTGATGCTAACCGCACCGAGATCCGCATGCAGGCTCAGGGGAAAGATTTTAACGCGCTGGATACGTTTAAGCGCAGTGCCGAAGCCGCCGGCTTTACTGTAGAGCAGGGCGCCATTAACAATCGCGACGACGCTGTGATTGGCACAATGAATATCCGGGGAGCCTCATGAACGCGTTAAAACAAAAATTTACCGCTCTCACAGAACGTGAACAGCGCCTGGTGGTGCTATCAGGGCTGGTCATATTACTGGGTATTTTTTACTGGGGGTTATGGGCACCGCTTAATCAGAGTATCAGTCAGCAAAGTCAGTTACTGGAAAGTAATAAGAAACTGGTTAGCTGGGTTGAAGAGCAGGGCCAAAAGGCCGCGCAGCTACGCCGTACTCAGTCGTCGCCCAGACGGGTTACCGGTTCGCTGCCACAGTTGGTTACCAGTACAAGTAGTAACCACTCACTATCTATATCACGCATGCAACCACAAGGTGATGAAATTCAGGTATGGATAGATGAAGCGCCTTTCAACAGTCTGGTGGGCTGGCTGAATGAATTAGAAACGCGAGGTATTGTGATTGAGCAACTCGATGTTGCTGAAGCCAATGCGCCGGGAATGATAAAAGTCAGACGGTTGGTACTTACAAAATGATGGGCATTAACTGGCGCTGGCTGTTAGCCGGCCTTTTTCTTTATTTGTGTTTACTGGTTGCTTACCTGCCAGCATCGCAGGTGGTTAGCCGAATCAGCCTGCCAGACAACGTTAAGGTTGGCAATGTGCAGGGTACGCTGTGGCAGGGCGAAGTTGACAGGGTTATCGTTAATAATATCCCGGTTAATCAGTTAAGCTGGGACGTATCCCCCTGGGCCTTATTCACCGGCCAGCTCGCTGTGGAGCTCGACGCCGGTAACATGCGTGATGCAGCGTCAATCGCCTTTAACGGGCCGGTTAGCGTGAGCTTGTTTGATTTCCAGGCGGTGTCTGCTGAAGACTTTTTACTGTACCTGCCGGTTGATCGGGTGCTGTCTGAAGTACAGTTACCGCTGCCGGTAAATGCCGGCGGCCGGTTTCGGGTCAATATCGAAAACCTGACCTATTCCGCTCAGGGGTGCGACCAGATGATGGCCTATGGCGACTGGCTAAACGCTCGCGTTGCCGGTACGCAGGGACCCATCGAGCTGGGCACCTTTTCGGCGCAAATTCGTTGTCAGGATGAGCAAATTGTGATTAATGTAGAAGAGCCCAACGCCTTCGGACTGAGCATGCAGGCCTCAGCCCGTCAGGATTTTTCCGGTTTATCGGTAAAAGGGCAGTTCAAACCCGATCCATCACTGCCGCAGGAAGTACACGAGGCAGCGCTATTTTTTGGTCGCCCGGATGCCAATGGCTACACCCAGTTTGAACTTTAGTCAGTTGTATTATTTGGATAAAAATTACATCAATTTTTCATGGAAGGTTTGGATAAAATGGCCCGTAATAAACCTATTCTGGTTACAGGCTCCCATCGCTCGGGGACAACATGGGTAGGCAGGACACTGGCTAGAGCCGATGGTGTTTATTATGTGAATGAGCCGTTCAATGTCGATTTTCCACTCGACGGCACAAAACTCAAGGTAGACACATGGTTCGCCCATTTCGCGTCCTCTCATCAACAAAGCGCTATTAATGATGCAGTACACACAACAATGACATGGCCAGCCTGGCGATACGCATGGCAGGTTTGCCTTGATAACGGTCTGGATATCAAAACGCCTGGTCGTTTTGCCAAATATTTTTCCATGCGACTTTTCAAAAATAAAATGCTGTTTAAAGATCCCCTGGCATTGCTATCTGCAGACTGGTTCCACGAGCAGTGGGGCGCTGATGTCGTCGTTATGATCCGTAATCCGTTTGCATTTGCGGCTAGTCTGAAAACAGCCATATGGGCCTTCGACTTTAACAATTTCGCTCGCCAGACGCCGCTCATCGAAACCCGATTTAAAGAGTATAAAAGTACAATACAAGCTTTGGCTGAACAGCCGGACAATTTTTCATTTATGCAGAAATCAGCCTGGCTATGGGTATTGCTACATGAAATTATTCGCCAGTACCAACAAGAATATCCACATTGGCAATTTTGTTATCATGAAGAGATCAGCCTGGAACCGGCAGGCGGTTTTTCTCAATTGTTCAACGCTTTGGATTTACCCTTTACCGCTGAAACCAGAGCATACATTGAGAAAACGACCAGTTCAGGCAACCCATCGGAAGCCAAAGGCACCAATTTTCAGGCTCGTGATGCCAAAGCGAGTCTGGATACCTGGAAAAAACGTTTGACTGGTGATGAAATCGCAATCGTGTCCGAGATTACCAAACCGTTAGGTGAACATTTTTATCCCAAAATGTTTACTGAGAATACAGCGGCAAAAAGTTAAATTTGGCCATGGTCAGAATAATAGCCAGCTCATAAACACTCTGGCGGGTGGCCAGGTGATTGGTTAATAAACCAATAGCGCCACCTTTTTGTTTGATATTGTGAGTATCAAACAGTTTATCCATCACATCGCCAAGTTCCTCGCCGGCAGTCAGAGACGCGTAAACCGCCTCAGGCAGCGGCAGGTTAGCGCTGCGGCCCACAGACCAATGCTCACCATTACAAATGGCGACGTAGGCAAAAGTTGCGGGGCCGTCGGAAAAATTATCCACACCGCCTTCAATGGCTACATACCAGTTGGCCTGATGTTCAGCCATACAGGCTTTAACCCGATTAACCGCGCCTAACCGCGTTTCTGCTTCCGTCATGGGCTGATCGGCCACCAGGCTTGGCGCGTCGACGCCAACCACCACAATATCATCCCCCGTCCCTAAGACCTGCTTGAGGGCTACGCGAGTAGCATTCACTTTTACCGGATTTTTAGAACCAACAACTACTTTCATTACACCATTTCCGTTTATGCGTTTTCAAAGGGATGGTTAGTAATATCATCAATGAGGGTGCGGTAATCGCTAATCGCCGGGTAGCCCTCTATTTCCCGATGGGGTTGCTTGCTATCGGGATTTTTTACAGCCAGCACGTGCTTAATACCGAAGGTTTTTGCTGCCTCAAGGATATTGAGGCTGTCATCAACAAATAACGTGGTGGCCGGGTCGAAACCCAAACGTGCCTGCAAGGCCCGCCACAAGTCCTGCGACTCTTTGGTGACGCCAAATTCATGGGTAGAAATGAGGGTATCGATATGTGAGTCCAGTTTGGTGTGCTCCACCTTTAATGAAAGACTCCCCGGGTGGGCATTGGTTACCAGTACCACCTCACGGCCGCTGTTATGCAAGGCGTCCAAAAATGGCAGGGTATCGTCTCGCATAGCAATGAGGTGCTCAATTTCGCGCTTGGCCGCCACAATATCCATATCCAGGTGCTTAGCCCAGTAGTCCAGGCAGTACCACTCAATGCGGCCACTTACCCGTGAATAGTGCTCATGCATTTCTTCGCGGCACTCTGCCAGCGAACGGCCACTTTTCTCAGCCAGCTTTTTAGGCAGGTGCTCCAACCAGAACTGATTATCGAAGTGCAGGTCCAGTAAGGTGCCGTCCATATCCAGTAAGACGGTATTGATTTCGTTCCAGGGCAGAAATGGCAAGCGCTTTTCCTCTAAATACGTTAACCTTAAGTTTGATAATATGATAACGAAAGACTGACCCAAACAACATGAGCAATATCGATAAGGACAAAACGCTTCCGCAGATCCACCAGCGCGAAATTGTGGCCGAAAGTCGCTTTTTCAGGGTTGAGCGTGTGGACCTCGAATTTACTAATGGCGCAACCCGTCAGTTTGAGCGTATGGCAGGCTACAGCCGCGGAGCAGTAATGATCGTTGCGGTACAGGATGGCGACTTTCTGTTGGTAAGAGAGTATGCGGCCGGTACCCACACATACGAACTGGGTTTTCCTAAAGGCCTTATCGATCAGGGTGAAAGTATTTTAGAAGCGGCCAACCGTGAGCTAAAAGAAGAGGCAGGCTTTGGTGCCAGAGAGCTTAAAGCCATCCATAAAGTGAATATGGCGCCAACGTTCTTTAACGCCCAGATGAATATTGTTATCGCTCACGATCTCTACCCCGAAACTCTGCCTGGCGACGAGCCAGAGCCGCTTGAGCTGGTTCGCTGGCCCATTGACCGGGCCGACGAGCTGCTGGCTCGCGAAGACTTTATTGAAGCACGCTGTATCGCTGCACTGTTTCTTGCTCAAAAGTGGTTAAAGGAGCATCCGGACTATGCCTGATAATACTGATCATGATTTGCTACAGATAGCCAAAGACGCCGCTCTGAAAGCTGGCGAAGCCATTATGCGGTTGTATGATGTCGGCGATTTTGAAAGCTACCAGAAAGCCGATGAATCACCGGTCACCAGCGCCGATTACAAAGCCAACGAAATTATCACCGACATACTCACCCTAATGTCACCGGATATTCCGATCCTTTCGGAAGAAACCAAACATGCCAGTCTGGAAGAACGCAAAACCTGGAAGCGTTACTGGTTAATCGATCCGATTGACGGCACCCAGGAATTTATCGCACGCAGCGGCGACTTTGCCGTGAATATCGCGCTGATCGAAGACAACAAGCCTAAGATAGGGGTGATTTTCTGGCCGCCCGGACAAAGCCTGTATTACGCTCTGACCGGACATGGCGCTTTTAAAGACTCGCCTGAAGCCAGTGGCCCCATTAGCGTACGTAAGCTGGACGACCCACACAACAGTGTGGTGATCCTGGCCATTAGCCGTCGTCAACCGCGGGAACGGGTGATCTCTAAATTATGTGCCAAGCGGGTATATCAGACCCTGCCTTTAGGCAGTTGCTCGTTGAAATCCTGCTTTATTGCCGAGGGTAAAGCCGACGCCTTTATGCGTCTGGGTGTCACCGGCGAGTGGGACACCGGCGCATCTCAGTGCATTGTTTCGGAAGCAGGCGGTGCCATCTATGCCGCTGATTTTGAGCCACTTAGCTACAATCAGCGTAATACGTTAGAGAACCCGGACTTTATTGTGCTGGGCGATCAAAATGTGCCGTGGCGGGACATTATTCAATATTAGGGAGTAAGTGTTTTTATGCTTAAGCAATCATTAGTTCTTCTCAGCAGTTTACTGCTAGCACCGGCGTTTGCCGACTGGACAGTTGCACCAGAGCAATCCAGCCTGCACTTTATGTCGACCAAAAACGCCCAGGTAACCGAGGTGCATGCCTTTGAGGAGCTTTCCGGCTCAGTGTCAGACAGCGGTAAACTGATGATTGAGGTTCCACTTAGCTCAGTGAATACCAACATACCTATTCGCAATACGCGGATGCAGGAAAAGCTGTTTAACGTGGCGAAGTTTCCGGCCGCCACCTTTACCGCCGATGTCCCCGCAGACTTAATGAAACTGCAACCGGGTAGCAGCACTACGGCAAAAGTGGATGGCACCCTGTCGCTGCACGGTGTGGAAGCACCTGTCAGCTTTAACGTGAGCGTGAGCAAGGTGTCTGCCGATACCATGGTAGTAAACACGGTATCGCCCACCCTGATTGGTGCCGAAACCTTTGGTTTAACGGCTGGCCTCGACATGCTGCAAAACATTGCAGGCTTAAAGAGTATTACTCAGACGTCCCCGGTAACCTTTTCGGTGACCTTTGAAATGGAATAAGCCTTTGGCTTAACCCCACAAAAAGGAGCAGCCATCTGCTCCTTTTTCGTTTCTACAGCAACCCCTTTACCTCTGGCCCCAGCAGCAGTTGCCTTATTTCGTCGTGATATTGAGCATCAGTCGAGGCCAGCAGTCGGATCACAAAATCCATCGAGGTAACACTTTTCTTACCCGGCGCGTTCTGCTCGAGCAACTGTTTCAATACGCTGACAATGGGCTCGTCGCCTACCAGCTCCCGAAGCCTGGCAAACACCAGCGTTGCTCTGGCATACACATCAGGCGAACTGGAGGCATCAATAATGGCTCTGGTGGCTGTTAACCGGCCCCGTAAAGCGTGCTGATAACGCTGCCGTTCATAGTCCACCAGCGATTGCATGGCCTCTTTACCGTAGCGCTGCTCAATCAGCACCAGCTCGGCATATTTCGCCAGTGACTCTATTAAAAAAGAACCATCAGCCTCCACACCATAGCCAATCTGATGCCCGAACCACTGATGGGCCGCTTCATGCGCCGTTCGCCGATAACGCTGGTCAAACCCAGCGTCTGTCGCAGGGCGCGCCCGAACCGCCAGACGATGCGACATTAAAATAACCTGTGGCAGCGCATAACCACTGGGACCGAATTCTGGCGTAAACAGTAAGGATAACTGCTTGTAAGGATAGGGGGTAAGTTGAGCCGAAAACCATTCGAGGGTATCAGTAACTGCCTGGAGATGAACCTGCAGTGCGCTGGTCTCTGAGCCACTCGTGAGATCGCGGGTTAAGCCGGTCAAACTGATATCCACAGAGCGCTCACCCGCCGTCACGCTATGGGTGGTACTCGTTTGCATTGTAGCCAGCCAGACCGGAATATTTCGAACAGGCTCAGCAGTGGCAAATTCCATGTAGCGACGACCAGCAGCCAGCCATTGGTTAACTACTTGCCCCTGAGCGTGCACGGTATGCGAAGCCGGCGAAGAGACAACGCTGTGAAGGGTAGCCGGGGTCGATTGCAATGTTGTGACCGGGGCCTTATCCACAAAAGAACTAGGCAACGGCATATCCAGCGCCGCGAGGCCAAGTTCTTCCCTGAGCACTTCATCACGTAGCGTGTACTGCCGGTTAAAACCAATATTGGGCAGCAATGGAATACCGCGTAAATAACTGAATTCAGGTAACAGAATTTGATGTCCTGAAGGTAACCATCTGCGCGCGCCGGTTACCACCATTGCTGCCTGTAAGGTCAGAATCTGACCGGGCAGTAATGGCGAGTCCAGTTGATACACAAACTGCTGTAACCGCTCGTTATGAGACGTTAGTTGTCCACCGCTGAGGGTTAGCACTTCGAGTTTAAAGCCGGGGTAACTGCCCACTAACACCTCATTAATCGCCTCATCACTGCGGTTTTTAAGGTGCAGTGTGAGATTAAGCATTACCCGGCGCTTCTGGGGAAAAAAATCCACCAGCGCATCAATGTGCGTAACTACCGGCTGAACCCGCGCATGCCAATGAGCATATTGGTTTTCGTAGTCGGCGCGCAGGGCATATCGCGCGTCGGGTGTCATGTAAGGCCGTTCTTGTTGTAAAGCCAGATTAAAACCTGCTAGCACCACAACTACCACACCAACAGCAAGGCAGCCAGAGCGAGACAAGGAACGCCAGGGTCGCAGCGCAAAGCCTGCCCCGCGGTGCGTTTTGTTTACCGCCAGCACCAGTGCGCAAACCGCGACTGCCGACCACGTAATAAGGTACGGCCAAAACGTATGCTCACTGCGGGAGAAGCCGATTAAATAGTCGGCAGGCTGTAACGGCGTACCGGCGATATCGAGTAAAGGGTGGGAAATGCCCGCCAGGGAAAGGAGTGGTGTAAACTTAACCATCAGCAACAGCAGGCAAAGCCCGCCTGCCATCAACGCACTTCGCATAACATGATGAAGTGCCAGGCAAAGCCAGCCAAACAGCAATACAGGCAGGCCGGTCATTGTAAGCATACGGGCATAGATAACTACTTTTATCTGGCTGCCCGAAAGTAACTGGGCAACTGCAACGGCAATAGCTGTTATACCCAGCAAAACAAGGCCGGCGAAGAACAACGCACCGGCCTGCGCCACAACCAACTGTGTGTTAGTTACTGGCGTAGCGGCGATCATTTCTGCACTGCCATTACGCTGATTTTGCCAGCCCAGTTGCCAGCTCCAGAGCGCCATAAGTACGCAGCCGGCAAAGGGTAACATGTCCCACACAACGCGATTGAGTGCATCAATACTCAGCGGCGTGATGACTGAGTGGGGTTCTGCATAATCAATGGCTGCCAGCACTTCGGAGCAAACCGCGCCAGCGTAAAGTGCCAGTACTAACAGCATCACCCGATTAACCAGTAATGCTTTGGTTGCGCTCACAAGCAACGTGGCAAAGGGATGATGAGTAATGGCCGCAGGGATTTTACTTTGGCTATCAGGCAGGGCTGTTTTCCTTAAACGCCACCCGGGTGCGCGTTTAACGCTTTCATTTAACACACTTCGAGCGCTCAACGCTAACCACACCAGCAGTGCGCTAAGCGCCAGCCAGGCCAGACGATTCAGAACAATGCTCGGGTTAACTGACCAGTCAGTCTGATCACCCGTGAACTGGGCAAAAATCGCCGTAAAACCCAAAGGGTCAGCTACCAGCATCGCCTCGTAAAGCGATGGATGGATAATGCTACTCCCCGCCAAAACAGGCGAGCCAGTCACGGACGCCAACATGACATAAGCTATCCACACCAGGGCGAAAAAGGCATACACCGGCAGCGCACTTCTGACTCGCTGAGCAATCAGTAACGCGGCAGCGCAATACCAAAAACACGCCGGAGCGACTATAAACAAGCCGTTTTTCAGCGCCGTGTGAATAACACCGGCGTCGAATAGCGGATGCTGACTAAGCATTAATAGCTGCAGCACCGAGCCGCATAAACAGATCACCGCCACCAGACTCAAAAAGGCCACAAACCGGTTCAGCCGCCGGGTAAACTGACTCGTTCTGGCCGCACCAACGAGTTCCTGCATAGTGTAGAGCCTGTCACGCTGCAGCAAGGGAGGCGTTAACGCGGCCACCACCACAGGCAGCGCCAGCATGACCACCGTAATATTTAGCATGGTAAGGCGTTTTGCCAACTGTAAATCGGCAACGGTCAGGCCCTGCACCAACAATACCGACAATCCGGGGAGACCCAGTGCACCTAACCACACCAGAGGCTGACGCACATATAAACGCCATTCATTGATGATCAGCATCAGTTCGCCTCCCGCCTGGCCAGTTCAAGAAAGTAGCGGTCCTGCAAGGTTGCCCGGCAGGCTACGGCATCAGCACCAGGCGGTTCATGATGGCACACCCGCCATACTGGCTGGCCGAAGTGATAACGCTCACCCAATAATATGCCTTCTGCGGGTTTTGCTGAGGTTTCCCACACGTTGTTTTGCATTGGCGCAATGAGCGCGGGAATAGCACCGCTGTCGACGATGGCGCCCTGCATCATAATGGCGGCATGAGGACACAGGTGCTCAATGTCTTCCACAATATGAGTGGAAAGCAATACCAGCTTATTCTGGCTCAGGCGGATGAGCACGCTGTGCAATCGCTGGCGCTCCTGCGGGTCGAGCCCTGCCGTGGGCTCATCCATGATCAATAACTTTGGGTCGCCCAACAGTGCCTGAGCAATGCCAAAACGTTGTCGCATGCCGCCGGAAAAGGTGCTTACGCGCTTACCGGCAAATGCTGTCAGATTGGTTAGCGTTAGTAATTCCTCTATTTGCTGTTTAGCCTGCTTACGCGGAATTTTTTTAAGTGCGGCAATGTGCTCAAGTAGCGCCACGCAACTCATGTGTGGATACACCCCGAAAGACTGGGGTAAGTAGCCAAGCTGTTCACGCAAACGCTGCGGTGATTGCTGAATATCCGTATTGTTAAAGCTAATCTGCCCGCTGTCTGGTGCCTGTAAACAAGCCAGAGTGCGCATTAAGCTGGATTTGCCTGCACCATTGGGGCCTAAAAGGCCTACCATGCCCGCCGGCAAGGTTAAGGAAATATCATTCAGCGCTTTGGTGCCGTCTGGATAGGTTTTAGACACGTCGGTCATGGTAAGCATGTGGTCATCATCCTGAATGTGAAACGAGAATGGCCTTAACCTACCAAGCTGATTAACGGCTAAACAGCAAGGGATGACAAAGCATGAGTTTGCGATGACAAACGGCAATAGTGTGATTTTGTTAAGCGCCGGGCCGGGTTGCAGCTTTTGAATTTACCGGGGTGATAAGTGCCAGAGCGTTACGCCGGCTGCAACAGGTTTTACTTTCATCATTAAATTGCGTAGGTTCATCATTCACAACGTGAGCAGGCCGCGCCTTTCAGGCAGGCTTTGGCAGCATTATTTATTCAAGGGTTCAGCAACATGGTGGTTAATTTGCGCAAAATCAGTTTGGTACTGCTACCGATTTTTGCCGCCCTGTTGCTGGAAGCCGCGATTCGCTTTCTTTCTTACCAACAACCCGATGCCACCACTTATCTGGCGGCACACGGCCAACTATTGCTAGAGATGCTGCCGTTTTTTGTGTGCCATTATCTGGCCTCAACACGCTCCGGAAGACCGGCGCTGCTCATCTGGTTAGGCGGGTTTATCGGTTATCCGCTGTTAAGCAATATTCTGGCGCATACCATTCCCGCCTACGGTCAGTGGCGGTTGCTGGAAATACAAGGCGTAGTGTTTGCCATGGTAGCCAGTGTGCTGTGGTTTATTCACCACTTCTACGGGCGGGTTAAGCAGGGCCCCCGAAGCTGGATTGCACACCTGTTATCATTAGACTTCATGGTGGCCCTAAGCTTGTTTTTATGGGCCTTTACCGTGGCAGGCGTTTTTCTGTACACAGACAACCCCATGGTCAATCAGCCATTACAGATGATCATCGACTTTGCCCTGATTACAGAAAAACTACCGCTATTTATGCACTATTTCTGGCAGTTCAGTTTGATGGCACTGGTGCTATTCGGCGTATATTGGTTTAACCGTTATGTGCTGATCCGCCGCTTGCTGGCAGTACATGGTTTAATACCGTTCCTGGCCGGTGGACTCATCTTTATTCTGCTGTTCAGCACACCGATAAGCGCGCTGCTGTTATTGATGCCGCTGAATAATGTGACAGACTTCACCTTACTTCCCTCGGAAAACCATAACCCGTTTGACCCCTTTAACAGTCAGATGACCTTTTGGTTGTTGATGTTCAGCACCCCTATTATTCTGGCGTTTGAGCGCAAATCTCAGGATGCCAGAGTAGCGGATATTGCCCGCCGACAAACCCGCACCGAATTGCAAATGCTGCAACAACAGGTAAACCCTCACTTTCTGTTTAATACCCTGAATAATTTGTATGCGCTGTGTCTGGAGCGTTCACCACAGGCGCCGGACATGGTAGAAAAACTCGCAGGGCTGTTACGCTACACCGTTTATCAGGGCCAGAAAGAACAAGTATCCCTGGTTGATGACGTGCGTTATTTGCAGGACTACCTGGCACTGCAGTCTATGCGCTATACCGATGACTGTCACTTTCAGTGCACCTGGCCAACCCAGGCTGAACGCTGGCAGCTGTCACCGCTGTTACTGATCATTGTGCTGGAAAATGCTTTTAAACATGGCGTCGAAAAAGCCAGCAAGCCCTGCGAACTTAGGTTAGCCCTCTCACTGGATGATAATCGTCTGGTATTTGAATGCGAAAACCCCATAGGCCAGAACGCACAAGCGCCAGTTGATGAAGACAACAGTGGGCTGGGACTGGAAAACCTGCGGCGCCGCTTAAGCCTGCAGTACGCCAATCGCCACGAGCTGATTAGCGAGCAGCGCGGTACTCACTGGTACACCCGTTTGCAAATGGAGCTTACGCCATGCTAAATGCATTGATTGTGGATGATGAGCCCTTAGCCCATAAAGTGATTCTGCATCATCTTGCCCGTCATCGGGACGTAAAGGTGGTAAAGCAATGCTACAACGCCACCGATGCGCTGGCATGGTTAGCTTCTAACCGTGCTGATTTGATCTTCCTCGATATTAATATGCCGCAGCTAAACGGCATGGATATGCTTAAGGTAATGGCTAACCGGCCCCAGGTGATTATCGTCAGCGCCTACGAGGAATTCGCCCTGCAGGGCTTCGAGCTGGATGTGACCGATTACCTGTTGAAGCCGGTGAGTGAAGCCCGCCTTACTTCAGCCTTAGATAAGGTTCACCAGCGAAGCGCTGCTAACAAACCTGCACAAACACCCAAAGAGATTGTGATTAAAATAGACCGCGAACTACGAAAAGTAAACCTGCGAGACATCACCTATCTGGAAGCCTATGGCAACTACGTAAAAGTGTGGCAGGGCGATACTATGCTACTGGCCAACAGCACTTTAAAGAAGCTACTGGCAGAACTGCCTGCACAGGCCTTCAGCCAAATCCACAAATCCTTTGTGGTACGCAACAACGCAGTAATAGGAAAAGACAGTGACTCTGTGTTACTGGACAATCAAATGCGGCTTAAAGTGGGCAAGTCATTCAAAAGCGTACTAACCCGGCTATTACCCCTACCCGGCCAATAAGAGCTTTTCAGGCCAGCGGCAACACGCGATAATACCTACACAATTATCGCGACAGAGCTCTCACCTTGAACCAACAGCCCAACAATCCATTACACGGCCTGACGCTGGAAAAGATCCTTACCCGCCTGCAGCAACACTATGGTTGGGAAGGGTTGTATCAGCAAATCAGAGTCAATTGCTTTAATAACGATCCGTCGATTAAATCGTCGCTAAAGTTTTTGCGCAAAACACAGTGGGCCAGGGATAAGGTAGAAGCGCTGTACCTGAATACTTTCAGTGAAAGTTAGCTGCGAATCGAAGCTTAAAGTAAGCGTCCCAGCGGCTTAATGCTTTGCTTAACCTAATTCGCCACTGGCGTACCATCGTCATTAAACTTTGCGATGTCAGCGCCTGATGATTCCCATTCTTCGCGTTCCTCGTCTGAGGCTTTGGGTGAGAACCAACCAAGGTAGGCATAAAATATCCCGATCAAAGGCGCTGTCCAGCAAGCGAAGGCCAGAGGGATGTACAGTAAGTTTTCTAAACTATCGCCAGCAATGCCAAGACCAAGCGCTGAGATAACAAACGCGCCACCGGCATTCCAGGGGATCAGGGGCGACATTAATGTTCCCCCTTCCTCAACGCCTCGCGATAGGTTTAACGTTGAATACCCCATGCCGCGGTAGACAGGCGAAAACATCCGGCCTGGTAATGCTACCGATAAATATGGGTCGCCTGCCACCAGATTGGTCGCGAACGCTGTTCCAACTGAAGCCACCTGAGTACCGGCAAAGGTTTTAACCTTGCTCTTAATGGAATTAATAATACTGCGCAGGGAGCCCGTGGTTTCCAGTGCACCGCCAAAGCTTAAGGCAATCAGTACCAGCGATATGGTCCACATCATGGATTGAATACCACCACGATTGAGCAGGTTATCTATCTCACTGATATTGGTTTGAATACTGTAGCCGTTATTCGCATAGTCAAAGACCGACTGTAGGCTTTGCCCCTGAGTCGCCATGGCAAACGCGCCGCCTACAATTACCCCTGCAAATAATGAGGGAAGTGGCGGGAATTTCTTCAGCGCCAGCAGCATGACTACTAAAGCAGGAAGTAAAGCCCAGGCTGAAATATAAAAATTGTCTTCTAACGCTGCTGTAATTCCTTCGATTTTTTCAAACGAAAACACTTTGCGTATCGATAACAAAATACCCGACCCCAATATAAATCAGAAAGGCAATAACCATGGCGGGAATAGTGGTCGCCATCATATTTTGTATATGAGAGAACACATCGGTGCCAGTGACGGCAGGTGCGAGGTTGGTAGTGTCTGAAAGGGGCGAGACCTTATCGCCGAAGAATGCACCCGACACTACCGCACCGGCGGTCCAGTAAAAGGGATATCAAACCCATCGCCGATGCCCATCAGTGCCAGACCAACAGTTCCCACACTTCCCCAACTGGTACCAAGGGAAACGGCTACCACGGCACATATCACCATGCCCGCCGCCAGAAAGATCTCAGGGGAAAGTGTTTTTAAACCGTAATAGATGATGGTTGGTACGGTACCGCTGGCAATCCATATGCCGATCATCATGCCAACCACAATCAGTACACTTACCGATGGCAGGGCCACATGGATAACTTTAAAAATACCAGCTCGAATTTCTTCCCAGTTGAGCCCCTGGTAAATGCCTACTAAGCTCGCCAGCGCTACCCCAATAGCCAGGGGAATATGAGGCTCAAATACACCGAAGTAGAATATCTGAGTGCCCAGAATAATCAGCGTCAATATCACCGGAGTGAGTGCGAGCGATAGCATTGGCGTAACAGGCTGCTTCTGTTCCATACTGCCTCCATTCATTTTAAAGCGGGCGAGCTGAGTGAACCTCCGGGTAAAATTTAAGCTGGGAACACTGGTTACTTAAACTCGATATTTGTGTTTAAGTGTTGAGTTAGCTACGTGGCGTCGCGCTGTATAGATCGGAAAAGACTACGACCACCACCAATAAGAAACATAACGGCCTTAACCAAAAAAGCCGTCATACGACGGCTTTTAATGTTAGTTATCAGGCTATTACGCTGCTTCGGGCGCCAGTGGTGTTCGCGGTTCAGGGTAGGCACTGAAATCCTGAATCACCATAGGCTCCCAGCTACTTTCAGGCAACGCCGGTACCGGAGCTTTCACATTGGCAGCTTCACTGTGTTTAATGTTTGCCATACCAATACGAACCCGTTTTAGTGCGCGGCATTCGTTGATTTCGTCCTGGATCACGAAGATACCGCCGCGCATAGCTGCCCGGCCAAGGTCAAGGCTTGAGGTGATCCGAATCAGCGGCGCTGCCAGAATGAGTCCGATTAATACCGGTAATAGCCAGATAAACAGAGCCGGTGTGTAAATGAACGTGGCTGCGCCCCAGGCTAAAGCGACTATGGTCGCAACCTTTGAACGTTTAAGTGAATCCATCCACGGTACCATACTGCCTTCACGGGCCTGGGCTTCCCATTTCACCGAAATACCGGCAAATACGCTGATCACAAAGTAGCTGTGGTAAAACATCATCAGCGGTGCAATAAGAATCGCCATGGCCAGCTCCATCACGCCGCCTTTTATTAAGCGCCATGCACCACCAAATTCGTCGCGACGCTGGATCAACGCCAGGATCAGGCCCAGCACTTTAGGCATAAATAACAGCGCTGCCGTTCCCCACATAGTGGCCACCATCAACCCCTGTCGGGCAATCTGCCAGTCCGGGAACAACTGATATTCAGCAGTAAAGAATTCCACCGGAGTTAAGGCACGATAGAGCGCATCGGCGGTACCGAATGCCAGTACCAGCAACAGTAACAATGACGAAATATAAGCGAAAGCACCAAACACAAAATGCAGACGGCTGGTCGCTTTTAAGCCTTTAACTCCCAACAAGCCTAAATGCTGGATATTACCCTGTACCCAACGGCGGTCGCGGGTAGCGTATTCAATCATGTTAGACGGTACTTCCTCATAACTGCCGGTAGTATCCGTTAACAAAAAGCACTGCCAGCCAGCGCGACGTAATAAAGCCGCTTCCACAAAGTCATGACTTAAAATGTCACCGCCAAAGGGTTCTTTGCCCTCCAGCGTGGGTAATCCACAGTGTTGCATAAAAGGTTCCACGCGGATAATCGCATTGTGGCCCCAGTAGTTTGCACTGTCGGTTTGCCAGAATGACAAACCGGTAGCCAGCATCGGGCTATACAGGTGCGCAGCAAACTGCACAAAGCGCGCAAAGAACGTATGCTGACGTACAGGCATTGGAATGGTCTGAACGAGCGCGGTATCCGGGTTTTGCTCAATGCGGTAAGCCAGATCGTTCATACGCTCGCCGGACATAATACTGTCGGCATCCAGCACAATCATCGCTTCGTAACGATTCCCCCAGCGCTGACAGAAGTCGGCCAGATTCCCCACCTTACGGCCGGTGTTTTTCTCACGACGACGATAGAACACCTGACTGCTTTTATCGCCTAAACGAGCGGTTAGCGCTTCCCAGGCGGCCAGTTCGGCCTCGGCCATTTCCGGCTTGGTGGTGTCACTGAGCATGTAGAAGTCGTATTGCTTGCCGTTGTCAGTATCCAGCAATTCACGTACGCAGGCTTCGAAGCCCACCATAATACGGCGGGTGTCTTCGTTATACACCGGCATTACCACGGCGTGGCGCTTGGTGAGCGGCGCATCGGTGCGAGGTGCGGGTTGTGCTTTACGCATACTGAGCGGATCGATATTAAACAGCTTTAATACAAAGCCGATCACCGCTGTCCAGAACGACATCGCCAGCCACAAAAACAGCATCATACTTAATGCCAGCTGGGCAATTTCCATTTCGGTTAACACGTTAGGTTTAAAAATTTCGTACAGGCTCCACCCGGCTAATGCTGCGGTGGGAATGGCCAGAATCGCCATTATTGATAATCGTACGCCTGAACCCCACGCCCGCAATACAGGCGTTGCCTTTGGAGTACTTCCTTCAGAGTCAGAGTGAGTATTATTCTGCATGATAGACATAGTTCCATACCTCACTAACACGTTGGTTTTCTTGATGAATGTAAAGACGCATATCCGCTGGCTGACCGGCCTGCGGAGTTAGCAGAAAAGTTGCGCGCAATAATTTACCGCTGTTAACCGGGAACACGCGCGCCTGCTGGATCTGTCCCTGGTTGGTGGTAGCTGTAAGGTTTAGCATTTCAGGCGCAATGCTCATGCCTTCAGGCACCTTAAAATCGATAGAAAAACGGCGGGTTTGCGACTCCTGAGGTTCTTCGCCCGGTAATACGGTAGCGCCCTGACGAGTGCGCACAACCGTAGCTAAGTCGCTGTCGCGGGCACCGGTTACCGTTTCAAGCTGGTAAGCGAAGTAGCGGCTTTCACCGGCCACAAAAGGTGCCTCAGGTACCCAGTAAGCCACAATGTTGTCGTGGGTTTCAGATTTAGTGGGGATTTCCACCACTTCCAGACGGCCTTTTTCAAACCCCGCCTGTGGTGTTACCCATAAACCCGGGCGCTGGTGATAATTCGCTTCGCCATCAAGGTAGCTGGCAAAGTCAGTGTCGCGTTGCATGACACCAAACCCTTTTGGCGCACTGTCACTCATTGACGTAATTTGCAGTTGTGCAGGGTTGGTCAGTACACGCCAGATTTGTTCACCGCTCTCGGTGATCATGTTCACACCATCGCTGTCGTGCACTTCAGGACGATAATCGTCGGGCACTACAGCCGTATTTTCACCGTATAAAAACATGCTGGTAAAAGGGGCAACGCCAAGCTTGGCAACGTCTTCGCGGGCGAACAACCAGCTTTGTACTTTCACGTTGGTCTCGTCACCCGGAGTAATAATAAATTTATAGGCGCCGCTTACCGAAGGACTCTCCAGGCGGGCATAAATCATCATGGGTTGACCCTGACCCGGTTCAATTAACCAGAACTTGGTGAAATGCGGAAACTCTTCTCCTTCCGGCAGGCCGGTATCGATAGCCAGACCACGCGCGGAAATGCCATATACGTGTTCTTTACCAATCAGGCGGAAGTAAGAAGCGCCCAGGAATACGGCAAATTCGTCTTTGTATTGTTGATTTTTAATCGGGAAGTGAACGCGAAAACCGGCATAACCGTTATCGTCAGCGGTTTCCTTTGCCAGTGGTGCGGCATCGCCGTCATAGCGGAACGCTTCACGCTCGAAGGGTAAACGCCTGGGTTGGTTATCTGCGCCAATGGTATACACGGTTACCGGCTGCTGATACAAAAAGCCGGGATGGAAAAACTGTACTTCGTAGGGGTTCTCACCGCGCCATAAGCTCTTGTCGGCTTTAAAACGGATTGCACGGTAAGTCTGGTAATTCATTTCTTTAAGCGCGTCAGACAGTTCATGATCGTCTGTTTCGTAGGCCTGGGTGGCCGACTGACGGGCTTCTTCAATTATGCTATTTAAAATAGGCGCGGATTCGGGTGGCAGATTTTGCGCCGACACTTCTTCGGCCTGAGTCACAGCCGCGCCGCACAGCATAAGAATGACACATGCGAATGCACGTACTGAATAAACGAGTGTGCGGTCACTGAAAACCGGACCGCCGGCTGATAATGCAGCCAGATAATGAGGTAAAAACCGTTTGGTTGGTGGCATTGCTATCTCCATTTGATTCAAAGCAGCCAGAAAAACTACAGTGACTAGAGCAAATGCCGATCCAACCTTGTTACTTTGCACACAAATTAAAATAAAAGTATTATTTATTAGCAGGTTAGAGGCTAAATTAATTCATAATGAGTCTTTCTGTTCAAAAAACACACCGTGAAAATTATACTTTAGGCTAATCGGGTGTAGGCATTTAGCAACACTTTTCACAAAACACTTGTTTAAAAATCAACCTGAACACCACTTAAAGCTTTCCGAAAAAACGTTCTCAAAAATATATAAACACCTGTTTAATAAGCATTAATTTACTTTTATTTAACTTATTTTTACACCTTGGCCCAATGCTTGCGATAGTCCTGACAGCAAAACGCTTTATGTTTTTTCTTAAGGAGTACCACGATGAAAGCATCTTCAATTATCGCCATCACAGCGTTGTCGGCTTCCATGTTTTCGCTATCAGCTGCTGCTGATACGCCCGACTGGCGCTATGCAGAAGGCGGTTACCTCAGCTATGACGGCGATGGTGGCTTCGATCCGGACGGTTTACAGGTTAATGGGAAGTATTTACTCGATCCCAACTTTTACGTGAACGGCGAGTTTGGCTGGGCAGAGACCGGCAACATTGATTTCACCACTGTGACTCTCGGTGGTGGTTATCGCTTAGCTTTAAATAGCACGACCGATGCCTATGTTGGCGCGAACTTCGAACGCATTGATGCGGATTTTTACGATGACAATGGCTACAGCCTGAATGCAGGGGTACGCAGCATGTTAACACCTGAGCTGGAAGTAAACGGTGAGCTGGGCTACCTGGATTTAGACGACGGCGACATTACCCTAAAAGCCGGTGCCTATTACTACTTCAACCCGCAATTTGCGGTAGGTGCCAATTATGAGTTTATGGACGACGCGGATGTATTTCAGCTTTCCGCCCGTTACGCGTTTTAATTAGCAGTTTACGCCCTGCATACAAGGACGAGGCGGGGCTTTTTATTCCTCAATCCCTCAGAAGTAAAATGCCGGATGTGGGTCCGGCATTTTTTTGTTTAGTTCAGCGTTATCTTGCTCCTACTGATAGGCTTGTAGTGCTTTAACTTCTTTTAACTGTGGCGTGACCGTTGCCGTATCGCCCACAATGGTCAGGTGCATACTGGCACTGTCCAGGTATTTCCTCGCAATATTACTCACTTCCTCGGGTGTCACACCATGCACATTCTGCACATAGTCGGTAAGGTATGTTTTATCCAGACCATGCAGCTCTAAAAACGCTAACTGCGAAATAATCGCGCTTCGCGAAGAATTGCGCAGTACAAAGATACCCGCCATGTAATTTTGTACGCCTTTAAGCTCCTCAGCCGTGGGGGCTTCGCTGGCCAGCAATTCAATCTCTTTAAAGATTTCGACCAGGGATGCGCCGGTAGCTTCGGCAGTCACATCTGCCCCTTCATACCATACTGCACTGCCAACCCGGTCGACCACAGCAGAACGCGGCGAATAGGTGTAGCCTTTATCTTCACGAATGTTGGTAGTAATGCGGCTGGAGAATGCGCCACCCAGCAGGGTGTTCATTACGCTGAGTTTGGTATAGTCCGGATGGGTAGCATCTACTGTGGCCAGCCCCAGGCGCAACGTTGACTGTGGTGCGCCTTCTCGCTCAATCAGCTCGAGGGTTGGTCCGGGCTTGGTAAGCACCGTTTTTGCCTTTCGCGCCTCGCCTGCCTGCCAGTCGGCAAACGCCGCTTTAACGGCTTTACTAACGGCCGCCTGATCAAAGACGCCAGACACATATAAATGGCTCCGATTCGGCACCAGGTTAGACGAAATAAAAGTTTTCGTATCATCCACCGTTAACGCCGCCAGACTCTCGGCGGTAGGATACAATCGACCATAGGGATGATTACCATAAATTGACTGATAAAAAGCCTCGGTAGCAATCCCGGAAGGACTGGATTTCTGTACTGCGAGATTACGCTGGCTATCAGTTTTAAGCCGCGCCAGGTCTGCTTCAGCAAAGCTGGCGTTCATCACCATATCTGCCAGTACGCCCACCGCGTCAGGGGTAAACTCGCCAAGTACATCCATGCCAATAAAGCTGGAGTCCATACCTACGCTGGTAGCAATCTCACCACCCATACTGGCAACCGCTTCTGCGAGGGCCTTGGCAGACTGGGTGTCTGTGCCCTGACGCAACATATCGAAGCTCAGGTCGGCTAGCCAGACCTTTTCACCGTCATCAATATTACCTGTATTGGTAACCAGCCTGACAGTGGCTTTAGGGGTACTGCCATAAGGAATAAAGGTCACCTTCAGGCCATTTTCCAATGTTATTTCCTGTGTCGCAGGCACAGTGAAATCGCCCGGCGTACCGCCCGCCGGTGGCATTTCCTTAGCATTCACCGACAATGTCAGCACCGTTAAAAGCGAAGAAGCCAGAAGTGTTTTGACTAATTTCATGGTTATTCTCCCTGTGCCTGTGATTCGTCGGCCGGCGCTTCTCCGGGCGTAACGGTAAGAATGGTGCGATTGGTGGGGCGCAGGTAGTCTTTCACCGTTTGCATAATAAGCTCCGGGGTTACCTGCTTAAAGTTGGCTTCCAGTTCATTGATCTTTTGCGGTTTATCGTCAAACAACGCAAAACTGGCCAGCAGATCGGCGCGGCCGAAACCGTAGAAACCGTCGATGGAATCGAACAGACTGGAACGGATCTTCACGATCGCTCGTGACATCTCTTCTTCGCTGAGAGGTTTTTCAGCTAACTGATTAACCACAGAATCAATAGCAGAGGTAATAGTTTCCTGGCTCACGGTGTCGTCGTGGGTAAAGGAGCTCATCCATAACATGGGGCCGTTGTAGTTAAACATATTGCCAAGCAGGTAGTTAATCCCGCCACCCACACTGCCGGTAATTTGTTTATTTTTTACCAGTTCCTGATACAACAGGCTGTCTTCACCCTGCACCAGGATCTGGTCGATGATGCCCATGGCATAGTATTCAGGGGTATCCCTTGGCGGCATTTTATAGGCAAAGGCATAGGCTGGTTTAGGCGCCAGCTTATCGTATTTATTAAAGACCTTTTCTTTTTCCTGGCGTAGCTCAGATAAATCCGGCTGCGGCGCGATCTCAGCCGCCGGAATATCACCAAAGTACTTTTCGATCATGGCTTTTGCTTCGGCCACATCAATATCGCCTACCACAGCGAGCGCAGCATTATTCGGCGCATAGTACATGTCAAAAAATCCCGCCACATCTTCAAGATTGGCCGCGTCCAGGTCGGCCAAATCACCGTAAAAATTGTGCGCGTTATACCAGTTATTAAAGGCATACTGAGGCATGTCCAGCCATGGGAATCCGCCATAGGGCTGGTTTAGCACATTTACTTTTACCTCGTTTTTCACCACGCCCTGCTGGTTAGTCAGGTTGTCCTGAGTGATGGCCAGCCCTTTCATCCGATCGGCCTCTGCCCATAAGAAGGTTTCCAGGTTATGCGCCGGGACAATCTCAAAATAATTGGTGAAGTCAAAACGGGTTGAGCCATTCAGCACCCCGCCGTTGTCATTTACCAATTTAATGAACTCCATCTTGCCAAGGTTTTCGGAGCCCTGGAACATCATATGCTCAAACAAATGCGCAAAACCGGTACGGTCTTTTGGTTCATTACGAAACCCGATGTTGTAGTACACCGCAACGGTAACCGTAGGGGCGGTATCGTCTTTGGATAAAACCACTTTAAGGCCATTGTCGAGCTTGAAATATTCTACCGGGACATTGTAATCCACGTTCATATCTACGCCGCTGGCAGCATCGGCGATGGTTTTGGCATCCGGCATAGCCGCCGCACTACCGGACTGTGCATCATTCTGCGCTGGCTGACTACAGCCCATCAACCAGACAGACATCACGCCCGCTGCAATTACAGAGAGTGTTCTCATAATGTTCTCTTGTGTCGTTAGAGTAAGGTTTATAAGATTTACCCACAGCCACACAATCGGCTATGAGTATATTGTTAATCCCAGCATGCGCGCTGTTGAAAGATTGGTCAACACTCAGAAATACTTTGAAAAGATTTTATGCCTTTACAGCCCGTTAGCGCTCAAGGCCTATTCTTCACCGGCTGGTTGGTAGCTGTCGGCGGGGCGGATATCTACAGTCTCATGCAGCTCAGAATACACTAGAATTGCCTCGCCGCTTTTGAGTTTGACAATGACTTGCTCAACCTTATCAGCAAACGCCGCCTCAATTTCGCCGTAATCGGTGCCTTCACGCAGCACAAACTCCCGTGCAATATTATTTAGCGTATCCGGTGTAAGTTCATCGATAGGGATAATCATGCAGACTCCGTAGTTGTGGGTAAATAATCGCTAACAAAACGCAGCACTCGTTGATGCAGCCACACCTCTGGCTTCGTTGGTGTGCCCTGCATAAAACCCACGTGGCCGCCGGTTTCACTGAGTTCAACGGTTACGTTATGCGCCAGTTCCTGCTCCCGCGGGATCACCAGATGATTCATAAAGGGGTCGTCCAGCGCATGCAGAATAAGCGTAGGGCAATGAATGGCTTTTAAAAAATAATAGGCGCTGCACTTCTCGTAGTAATCTTTGGCATCGGCATAACCATGCAGCGGAGCGGTGACCAGATTATCAAATTGCCAGAACGTTTGTATGCCTTCAACATCGGCTTCGCTGATTTGCAAAATATCGCGGTAATCAATGCGCTGCATTTTCTTGAGCAGGTTGTTCTTCATGCTGCCAAGCAGGTACTTCTGATACACCTTAGAAAAGCCCTGATTTACGCTGGTAGCACACTCATCGAGTTTTAACGGTGCCGACACTGCTACCGCGGCTTTTAACCCCAGGCTGTCCGGGTGTTCACCGAGCAGTTTAAGCAGCATATTACCACCCAGGGAAAAGCCAATAGCGGCTTTAGGTGTATCAGGGTAGCGTTGCTGCAAAAGATTGATTACCCAAGCCGGATCGCCGGTTTCACCGGAGTGATAAGCCCTGGGCGTTAAGTTGGCTTCGCCACTGCAACCACGAAAATGCATCATCACCACCTGCCAGCCACCCTGGCTGAGGGTGGCCATCATATCGTTGGCGTAATGGGAGTGCATGGAGCCTTCCAGGCCGTGGAACATCACCACCATCCCGGTTAATAGGTGCGGCGCGGGCCCCCAGGCCAAATCCAGAAAATCACCGTCGTCGAGCTTAATGCGCTCCATGGTGTATGTCAGTGGTAAGCGGCGCTGAATAAAGCGCGGCCAGATGGTTTGAATATGCCGGTTACGTGCCCAACGCGGTGCGTTAAAGCTGCTCTTAACAATACTTCCGTGTGATTGATTGGTCCGTATGGTCATGCTTGTAATACTGTTTTGATTAAATCCTGAGTTTCTGAATTATTTGGCAAACCTAACCAGTTAAGCAAGCAAATCAAGGGGTCAGAGTCGTTGAACATCCCATTCAACGACTCTGACCCCTTGATTTTTTGGTAGGTGGCGACCAGCTCTGCTTGCTGCGCTGCTTCCAACTCTAGTTCCTGCTGCTTAAGCGCCTCGTAGTCACTGCTGCCCTTCGCCGCACGCCGCCTGCTACGGTGTTGCCGTATGGCCGGATCGCTTGTAGCTACCGCCTCATCCAGGGCTTTACGCAATGCCCGGGTTACCGGTTGGTTTACCGTATAACACCAATGATAAAACAGCAGTAGGTTAATGTTTACCTGATAGTTATCCTGTAATGCCAGGCAGGCATCCGCCACACCAAGCTGCGCGTAATGCTGCAAGCTGTGTTGCCAGAACAGTTCAGGCGTTAGCTCAGGCGCTGATGTCATAGGCGTCTTTGGCCGCTTCCAGTTGTTCCTGCGCATCCAGCCATTGCATCTCCTCATCCTCTATTTGAGATTTTAGAGTTGCCTGCTGATCTAAGAACTTCATTAACTCGGGCTTATTATCGGCTTCGTAGAGTTCACTGCGACCCAGCTCCTCCTCCACTTTGGCCAGCGAGGCGTTGAGCTTTTCCATTGCTTTTTCAGACTGTTGAATTTGCTTACGCAGGTGCGCGGTAGACTGACGAAACTCAGCTTCGCGGCGTTTTTCGGCTTTGCGATCCACCTTCGGTTTGTCTTCCACCGGTTCAGCATTGGCCGCTTTATCGACATTTTGCTGGGCGAGGATCCAGTCACGATAATCATCCAGGTCGCCACTAAAGGGGGCGACTTCGCCGCTGTCGACCAGGTAAAACTCCTCGCACACTGCAGTTAATAAAAAGCGGTCGTGCGATACCAGCACCATGGCTCCTTCAAAGGCCTGTAAGGCCATATTCAGCGCATGACGCATTTCTAAGTCGAGGTGGTTAGTCGGTTCATCGAGCAGCAACAAGTTAGGCTTTTGATACACAATCAGCGCTAACACTAAGCGGGCTTTCTCGCCGCCGGACATGGGCGCTACCGGGCCGGTGGCCTCATCGCCATGAAAACCAAAGCCGCCAAGGAAGTCGCGGTGCTGTTGCTCGGTAGCTTTACTGTCCAGACGCTGCAAATGCAGTAAAGCGGAAGCCTGGGGATCCAGATACTCCAGCTGATGCTGGGCGAAATACCCCACGTTCAACCCTTTTGCCGTGGTGAATACGCCGGTTTTCGGCTCGTGTACCCCGGCCAGTAATTTAATCAGCGTAGATTTTCCCTGGCCGTTACGGCCCAGTAAGCCAATGCGACTGCCCGGCACCAGATTGAGCTTTACCTGCTCCAGCACGATATGTTCGCCGTAACCCAGCATGACCTTTTCCATCTGAATGAGCGGGTTAGGCAATGCCGTGGGTGCTTTAAATTCAAAACTAAACTGGCTGGCGTGATGGGCTGGCAGCAGCGTTTCCATCCGCTCTAACTGCTTGATGCGGCTTTGCGCCTGCTTGGCTTTACTCGCCTTGGCTTTGAAGCGGGTAATAAAGGATTCTAAATGAGCGATTTTGTCCTGCTGCTTGCGGAATTCGATGTCCTGTAAGCGCAGTCGTTCTGCGCGCTGAGTTTCATAGCTCGAGTAGTTACCGGTGTAGGCAATCAACTGTTGCTGCTCAACACTGATAATCTGCGCCACGGTGTTATCAATAAACGCTTTATCGTGGGAAATCAGTAACAAGGTACCCTGATAACGCTGCAACCAGCGCTCCAGCCAGATAACCGCGTCTAAATCCAAGTGGTTGGTGGGTTCATCGAGCAGCAATAGGTCAGACGGGCACAGCAGCGCCTGAGCCAGGTTTAAACGCATTCGCCAGCCACCGGAAAAATCGGTAACCGGTGCGGTGAGCTGGCTTTGGGCAAAGCCTAAACCGGCGAGGATGGTGGCGGCTCTGGCTTCCACGTCGTAGGCACCGGCCTGAGCGAGTAAATCGTGATACTTGCCTATCTCTTCGCCATGATGCGCCGCTTCTGCTTCACTGAGTTTTTGCTGCAGGCCGCGTAAATAGTTATCGCCGTCAATCACATAATCAATGGCACTACGCTCCACCGCAGGCGTTTCCTGCGCCACGCTCACAATGCGCCAGTCAGCAGGTACCGCACAATCACCAGCATCCACGCTGAGTTCGCCACGTAACAAAGCAAACAGGCTCGACTTACCGCAGCCATTACTGCCTATAAGGGCAACTTTATGGCCGGGAAAAACCTGTGCCGATGCGCCATCGAGCAGTACTTTACTGCCGCGCAACAAGGTGACGTCGGATAACTGGATCATAAAACTGCGAATACCTGTGATAACATAGTCTGGCTGTGTAGTTTACCAGAACCGCTGCAAGCGATCTGCATTTGCGCGCAGTGCGTAAATAACCTTAATTAGTCACAACGGTTTACCCCATGAGTCAACGCCAACGAAAACGCTTTATTGCCGGTGCCACTTGCCCGAAATGCAAGGCCACCGACACCATTATGTTATTTTTCGAAAACAACATCGAAAAACTCACCTGTGTGGAGTGCGGCTATGCCGAATCGCAACCCCAGGAAAAGGTAAAAACCGCCAGCAAAAACGCCAACGTTATTGGCGTGTTTAAACCTGAATAGTCACCAACCATAAGCAACTCATTTATTTTGCTACCCGAATTTAATATCGCCCAGGCGTTTGGCATGCTGAGCTTTGTGCTCGGCATTTTGTGTTTCTATCAGAAAGACGACCAGCGCCTGCGTATAATGATGGTGGTGATGAACTTAAATCACGCTCTGCATTTTGCGTTGCTTGGTGCCACTACTGCCTGTTTGAGCGCGTTGTTGTCGGTGGTCAGAACGGGTTTATCCATAAAAACCCGCTCGCGCGTTATTGCTTATTTCTTTATTGCCATTACATTAGCGCTGGGTATTTATCTGGCCGATGTGTGGTACGACTTGTTTCCTATTCTGGGCACGTGCATAGGGACTTATGCGCTGTATTGTCTGTCAGGCATTAAAATGCGCCTGGCGTTTTTATGCGGCGCTCTTTGCTGGCTCACCAACAATATTATTGTTGGCTCCATCGGCGGTACGTTGCTGGAAACGACGCTGCTAATGGTAAATAGTTATACAATCTGGCGGTTGTATGTGTTGAGAAAGCTTAAACCATATGGCAATGACGTATCCTGAACGTTAGGCCTGAACTACCTATTAAGTGCTTTACCCTCTGGCTATTTTAGGATTACACTAATTCTCTTACTTTTGGATTCACCATCAGGGACGGTGGCATGTTGTCATTCTTATTAGATGATGCCAATTTCTGGTTTAGCTGTGCGCTGGGCATTGTTATAGCGCTTTTCATTCTGGAAATGGCAGGGATGTTTTTTGGGGTTAGTCTGCTAGGGCTAGTCGACGATCAGGCGGCACTGGATGCCGACACTGATACTTCTTCAGGTTTTACCGAGTTTGGTAGCTGGCTGGCGCTCGACAGACTGCCGCTGCTGGTTTGGCTGGTATTACTGCTTACCACTTTTGGCTCTGCCGGTCTGACATTTAACTTTCTTTCTCTCACGCTGCTGGACACCTATTTTGCCCGTTGGCTAATAACGCTTCTGGCTGTTATAGCAGGCCTGTTTTTTACGGCCCGGTTCGGTACCTTTATTGCCCGCCTGCTCCCCAAACAGGAATCATCAGCCACCACAGCCGATGAACTGATTGGCACGGTAGGCCACATCACTGTAGGCGTTGCCCGTCAGAACAGTCCGGCGGAAGGTAAATTTATTGATGCCCATGGCCAGCCTCATTATCTGCTGGTAGAGCCTCTCGAGCCTGATGAGCAATTCAGCCAGGGCGAAAAAATATTATTAATACAAAAGCGGGATTACCGCTGGTTAGCAAGTCGTTATTCCGACCTTTAACCCTTTACGATAGAAGTAGTCATTATGGAAAATTCAGGATTAGGTAACTTACCTTTCATGCTGATAATGATCGGCGCAGCAGTCATCGGCCTGCTCGTTATTGGTTTTATCTTTGCCCGTTTATATACCCGGGCGACCAAAGAAACCGCCTTTGTACGTACCGGCCTTGGCGGCGAAAAAGTCATCAAGGATGGCGGCGCGCTGGTACTGCCAGTGGTTCACGAGGTGATCCCGGTTAATATGAATACCCTGCGCATTGAGGTAGAAAAAACCTCCAAGGATGCGCTGATCACCAAAGACCGTATGCGAGTGGATGTGAAAGCCGACTTTTACCTGCGAGTAGCACCTAATGCAGCCGGCATCTCCATGGCAGCGCAAACCTTGGGCACGCGAACCACCCGTGCCGAAGAAGTGAAAAAGCTCATGGAATCCAAGTTCGTCGACGTACTTCGTGCGGTGGCGGCCGAGATGACCATGACCGAAATGCATGAACAACGCGCCGACTTTGTGCAAAAAGTGCAGCAAAGTGTGGCTAACGATCTTGAAAAGAACGGCCTTGAGCTGGAGTCCGTCAGCTTAACCGGCTTCGATCAGACCGATCTGCAATTCTTTAATGAAAACAACGCGTTCGATGCCGAAGGTCGTGCCCGCTTAGCCAAAATCATCGAAGAAAAACGCAAAGAAACCAACGATATTCAACAGGAAAACCGCATCCAGATTGAACAGCGTAACCTGGAAGCAGAAAAACTGTCGTTAAACATCAAGCGTGATGAAGAAGAAGCCCGCATTCAGCAGGAACAGTCACTGGCCTTTAAACGGCAGGAACAAAAAGCCGAGATTGCCAAGCAACGCGAACAAAAAGAGCAGGAAGAACGCCAGGCTGAAATTGCTAAAGAAAAAGCCATTTCTGCATCGGAAATCGAAAAAGCGCAAACCATTGAAGCCCGCGAGATAGAAAAGCGTAAAGCTATCGACGAAGCACGCATTCTGCAACTGCAGCAAATTGAAGTTGCCGAGCAGAATAAACAAATTGCTATTGCCAATAAGTCTGAAGAAGAATCCGCTGCCCGCGCCAAAGCGGCTGAAGCCGAAAAGCTCAAGGTTGAAAAAGAAGAAGCGGTTATTACTACCCGCCAGGTGGCCGAAGCTAATCGACGCATGGAAATTGAAGTTATCGACGCCCGTAAAGAAGCAGAGCGTGAAGCGGTGAACATTACCGTAGAAGCCGAAGCGAAGCGTGAAGCGGCGATCAATACGTCAGAAGCGATCCTTACCGAAGCCCGGGCCAGCGCTGATGCCAAGAAACTGCAGGCAGAAGCTGACGAGAAAGTGTTTGCCGTGGAAGCAGCCGGTAAGAAAGCCATGTACGAAGCCGAAAACACCCTTAAAGACGAGCAAATTGATCTGCAACGCTCACTGGCCATCCTTAAGATCCTGCCAGACATTATTGCCAATGCGGTTAAACCACTGGAAAACATCGACGGCATTAAAATCTTACAAGGCTATGGCAACAGTCTTGGTGGTGCTGGCGGCAGTGGTGAGAGCGGTGGCGCAGGCCTGGCGGATCAGGTTACCAGCGCGGCACTTAACTACCGCGCCAATGCGCCGTTAGTTGACTCTTTACTGCGTGAAGTGGGATTAGTGGATGCTGAAGATGGCACACTGGAAGATCTGATCCAGGGCAGTGCTGTAATTGATGGCGACCTGGTGACTACCAAAGCGAAAAAGCCGCAATCCGGGCCTGCTAAATCAGCTCAAGGTGAAACGCCGGCAGAAGATGACAAGCCCAACAGCTAATCCTTTTTACCTGCCTTGCTACCGCGCCCCAGGCGCCGGTAGCAGCTTGTCTGGCCTGAACCCATGAAGCTACAGGGCAAGCTGCTCAACTGGGACGATAACCGGGGCTTCGGCTTTGTTGAGCCCAAAGGTGGCGGCCAGCGTGCCTTTGTTCACATTAAGGCGTTTAGTTTTTATTCCCGCCGCCCTCAGAGCGGCGATATGATCCAGTACCAAACCAGTCAGGACCGCAAAGGTAAACTTCGGGCCATTGAGGTTAACCTGGTCAACGACCATCCAACGGGCAATAAGCCTCCGCCGAAGAAAACACCGAAACCACCATCCCGACCATCTAAAAGGCGGGTTCCGCTGCTGCTACCCTTTTTCGCCTTGCTTGGTGGCCTTATCTGGTTTCAACGCATTCCCATTGAAGTGCTTTACGTTTATGGCGTTGCCAGCCTGATTGCATTTGTCATGTATGCCATAGACAAATCCGCAGCGCGCGCTAACCGCTGGCGTACTCCGGAAAGCCATTTAGGACCAGCGGGGGCATTTGAACGAAAACCTACGGTTTTGACTCCCAGGCCCTCCGCGTAACCGTAGGTTTCCGAATAATCACCCCTTCCCCTCATCTTCAATAAAGTACGTACCATTGGGCAACACATGCTTATAGGGCAATAACGAGATATGGGATAAGGTCTTGTCGTCGATATCCTCCCCCTGCTGCCGGAGCTGCTCAACCACGTCATTTATCTTGATCGTGTTCCAGTACAGAATGGCATTGGATACAAAGCTGAGGCTGCTGGCCTTGTTCATGATTTCCTCATAGTCCCCAGTGGTGAATTCACCCTGGTCCGCAAAGAATATCCAGCGCGGCAGTTTGTGCCGGTATTCCCCTTTATTCAGTTGCCGCTGGACGGTTTGGCGCAGTTTTTTGTTTCAGAGAAATGACCACCCGCATCATGTATTCCCATTGCTCCTCAATAATCGCCAAATCAGCTGTTTTCGTGAGTAAATGGTTGAGGTCACCGTAATCGACGGATTTGTCGATACGGTATAGCTGCTGATCCTTCAGATCCCGAATGCGTGGCATAAAGTAGAAGCCGAGCAAATGACAGAGGGCGAAGACGATTTCAGTGTACCCATGCGTATCGGTGGTGTGCTCTCGGATTTTCAGAATTGTGTTGTTTTCCAGCAGACCGTCCAGAACATACAGGGCTTCACGAGGGCTACAGGAAATGATCTTGGTGCTGAACACGGAATATTGATCGGATACGTGGGTGTAGATCCCGATGGCTTTTTCATAGTAGCCGTAATAGCGGGGATAGTATGAAGCCAACAGGCTGTCGGCGCGGATTTTAAAGCGTTGCGCATCTGAAGAGGACAATGTACCGGAGCCATACACCGCACTCAACGGCAGCTCATGGTGTTGATTCACAATTTCAGCACTGGCGTTGATCAGGGTTTCTTCGCGAATATAGTATTGCAGGATATGCCTTAGCATATCGACAGTAACGCCATTGACGCTGTTACTCATGGACACGACGCCCAGGTTTGTGGCTTGTGAAATAATGGCAGCCATCAGGCTTTTGTAAAAGTTTTTGGGCCGTGACTGGTGATGTTGGATAGGGACAAAGTGACGACTGTAATGCGTCATTTGATCCACCTCCATCAGCAATTGCTCGATGCGTATGCTGGGCATATGCGCATCGATCACCTTTTGCAGTTGGTTGACTTTATCCGGTACGTCCAGCTTGTCGTCACGCTTGAGTTTCAGCCGGCCATTGTGTATCTCGGCGAAATTATCCAGTCCAAAACGCTTTTGCGCTGCTGACACCGCTTCGTGGAACTGGGTTGAAATGGCGGAACGCACTTCGTGTTGCAAAGGCTGCTGTAGCTCGGTATAGACGGTGTGTTTGGTTTCATCCCAGTTGGGCTCGTTCAAGGTCAGATCCCAGAACGACACATGCTGTTTGCTCTGTGGTAAATACAAATCGCCGGAACGCAACGCATCTTTCATCGCGAGAGCAAGGCCCATTTCCCAAACATTGCGATTGATGTTGCCGGCTTGATCTTTAAGGCTGCGACGCAGCTCGCGGGGAATGAACGCAGTCGGTGTATTCTCCGGCAGTTTTTTCAGATCGCCGTCATCCAACTGCCGGACGAACTGGATGGCTTTTATCAGTGGCCCAGAACCTTTCGCCACTTCAAACGGTAACCGTATAAAGTCGGAAAAATACTTTCGTAAACTGGGGTAACGGGTCAGCAACAAATCGCAGTAGCCGCATTCTTCCAGGCGTTTAAAAATGTGCAGGTCGTCAATGGAGGCTAGCAAGTGTTTCTCGTCAATACGCTGCCATAAGTCATTCTTGTACAACGGCTGTTCATCCGGCCATTCCAGCAAAACATGCGTGGTATCGAGCACGGCGTCGATAGCTTTCTTCTGGCGTTTGCGGAATTCCTTGTGCTTTTTGTCGTGACTGTTTCTGGTTTGTCGGCACAGTTCCGTCATGTACTGATCGTGCATTTTGACCAGGTTATCCAGCAGAATCTTGCGGGATTCTAACAGGAAGCACACCATCAGGGCATAGCGCTTGTGGTCTTTGAAGCGTTTCATGTCCTTGGCGCTGTAGCGCTTGGTCAGTCGATACAGGTAGTGAAGAAAAGCGGTATCAATGACCTTTTCCTCGAATTCATTAACGCCGGTGGCCACCAGATTGTCATAGCGCTCCAAATAGCGTTTCAGTGATGAGATTTTGGCGGCCGGTGGATACTCTTTGAGTTGGTTGAAGTAGGTTCGCTGATTACCGTCTGTGGTTTGCAACAGAACGTCGATGGCACCGCGCAGTTCAGGGGACATCTGATCAAACACCTGCTCAAAAAGCTGAGTGTGAACCTGGTTACAAATACGGATGATCTGCCGTTCGATGGTCGAGGGCCCGGGTAATACAATACGGTTCAGCAGCAGGTAGCGCTCTGCCCGGTGAAAAAGTTCATCCGGCAGCAGCCCCTGGCGAGCATATTCTTCAATCCAGCGGTCCAGATCCGCTTCCGCTTTGTCATCAAACCGCTGAAAGCCCAGATACTTGAGGATGTTGTTCCGATGCTCCAATAGTGTCGCTTCCCGCTCGGGCACGTCCACGGTTAGCGTGGGCGGGAGGTCGAGTTGACTGCTCAGGTAGCTGATTACCCGGGGGGATAGATCATGGAGTTGGTTAAGAAACCGGCCATAGAGACGCATGGCGCACAGTTGGATAGCAAATCCCAGACGGTATTGCTTACGGTACTTGTTGACCACCTGGCAATCGCGTCGGCTCAGCGTCCAATCGCGAACCATTTCTTCGTCGGAAAATCGTTGTGGCAGCATTAACGGCTGGTTTCGCTGCTGGTTGGTTAAGAACTGCTCTTTGGCTGTCATGAGTTCTCACTTGGGCTCAGTCACGCCAACTATTCCTATAGCGTTGTTTTTATTGATTTTTTACATTCGTGAGTCGCTATTGTCGTATCTAACAATCAGACGGCATTGTAATCACGAATAGACGATAATAAAATAACGAATAGACGAATTTCAACCATCAATTAGCCGAGCGCTTATTTTATGTACCCACGTTATTCTGAAATCAATGTCAAAGAAGCGCTGAGCGACACCCCGGTGGTCTTTGTGATGGGGCCGCGCCAAGTCGGTAAAACCACTCTGGTGAAGGCGCTGATTGGTGAGATGGGCGCTGAAAACTGGGAATACATTACCCTGGACGATCAGGCCCAATTCGAAATTGCACAAGCTGATCCCGTCGGGTTCATCCGTAATCTGCCACCGAAACGAATTGCGCTCGATGAGGTTCAGCGCCTGCCTGAACTGTTCGTCTCCATCAAGCAGGCTGTGGATGAACAACGCACGGCAGGTCGCTTTCTCCTGACGGGTTCTGCCAATGCCTTGTTATTGCCCCGGCTATCGGATTCCCTGGCCGGCCGGATGGAGTCGGTTCGCCTGACAACGCTTTCCGAATGTGAGATCCATGGACGACCCCCCAGCTTTTTAAGCAAACTACTGAACCAGGAAGCGCCTTCGGCTCAGGACATTCGTGTGCGGGATCATCTACTGCAACGGTTGATTACGGGGTGTTTCCCCGAGCCTCTGCAACGTGCCAATGAGCGGGGAAGCACCGCTTGGTATCAACAGTACGTCAGTACATTGATCCAGCGGGATATCCGCGATCTGACCCATATCGATCACCCCGATCTGATGGCCAAGTTACTCAAACTCACCTCCTTTTATGCGGGGAAACTGGTTAACCTGACCGAACTGGGCGCTAAACTTGGGCTGGATCGACTGACCATCAAAAAATACATGGCGTTGTTGGAGCAGTTGTTTTTGGTGGAACAGCTGCCGGCCTGGCATTCCAACGAATATAAGCGCCTGGTGAAAACACCCAAACTGCACTCGGTCGATACCGGCATGATGTGCGCCGTGCGGGGCCTCAATCGGGAGGGCCTGCTGAAACAGCCAGGTGATTTTGGGTTGGTGCTGGAATCCTTCGTCTACAACGAATTGCGCAAACAGGCGGTGTGGATCGAGGAGCCCTTGAACTTCTACCACTACCGTGACAAGGACAAGGTGGAGGTCGATGTGATCATTGAAAACGCCATGGGCGATTGTTTTGCCATTGAAGTCAAAGCGGCGGCAACCTTGAGCACGAAAGATTTTACCGGCTTGAAACGCTTTCAAAGTGTGGCCGGCAAGCGCTTTAAAATCGGTGTCCTGCTCTACGATGGCGATCATACGACGGCTTTTGGTGACAATCTCTTTGCTGTCCCGCTGGGAGCGCTCTGGTCATGAACGAAAACCACACCATTGGCCAGCTGGCCAAGACAGCAGGTGTCAACGTCGAAACCATCCGCTACTACGAACGCCGTGGTTTGATCCGTCAACCACCCAAACCCGCAGAGGGATACCGTACCTACCCAAACGCAACCTTGGCTCGGATTTTATTCATCAAACGCGCCCAGAAACTGGGTTTTACGCTGGAGGAGATCAACAACCTGCTGTCATTGGGCGAGTCGCATTGCTCGGAAGTCCAGGAGCTGGCCGAAGCAAAGCTGGCCAGCGTGCGTGAAAAAATTAACGATCTACACCGCCTGCAACAGGTGTTGGAAGAGCTCGTCACACAGTGCCGGACCAATCCTGACAATGCGGCATGTCCTATTGTTGAATCCCTCCAACCTGCTCCTCGTCAATAAAAGGCATTGGACTTGACTCCGTACCTTGGTACGGGACTTACACTGATTTCACTAGGTCAATAAAGTGGAGTCGGCGATGGCAGGAAAAGAGTCATTCACCAACACAAGGCTACCTATCATCGGTGGCATTACCGCTGCCACCGTCGCCAGCCTGTGTTGTGTTGGGCCTTTTGTGCTCCTGTCACTGGGTATCAGCGGGGCCTGGATCGGTAACCTGACTGTATTGGAGCCCTACCGTCCCGTATTCATCATGCTTGTTATGTTGTTGCTCGGTTGGGCTGGCTGGCAGGTTTATCGACCGGTCGATACCTGTGAACCGGGAACCGTCTGCGCTGTGCCGCAAACTCGGAAACGGCGGCAAATGGTTTTCTGGATCGCTGCAATCGTGGCGCTGGTGCTCGTCACCAGCACCTACTGGATTCCTCTGTTCGCATGAACACTCTGGAGCTAACCATGCAGAAAATCATTCTCGGTCTCGTATTCACCATCGCCAGCTTCTCGGCCTGGGCCAAGCCACAAACCATCACGCTGGATCTGCCAACCATGAACTGTGCCATGTGCCCGATCACGGTCAAAAAGGCACTCACCAAGGTCCAAGGCGTAACAAAAGCCGAGGTCAGTTATGAGCATAAGCAAGCCGTAGTAACCTTTGAGGATTCCCTGACCAACGCTGACAGATTGGTCGAAGCGACCACCCATGCCGGTTATCCATCGACCATCGTGAAAACGGAAACACCATGATGCCAGAGGTGATTTTGCAGTCAGTGCTGACTTGTCCCGAATGCGGCCATAAAAAAACAGAATCCATGCCCACCGACGCGTGTCAGTGGTTCTACGAGTGTGAGCAGTGCCATGTTTTATTGAAGCCGAAGCTCGGTGACTGCTGTGTCTACTGTTCCTATGGCTCGGTACCATGCCCGCCGATACAGTTGTCACAGGGCAATAAAGACACAGGAACCTGTTGCGGCGGTTAAGTGGACCTCGCAAATCTGCATGTCACTCACCCGGTTAAGTCGATGATTTTCCAGTATCAATCCACCTTCAATGATCTCTGTAAGATTAAGGAGCGAGCCTTGGGAAGGCCTCTCTATCAAAACGGTTTCCAACCGACTGTAATTTTTACTTCTCTTGACTCTATAGCGGCTATAGAGTTTACAATTGCGATCAATAATCATTAGCGATTCATGAATAAGAGAACACCGAGATGTTTGATTGCAGATTGCAACGCCTGAAACGAGCCACCCTTCATGCCATCATATTTCTGATGCTGCCACTTTCTCTATCTGCCGGGGCGAATGAAGCTGAGATCCCAGACAACGTTACTCAACTCCGGCAACTGGCACAGCTCGCTGAATACATAGGCGTTGATTATGCCGAAGCGGTGAAAAACGGTCAGGTAATTAATGACAATGAATATCAGGAGATGGTGGAGTTTTCACAACTGATTGTTAGCAAGAGCTCGCTGGCCGCCACTGCTGATGCAGAGTCACTCGCAGTGCAAGCAATGGCATTGCAGAGGGCCATCCATGATAAGAAAGGTGTTGATGAGATCCGTCAAATGAGTGCCAGCCTACGCGGCACATTGTTGGGATTGATGCCACATTTATCCCTGCCGGAACGGATATTACCTCAAGAAAAAATCCGGCCGGTATTTGAGACTAACTGCGGATCTTGCCATGGAGTATCTGGTCAAGGTGACGGAGTGCTGGCAGCACAACTCGATCCCGCACCCACGGACTTTACCGATAAAGAGCGGGCATTAAATCGATCAATTTTGGGTTTATACGACGCCATTACCAATGGCATTGACGACACCGCCATGCCATCTTTTCAACAACTAACGGAGCAAGAGCGTTGGTCAATGGCATTCTATGTCGGTGGACTCGCTTTTCAATCCAGCGAACCTACTCACAATGATTTGAATATTACCAAACTGCAGCTGATTAATCACAACCCACTGCAACTGGCAGCAGCACGCCCTGATATAACCCTACAAGCTTTGGAGAGTTTACGCGCTAACCCCTCGGCATTATTCAAGGCATCCCAAGATCCCTTGGCAATCACATGGAATCGACTTCAAGCCGCCCAAAAAGCGCATCAGAAGGGAGATTTTTCAACCGCAAGTGAACTCGCCGTCAGTGCTTATCTGGACGGTTTTGAACTGATTGAAAACAGCCTCGATGCGCATGACAAAGCACTGCGCCAATCCATCGAGTCCAACATGATGGCACTACGACAATTGACCAGCCGCCCCGACGTAAACGGAGAATTGGGTGCGCTAATGGCGGAGACGCGGCATTTGTTGGATGACGCACAACGTTTGTTATCAGAGTCCACCTTGTCCGAAGGAACTTTATTCACTGCTAGTCTGGTCATATTGTTGCGCGAAGGCCTGGAGGCATTGCTGGTTATCATTGCCTTAACGACGGTTTTGATAAGAACCGGGCGTCGGGATGCGCTTAAATATGTCCACATAGGCTGGATTGCGGCATTACTTGCCGGTGGTGCCACCTGGATCGCCGCTCAATCGTTGATCACGATCAGTGGTGCCAATCGTGAAATCATGGAGGGAATTGCCGCTTTATTGGCCGCGTTGGTACTGCTCTATGTTGGGATCTGGATGCATAGCAAAACCCAGGCTGCACAATGGCAAGCCTACATTCAGCAACATGTCGATACCCAACTTAAGTCTGGCACCTTGTGGGGGCTGGTGGCGTTGGCATTTGTGGCGGTTTACCGGGAGGTGTTTGAAACCGTATTATTTTATCAATCGCTGTTAACGCAGGCGGTATCAACCCAATATTCTTCTGTTGGTGGTGGCTTTGCGCTCGGTTTGTTGCTGTTAGCCATATTGGCGTGGGTGTTGATTCGCTTTTCCGTCAAGCTGCCGATCGCCAAATTCTTTTCAGCCACCACCTACTTGCTGCTAGCGCTGGCATTTGTCCTGATGGGCAAAGCTGTGTCGGCATTACAGGAGGCGGCCATCATCGGTATGACGCCATTACCTGTGAGTTTTGAGATTGACTGGATTGGCGTCAAATCCACCTGGCAAGGCGTGCTTGCGCAACTTTCGGTACTTCTGGTTTACCTGGTATTTTTAATACTATCCAAATCAAAACGCGCAACATCACCGCCGATAACACAGGCGTCCGATTTCAAGCGCGTAAGTGTTACCGCTTCTGATGCTGATTAGTGGTTAACGTTTGCAAGATGCCGCACTGTTCGATCGTCCTTCCACTGGAGCAGCTGCGGCGAAGTACTTTCAAATGCTCGCGCAGCTGAACCAGCTCCTGAATGCGCGTTTCCACTTGTTGAATGTGCGTATCCATCATGCGATTGACTTGATCACATTGCGCACCCGGTGAGCGTTTTAATGTGAGTAGCTGGCGGATCTCGGACAAACTGAGATCCAGGTTACGGCAGAGCTTGATAAATAGCAGCTGTTCGACAGCAGCTTCATCGTAAAGTCGAAAATTGCCGTCACTACGCTGTGTCGTGCACAGCAACTGTTCTTTTTCATAGTAACGGATAGTTTGCACCGAGCAATCCGTCTTTTTTGCCAGCTCGCCAATCTTCATTTATTCAATCTCTGTGCTTGACTCTATAGTAACTATAGAGTTTAAACTGCCCACCTTGGATAGAACAAGGGTTTTTTATGACGACCACATGCGGTGGCAATTGCCAAAATAACGCGACGGAGAACACTCCCCAAATTGCCGAAGTACACGACGCTTCTCATGGCGGCTTTGTTAGTGAGTATCATGTCCCCAAGATGGACTGTCCTTCAGAGGAAGGCATGATCCGTATGGCGTTGGACAGTGTGCATCCTAAAGTCACATTGGAATTCGATACCCCCAAGCGCAAGGTGAGTGTCTACCATGGTGATAACGCTGACCTTATTAAAAAAAGAATGCAATCAGTCGGTCTGGGCGCGAGACTTGTCAGTACAATGCCCGTCGCCAGCGAGTCCATCGCCCGTGCGCAGGCGTCTGCAAAACAGGAGGCAGAAAGAGAAGCTGGCATTCTCAAGTGGCTACTGGCAATCAATGGCATCATGTTTGTCATTGAAATTACTGTCGGCTGGTGGGCCCAATCCACTGGTTTGATTGCGGACTCCCTGGATATGTTCGCTGATGCCGCCGTCTACGGCGTGGCGCTGTATGCCGTAGGGCACAGTGTGCGGATGAAGTTGCGTGCAGCCCATTTTTCCGGTTGGCTTCAGATCATTCTCGCCTTGGGCGCTTTGGGCGAGGTGGTAAGGCGATTAGTATTGGGTAGTGAACCGGTTTCCACTTTGATGATGAGCTTCGGGCTTGTTGCCTTGGCGGCCAATGTGACCTGTCTGCTGTTGATTGCCAAAAGCCGGGATAGCGGCGCCCATATGAAAGCCAGCTGGATTTTCTCCGCCAATGACGTGATTGCCAATCTAGGGGTGATCCTTGCCAGTGGATTGGTGGCCTGGACGGGCTCACGTTATCCAGACTTGGTGATTGGCCTTATCATCGGTTTGATTGTGTTGAATGGTGCGCGCCGTATCTTGCAGCTCAAGTCCTGAGCCGAGCACAATATGAACAACAAGCAATGGTCTTTTTTTGATAACTCGCCAATAAAATTTATTTAAAAAGTGGAGTAAAAGATGAAAACTAACAAATTGACAACAGCAGCCTTAACCCTCGGTCTTACTTTTGGAGCCGCCTCATTAGCACTGGCACATGGCAATATGCAGGGCAACATGATGCAAGGTTGCAGGGGGATGAATGGCAACATGATGGGTGGCAACATGATGGGTGGCAACATGATGGGTGGCAACATGATGGGTGGCAACATGATGGGCGGCAACATGATGGGCGGCAACATGATGATGGGAATGTTCTTCCAGCTGGATCTAAGCACTAAGCAACAGCAAGAGATCCAGGCTATTATGACCCAAGCAATGGCGGGCAGGCAAGTGATGATGGCCAATATGCCAGCATATATGGCGGAATGTCAGGCATTAACCACGGCACCCACCTTTGATGAAGCTAAAGCCAGAGCAATGCTCGCAAAGCGCCAAGGGGTGATGAGCGAAAATATGCTTACTATGTTAAAAGCCCGTCACCAGGCCTATCAGCTATTAACACCGGCACAACAGGAGCAATACTTGATATTGATGCAACAAATGTCTGCCAATATGCAAAATATGATGGGTAGCCAATCACAACATTATTAAGGTGAATAATATGAACGCTATGCACTCTTCCGGCTATTGGGGCAATGGTTGGTGTGATTTTGGGCTTTTTTTTCCGGGACCGTTTGGCATGATATTTTCGTTATTACTATGGACTGTCATCATATTAGCCTTGGTTAAATTAGTTCAGTTGTTACTGAAAAATAAATCCCAACAAATCAACAGTAATAAACCAGTTAACAGCCTTGAGCTTTTAAAGGAGCGTTACGCCAGAGGCGATATTGACGAAGAAACATATCAAAAAATAAAACAAGAGTTGCTCTCACGCTCTTAAACCAAAACGTTCTCTCATTGCTCTGGCGGTGAGGGAATTCATATCAAGGAGATAATTGTGGGAAACAACCTGGGAAATCCTCGACCTGGCTCGCTTTGATAAGCGGATAACAGGTAAACGAAAGGCGCTGGGACAATCGGGGATTGAATCCGTAATCAAGGGTGGACTGCTTCGCAGTTTATTCCATTTCATTGGGGTTATGTTCGGTTTATGAGTCGAAAAGCACTGTCTTATCTGCTGTTACTCTTGATTGCACTGCAATCAGTGACAGCTATGGCTGACGTGCATCCCATTAATTATTCGGATACAGCCCCTTATTCCTCTGATTTCATCGATGGCTCATCATCGGGAGTACTGGATAGCTCGACCGCTACTGATCCCACTGATCAGAATATGTCCACTGACTGCCTGTTTCATTGCCATCACCATGGCTGCCATTGCCATGTCTATTTATCCGGTAACCTGACTCACCCCAACTTTTTGCATAAACATTCGTTGCATAACGACTCTCAAGCCCTCATTCCCGAGGCCCCATCCTCGTCGCTGTACCGCCCTCCAATCGCCTGATTTTACCGATTATGTTTTTTCTGTGTTGCCGTTATCGTTGCAACGCGCGGTTTGAATTATCTTAAATAAGTAGGATCTACCATATGCTATCAATACGTACTGCGCCGGGTTCTGGCGCTTTGGGGCGGAGGAATATCAAAAGCCGATGTATTCTGTTCAGTTTATTATTTTTCATTTCTTCGTCGGGGCTTAGCGCCGAGCCTGGGGACTCAACGATCACGCTGACCAATGCGGTGCAGCGCTCCCTGTCACAAAACCCGTCTTTGAAAGTTTTTCCCTACCGCTACGCAGCCCTTCAAGGGCAGGCCGAAACAGCCGGGTTAAGACCGGCGTATGAGCTGGGATTTGACGCTGAAAATGTCGGGGGCACTGGGGACTTCAGCGGCGCAGGTGGTGCTGAACTCACCATTGCGCTGTCTTCGGTCATCGAAATGGGGGATAAGCGCGCGGCACGGCAAGGCGTAATCTCCCACAGTCGGTCGGTGCTCAATGCCAGCCGACAGGTGGAATCCTTGGCCTTATTGGGCGAAGTCACCCGCCGTTACGTCGATGTGCTAGCGGCACAGGAGCAGGTCACCCTGGCTGGCGAGGCCGCCCAGTTGGCGAGCGAGAGCTTACGCATTGTGAAAAAGCGGGCTACGGCGGGAGCGACACCCGAGGCGGAAGTCAAACGGGCACAGGCCGCTGCCGAGCAAGCGAAGCTCGCTTTGCTTTCGGAGCAGCAACGGCTTGCTTATTTGAAAGTGTCGTTGTCTGCCCTGTGGCAGGGCAACCGCATACTTTTACCCAAAAATAAGCTCTGCTCTGAATTCATCGGCCCAGCCAGCCATTTTGAGTTTGCTTCTCATGCTGGCTTTCTTGGGGTGTAAACGAGCCATATTCAAACAAAACCGCCTAATCACTCCGACATTTTCCGCTCCGTCCTCTTTGCGTATTCGGCTATCATCTTCTTTGAACGTCACGTCTAACACCCAGTGGACTTTATTTTCGACTTCCCAGTGTGCTCGGATAGCCTGGTTGACCGCAACGGGGTCAATATCCAGTGAACTGATGTAATATTGCGTTTCAGTGCTCACCTCTTTGTCTTTAAGGTGGCGCTCTCGCTCTATTTTGATAACACTGCGTATACCTTTCCAGTGCTGTGCTTCACTTATCCACTCACTGACTCTTAGTTGCTGGCACCGGCGTACTTCAATTCGTCCATGGCCAGAATCAGTCTGTTCATTACAGGCAATCCAAGCGGGATTATCCCTCTCTACCTTATGGAAATAGGCGGCAATTTCATCGCGTAGTTGTTTGTGGTTGTTTTTGATGCAGAGCACATAATCTGCGTTCTCCGAGCTGATTTTCTCGACTATCTTTTTCTGAGAGTTCATGGCATCTGCACTGATAAGAGCGCCTTTAATATTAAGCGTGTCGAGTAGGTCCAATACCGAAGCATTCTCATTTTTCTTGCCCGATGACTTCAGTTGCGCAAGCACTAAACCTGCATCTTTGCTCCAGGCGGTAATGCTATGTAATGCCGTTTGCTTATCGCCATCGTAGGAATGACGAAGTGTCTTACCGTCGATGGCAATTTGAGGCTTACCCGTTTCAACACGCACTTCATTCACCCAATTCATAAAGGCTTTATTTAATTGTTCAGGGCATATTACTCGAACAATTCGGGCAATGGTATCGTCAACAGGAATGCCGTTTTCAAAGGGACGGTATTGGCGCAACCAATCAAGTTTATCTCGACCAAACACTTCTATATCGCTCCAACCCTCTGCTCCAGAAAGGACTGCACTCACAGTCAGAAATATCACATCAATAAAGTCATGTTGAACATTAATTTG